>NZ_JAXCFK010000227.1:0-492 GCF_056150025.1 Micromonospora aridisoli | reverse complement strand
GATGGTGCAGACGGATTAGCTATGGCACTAGCTGATGAGTACGACGTTATTATTTTAGATTTAATGTTGCCAAGTGTTGATGGTTTATCAATATTAAAAACCTTAAGAACACATAACAAACAAAGCAAAGTATTAATCTTATCAGCAAAAGATCAAATCAATGATCGAATCGACGGCTTATTTACTGGTGCTGACGATTACATGACAAAGCCTTTTTCATTTGACGAATTACACGCCCGAATTATCGCATTAACCCGAAGAGGTGAGCTGTTAAGATCTTCCAATATTATTACCATTAATGACTTTGTTGTTGATTTGCAAGCCAAAGTGTTTAGTTATAAAAACCAACCCATAGAATTAACGCCAACAGAATATAAAATTACAGAGTGTTTGTTTATTAACAAAGAGCGAGTTGTGAGCGCTGAAAAAATGGGAGAGTATATTGTTGGTAAATATGATGCTATTAACAAGAACTCATTAGAAGCGCATATT
>NZ_JAXCFK010000226.1:0-492 GCF_056150025.1 Micromonospora aridisoli | reverse complement strand
CAAAATCACTCGTAAGATGCGTTACTAAAAAAAGTTATTTTAGTTTGCATTTTTGCAAGGTGCTTTTTATTTTTGCCTTGCGATGACCTACCAAGAGCTACTTGTCGAGAATGTAGACCAAAAGAAGAGAATTACTTCTTTAGAAGAACAATTAGCTGGAGTCTACAAACTTATTAATGGTTTTAAATCTGAGAGTTTTGTTACTCAAGCAGTAATAGATCAGTTGTCACTTTTTGGGGAAGACACCCCTGAGACTGCAGAAGAAACTCCGCAAGAAATCATTACCTATACCAGGGACAAGAAAAAACATCAAGGACGCAATGCGCTGCCAGAGCACCTTCCAGTAAGAGAGGTTATCATCGAACCCGAAGAGGACACTACGGGACTAAAGAAAATCGGAGAAGAGATCAGCGAAACACTAGAATACACTCCTGCTAGTCTTGTAAAAAGAAGAACGATCCGTCCTAAATATGCCAAGGCGCAAGGTGAAGG
>NZ_JAXCFK010000225.1:0-493 GCF_056150025.1 Micromonospora aridisoli | reverse complement strand
TCTCTCAAGGACATCAAACCTGGCATTTCGGCTTCTGCTAGTTCGATTTCTTTTCTACCCCAATCTGCTAAGGCAATATCTTTTACTTTATATTTTACGTATGGTATTGTACTTGAACTCATAATGCTTTTTTTTTGTTAAATGAAGCTAATATTAACAGTCTTAAAACTAAATTTCATTTAATTTCGTTAACCACAATATATTAGACAATTTCAAACATTTTTTTTGAAATGCAAATGTACGTAATAACTTTAAAAATATAAATGCCTCTTTACAAAAGTATAACTGTTGATGAAGACACTCACGTCTTAATTTGGAAAATCGAAGAATCATTCGAACAACTCTCCAAAGGTATCTCCCTTACTAAACGTTGCCAACAACGCGTAGACGGAATGAAATCCGATATCCACCGCCGAGGTTTTATGAGTATTCGCCAATTATTGGCCATTGTTGGATACTCCGATAACGATTTATATTATAATGATTTTGGCAA
>NZ_JAXCFK010000224.1:0-493 GCF_056150025.1 Micromonospora aridisoli | reverse complement strand
AGACGCAGGCCCGCGCGGCGCTGCTCGACGTGGTGCCGTTGGACCCGGCCCGGGTGCACCCGATGCCGGCCTCCGACGGCCCCGCCGGGGCCGACCCGGAGGAGGGCGCCGCCCGGTACGCGGCCGAACTGGCCGCCGCCGCCCGGCCCGGCACCGCCGCGCTGCCGCACTTCGACGTGCTCATGCTCGGCGTCGGGGAGGACGGGCACGTCGCCTCGGTCTTCCCGGAGCACCCCGTGCACTACGAGAGCCGACCGGTCAGCGCGGTGCGGGGCAGCCCGAAGCCGCCGCCCGTCCGCACCACGCTGACCCTGCCGACCATCAACACGGCCGAGGAGGTCTGGCTGGTGGCGAGCGGCGCGGACAAGGCCCGGGCCGTGGGCATGGCCCTGGCCGGCGCCGGGCCCGTGCAGCTGCCCGCCGCGGGCGTGCACGGCGTGGGCCGTACGCTCTGGCTGCTCGACCGGGCCGCGGCCGCCGCCGTGCCGGCCCG
>NZ_JAXCFK010000223.1:0-494 GCF_056150025.1 Micromonospora aridisoli | reverse complement strand
ATGGAGTTAGATGGAACAAGAAAGACGAGGAATATGATAAGTGGTTCATTACCCCAGGTGTTTATACCAGCATTCATGATCCGATATCCAAGCTGCTGCAGTTTGACAATGACGGGGATAAGGCCTTAATTATTTCTGATGAGCTAATCGTCAATATTGCCAAACGTAATATGGAGAACATCGTTCCTTTGTATTATGAAATGTCTGTAGCCCAGAAACAAGAGATTAATAGCAGAAACATCTATGAAGCACTAACTCTTGCTTATGGAATCAATATCGGGGAGTACAGTAACAATATCACTAAGATATGGAACAGTGACAATATAAACCTGGACGTGATCAAATGGTTATGCATGGAGAATAACTTTACTATCGATTAAATTTATAGTCGCGTCGCATAGCGATATGCGGATGAAAAGTCAGTGAACCTAGAAAACTAGGGTGTGCATTCAGCGAAAAGTAGCGATAGGAAATGATCGTCAATGAGTGTGCTA
>NZ_JAXCFK010000222.1:0-495 GCF_056150025.1 Micromonospora aridisoli | reverse complement strand
TGCCCGAGGTCACCGCACGGATGATCGGCAACGCCGCCGCCTTCGAGCTGTTCCGCGTGCTCACCGGCGCGCTCGCGCCGGACACCGACGGCGGGGTGCTGGTCCTCGACCGGTCCACCCTGGAGGCGGCCCGCGAGCCCGTGCTGCCGCACCCGGCCTGCCCGGTCTGCCGGGACGTCGATCCCACCGCCCCGGCGCCCGACGCCGCCACCGAGGAGGAGACGTACCAGCGCGCGCAGGCGCTGGTGTCGGTGCACGCGGGCGTCTTCACCCGCTTCGTCGACGACCCGCTCGAACAGGCCCCGCTCAAGACCGCCCGGCTGCGCCTGCCCGGGCCCCGTGGCCCGCGCGAGCTGACCGCGTTCGACGTGCACACGGTGATGAGCGCGCGGCTCGCCGCCTACCGGGTGGCCGTCCGGGAGCACGCGGCCCGCTACGCCGACCCGGCCGGCGGCACCGGCCAGCCGCTGCCCCCGGTCACCCGCACGGATCCGC
>NZ_JAXCFK010000221.1:0-495 GCF_056150025.1 Micromonospora aridisoli | reverse complement strand
TTGTTTTTTCAGTAATCCACTTGGACTGTGCTGTCATAAGTGCAGCTGCTGCCTCGGCTACTCCGTACACTCCTACTTTTTTCTTCACAACTTCTGATGGATTAGCAACAGTAATGGTATTGAGTTCGTCACCTGTATAGGTGATAAGAGCAATATCATAGTGCGCTGCAAAATCAAGATAAGCCTGTTCGTTATTTTTAATCGTAGCAGAGCCGATAGCATACACACTTTCTATGGCTATATTTTCATTTTTTAATGCTGTTTCTAAACCCATTCTTAATAGTGCTGGGGCAATATCTTTGGCACAACCACTGCCTATTGCAATACAAGGTGGATAATATGAAAAGACCGGAACTTGAGTTTCTATCAATTCATAACCAACATACAGCACCAAGTCGTAGTCTTCAAATTTGCAATCCTTTATATGATAATAAATCGTTACAAAATCAGGGCATGTTTTTTCCAAATACTGAGTACCCTTATCCTTTACTTTTA
>NZ_JAXCFK010000220.1:0-495 GCF_056150025.1 Micromonospora aridisoli | reverse complement strand
AAAAATTACAACACTACTATTATTAGTGTCTCCTGATTTATTGATGAAATTTAATTTAATTTTGTCCATGATTTTGATAGTTTTATTGATTTATTCGTTTAAATAATTTTTGAGTCTCCTAGCGTTATTTTTATTCTACATTATCAAATCGAGCTGGCAAATTATTGTCTATACAATTACAGCTATATATTTTGCCTTGACTTTTTAGGGTATACTTTGTATTTACCAATAGGCTCGCCTTTTCACCTGTATCCCAACTTGTTATTGTTGCTGTCCCTGCTTTTCCGTCAATACTCCCATCACCTTTACCCATCTTCTGAGTGGTATTGAATTTAAATACTATTATCTTACTCATACTATTATAATTTAGTTATTACTCCTACTCATAAGGCTTTTCGGACTACGCCTTGTTTTTTTAGAGTGGGTTCTCTTCCACTTTTTCAAACCTATTTTATCAACAAACTTCTCTTTTCAAAAAACTATGAATCCGTATAT
>NZ_JAXCFK010000219.1:0-496 GCF_056150025.1 Micromonospora aridisoli | reverse complement strand
CGCGACGCACTTTCTTGCGTCGCCGGATCAGCCATGAAACGGCCATCAAATCCGAGATCCCCACAAGCGCGCGGTTCAGGTTGTTATACTTGGACTGTCCGGCTTCACGGTGACGGTGGGTGATGTCGACATGATCAATCTTCCAGCCATCGCGCAGGAACAGCGCGGGCAGGTAGCGGTGCATGTGATCGAAATAGGGCAGCGCCAGAAACGCCTGACGGCGGTAGGCCTTCAGGCCACAGCCCGTGTCACGCGTCCCATCTTTCAGCAGCGCCCCACGCAGCCAGTTGGCGAACTTGGACCCCCAGCGTTTAGCCAGCGTATCATTGCGCTTGGCGCGCTGCCCGGCAACCAAGGCCAGATCAGGGTCAGCATCCACAAACTTCGCCAACAGACCCGCGATCTGGTCGGGCGGATTCTGACCGTCTCCGTCCAGCGTGACGATGATGTCCGACTGCGCCACCAACACTGCGGAGTGCACCGCCGCCGACTGCCC
>NZ_JAXCFK010000218.1:0-497 GCF_056150025.1 Micromonospora aridisoli | reverse complement strand
ATGCTATTGGTTCTTGGTTTTTATATAGGTGCTTTTGTGGTAATAGAAAACCCTCATGGAATGGTTTCTGTGATTTTTTCTATGTTTCCTTTTACCTCTCCTATTGTTATGTTGATGAGGATTCCTTTTGGAATTGCTTGGTGGGAAATTGCAATTTCTGTTTTTATATTATTTCTTAGCATAATCGGTGTTGCATGGATAGCAGCCAAGATATACCGTATAGGGATTTTGATGTATGGTAAAAAACCTAGCTATAAAGAACTATTGAGATGGATGAGATATTAAAATAAAATGGTATTTCTGTACGAGTGTAAGGATAGCCTTTTTTTGAGATACGATAAGAAGTCAATTGCAAAAGAAAAAACGTGTCTTCGTTTTAAGTAAATTCAAGTTGTAAAGGTGTTTTTTAGTAGTGCCGTTTTTATTGGTGATATTTTGGAGTTTATAAACGCATCCTGACTTTTTGTTATCGACCTAAAATGAGATAAAATTTGACC
>NZ_JAXCFK010000217.1:0-497 GCF_056150025.1 Micromonospora aridisoli | reverse complement strand
CGCGACGGGACCGGCGACACCACGAAGGCGATCAAGAAGATCGAGGCGTTCCGCTTCGACGATCTCCCGCCGTCGACCCGGATCAGCGCGCCGGCCGCCGGACTGCTCGCCACGAAGAGCTTCGTGGCCAGCGGCACCGCCACCGACGAACAGGGCGCCAGCTCGATGATCTATTCGTTCCGCACCCCGGACAACCGCTACCTCCAGGACGACGGCAGCGTCGCGGCGGTCTACAACACGTTCCGCGGCGAGCCGGACGTGATCGGCGCGAAGTCCGCCACCTGGCAGTACGAGGTGACGTTGCCGATCGAGGGGCAGTGGCGGATGACCGCCACGGCCGTCGACACGGTCGGGCAGAGCGACCTGCGCGGCGACACCCGGGACTGGACCGTCTCGGCCACCGGCGTCCCGCCGACGGTGGCGATCACCGCGCCGGTGGCGATGACGCCGCCGACCTCCGCCGCGCCGCTGACCGTGGCGCCCGGGGCGACTGTCAC
>NZ_JAXCFK010000216.1:0-498 GCF_056150025.1 Micromonospora aridisoli | reverse complement strand
CTGCTTACTCAGCGATATCGAACGCAATTTTTCCCATAGAAGTCTATAACCAACATGACCTGCTTGTAAGGCAGCAGTAACTTTTCGAGCAAATTGCATCCGTTCTGGATCATTTTGACAAGCTTTAGATGCTTCAGGATATAAACTATCCAACTCCTCTATACATTTCAAAGAGTCAATTGACAAAGACGGATTTAGCTCATCAAAACATCGTAGATTGGGGTATCTAATTTCAATTTCAGAGATTAGCATCCCCATTTGCAGCCCCCAGTCTCCTAAATGTAAATCCGAAATTATGTTGTATCCTTGAATGGCAAAAATACGTCGTACACTCTCTCCAATTATGAGAGAGCGTAAATGTCCTACATGTAAAGGTTTTGCAACGTTGGGACCACCAAAATCAATAAGAATACAACGTTTATTGTTAACAAGGGATACATTGAGATTCGGGTCTTCTAATTGTTTAGATGCACTTCTATTTAACATCTCATCAGATAA
>NZ_JAXCFK010000215.1:0-498 GCF_056150025.1 Micromonospora aridisoli | reverse complement strand
CGGATCCCTACGCCGCTCCGGTACCCTCATCCTGACCGAGGTAACCGCCGCGATCCCGCTTAGCGTCGATTACGAGTGAGTACGAGACGGCGGGCCTTGCGACCAAGATCCTGGACCTGTCGCGCCTGGCGTCGGAGTTCGTTCGTGCCGGCTAAACGAGGGGGCGAAAGTCGGATTTTGACTCTTAGCGGACCTCCAGGAGGTCCGCTTTTTGGCTAGTATTGGAAAGCCAGCTCTGGTGCGCCTTCAGCTTTCGATTGGGCATTGTCTGGAACAAGCACCGGGCCATGATGATGCTCGCGCCTGCTCGTGACCGTGACCCCGGCGGACACCTAGATACGCAGTGAATCCATCGTCGCTAACACTCCTGAGCGTCGATTAGCTCAACCGTGAACGGTGGCCGACGCGCTCGAGGATGCGATCGCCGACCTGGCGGATGCCCGATCGCTATCGTCCAAACAGGTCGAGGCCGTTCAGTCACTGGATAGCCTGAGCCAG
>NZ_JAXCFK010000214.1:0-498 GCF_056150025.1 Micromonospora aridisoli | reverse complement strand
GAACGGGTATGCCGCGCTGGGATTTTGCCTTCAGCTCGATGAGCTTGGCGTGGGCTTCGTCCCAGGTCGCGCCGTAGACGAACTTCCGTTTGCGGGTGCCGTCGGTGGTGAGGACGTATGCCTGTCCGACCCAGCGGCCGTCGCTGGCGCGTTGGTAAATGGAGCCTTCGCCGTTGGGGTTGCGCCGGGCGTTGGTCGGGCGGGGTTTGGGCTGTCTGGGCATCAGGCGGCTTCCTCGGTGAGCATGGTGATGGCATCGTCGATGGCGGCGGCGGGGATGAGGCGGCGGCTGCCGACTTTGAAGGAGCGGAGCCGGCCGGAGCGGATGAGGTCGTAGACAAGTGATCGGCCGATGCCTAGGGCATGGGCGGCTTCCTCGACGCGCAGCACGCGAGGAGTGATCGGGGTCGGGGTGTCCAACGGGTGGCCTTCCTCGTGTGTCGGGCGGTGGTCACGCGGCGACCGGCGCGACGCTGGCCGGGGTGGAGAGTTCGTGGG
>NZ_JAXCFK010000213.1:0-498 GCF_056150025.1 Micromonospora aridisoli | reverse complement strand
CAAGATTATATCATTCGTTTTGCATTCTTCCTTAAAAGCAGTGATAATACCTTCGTAATCGTCTTCGATAGCTCCTAAATCAATATTGGTATAATCTGCATTATGTAACCTTTTGATAGGTCGTAATTGAAGGATATCAAAACTTTTTTTATCAAAATGAGTAAAAAACTCCTTTAGTTCATAAAAGTTATCTTTATTGAAGGTGTAATTAATCCGAACTCTAAAATTATAGGTCTTCTTTAATTTTCCAAAAGTCTTAAAGACATTCATAAAAACACTATAATCTCCTTTACCCATAAAGGTTTCATAGGTTTCCTTGGTCACGCCGTGCAAAGAAATCGTAAACTCATCAAGACCTGCATCTAGCAAAGCGATTATTTTTTCTTCGTTCAAAAGATTTGCATTCGTTGTTAGAGAAATATAAGGCACCTTATAGTGTTTTCCCAAACGCACAATAGCAGGTAGGTCTTTGTATAAGGTAGGCTCTGTGCCGCAGCC
>NZ_JAXCFK010000212.1:0-498 GCF_056150025.1 Micromonospora aridisoli | reverse complement strand
CGGTAGGGATGCTTATCATACAAATATTGCTTGGGTTGCTCGTCATCGCAGGCATTTACCTTATCTGGAAGGTACGGCGTGCATTCCGGAACCTTTCCGAGGGGCGGTTGCAGGTCTATCTTGATTATGCTGGTGCTCTGACCGACAACTTGGATCGTATCCGCAAAGGAAATTCGCCTGTATTTGACGCAGACCTTCATGGTCGGTTTGGGCTGATCACGTCTTCCCAAACGGGACTGAAATCAGATGCGGCTATCGACGCGTTGAAGGCGCTTCGAGTTGCTATCTCAGATGGCGCCCCCGACGCTGAAATTGAAACGTCAGAGAAAACCGCCGTTGAAAAGATCGTGACACTGAACGATTCCATGAGAAGCGATCTCGCACTTACGTATGCCGGAGGTCAGGTTCCCTCGGCCGAAGTCTTCTCTAGAAAGAGAGAAAAACAATGAAATTCACCATCTCCTGGCTGAAAGACCACCTCGACACCACGGCCTCCGT
>NZ_JAXCFK010000211.1:0-499 GCF_056150025.1 Micromonospora aridisoli | reverse complement strand
GACGAACGGGGTCAGGTTGGCGGCCTTGACGAAGAACGCCCCGGCGAGCACGACGAAGACGCAGAGGCCCACCTTCACCAGCACCAGCAGGTTGGTCAACCGGGCGGACTCCCGGATGCCGACGATGGCCACCACGCCGAGCAGCAGCACGATGCCGATCGCGCCGAGGTTGACGATGCTTCCCTCCTCGGCGAACCAGGCGCTCGGCAGGCCGAACAGGTCGGCGAGGTAGCCGGACCAGCCGCGGGCCACCACCGCCGCGCCGAGCGCGAACTCCAGCAGCAGGTCCCAGCCGATGATCCAGGCGACGATCTCGCCCATGGTCGCGTACGCGTAGGTGTAGGCGCTGCCGGCGGTCGGCACGCTGGAGGCGAGTTCGGCGTAGCAGAGCGCGGCGAGCAGCGCGACCACGCCGGCGATGGCGAAGGAGATCACCACGCCGGGGCCGGCGCTGTCCCGGGCCTCGATGCCGGTGAGGGTGAAGATGCCGGTGCCGATG
>NZ_JAXCFK010000210.1:0-499 GCF_056150025.1 Micromonospora aridisoli | reverse complement strand
GCTACGTGGCCGTCGCGGAGAAGCTCGCCGAGCTCTCCCCCGGCGACCACCCGAAGAAGGCCGCGCTGTTCAACTCGGGCTCCGAGGCCGTCGAGAACGCCGTGAAGATCTCCCGCGTGCACACCGGCCGCCAGGCCGTGGTCGTCTTCGACCATGCCTACCACGGGCGCACGAACATGACCCTCGCGATGACCGCCAAGGTGATGCCCTACAAGCAGGGCTTCGGCCCGTTCGCCGGCGAGGTCTACCGCGTGCCCGTGTCCTACCCGTTCCGGGACCCGGAGGGCATGACCGGCGCCGAGGCCGCCCGCCGCGCGCTGCTCCAGGTGGAGAAGCAGGTCGGCGCCGAGAACGTGGCCGCCGTCGTGATCGAGCCCATCCAGGGCGAGGGCGGGTTCATCGTGCCGGCCGACGGCTTCCTGCCCGCGCTGTCCGAGTGGTGCACCGACAACGGCGCCGTGTTCGTCGTCGACGAGGTCCAGTCCGGCATCGCGCGCAC
>NZ_JAXCFK010000209.1:0-500 GCF_056150025.1 Micromonospora aridisoli | reverse complement strand
CGCATGCGGAACACCTTAGGGCAGTGAGTTGGGCCGGCAGGTTCCGGCCGGACGGGATGGGCGGCAGGTCACGCCCCGTGGTCTCGGTCGTGCTTCACTTCCGGCACCGCTGGGGTTCCCGCTTCGGGGAAGACGAACCGCCGGTAGGACCAGAACCGGAACAGCGTGCCGAGCCCGGTGCCGACGACGAAGCTGGCGCTGTTGTCGGCGAGCGGGGTCCGGAACACCTCCGGCCAGAGGCTGCCCAGCCCGTAGCGGCTGATCGCGAGGCAGGCGACCGCGATGCCCAGGCCGACGCCGTTGAAGAAGAAGAAGAGAGCGTACTCGCGCGCGGGGTTGTTGCGCTGGCGGTGTCGCCACGTCCAGAAGCGGTTGCCCAGGAAGGCGATGGTGGCGGCGAGGACCGTCGAGATGATCTTCGCGGTGACCTGCTCCGCGCCCTGGACGAAGGCCAGGTAGTTGAAGAGTGCGAAGTCGATCAGGAAGGCGATGCCGCCCAC
>NZ_JAXCFK010000208.1:0-502 GCF_056150025.1 Micromonospora aridisoli | reverse complement strand
TAGCGCTGACAACAGTGATTACTTTGTTGGAGAAAGAGAATGAAGAGGTTACTGATGCAGAAATTGATGCGCTTTTGCGAGAAGCGCAAGAGCAAATTTTAACGCATAAATATTACAAAGGACAACAAGGTGTGGATGCTACTGCACTACTACTCGATGTAGAAGCAGAACTAGATCAGTCCTTTAAAGAACAAGTTTTTGAAGCGCTTAAAACAAGTTTTAACAAGGTGCGAACTGCAATGCGACGCTAGTGGAGTAGGTCATCCGTTAATCAAATTTTTCAATCAAATTAATCACTTTTATTTGAGCGCATACAGATGCGCTCAAGAGAATGTATGAAAAAAAACGAACAATTATGAATAGGATTATAGAATGCATAACCTTTTTTGTTATGGCTGTATCCGTGTTATCAATCAGCGCACAGGATACGAGAAGTGTCTTAGAAACTTACAAAGAAGATATAGTAGCAGAAGAACGTACAGCACTTAAAAAAGAGGTAGAG
>NZ_JAXCFK010000207.1:0-502 GCF_056150025.1 Micromonospora aridisoli | reverse complement strand
GCTGACCCCCAGCGCCGGCGAGGTCCGCGTCTGCGGGTTGCGCCCCGTCGCCCAGCGCACCCGCCTCGCCCTGCGCATCGGCGTGGTCTTCGGGCAGCGGTCGCAGCTGTGGTGGGACCTGCCGCTGCGGGACTCCTTCGACCTGCTCCGGCACGTCTACCGGGTGCCGCCCGGCGAGCACGCCGCCCGGCTGCGCCGCTGCCGGCACCTGCTCGACCTGGACGCGTTCCTGGACGTCCCGGTCCGCCAGCTCTCCCTCGGCCAGCGGATGCGCGGCGAGCTGACCGCCGCGCTGCTGCACGGCCCGGAGGTCCTCTTCCTGGACGAGCCGACCATCGGCCTGGACGTGGTGAGCCGGCAGGCCGTGCGGGGCTTCCTCGCCGAGCTGGACCGGGCGGGTGACACGACCCTGGTGCTCACCACCCACGACCTGGCCGACATCGAGCGGCTCTGCCGCCGGCTCGTGGTGATCGACCACGGGCGGGTCGTGCACGACGGTTCG
>NZ_JAXCFK010000206.1:0-502 GCF_056150025.1 Micromonospora aridisoli | reverse complement strand
GGGCGGGTATGGTCACGCGGGCGGAAACCACCCCAGACCAGGAGTCGATGATGACCGTCGTGCCGCGCGTCGTGCTCAGCGCGCCCTCCTCGGGGCACGGCACCGGCGCCGTCTCCCTCGGCCTGCTCGCGGCGCTCACCGACCGGGGGATCCCGGTGGCCGGGTTCAAGGTCGGGCCGGACCAGGTGGACGCGGCGTACCTCGGGTTGGCCGCCGGCCGGCCCGGACGCACGCTCGACCCCCGGCTGGTCGGCCCGGAGCGGATCGCCCCGCTCTTCGCGCACGGCGCGGCCGGGGCCGGGTTCGCGCTGGTCCAGGGCACCATGGGGCTCTACGACTCGGTGGCCGGCCGGCCGGAGAGCGAGTCCACCGCCGCCGTCGCCACCGCGCTGCGCAGCCCGGTGGTGCTTGTCGTGGACGTGGGCGCGATGGGCCAGTCGGTGGCCGCGCTCGTGCACGGCTTCCGGGCGTACGACGAGCAGCTCTGGCTGGGCGGCGTGAT
>NZ_JAXCFK010000205.1:0-502 GCF_056150025.1 Micromonospora aridisoli | reverse complement strand
TGGGCCGCGCCCATCTCCCGGCGCACCAGCTCCTCCAGCGCCGGCCGCTCGCCCGGGGCCACCTCGAAGACCAGCTCGTCGTGCACCTGCAGCAGCATCCGGGAGGTGAGCCCGGCCTCGCGCAGCGCGGCGTCGACCCGCAGCATGGCGACCTTGATGATGTCGGCCGCGGAGCCCTGGATCGGGGCGTTGAGGGCCATCCGCTCGGCGATCTCCCGCCGCTGCCGGTTGTCGCTGCCCAGGTCCGGCAGGTAACGGCGGCGACCCAGGATCGTCGAGGTGTAGCCGTCGTGGCGGGCGCGGGCCACCACCTCCTGGAGGTAGTCGCGGACGCCGCCGAACCCGGAGAAGTAGTCCTCCATCAGGCCGCGCGCCTCCTCGGTGCTGATCCCGAGCTGTTGGGAGAGGCCGAACGCGCTCAGCCCGTACGCCAGGCCGTAGTTCATCGCCTTGATCTTGCGCCGCTGGTCGGGCGTGACCTCGTCGAGCGGCACCCCGAACA
>NZ_JAXCFK010000204.1:0-503 GCF_056150025.1 Micromonospora aridisoli | reverse complement strand
CGCGCCGGCCACCGGGAACCACTTGTACCGGCCGATCCGGCTCATGGCCCGCCCGGTGATGATCGAGGTGAAGATGATGCCGGCCATCATGGGCAGCATGAGCAGGCCGCTCTTGGTCGGCGAGGCGCCTTTGACGATCTGGAGGTAGAGCGGGATGAAGATGATCGACCCGAACATCACCAGACCGAGCACGAACCCGCTGAGGTTCGCCAGCGAGAAGGTGCGGTTGCGGAACAGGCGCAGGGGCAGGATCGGCTCCGCAACGCGGGACTCCTGGAGCACGAAGAGCACGGCGAGCACCGCACCGGCCGCGAACAGCCCGATGATGACACCGGAGCCCCACGCGTACTCGTTGCCGCCCCAGCTCAGCGCCAGCAGCAGGCTGCTCACCCCGGCCACCAACAGCCCCGCCCCGAGCCAGTCGATGGCGTGGTCACGGCGCTGGAACGGCACCAGCCGCATGACGTGGTAGCAGACCACGATGGCCAGCAGCGCCAGTGGGA
>NZ_JAXCFK010000203.1:0-503 GCF_056150025.1 Micromonospora aridisoli | reverse complement strand
GATCAATTTAGTCAAGAATACAATAAATACGTCCAAATATCATAGTTTGCAAACAATGCCAGATCGTCTAAGTTATTTGAGAGCTTTGGCAATCAATACTTTGATCCAAGAAGCTGCAAATACTTTTATTGCCAACGAAGAGGCGATCCTATCAGGTACTTTTGACATTGCATTGTTAGACAAAAGTGCCTATGAGGCACAGATAAATGATATTCTGAAGATCAGTATAGACAAAATTTATCAAAGTACCGAAGTAGTAGACAAAGAAATAGCAGGTTACGAAATCCTTACCACTTTGCTAGACACCTATTGCAATGCAGTTTCTAATTATCATGATAATACCCTGTCTAATTATGACAACCTCATTCTAAAAGCAGAAGGAGAAAATTTTGACTACAAGAATCAAGATGTATATCTCCGAAATCTCAGTGTTTGTAAGTATGCGGCTAGTCTTACAGATGGTAATGCAGTTACTAAGTTTCAGAAAATTAAAGGCTTTGGTA
>NZ_JAXCFK010000202.1:0-504 GCF_056150025.1 Micromonospora aridisoli | reverse complement strand
CCCGAGCGGTTCTGGCAGATGCTGCACGCCGGCCGTGACGCCGTGTCCGACCTCCCCGGCGATCGGGGTTGGGACGTCGAGCGCCTCTACGACCCCGACCCCTATTCCACCGGCACCTCCTACGTCCGCAGCGGCGCCTTCCTCTACGAGGCGGCGGAGTTTGATGCCGGTTTCTTCGGGATTTCCCCCCGTGAGGCCTTGGCGATGGACCCGCAGCAGCGGTTGTTGCTGGAGGTTTCGTGGGAGGCGGTCGAGCGGGCAGGGGTTGAGCCTGGGGTTCTTCGGGGTTCGCGAACAGGGGTGTTCGTGGGCACGAATGGTCAGGACTATGGGGCCCTGCTGATGGTGGCGGGGGACGAGGTGGAGGGCTTCGCGGGCACGGGCAACGCCGCGAGTGTGGTGTCGGGTCGGGTGGCGTACGCGTTGGGGTTGGAGGGGCCGGCGGTGTCGGTGGACACGGCGTGTTCGTCGTCGCTTGTGGCGTTGCACCTGGCGGTGCAGTCG
>NZ_JAXCFK010000201.1:0-505 GCF_056150025.1 Micromonospora aridisoli | reverse complement strand
GAACGACCCGCAGCGCCTCTACGCGTACGTCGGCACGGCGCTCGGCCCGTTCCGCGCCTTCTACCGCTCCGACGACGGCGGGGACAGCTGGACACAGACGCCGGTGACGGCCGGGCAGGCGTCGCAGTCCACGTTCAGCTGGTGGTTCGGCAAGCTCTTCGTCGACCCCGGCGACGCCGACCACGTGTTCCTGACCGGGGTGAACCTGATGCGCTCCACCAACGGCGCGCAGAGCTTCTCGTCGGTGGGCGGCGTGCACGCCGACCAGCACGCGATGCGCTGGGACGCGAAGGTGCCCGGCCGGGTCTACCTCGGCAACGACGGCGGCTTCTACCGGTCGGAGGCCAACGGCGCGAGCGGCTGGGTCAAGTCGACCTACGAGCCGTACACGCAGTTCTACACCGTCGACGTCGCGGAGACCGATCCGGTGCTGAAGGTCGGCGGGGCGCAGGACAACGGCTGCAACCGCGGCTACACCGGTGTCGGCGGCCCGTGGACCGCCATC
>NZ_JAXCFK010000200.1:0-506 GCF_056150025.1 Micromonospora aridisoli | reverse complement strand
GGAAGTCGCCGGTACGCCTCGCTCATCCGCCGGGCCACCTCGACCCGGGCGTCGTCCAGCGCGGTGATCTCCTCCTGGCCGAACCAGTTCTCCTGCCGCACGTAGCGGTTGTCCGCGTCGAAGGCGCGTCGGCGCATCATCCGGCCGGTGTAGTGCTCGAAGAAGTCCTGCTGGAACTCGTGCGCGAAGGTCAGCAGGTCGTCGCAGCGCCCGCCCGCGCCGTACCGGGCCCGGAAGAAACCCCGGGTGGCGAGCCGGCGGGGCAGGTTGATGTCGAAGACCGGCATGATCGCGGCGAGGGCGCGCAGGCCGGGCAGCACGTCGCGTTCCCAGCGCGTCCGGTCGGCGACGACCGGCGCCCGGGTGTCCAGGGTGGCGTCCTCGTAGAGCAGGGTGCGCGGGGCGGGCACGTCGGGGCGACCGAGTTCGCCGTGCGCGGCGACCAGCTCGTCGCGGATCGCGTCCAGCGTCCGGCGTCGTTCGTCGACCCCCAGGGCCGCGTAGCC
>NZ_JAXCFK010000199.1:0-507 GCF_056150025.1 Micromonospora aridisoli | reverse complement strand
CCGCGCGAAACAGTTTCCATGCTGCCTGAAGAAGCAGGACCGTCTTCCCGGTTCCAGCAAAACCGCGCAAGAACACAGTTCCGTCTCCCAATGTTTGGATTATGCCGTCGATGGCCGGGTTCTTCGCGGCCAAACGATCCATGCGTTCGCGGTCCATACGTGTTGGGATCGCTTTCTTGAATACTGGCGCCGCAAGGGCTTTCTCGATCGTTACCCTGTCACATGCCGAAAGAAGCCCCTGTCCACGGCGTTCTAAGAGCGGTGAAGACGCAGCGATCGCGCTCATCAGCTGGTGACCACTGAAAGCACCCGCGACAGCGCTTGGCGCGGAAATCGAACCGAGGCTCGGAAAAATCATGCATCTACGCGCGAAGACGTCGACATGCATGTCCGAAAGGTATGTCTTCAGGGCGTGCATTTGCTTGACGTTTTGATCCGTCGCGCTTTTCCATTGTAGCGGACCGCCACGCGAGTACCTAACTTCGACCTGATCATCCATGATACGAA
>NZ_JAXCFK010000198.1:0-507 GCF_056150025.1 Micromonospora aridisoli | reverse complement strand
TGAATCAGAACCTGTGACCCTAGAAGGAATCGAAGCACTCACAGAAGATGACATTATTCTAAACGATGGCGATACAATTTCTATCAGTGATAATACCATAACAGTTGAGGTTACAAAACCAGGAACTTATGAGTACAGCCTTGATAATGATTTTAATTACCAAAGCAGTAATCTATTTACCAAAGTACCCTTTGGTCCACACACAGTATATGTACGTAACATAAACGGTGGTTGTGATCCTGCATTTGTGGACATTCAACTATTTGGATTTCCAAAATTCTTTACTCCAAACGGAGATTCAGAGAATCAAACTTGGAACGTTATAGATGTGAACAGAGATTTGCCAGAAATGACCATTAACATTTTTGATCGTTATGGAAAATTAATAAAGACAATCTCTTCAGAAAATATAGGATGGGACGGTACTTATAACGGTCGCAACATGCCAGCAGCAGATTACTGGTTTTTTGCCCAATTGGAAGATGGCAGACAATTTAGAAGTCATTT
>NZ_JAXCFK010000197.1:0-508 GCF_056150025.1 Micromonospora aridisoli | reverse complement strand
ATCAGGAGGTAACGATGGACTTAATACAATAGTGCCAGTAGGAAATGATATCTATCATCGCTTACGTCCCAATATTGCTAAGTCTAGAGAAGCTACAATACGTATTCAGGATAATTTGGCTTTTAATGACAATTTGAAAGCTCTAGCAAAGCTCTATGACCAAGGAGAATTATGTTTGATTAATAATGTTGGATACCCAAACCCTAATAGATCGCATTTTCGTAGTTCTGATATATGGCATACGGCAAGTAGTGCTGGCGAGTATTTAAAAACAGGTTGGATAGGACGCTATTTAGATGCAAATTGTCAATATCCTTATCAAGCTATAGAGGTGGATAAGGGACTTTCGCTTACGCTAAAAGGAGAAAAAATGAATGGTATCGCAGTCTATAACCCAAATTTATTATTTAATAATACTAGAGAACCATTTTTTAAGAATATAGTGACCAATGCAAATACAGCATTACTACATGAAAGCAATCAGGGATATCTCTATAAAACGATGCTC
>NZ_JAXCFK010000196.1:0-509 GCF_056150025.1 Micromonospora aridisoli | reverse complement strand
CTGGCTCGCGAGGTGGTGGCCGACGAGTTGGCCCAGGTGCCGAGGATGATCGCGGCGCCGGGCACCACCTTGGCGAAGACCCGCTTCGCCGCCCGCACCCCGGCCATCTGGGCCAGCCGCACGCCCAGCCGCAGCATCACCTTGCCCAGCTGGCGCTGCCCACCGGTGCCGAAGAGCGCGCCCGCGCGTTCCCGGCCGGCGGCCACGCCCAGCGCCAGCCGGGCGCTCTCGGCCACCTTGTGGACCCGCTGGAGGACGAGCAGGTCGGTGGCCCGGTCGGTGTGCAGCGGGTCGACGCCGTACGCGGCCGCGATGTGCAGCACCATCCGCGCCTGCGTCCAGGCCAGCACGCCGACGTCGATCACCGCGCCGGGCAGCCCGGCCGCGCCGGAGACCGCACCGGAGAGCCGCGCCCGGTTGACGAACCTGCGCACCGCCTGCTCGGCCAGCACCTCGGCGGAGGCGCCCGGCTGCTCGACCCTGGCCCGGGCGGCCCACTGCGCCGCCTC
>NZ_JAXCFK010000195.1:0-510 GCF_056150025.1 Micromonospora aridisoli | reverse complement strand
CCACCGTCGCGGCGGTCGACCGCACCCGCGCCACCGCGCGCCTGGCGGTCGCCGCCACTGCCGTGCGTACCTCGCTCGACGCCCTCTGCCAGCAGCAGCGTGCCGCCGCCGACCAGCAGGATCCGGTCCCAGCCCACCTCCTCGGGCCGGAGACCGGTCGCGCCGAAGACGACGATGTACAGGCCGAACGTGCCGATCGAGACGAGATTGTTGAGGATCGGCGCCCACATCGGGGCGGCGAAGTGCCCCCTGGTGTTGAGCACCGCGGCGATCAGCGCGCTGATGCCGGTGAAGAACAGCATCGGCAGCATCAGGTACGACAGCCGGGTGACGAGCGTGGTGTACGCCGGATCGTCGCCGCCGGCCGCGTACACGGCGGTCAGCACCGGGGCCAGCAACACCGCGATCAGCGCGGTCGCGGCGAGCGCCAGTACCGCGAGCGTCAGCAGGCGCTGCGCGTACGCCTCGCCCCGGTCCGCGTCGATCTTGCGGCGGCGCACCAGCACAGGC
>NZ_JAXCFK010000194.1:0-510 GCF_056150025.1 Micromonospora aridisoli | reverse complement strand
GTGGGCCGCCACATGGCCCGGCGGGTCTCGGAGCTGGCCGACGACACGACCACGCCGCTCTTCTTCGGCCGGCTCGACTTCGGCGGGACCGCCGACGGTTCGGAGGGCGGCGACGTCGACCCGGACCACGCCGGGCGCAGCTACCACGTCGGGCGGCGGCACGTCACCGACGAGTCGGGCGAGCCGATGGTGCTCGACTGGCGGGCTCCGGTCTCCCGCTCGTTCTACCGGGCCAGCGCCCGCGACCCCCAGGGCATCGCCGTACGCCGCCGCTTCGGCTTCAGCACCGGGGTCCTGACCAGCTTCGAGGACGAGCACCTGGACCGGGGCGAGGAGCTGGGCACGGCCAGCCGGATCCTGACCGCCGAGATCGAGCGGCCGCGCGTCGGGCCGATGCGGGACATCGTCGCGACCATCCAGCCGGAGCAGGACGAGCTGGTCCGCGCCGACCTCGCCGACTCGATCTGCGTGCAGGGGGCCCCTGGCACCGGTAAGACGGCCGTCGGGCTG
>NZ_JAXCFK010000193.1:0-512 GCF_056150025.1 Micromonospora aridisoli | reverse complement strand
ATCTCGGCGCGGACCAGCCCCTTCCGGGGCATGGGCCAACCAAGATCCGCGTGAGGGTCTGGGTGGCGGACCGACGCCGGGGCGGGGGCGGGGGTCTACTCCGGGACGCGGCGGTAGGCGCCGTCGCTGGCCGAGGTGGCCATCGAGGCGTACGCCCGCAGCGCCGCCGAGACCGGGCGCTGCCGGTCGGTCGGGGTGTACGGGCGGTCCCGCTTCTCCTCGGCCACCCGGCGAGCCTGGAGCACGTCCTCGGGCACGTTCAGCTCGATCGAGCGCGCCGGGATGTCGATGACGATCTCGTCGCCGTCCCGCACGAGCGCGATCAGCCCGCCGGAGGCCGCCTCGGGTGAGACGTGCCCGATCGACAGGCCCGAGGTGCCGCCGGAGAACCGGCCGTCGGTGAGCAGCGCGCAGGCCCGCCCCAGCCCCCGGCCCTTGAGGAACGAGGTGGGGTAGAGCATCTCCTGCATGCCGGGGCCGCCCTTCGGGCCCTCGTACCGGATCACGACGAC
>NZ_JAXCFK010000192.1:0-513 GCF_056150025.1 Micromonospora aridisoli | reverse complement strand
CCGGTTGGCCGCGGTGGAGTGAACCCGGGCGCGGGTCACGCGCCGGCGCGCTCCTGGGCGACGAGTTCCCGCGTGGCCGGGGCGACCTCGTTGGCGAAGGTCTCGATCATGGTGGGGTCGTCGGTCGCCAGGATGAAGCCGCTCACCCCGTACTCCAGGGTCAGGCCGGCGAGCTCCTCCGCCCACTGCTCGGGCGGCCCGTCGAGCAGGGCCCGGCCGGTGTCGGCGAACCGCCCGGCGATGTTCAGCAACCGGCGTACCGCAGTGGGCTCGCGGCCGGCGGCGGCCGCGGCGTCGTCGATGACCCGGTTCGCCTCGGCCAGGTCGGCCACCCCGCCCGGCAGGTACGCCAGGCTGGGCAGCCAGCCGTCCGCCAGCCGACCGGTCAACCGCAGCATCCGCGGCTTGTACGCGCCCAGCCAGACGCCGATCCGGTGCGCCGGCGCCGGGCCCCGCTTGGCGCCGTTGACCTGGTAGTACTCCCCCTTGACCCGGACCGCGCCGGGCTGGTCG
>NZ_JAXCFK010000191.1:0-514 GCF_056150025.1 Micromonospora aridisoli | reverse complement strand
TAAACGGATTACTTGGTGGAGATAAAAAAAACACCGAAACAGAAACTACAACCAAAGCAACAGAAACACCCAAAAAGACTGAGGATGTTGTCAAGGATGTTGCCAAAGACGCACTGAATAATCTATTTGGAAAAAAGAAAAAATAACCTTTAGGCAATTGCTACTTGTCGATAACGCATAGCGATCCTGTTTACATACGATCATAGTACTTATGACCAAAACAAAAAATCTCTTACTCATGTTTACCCGTAATCCAGAACTCGGAAAAGTCAAAACACGTTTGGCCAAAGATGTCGGTGACACAAAAGCATTAGCTATCTACAAGTTTTTATTAGAACACACTGTTCTTGTTACCAAAGATTTAGACGCCACTAAACAGGTGCATTATTCTGTCAAAATTAGAGAAAATGACCTCTGGGACACCTCCATATACGACAAAAAACAGCAACAAGGTTCGGACTTGGGTGGTAGAATGCAAAATGCCTTTGAGCAAGGATTCAAAGAAGGTTATCAG
>NZ_JAXCFK010000190.1:0-514 GCF_056150025.1 Micromonospora aridisoli | reverse complement strand
CGACCCCCTTTACATATTTGTCGATCACGGCGCCGCCTACAGGCAGCAGCATGACGAATTTTACCACGACGCGGGTGTCGCCCGGATCAGTTTCGACAGCTCCTGGTGGGCATTGCAGCATATGTTGGAGCATGGCGGCTCTGCCTATCTGCCCAAAGCGTTGGCGGCGCCTTATGCGACAAAAATGCAATTGCATGTAACGTCTGAAGCGCCGGTCTTTACCCGAAAGAAGAACCTCATTGTAAATGACACCGCCGCACGCAACTGGGTGTGGTTTGCACCCCTTGTCTCAGCGCTATCCGCCGCTTGAGATCAGGCCGCTTCCACTTTGACTCTGGCCCGCGCGCATGCTTCGCTGCGCGGGACAAAGGACCAAGACCATGACCCATATTCTCGCCATCGATCAGGGCACCACATCAAGCCGGGCCATCCTGTTTGACGAAAAGCTCAACGTCACTGCGACCGCCCAAGAGGAATTCACGCAGCACTTTCCCAATTCCGGCTGGGTTGAACA
>NZ_JAXCFK010000189.1:0-514 GCF_056150025.1 Micromonospora aridisoli | reverse complement strand
GGCGAGGACCAGCGGCAGCACCTGGAGCTCTCCCGCGACCTGGCGCAGCGGTTCAACTCGCTGTTCGGCAAGACCTTCACGGTGCCCGCGCCGCACATCGTGAAGGACACCGCGAAGATCACCGACCTGCAGGAACCGACCGCGAAGATGTCGAAGTCGTCGTCCTCACCGGCCGGCATCATCGACCTGCTGGAAGATCCGGCGCGCACGGCCAAGAAGATCCGCTCGGCGGTCACCGACACCGGCCGGGAGATCGTCTTCGACGCCGAGGGCAAGCCGGGCGTGTCCAACCTGCTCACGATCTACTCGGCGCTCGCCGGTCGCGACATCGACGACCTGGTCGCCGCGTACGCCGGCAAGGGCTACGGCGACCTCAAGAAGGACCTGGCCGAGGTGGTGGCTGAGTTCGTCCGCCCGATCCAGGAGCGCACCCGCGGCTACCTGGACGACCCGGCCCAGCTGGACAAGCTGCTCGCGACCGGCGCCGAGAAGGCCCGCGCGGTGGCCGCACCGA
>NZ_JAXCFK010000188.1:0-514 GCF_056150025.1 Micromonospora aridisoli | reverse complement strand
CTCCAGCTCCTCCCGCCGCTTGGCGTGCTGCTTGTCCAGCTCGTCGCGGCGCTTGGCGAACTCCTGCTCGGCGGCGGCCCGGCGCTGGGCCAGCTCCTTCTCCGCGCCGTCCCGCCGCTCCGCGACCTCCTTCTCCACCCCGGCCCGCCACGCGCCCAGCTCCTGCTGGGTCTGCGCGCGGGCCTGCTGCACGTACGCCTCGGTCTCGGTGCGCATGCGCTGCACGTACGCCTCGACCTCGGCGCGGTTGCGCTGGCCGGCCTCGGCGGCCTCGGGGGTGAGCCGGGTGGCCTCGCTGCGGGCCCGGCCGCGGGTGGCCTTGGCGGCCTCCTCCGCGTCGTCCACGATCTTCTTGGCCTCGGCCCGCGCCTTGGCGTGCGTGGCCCGGCCGGCCTCGGCGGCGGCGTCGGTGAGCCGCTTGGCCTCCTGCTGGCCCTTGGCGTGCACCTCCTTGGCCGCCTCGCGGAGCTGGTTCGCCTCCTGCTGGGCCTTGGCCAGCGCCTCCTTGGCCGAC
>NZ_JAXCFK010000187.1:0-514 GCF_056150025.1 Micromonospora aridisoli | reverse complement strand
ATCTTCTGCTGGAGGGTGCGGATCAGCTCCAGGCCGGTCCGGTCGCCGACGTGCGCCAGGCGCGGGTACTCGTGACCGCCGAAGTTGCGCTGGGAGATCTTGCCGTCCTTGGTGCGGTCGAAGAGCGCACCGTACGTCTCCAGCTCCCAGATCCGCTGCGGGGACTCCTTGGCGTGCAGCTCGGCCATGCGGAAGTTGTTGAGGAACTTGCCGCCCCGCATGGTGTCGCGGAAGTGCACCTGCCAGTTGTCGCGCGAGTTCACGTTGCCCATCGCGGCGGCCGCGCCGCCCTCGGCCATGACCGTGTGCGCCTTGCCGAAGAGCGACTTCGAGATGATGGCGGTCTTCTTGCCGGCGAGCCGGGCCTCGATCGCCGCGCGCAGACCGGCGCCGCCGGCCCCGATCACGACGACGTCGTAGTGGTGTCGTTCGATGCGAGTGGTAGTGGTCATGTCCAGGCCCTCTAGTTGATGAACCGCAGGTCGGGGATCCATTCGGCCGCGACCGCCATGAC
>NZ_JAXCFK010000186.1:0-515 GCF_056150025.1 Micromonospora aridisoli | reverse complement strand
TTGCCGTATTTCCCAAAAGCGCATTCGCCAAAACAAAAGCTTTTTGATCCATCACCCCACTTCTAGGAATTCCATATTTAGCAAAACCCACCCTTCCAAAATCTTGTATAGACGTTGCCATTCCAGATTTCAAAATCCGCATCTCACCCCTCATAAATTACATTTTCTGGTACATAAACACCTTCTTTTTCCAAAAAACTTATTTCGTTATATTTGACAACAGACACTGACTCAAATTTAACTTTATCCCCTGGACTCACGAAGCAAGGAGTTCTTTTTTTAGAATCAAAAAAAGACAGAGGAGACCTACCTATAACATACCATCCTCCTGGACTATTTTGTGGATAGATTCCGGTTTGCCTACCACCAATTGCAACAGCACCTTGCGGTACATGCAAACTCGGTTTCGATTTCCTTGAAACAAACAACTGTTCATCCAAACCTCCGAGATATAAAAACCCCGGTAAAAATCCAATAAAATATACCGTATAAATCCTGTCTGAATGTACTCTAAT
>NZ_JAXCFK010000185.1:0-516 GCF_056150025.1 Micromonospora aridisoli | reverse complement strand
GGCGTTGACGGCCAACCGCAAGGAGGGCACCCGGCAGGGCGCCTCCACGCTGACCATGCAGTACGTGCGCAACGCGCTCGCCGGTGACCCCCGGCTGACCGAGCGGGAGCGGGCCGCGGCCACCGAGATCACCGCCGGTCGCAAGATCCGCGAGATGCGGTACGCGCTGACGCTTGAACGGCAGGTCGGCAAGGACGAGATTCTCGGGCGCTACCTGAACATCGCGTACTTCGGCGCCGGCGCGTATGGCATCGCCGCCGCCAGCAAGCGCTACTTCTCCACCACCCCGGACCGGCTCACGCTGGGGCAGGCCGCCCTGCTCGCTGGCCTGGTGCGGGCGCCGGACCACGACGACCCGATCAACGGCGACGCCGGCGCGGCCCTGGAGATCCTCATCGAGGTCGCCCGGGAGCGGAAGGAGCGGTTCTCCGTGCCGGACTGGTCCGTGTGGGTCAAGGACTGCGCCCAGCGCAAGGGCTCGATGCAGCGCAAGACGCACTTCACGCAGGTCCCGGT
>NZ_JAXCFK010000184.1:0-516 GCF_056150025.1 Micromonospora aridisoli | reverse complement strand
CAGCCAGCGCAGGCTCACCGTCTCGATCCGGTCCCGGTCCATCACGCCTCCCGTCGCGCGCCGAAGAAGCGCAGGTAGATCGCCACGAACACGAGCAGCACCACGGCGAGCACGACGGCCTGGGCGGCGGCCGCGCCGATGTCGGTGCGGGCGGTGAGGAACTGGTAGACCCGGACGCTCACCACCTCGGTGCCGGCCGCGCCGCCGGTGAGCAGGTAGACGTCGTCGAACTTGTTGAACGTCATGATGAAGCGGAGCACGCCGATCAGCGCGATCACCGGCATGAGCTGCGGCAGCAGGATGTGCCGGAACCGCTGGGTGGGTGTGGCCCCGTCGACCCGGGCGGCCTCCTCCAGCTCGCCGGGCACCGCTTGGAGCCGCGCGAGCAGGAACAGGAACGCGAACGGGAAGTAGCGCCACGCCTCGAACGCGATCACCGTCCACAGCGCGGTGGACTCCTGGGACAGGAACGGCACCGGCTGATCCCAGCCGAGGAAGCGCCGCCCCCAGTCGTTG
>NZ_JAXCFK010000183.1:0-517 GCF_056150025.1 Micromonospora aridisoli | reverse complement strand
CTGCTGATCCAGCAATATAGCGATCGTAATGAGAATAGGTCAAAGCTATTTGACCTACCTGCATGAGGTTATCAATTAAAAATTCTTCTCTCAATTCTGTAGTATCCATTTTTTTTACCCCTTTTGGGCTTGATGCATACCGAGATTCATAGGTAGTTGACATGTCTGTATTATTTTTTTTTGATTGTGTTTATTCTCTAAAGTGATTTTCTTATTCCTACTTCTAAGCCTCGCAATTCCGCTAAGCCACGTAGTCTACCAATACCCGAATATCCTGGATTGGTTTTTTTGCGAAGGTCATCCAACATTTTATGTCCATGATCAGGTCGCATAGGCATTGCCGTATCTTTACGCCCTTCTGCTTTGCGCTTATTTTGTTCCAGAACTAATGCTTTCATCACTCCATACATATCCACATCTCCTTCGAGGTGGTTTGCTTCATGGAAATTCCCCTCGGCATCACGTTTTGTACTACGCAAATGAATAAAATGAATACGATGCCCCAAACGTGCTACCA
>NZ_JAXCFK010000182.1:0-517 GCF_056150025.1 Micromonospora aridisoli | reverse complement strand
GAGTAAACAAGCACCTTTCATTTTAACAATCGTCGGTGGCGGTAGTACCTATACACCAGGGATCGTGAAAAGTTTGATGGTTCGTCTAGAAGAGTTCCCGCTGAAAGAGATCCGTCTGTATGATCTTGATGCCGAGCGTCAACTCGCCGTCTCTAAAGTCGTCGAGTACGTCATCCGCCAGCATACGAACGACGTCAAACTGACCGTGACGACCGACCCTGCCGAAGCATTCACTGCGGCCGACTATGTGTTCGCCCAAATGCGCGTCGGAAAATACAAGATGCGCGAACACGATGAAAAAATCCCGCTCCGTCACCAAGTCGTCGGGCAAGAGACGTGTGGTCCCGGTGGACTCGCCTACGGCCTTCGTACGATTGAACCGATGATTCAGCTGATTGATTTCGTCGAACAGTACGCGAATGATGCCTGGATAATCAACTACTCGAACCCGGCCGCCATCGTGGCCGAAGGGATCCGTCGCTTACGCCCTGACGCCAAAGTGCTCAACATTTGTGAC
>NZ_JAXCFK010000181.1:0-519 GCF_056150025.1 Micromonospora aridisoli | reverse complement strand
CCACATATTTAAAATTAGGAGTCACTACCTATGCGTTTGCGTTCACGAATTCTAAAATTTTTCACATATAGGCCATCAATCATTTCTTTTGGCTCTAAAGCTAAGGCGCAATTAGCTAAAGTAGCAATTGTATTATCTGTTAACTTAAAGTCATTAGGTAAGAAACCATATTCTTTCTGACGATTACATTCAATAGCTTCAAATAAAGCTCTAAAATAATCAACTAAGGAAGCTCTCTCACCTCTTGTTGCCACTTCAGTAATAGAATCAATAGCAATAGGTACGGCCATTCTTGCATCTTCAGCGATAACTTTCATTACATCATCTAACCGAGGCCAATATTTAAGATCAAACCGACCTTGGAGTTGCTTTAATTTATCTAGCAAAGATGTTCTAAAATACGGATTATTCTGAGATGCTTCACGAATTACATTACCAATGTGATAATGGGTATCTGTCATAAAGCCAGAAGTATTTATTAACTCGGATCTAGTTTCTAGGAGAGCTGCTAATTCATGA
>NZ_JAXCFK010000180.1:0-521 GCF_056150025.1 Micromonospora aridisoli | reverse complement strand
GAATGCGGACGGCGCAATCCAGCCCCTGTTCTGTGTAAGCAGAGCGCCAATCTGCGCCTGATGGGGGTCGTTGGTCAGCAGATGGGTGACTATGACGTCTATGGCAAGTTGGGCTACGGGGCTGTCTTCGGTGATTTCGCCGTTTCACCATTTAGTGTCGCTAGCGGACACCTCAAGGGGCTTACGATCGGTGTTGGCGCAAGCCGCCAGCTGAATGATTCGACCAAGCTGTTTGGCGAAATCCTGTATGACGCCTACCACAACAGCAGCGGTCAGCCGGCTCGAGATAACAGCGAGTACTCCAATGTAAATCTACGGCTGGGCGTGATGCGCTCGTTCTGATTTCCGAGTTGGGACACACGTGGCCTGATACCTGAACGCCTTTTGTACAACCCGCCTTTTGGGCGGGTTGTATCGTTTCGAGGTCAAGCGCGCTTGGGCGCGGGTTCTGGGCGGGTAGACCTCAAACCTTCTGAGGGATGTGCCGCGCGCGTTTTGCGTGCGGGTATTTTATTTGCGTC
>NZ_JAXCFK010000179.1:0-523 GCF_056150025.1 Micromonospora aridisoli | reverse complement strand
GTGTCTTTGACAACCCCTACTTGCATTCCTTTTACATCAATAATTGAATCTTTTGTATCCGGTTCTGAGGGCGCATTTTTTACTTTTTGACTGTGCAATTCTGGGAGTACACCTATTTGTATTTCTGTAGTCCAACTCCCGTTACTAAAGTCGTGGTGTACACTGGATATATAGGCATTGCCATCAAAAAGCTCTCCTAAGCCCGTTAAGGCAATAAGGGTATTCGGTTTGGCATCTGCAGATCCCAGAAATTTGATAGAACCACGATATTTGGACATTCTGAGTCGTAATAGTAATGCATCTGATAGTTGTTGAGCCTCATCCACCGTCAAAGGAACCGAGGTGTTAAAAGACTCATCTGTATCAATTACCGCTTCCAAATCCGAATTTTCTACATCTCCCTGTGCGTTTATTGTGGGTTCACTGGCTTCAGAGTTTACAGAATCTTGTTCGGCAGGTGACCAAGCGTTTATTGTTAGAGAAGTAGCTTGTTCTATAGCATCTAACTCTAGATCCATTTCCA
>NZ_JAXCFK010000178.1:0-523 GCF_056150025.1 Micromonospora aridisoli | reverse complement strand
CCTAGCATTCCAAAAGTCTGCTTTATAAAACTTCTGCGCGTTGATTTTTATATAATCATATCGGATACCTGCATCCACACTCCATTGTTCATTGAGGTGCAAATCTCCTACCGCATAGATACCCGCAGTAGTTTTTTTATAATCTGGTATTAGTCTACGAATACCCGTACTTGGATTTGGAATATTTTCTTGATATTCTACTTGCACGCCAATATTTTTGGTAAACTTATCATTCCCATCCAAAAGCATTGTTGTTTCCAAGGTGTGCGTGAGTAACTTGAGATCAACACTAGCACGTCCTGCATTGCGACGACGACGCACATCAAATTCCTCTCGATGGTTTGCTTGATATGCATATTGCAAACTCCATTTTCCTAGATTATTAAAACGGTGATACGCTTTTAACTTTGCTAGGTGATGTTGCGTCTTCTGCTTGGGAGCTGCAATATCATATGTAAAATCTCTAATAATTAATGGATCTGCACTATTCAGTGCAGTAACGAGATCTGTTATATTCCCTATA
>NZ_JAXCFK010000177.1:0-523 GCF_056150025.1 Micromonospora aridisoli | reverse complement strand
GGCGACAATCGTCGGCCGCCACGTCTTCGACCTGACGGACGGCTGGGACGGGAAGCCTCCAGGCGGGGTCGACCACGTGGTCGTCGTGACGCACCGGCCGGAGCCCGAGGGCTGGGACCCCGAGGCGCCGTTCCACTTCGTCGACGGCGTCGAGGCAGCCGTGGTCAAGGCGCAGGAGCTCGCGGGTGACCGCATGGTCGAGGCCGCCGCCGGCGACGTCGGTGGCCAGGTGCTTGCCGCGGGCCTCGTCGACGAGGTGCGCATGGACGTCGTACCCGTCGTGTTCGGGTCCGGCAAGCGCTACTTCGGCTCGGTCCGCGCGCAGCACCTGTTGGAGGATCCTGACGTGGTGATTCAGGGCAACCGGGTGCTTCACCTGCGCTATCGGGTGCGCCGTTGACCGATCTGAGTGGGTCGGCGGATCCGGCAGCCGATACCTACAGTCTGGCCATGAGCACCGACAGAGGGGGACGTGATCGGGTAGGCGTGCGAGCCGTCTACCCCGGCAGCTTCGATCCGTTCA
>NZ_JAXCFK010000176.1:0-524 GCF_056150025.1 Micromonospora aridisoli | reverse complement strand
GATCCGATGAATTACACCAATCTGGCAACAGCCGTGCTCGAAGGGCGCGGGCTGATTACCGATGACTGGCATTATGGCCAGGATCTGCGCGCCTATTTCCCGCCGCTCTATCCGTTGGCACTAGCTGTGTTCTGGTGGGTTTTTGGCACAAGCGTCTGGTCTACTTTGGTGATGAATATCATGATTGATCTGATTGCCGCCTGGGCATTGGGCGATGCTGCGCGCCGACTCTCTCGCGATAACCGGCATGCTACAAATGTCGGCATCGTCGCGGCCATTGTCTATTTTGCTTGGCCCGCGTTCGCTCTTGGCGCCGGCATTCCGCAGAAAGAAGCGCTAACTCTGATGTTCATCATATTGTTGCTAAGGACTATGGTGATCTGGCTGCATGCGGATGAAAAGGATGCCCGGCGCTGGCGGCACGGGCTGTTCGCTGGTCTCTGGTGGGGATTGCTCAGTCTGACCCAGCCGTCGCTTGCTCTGGCTCCCGGGTTTGTCGGGCTAATCCTGGTTTGGCAAAAAGG
>NZ_JAXCFK010000175.1:0-524 GCF_056150025.1 Micromonospora aridisoli | reverse complement strand
CGTGCCGACCGCCAGGAACTCGCTCTGCCAGTTCTGCATCGACTGGAACCAGAAGTCGCTGGTGCCGAGGAACTGCCAGGCGCTGATCGGCGGCGCACCGCTCTGCAACGCCTGCTCCGCGTTGTACGCCGCCGTGCCGCCGAGCAGGTGGCCGAGGAACGAGCCTCCGAAGATCAGCAGCAGCGCGAGGGACAGGCTGTTCCGGTAGATCACCAGCGGCAGCCCGCCGACGCGTACCGGCCACGGTGACGCCGGGGTGGCCCGCCGCTCGTCGTCCTCGGGCCGGTCGGTCTGGTCCTCCGGCTTCGACTCCGCCGACCCGCGCTGGACCAGATACGCGGTCAGCAGGACGTAGCCGCCCATCTGGAGGAACTCCGACTCCCAGTTCTCGAAGACCGCCTCGGCGAAGTGCCCGGTGCCCAGGTACGCCGGCCAGCTCAGCGGCGCGGCGCCGAACTCGACCAGCTCCTCGTTGTGCGTCTGCCATCCGAACACGCTCTGCAGTGCCAGGAAGACGAAGAACG
>NZ_JAXCFK010000174.1:0-525 GCF_056150025.1 Micromonospora aridisoli | reverse complement strand
CTCGATGGTGATCGGTCGCCAGCCGCCGCCGAGATCCGCCGGCACCGGTGCGGCCGCGGCGGCCGCGCGGGCCGGGGCGACGGCGGGCGGCGTCGCGGCGCGGCTCGCCGCGCCGCCGGGCAGCAGCAGCGCGTTGGCCACCAGGTGCAGCCCGTTCTCGTTGTACGCCCGGAACAGCGGGTTGAACGCGAAGAGCACCGAGCGGCCGGCGCCGGTCGGCTCGTCCACCAGGGCCGCCGTGCCGCGCAGGGCGTCCGCGCCCACCGTGTAGCCGTTCGCCCAGAACGTGTCACCGCTCGGGTAGCGCAGCACGTTGGTGCCGGTGGTGCTCGGGTTGAGGATGGGATCGCCGTTGTTGAACTCGAAGTCCTCCGCCGGCCGGCCCAGCGCGACCGGGCTGTCGCGGTCCACGTCCACCCGCAGGTGCGAGCCGATCACCGTGTAGCCGGTCGGTTTCGGCTGCTCGGTGGTGGAGGTCGGCCAGGAACCGACGAAGAGTCCGACGACGCCGATGAACTGGCGACG
>NZ_JAXCFK010000173.1:0-525 GCF_056150025.1 Micromonospora aridisoli | reverse complement strand
TAGTTTTAATAAAACATGATCCCATCTCTTGCGAAATCCTTCTTTTTTTGAAAAAAAAAACATCCCAAGAATCCCCACTACACTCCCTAATAACATCACCAATCCATGATCTCCCACAAGCTGAGAAAAATCAACAATCATCTGTGTAACCACAGGTAGATCGACATTATTCTGTTTAAAAATATCAACAAACATTGGCACGACATATTTGAGCATAAACCCCACCACCAAAAATGCCGTAACAAGCACAATAACAGGATATGTCAATGCAGTGGTAATCTCGCTACGCTGTTGATTTTTTCGTTTATAAAATTCGCTTAATTCTGAGGTTATCCGATCCAATTGACCTGTTTGTTCACCAATCTTGATCGCATAATACTCGTATTTTGTAAATACTGAATTTGATTTTATAATTTCTGAAAAAGAGGTTCCAATAATTAGATCCTCAAGCATTGCTTTCATTAGAACCTTATCTTGTTCTTTTTTTTGCGTGTCCGCAAGTAATTCTAAAGCATTTTTAAGGTT
>NZ_JAXCFK010000172.1:0-527 GCF_056150025.1 Micromonospora aridisoli | reverse complement strand
CATCCCTACATTGACCGGTGGTCGGCGTTCCCGCCGTCGAACCAACGCTGAAGAAGGGCATTTGGCCTGCTCACTCGTACTACGGGTGAGTCCAATCGCCGTCCCCGTGATCGTAGCGTCGCAGTTACTGAACGTTCCAGAGTCGGTCCCGGGGTTCGGGGTCGGCCGTGGAGGGCTGCCCGGCGGAGGGAGGCAGTGATGCGGGACAGGACGCTGCCATGGCGACGAGTTTCCTACGAACAGTACCTGATCGCCGTCGCGATGACCCTGGCGCGGCGACACCGCCCGGCATGGTCGTGGCGCAGGTGGGCGTGGGTCTGTCGCTGTGGGGTCGACCTGCCCTGCCGTAACCGACACCGCATCCCGATCAACCGGAAGCACTGGCCCGCCCAGGAGAAGCAATGAGCAACGAGACGGAGCGGATCCTGGCCACACATCTGCCAGGGACGGACGGCCTGTGCACCGGTTGTCGGGCGTGGTGGTCGCGGCTCACGCCGTACCCGTGCTGGCAGGTGGACTGGGCGACC
>NZ_JAXCFK010000171.1:0-527 GCF_056150025.1 Micromonospora aridisoli | reverse complement strand
ACCGTGACCGTGACGCCGGACGGGCTCCAGCCGACCGTCGCCCTGTCCCCGGCCGTCGCGGCCGGCGACGCGATCACCGTCGACGGCAGCGGGTTCGCCGCCGGCGAGACGGTGACCGTGGCGCTCGGCACCGACCCGGCACGGGCGGCGACGGTGGCCGCGTCGGCGACCGGCACCGTCCGCGCGTCGATCGCCACCTCGGGCGACACGCGACCCGGCCGCTACGCGGTCACCGCCACCGGCGCGTCGTCGCGCACGCCGGCCACGGCCACCGTCCAGGTGACCGACCGGCCGCAGGCGCCGGCGTACCACCCGCAGGCGGCGCTGTCTGCCACGTCGGGTCGCGGCGGCTCGTCGGTCACGGTCGACGGGTCCGGGTTCGCGCCGAACGAGGCGGTCACCGTCCGCTTCGGTGCGGGCCTCGCGCCTCGCACGGTGAACGCGAACGGCGACGGCGTCATCCCCGGCGCGCCGGTCAGCGTCCCGGGGACGCTGCGGACGGGGCCGACCAGCATCACGCTGACGGG
>NZ_JAXCFK010000170.1:0-528 GCF_056150025.1 Micromonospora aridisoli | reverse complement strand
ATAACGGACTAGATACTCAATTAAGATTCCATTATCAAGCTGATTGGGCAATAGTCTATTTATTAGAAAAATTATTGAAAGAAGAAGAGTTCGTAATTTTTGTTGAGTATCATGAGGATGTTATTTGCTCCAACTCCACTCATCTACACGATGATGTCGAATTTGAGTTTTATCAAATCAAAACTACTGAAGCTAATTTTACAATAGATAATCTCTGCAAGTATGAAGTTGGTGGCAACTCTATAATTGGAAAAATGATTTTAGGCGTTGAAAATAAATTATTTAAAAAAAATGTTAAAAAATTATGTCTTTTAACTATTAGTGATATTAATTTCAAAACGAAAATTAAAATTTTAGGGGATCAATGCCATTTTACTAATTTAGAAGAAAATGAAATTAAAGATATTTTAGAGAGGTTAACAAATGAACTAAAGATTGTTGATCCCATATATCAAAATATTTTATGCTTTCAGAAGTCTGAGTTACCTTTTCCTTCGTCACAATTAAGTGCTAAAGGAAAGATTGCTG
>NZ_JAXCFK010000169.1:0-530 GCF_056150025.1 Micromonospora aridisoli | reverse complement strand
ACCGCCAAAATCAATTTGCAAACTTGTTTTGGAAGCAATTTGTTCAAGTACTTTGTGATTGACAATATGTTTTGACTTAGCTCCATCCAAATCAACCAAATGTAAATACTCGATACCATGTGCCTCAAAATTCTTGGCCACTTCTAACGGGTTTTCATTATAGATCTTCTTTGTATTATAATCTCCTTTGGATAAACGGACACATTTACCGTCGATGATATCTATTGCTGGTATTAATCGCATGGTATTTTATCTTTTACTTTAAGCTTATTTTAATAGTATTTTCTTGAATTCGGCATCGGTTACCTTTGTTGCCTTTGCCTGTAGTACTCGACCCTTTTCGTCTAGAATCATATATCTAGGAATCCAATCCAAGTTTATATAATTTGTCAAGGGATTTTTCCATCCTTCGGAGATAAAATAATGATCCCCTTTGATAGCTAATAATTTGATCGCTTTTTTCCAGCGTTCTCCCGTTTTATCTAAGGACAGAAAAACATAATCAATATTCTTCGTTTTTTGTTGAAGTC
>NZ_JAXCFK010000168.1:0-531 GCF_056150025.1 Micromonospora aridisoli | reverse complement strand
GATCTGGGGCGCGGTCTTCGGCGCGGTCGCCCACGCCATGACCGGCGGCCAACGGGACTTCACCTCGGCCAGCTCCCTGCGCGCCGGTCAGTACGCCGTCATCGTCGACGCGAGCCTCGCCGATCAGGCGCGGCAGCTGCTCGGCCGGCTGAACGTCTCCGCGCCCAGCCCGAACGTGCGCTGACCCGTCGTCGCGTGGCCCCGGCCCCCTCCGCGGCGCCGGGGCCGATCCCGTCGGGCCGCCCGGCCCCGCGGCGGCCTGGTGCCTGCCCGCCGGCCCCGGCGCACCGGGCGGACGTAGAGGTGCCACGGCGAGCCCGCCCGGCCCGTGCCGTGCACGTAGCGGTACGGCTCCCGGCGCAGGTCGAACTCCAGGGCCACCCCCTCGGGCTCCTCCGCGGGCGGTTCCGCGGCGTCCGGCCCGCCCAGTATCTCGGTCAGGGCGTCCTTCCAGTCGGGCGCCCCGCCGCGTCGCCCGGGCGCGGTGCCCGCCCGGGGGGCGGCCGGCGAGGAACTGGCCACCCGGGTCTG
>NZ_JAXCFK010000167.1:0-532 GCF_056150025.1 Micromonospora aridisoli | reverse complement strand
CGGTGGCGTGGGCACGATCCCCGGGGCGAGCATGGCCGAGCGGCGGCTGTGGTTCATGGAGCACAGCGACGACGTCCGCACCCTGCTGATGTACGAGCCGCGCGGCCACGCCGCGATGAGCGGTGCGATCCTCCAGCCGCCCACCCGACCCGACGCCGACTACGGCGTGCTGTTCATCGAGGTCTCCGGCCTGCTCCCGATGTGCGGGCACGGCACCATCGGCGTCGCGACGGTCCTCGTCGAGACCGGGATGGTGCCGGTCGTCGAACCGGTGACCACGATCCGGCTCGACACCCCCGCCGGGCTGGTCGTCGCCGAGGTGGCGGTGCGCGACGGCGCGGCGCAGTCGGTCACCATCCGCAACGTCCCGTCGTTCGTGCACGCCCTCGACCGGGAGGTCGAGGTGCCGGGCTTCGGCGCCGTCCCGTACGACATGGCCTTCGGCGGGAACTTCTACGCCATCGTGGACCTGGCGGACCTGCGGCTGCCCTTCGACCGCTCCCGCGCCGGCGACCTGCTGGCCGCCGGACTC
>NZ_JAXCFK010000166.1:0-533 GCF_056150025.1 Micromonospora aridisoli | reverse complement strand
CAGCACGTGCAGGACCTGCTCTTCGCCGCCTGGGGCTGCCCGAACATCCACGTCGACACCTCGGGGTCGAACCAGTGGGTGCGCTGGATGCCGTACAAGCTGACGCTGGAGGAGCTGTTCCGGCGCTGCTACGAGACCATCGGCCCGCACCGGATCGTGTTCGGCAGCGACTCGTCCTGGTTCCCGCGCGGGTACGTGACCCGCTACCTCGACGACCAACTGCGCATCTGCCGTGAGCTGGGCATGCCCGACGACCACCTGCGCGCGATCTTCGCCGGCAACGCCGAACGCCTGCTCGGCGACCGCTGACCGGCGACCCCGCGCGAGGGGGCGCGAGCCCCGCCACGGCCTGGAACAAGTAAGGATCTCCACCCTGAGCACGCCCGCCCTGACCACGTACCAGCGACACCACCTGCGTCCCACCTACGACCACCACGTCGGGCACCTCTTCCCGGCCATGGTGCGGGCCAGCCAGGCACACGTGGTGATGCTGACAGAGCAGGGGCTGATTCCGCCCGATCGGGGCGCCCGAC
>NZ_JAXCFK010000165.1:0-533 GCF_056150025.1 Micromonospora aridisoli | reverse complement strand
ATGCATTCCTGCAAGATGCAATGGACACTGGTACTCGATACGACTCCGTCGTGCTTTGGCATGTTCTCGAACATCTCGAACACCCGATCAAAATTCTGGAGCGAACCAAGCGAATTCTCGCACCAAAAGGGCGGATCGTTCTACAGGTGCCGCTTCTGCACAAACCCTATATCTACCGCGAACATCTTTTTCTGTGTAACCGCAGCAACATGGTCCGCGTGGGCGCACTGTCGGGGTTGAATCTGGTCCACTACTCGTGGTCTGCACATGAGTTCTACGCCACCGCGGTGTTTTCGAATAATCCCGGCGAGACCCAAGTCCAACCCTACTCTCCAAGCTTCACCAGCGATTGGCAGGCCGAGATGTCCGAGATCTCTCAAATCCTGATCTCAGGCATCGAAAAACGTAAGGCCAATCCCCGCAACAATGCCGCGAACAAGCCGCCCGCCCCGACCAAAAAGAACGTTCGACCGCACAGTGTAACCAGCGTGCAGCGCCGCCGGACACAATTGGCATCGACCTATGCCGAAAAG
>NZ_JAXCFK010000164.1:0-533 GCF_056150025.1 Micromonospora aridisoli | reverse complement strand
CGTATCATTACCAATCGGTGCTATATAATCTGCAGTGGTCTGACTCTCTACATTATCGGGAATACCATCATCATCACTATCGATATCCAAGAAGTTTGGACTACCCGTAGTATCTGTGTTCACAGGAGCATTGGTTAAACTCGCTGTTGGCGTATCATCCGTCTCTACTGGATCTGCTAATCCATTTGCTCCAACAGCAACATCGGTGTTCCCTGTAACTGGATCGGTATTGCCTATAATACCATCGCCATCTGGATCGGTTGCTAGAGGATCGCCGCTTTCTACAAGATCATAGATCCCATCATTATCACTATCCAAATCCAAGTGACTTGGAACACCATCGCCATCTGGATCATAAGCATCTACTACTCCATCTGCGTTGGCATCTACTCCATTATCCGTATCCGCATAGTTTGGAACACCATCATTGTCATCATCTGCGCTAGCTAGTGGTAAGCCCGGCGTTTCTTCTGCATCTGGAATACCATCATTATCATCATCCAAATCTGCAACATCTGCAACACCATCATTAT
>NZ_JAXCFK010000163.1:0-535 GCF_056150025.1 Micromonospora aridisoli | reverse complement strand
AGTAAGAATTGTCTTTTGTTGCCTCATAAGCACGAATCAAGATCATTACTTGATTTCCTGCAACGCCATTACTTCCCCAAACATAATTTTCATTTTTTGAAGACATTGCGATATTCATAGGGGAGGTTTCTATAGCGATTTTTAAAGTATCTGCTGAAGCAATCAGTGTGTTTTTTGCTGCAGCGGTATTAAACCCAGAGAGATTACTCTCATGATGCGCAATAGAGATTAAAGCTAATGGGCTAACATATTGCCATGCAGGAATGCCTCCAGAAATTAAAGCAGCGTCAATGTCATTGCTATAGGTAGTTTCTTGAGTAGTGATAAATAATTCTGTAGCTGCCCATTGGAATTCGTCATCTACATCGGAATCTTGGTATTGTCCTGTAGCAAAACCTGGGGTTTGTGTATAGAAAACTGTAGGATTTGCTTTTGCCCAAGCATAGGCGTCTTTTGCAGCTTGTAGTAATTGCGCGCTGTATCCAGGTTTTTCTGTTTGAAAATTTGCAAAGATTCTAGAAGCTACCGCTGCCAC
>NZ_JAXCFK010000162.1:0-536 GCF_056150025.1 Micromonospora aridisoli | reverse complement strand
CATAACAAGAGGAGACTAGCGCTGGTAAAGAAATTAGAAAAGGATATTACGAAGGATGCCATTAAAAACGAACAATTTGAAATTTATAATTAAAAAAAGTACTGTAGTGTTTGTTACAGTTTTTTGTACTGTATTTGTGCAAGGTCAAACAGTAAAAGCTACAGATTCAATCGGGACTCCAGTAGAAATTGTCCGGGATAGCGTGGCTAAGGTGGGACAAGGAGTCGTTGATCAAGAACTGATTCCTTATGAAGAGTTAGAAGATGTTCAAGAAACGACTAAAGTTGCAGTATCAACAGAACAAGGGTTTGAGAAAATAAAAGGAGATGGTGTAGCAGCTGTAGTTGGAAAATATGTGGTTTTGGATAGTGATATAGATAAGGCGTATATCGAGCTCAAATCACAAGGTGTTTCCACCGAAGATGTGTCAAGATGTGAATTAGCAGGAAGTCTTTTGGAGAACAAGTTATATGCTCATCATGCCGTACAAGATAGTATTCCTGTTTCTGATGCCGAGATTGAAGATTATGTGGATA
>NZ_JAXCFK010000161.1:268-536 GCF_056150025.1 Micromonospora aridisoli | reverse complement strand
CATAAAGCCGTGCGGCATCGCGCCCCGGGCCAAGTGGTTGCTCATAGGGTTCAATCGGCTCTTCATATCGCTCGCCCAGACGCGGCTCGAGCTTTGCTTCTGACACGTACCAAACACGCGCGTGGCTTTCCGGCGCGTCCCAGTCGATCGTCAGGGTCCAGCCGTAAACCCCTTCCAGGATTTCGCGCAGCACGCTTGTGCGCATGGTTCCGTCGATGGGAAACGTCACGTGCTCGTCGGTGGCCATACATTCGGTCAGCCCATCCAC
>NZ_JAXCFK010000161.1:0-258 GCF_056150025.1 Micromonospora aridisoli | reverse complement strand
TTCCAGCGACAGCGCGGTTTTTGCCCATTCCCACAGACGGTCCCAGGGTTGTTGCGAGATCAGATCAGCCTTCGCCAAATGCGCTTGTAAGGCGATCATATCCGCGCGCAATGCCTGTAACTTATTGATTTGTAACGGATGTTCAGATGTCCATGCGTTCGCATGCAGGCTGGCGCGCGCCACAAGCAGACGAAAAGCAGCGGCTTCGTCCGCGGTTGCCTTGGGCAAGGATCGCACCCGGGACAGCGCCTCTTCGCG
>NZ_JAXCFK010000160.1:0-536 GCF_056150025.1 Micromonospora aridisoli | reverse complement strand
TTCCGTAGTCCGTATAAATCTCGCAGCCGAATATGCGTTCGCAATCCTGGGCAAAGCTGGCCGAAAGCGCGCCCCCGCCGACATTGATGCGCTCAAGCACTGGCGTTTGGATGCAGGCGTCTGCGGCGACCTCGGCCAAGCGTTTCAGGTGGATGGGCGGCACAAATGCATGGGTGACTTTGCAGTCCACCAACGTCGTCAGTGTTTGTTCAACAGACCACAACATCGGCATCTGCAATTGCATCTGCAATAGAGCGGTCGCGACAGACTTAATGCCGATCAAGGTACCGTAATTGTGCGCCACCAGCACAGGCCCCGTCAGCTCGCCCCGCGCCACAAGGCCGTTGTTGATGCGTGCCAAAAACACCTCTTCGGTATCCCGGCGCAACTTGGGAAGACCGGTGGTGCCCGAGGTCGCGTGAATGATCCCCCCGCCCGGCGCAATTGGAGTATAGGTTTCCGGAGCCCCCGCCCACGTGGCATCAAAAACCAGCGTATTGGGATGCTCAGTAAGCTTCCTTTCCGGCGACACAATG
>NZ_JAXCFK010000159.1:0-536 GCF_056150025.1 Micromonospora aridisoli | reverse complement strand
ACGGTGAACGGCCGGTCCAGGTCCGGGCGCTTGCGGCGCAGGATCGGCACGGCGATCGACACCAGCACGAACGCGCAGAGCGCGCCGATGCTGACCAGGTCGGCCAACGCGGACAGCGGCAGGAAGCCGGCCAGCAGCGCGACCGCCACGGTCATGATGGCCGAGATCCGGTACGGGGTGCCCCAGCGCGGGTGCACCCTGGCGATCGACGGCGGGATCAGCCCGTCCCGGCTCATGGCGAAGCCGATCCGGCCCATCGCGACCAGGTCGACCAGGATGACGCTGGTCAGGCCGGCGACCGCGGCGATGGAGACGAGCACGGCGGCCCAGCCCGCGCCGACCGACTCGAACGCGGCGGCGATCGGCGCGCCCCGGTCGATCTCGGTGTACGGCACCATGCCGACCACCACCAGCGAGACGCCGACGTAGAGCACGGTGGAGACGAGCAGCGTGCCGAGCAGCCCGAGGGTCAGGTCCCGGCGCGGCCGGCGGGTCTCCTCGCCCAGGTTGGCCACCGCCTCGAAGCCGGTGTACGC
>NZ_JAXCFK010000158.1:0-536 GCF_056150025.1 Micromonospora aridisoli | reverse complement strand
CATTCTTATTTGGATAGGAAAAATACAATCATTTGATATTGGAATCAGTCCGATTTTAGTGATTCTTTGTCTCCTTAATTTTAAGTTTTTAAAAAAACATACAATACAAACATACGCTATACTATGATCTTACCATTTCTAAAAAAAACTATATTATTGATAACAAAAAATGTTTTTGCAAGAACAACGTCTAAAACACAAATGCTTATCTATGGATTATGTATTATCAATATTTCGTTTGCCCAAGATAAAGCTGTCATTCTAGTTGAGAAAAAACTCCCTAAGCGAACGATCTTATACGCAAAGAATACGACTGATAGTCCACAAAATATATTTTTGAAAGTGAACCCCACTGGTTACAGAAAAAGTAGTTCTAGGCCCCTTATCAAAACCATACCAGCACAAATGGAATTAGAAATGATTACATTAATTCCGCTCAAAGATGTCACATCATCATACACCTACACTTTGATTGTCAATGACAAGCCAAACACCATCGAAGTACACCGAAGCGAAGGCCCTAAAAAAGAGGCTAA
>NZ_JAXCFK010000157.1:0-538 GCF_056150025.1 Micromonospora aridisoli | reverse complement strand
TCAATCCGCTTCACGGTGAGCGGAAAGCCGGATCGATCGGGCCGTCAATCGTCCACGTGGAGAACAAGGTCGTCGATGAGCTCGGAGAAGAGGTCGGAGTCGATGAGGTCGGTGAACTGATCGTCCGTGGACCGAACGTGATGAAAGGCTATTACAAACTGCCGGAAGAGACGTCGATGACGCTTCGCGACGGCTGGCTCTATACGGGCGACTTGGCGAAACGTGACAAGGACGGTTATTTTTATATCGTCGACCGCAAGAAGGACCTGATCATCCGGGGCGGCTTCAACGTGTACCCGCGCGAGGTGGAGGAGGCCCTGGCCCGTCACCCGGCCGTCGGCCAGGTCGCGGTGATCGGCCTGCCCGACCAGCGGCACGGCGAGGAGGTCTGCGCGGTGGTGGTGCCGGACCCGGCCGGACCGGGCGCCCCGAGCGAGCAGGAGTTGATCGACTGGGCGCGGGAGCACCTGGGCCGGCACAAGTACCCGCGCCGGATCCGCTACGTCGACGCCCTCCCGCTCGGCCCGAGCCACAAGGT
>NZ_JAXCFK010000156.1:0-538 GCF_056150025.1 Micromonospora aridisoli | reverse complement strand
CAATAACTAACTGGTCTGAGTACCAACAAAGTGAACAGCAAGTGAACAGCAAACGAACAGCAAATGAACAGCAAGTGAACACAAACAAGAATGTAAAGAATGATAAGAATGAAAAGAATAATAATAAACGTTTGGTTTTTGATGAAAGCCATATGAAACTGGCCGCCCTGCTTTGGAAGTGTATACAGGCACACAGCCCGAACTTGAAAAAACCAAACCTTGATAAATGGGCTAATACTTTCAGGTTGATGATGGAGAGGGACGGCAGGGAAGGAAAAGAGATTCAGGACATGATCGTGTGGTCTACTAATCATCATTTCTGGTATCAGAACATTCTCAGTCCCGACAAGTTGCGAAAACAATATGACAGATTAGCAGTTCAGAAGAATGAAGAAGAAAGAAAGGAATGGAGAAATGGCAGCCAACAATACGGACAAAGCTTTGGCGGAAATATTGAAGAAGCTTCGGGAAAGGTCAGCCCAATCTTCGGGAACAGAATCGGACGCCTCAGAAAAAAAGGCTGATTATGATTGCCCTA
>NZ_JAXCFK010000155.1:0-539 GCF_056150025.1 Micromonospora aridisoli | reverse complement strand
AACGAAACTGGTAAAATATCAACCGTCACAGAAACTCTTGAAGATCAAACTGGTTTCTACGATGCTACAGATCCAAATTCTGCACCTAATTATGATTTATTTCCGCTCACAGGGAGATTACGATTAGATGGTAACACTCTAAAAATTGTAAAAAACACATGTACTTTTTCAATCCCTCAACCAGGAGAGGACGAAAATGAAGTTCTTGATGAGCTGACAGCTGGAACGGAAATAAAGACTCTTAAGAAAAACTAACATCCGTAAAATTTTGAAATTTGTTTCAATAAAATTATCATATGTAACAAACTAAAAGTTATAATAATAACAAATAAAAAAGTATTTTTTTTTAAAAAACTTGTGTTAAAAGGAGGCTGTCTGAAAAGATAGCCTCCTTCTTTATGAAGTAGTCATATAGACTTTTTCTTTTTCCCTTCCGTAGTGCTGCCAAGAATTTCAAAAAACACCTTGTTCTAGTCAAATTACATCAGTCAAAATGTAATCGATCAAATAATTGAACTATTTTTAGCTAGTCCGAACTA
>NZ_JAXCFK010000154.1:0-540 GCF_056150025.1 Micromonospora aridisoli | reverse complement strand
GTCACCCTCAAAGATTCTATTCCAAGTGTTTTAGGCATTTTTAGAAATACACTTCCTCAAGAGAACAAAATCACTAAAATATGTCCTGCTTCAGTCGAAAGCATACAATCATACACCTATGACGACTTTGAGGTTCTAAAACAGAATTTAGCACTGTTTCAAGACCGTAATAGCAAGGATATGCCTGCATCTGTCGATGCGCTCCTATTAGCATCTTCAGAGATTAGTGTTATTCAATTAACCAAATCAAAAATATTAATGCTTACACTGATTGATAAGGAAATGAGTACAGAAAACCTTATCAATCAAAAACAGCTTGTCACTACATACCGTGGCGTTCCAATTTATAAATATGAGGACCCTACTATTTTTTCTACCATCCTTACTCCTCTGGTACCTCCATTTGAGGCTAATTATTTTTTTGAGCTTGGAGGTTTTATTGGATTCTCTAAAAATCAAGAAGGGCTACATACTCTAATTGCAAATTACAAAAACGGAAGTATATTATCTAAAACCCCTGCATTTCAAAAATTATCAGAA
>NZ_JAXCFK010000153.1:0-541 GCF_056150025.1 Micromonospora aridisoli | reverse complement strand
CATGTCAAAGTGATCACACATCATCCTGCGAATGATAATGCTGGAGATTTCTATACTTGGCAACAAATACTTGACTTTGGCATAGAAGAAGTTCGGATCCCGGATCAAAACATAAATCTAAAAGTAGCATTGGAAGAATGGGACTGGGCAAAGAATCATCCTGATTCTAGAATACAATGGATCTGGACCATAGGAAAAATTGCCGAAGTGGATAATGTTGTTAAGTTTCAGAAAGGCAAATGGGATTGTTCTGATGCCGGCATGGTACTTTATTGGATGACGGGAGCTACAAATGGTGGTGCAAAAGAAGCTTCTGTCGATTACATCAAATCATTGTTATCAACATACATTGAATCACATCCAGAACCCAAAAAAAAAGCTAAAAAATGACACCCCCTAATTTGATTTTGACGTGAAGTAGGCATATCGCATAATTTTCTAGATCAAATTGTCACAAGATCTCACCAACAAAAATGTAATTAAAATTGATTATGAGAAGGATATATTTTTTTATCATAGCATTCAGTATGCTATCGAACAA
>NZ_JAXCFK010000152.1:0-542 GCF_056150025.1 Micromonospora aridisoli | reverse complement strand
AAAATCACTAAAAAATATTTTTCATATTTGCTTTACAAACATCAAAAATTTGTGTTTTATTTAACAAAAAGCAGGATGTTACCCCATTATCATTTTCTCTATTTTTGACCTAAACTATAAATAATCAATAATTTAACACACAAATTATGAGAAATCTTTTTTTATCAATGGCCTTGGCATGCAGTGTCCTTGCTAACGCGAATTATCAGAACAATTCCAAATCCAACAAAAGCTATCCCAATGAGATCGGAACAAATACTGCCCAATGCTCTGAATTAAAAATAGCTGTTGTCTTTGACAATTATGGATCAGAAACTAGCTGGGATCTAAAAAATGCCGCAGGAGATATCATTGAATCGGGCGGAGGCTACAGCAACTCATCTCCTGATATTTCTAAAAACGTTTGCTTAACCGATGGTGCGTATACATTTACGATCAATGATAGTTATGGAGATGGAATATGCTGTACCTATGGACAAGGATCTTATGCTATTACACTCAATGGAACTGCATTAATATCTGGCGGTGCATTTGGTACTACA
>NZ_JAXCFK010000151.1:0-542 GCF_056150025.1 Micromonospora aridisoli | reverse complement strand
CCGGGTTTGATGGAGACTGGATTATCTGGTTTTCAGGGTTGCGGTGACCGGGTGGGTCATCGCGTGTAGCGCCTCGTGTTCGGCGGGTGAGACGTGGCCGAGTTCGCCGTGCAGCCTGCGGTTGTTGTACCAGTCGATGTATTCGACGGTGGCCATCTCCAGGTCGTCGAGCCCGCGCCAGGGCCCTTTGTTGCGGACGAGTTCGGCCTTGTAGAGGGAGTTGAACGCCTCGGCCATCGCGTTGTCGTACGAGTCGCCCTTGGAGCCGACAGAGGCGACGGCACCGGCCTCGGCGAGCCGCTGGGTGTAGCGGATTGCTCGATATTGGACTCCACGGTCGGAGTGGTGGACCAGTCCGCCCAGGTCAGCGCCTTGATTTTCGCGACGCCAGATCGCCATCTTCAGCGCGTCGAGAGCCAGATCGGTGTAGAGGCTCGTGGACACCTGCCAGCCGACGATCATGCGGGAGTGCACGTCGAGGACGAAGGCGGCGTACACCCAGCCCACACTCGTGCGCACGTAGGTCAGGTCGGCGACCCACA
>NZ_JAXCFK010000150.1:0-544 GCF_056150025.1 Micromonospora aridisoli | reverse complement strand
CCGGCGGGATGGGGCAGGTCTTCGCGGCCACCACCAACCCCGCGGTGTCCACCGGCGACGGGGTGGCGCTGGCCATGCGGGCCGGCGCGGCGGTGACCGACGTGGAGTTCGTCCAGTTCCACCCGACCGCGCTGATCGTGCCGGAGCACGCCCGGGTGCCCGGCGCCGGGCACGCCCAGCAGCCGCTGGTCTCCGAGGCGCTGCGCGGCGAGGGCGCCCACCTGGTCGACGCGGACGGCAAGCGGTTCATGGTCGGCCAGCACGAACTGGCTGAGCTGGCACCCCGGGACGTGGTCGCGAAGGGCATCCACCGGGTGCTCCTCGCGTCCGGCGCGGACCACGTGTTCCTGGACGCCCGGCACCTGGGCGGCGACTTCCTGGCCCGGCGGTTCCCCACCATCGTGGCGTCCTGCCTGGCCATCGGCGTGGACCCGGCCGCCGACCTGATCCCGGTCGCCCCGGCCGCCCACTACGCCTCCGGCGGTGTCCGGACCGACCTGCGCGGCCGCACGGTCGTCCTGTACGCCTACCCCGCCGCGATGAC
>NZ_JAXCFK010000149.1:0-544 GCF_056150025.1 Micromonospora aridisoli | reverse complement strand
AACGGTTTTAGGTATTTTGCGCGCATCTGCAACCTATGTGGCGCTCGATACGCGTCACCCCAAAGACAAGTCCGCTAAGCTGCTAAAGAAAACCGCTGCAAAACTTGTGGTCATGTCCGACACGGGCGACGCGGATCTGCCCTATGCCAACACAGAGCGTGTACATCCCGAAGCGCTTTTGGATGAAGGGCGGCTTGGGCCCTCGGACCTGCCTGAGATCGACCCTGACAGCACCATGTACCTGATGTTCACCTCGGGCTCGACGGGCGAACCCAAGGGCATTGAGATTCCGCATCGTAGCTTTGCGTTCTACAACGACTGGGCATGTCGCAAATTGTCTTCAGGTGATCCAATAAGCTGGCCACTTGCCACGACGCTTTCGTTCGAATCCGCCTTCCGTGCCTTCATGCCTCTGACGACCGGTGGCACCATCGTGACATATGATGCCCCGGATACATTGACCGGCATGTCAATTATCGAAGCCTTCCGAGAGGACTGTGTTGATGGGGTACCCGTGACCCCTTCGCAGCTGAGGCTGCTGTGT
>NZ_JAXCFK010000148.1:0-544 GCF_056150025.1 Micromonospora aridisoli | reverse complement strand
AAACTAAATGACCCTAGAGCCTTTGGCTTCGAGGATGGCAGAATTGTAGCCACCATTACAGGTGGAACACCCATCAATGGAGATTCATACAATTTTCAATGGATAGATGAAAATGGACAAGAGGTACTGACACATTTTAGTGAATTTAATAATACGACCAAAGAATTCTTTATCACTCTGCACAGTCTAGGACAAGGAACATACACTATAATTACCACTGATACCCATCATACTAATGCAACCAATAAGCAAGGATGCAGTGCTACAAGCACAGCGCTACCAATTATACAACCGAGTCCACTTGTTGTTGCTATAGAGATATACCATGAAATCTCCTGTAACAATGACAACGAATATTTCGATTTTCAGGATGTCAATTTGGATGACACCGTTGATCAATTTCAAGACGGAGCTTTATGGGCGCGTGTTACTGGAGGGGAACGTTATGAATCAGGTAATCCATATCAGTATAACTGGCGGATAGAACAAAATGGAAACTGGCAAGACCTCGATCGTAATGATAGTATTATTGATTTTTTGAGCA
>NZ_JAXCFK010000147.1:0-544 GCF_056150025.1 Micromonospora aridisoli | reverse complement strand
TGGCTCGGTCGATCAGGGGGCCAAGCTGCATGCCTGTCTGCAATGGGTTTCCGATCTTGAGCGACGCAAGTGTTTGTTTCAAAGCGGATTTCACTTTGTCGTACACGCGGGCGTCAACAAGGACGCGGCTGATCGCGGTGCACATTTGCCCGTTCAGCGCCATCGCCCCGCGGGCAATCTCGGCGACCGAAGCGTCGATGTCCGCGTCGTCGAAAACAAGGGCAGGGGCTTTGCCGCCAAGTTCCAAAGAGACTTGTTTGATTGTGCGCGATGCGTTGCCCATGATCACCGAGCCGGTCCGCGTGGAACCGGTGAACGAGATCACGTCGATCTCGTCATGCGAGGACAGAACCTCGCCCACCTCATACCCGTTTTCATTGACCGAGTTCACGGCGCCCTTTGGCAGCAACTCCGTTTCGGCAAAGCACTGCATGACAAGCGCATTTGTCAGGGGCGTTTGCACGGCGGGTTTCACCACCACCGTACATCCGGCGGCTAGGGCGGGGGCGACAGAACGCACCAAAAGCGTCACCGGCGCGTTCCA
>NZ_JAXCFK010000146.1:0-548 GCF_056150025.1 Micromonospora aridisoli | reverse complement strand
ATTATGCTGTATTTGCATGCTATGGTTATCGTTTAGCATGTAGTGTACTTAATAAAGAACCTAAATTTGATTTAGCACAGTTCGCATTAAATGCACTTAACGGCTCTGGTGATTTAAGAGATATTGAGTATTGCATTTCTGACAGTAGACGAGGCGGACGTAATACACTCGGTTTTATGTTGCATTGCTTAACGCATCAACACCTAGACGGACACATGAATGCAGCGCATGCAGCATTTGATTCACTAGCAAGAAACGGTTGGAATGATGCGGGTTTACCAATTAGAATATACGGATTTTCGGGCAATACATCTGATCAATCAATGACAATGCCTGATGTTGCATACAATTTGCATGCTTTGGCTGATTTGTGGCTATCGTATCACTACGGACTATATAAATGAAAAACCTCGAAGCCGTTACTGAAGCAATGACTTGGCTCGGCACACCATACCATCATCAAGGGCGAGTTAAAGGTGTGGGGGTGGACTGTGGTACTTTGATTTGTGAGGTCTACGAAAAAGTAGGTCTCATGGATCATTTAGATC
>NZ_JAXCFK010000145.1:0-548 GCF_056150025.1 Micromonospora aridisoli | reverse complement strand
CATCGAGATGAACTGGACCACCAGCCCCATCTCACCGGTCGCGCCGTTCGACTGCGCGGCGCCGAGGAACACGTCCCGGCACAACACGGGGCTGACGGAGCTGCCGGCGGTGGCCGAGTCGGAGCTCTGGTACTCGTTCCAGGCCCCCACGCCGTGCCCGGAGTCCTACCTGTCCACCCCGACGCAGACCTGCCCCGTGCTCTTCCCCGAGTTGGGCACCGGCGGCGTCGGACCGCACGGCGCGGCGCGCTACGACTACGACCCGGAGCTGAGGTCGGAGACGAAGTTCCCCGCGTACTTCGACGGTTCGATCTTCTTCGGGGAGTTCACCCGGGACACCCTCAAGGAGATCCGGCTCGACGGCCAGGGCGACATCCTGAAGATCAACAACGTGTTGAACTGCGGCCAGGCGCCCACCACTCCGTCGCGGCCGTTCCTCTGCGACAACCCGATGGACCTGAAGTGGGGCCCCGACGGCAACTTCTACCTGCTGACGTCCGGGGACGGCTTCTTCAACATCAACCCCGACGCGGCGATGTTGAAGTTCA
>NZ_JAXCFK010000144.1:0-550 GCF_056150025.1 Micromonospora aridisoli | reverse complement strand
AGTATAATAAATACTTTTCTTGGGATATTTATTGTTATTGGAATTATTTCATCTCTAAATTATGTAATAACAAGTTCAAAATTAAATCTACAATATATATTAAATCGGCTTACACATTCTTTAATTGATTTTGTGTTTTTAATGTTTTCTAGTATGTTAGGATTGTTTGCTGCTATTTTAGAGTTTACGAGTAGTTTGAATTCAGCACCTGATATTTTAAAGTTAAACAAATTGTCATGGATTGGTATTTTTGCTTTGTCTATACTATTGTTTGCGTATGTTTTTATTCTCACAATGATGAAAGAAAATAATGATGAATTTTTAGAATAGTTATTAATGAAATTTTTTAAATTAAGGGAGGAAGAAATATTTTTGAATATTTATTTTTTGGATTTTAAGAATAATTTTTAAATTCTCTTAACGTTAAAGTGAAATGTTTAAATAACGTAAATAAATGTTGTGTATGATATTTTTGACATAAAACTAATAAATATTATTTAAGTAATTAAAGTCCTGAGCAGTACGATACGTTGCATTCAATGAAGACTAT
>NZ_JAXCFK010000143.1:0-551 GCF_056150025.1 Micromonospora aridisoli | reverse complement strand
AATTTAGTCTGCCTTGGACTGATGCCACTTTTAGAACTACTAGGGGTCAACATAGTATATACAACACCCAAGCATTTTAAGGGAGAGGAAGATGAGTTTACTTTTTCACTGAGAAGCTCGGAAAGTAAGCTGATTCCAATTGTTGAGAATTCATCTAACTTACTTGGGATTAAGTAATAGTCACTCAATGAAAGTGAGACCGATGTTAAATGCCCCCAAGTAGGTGGGCAATCAATAATTATATAATCATATTTCTCTTTTATATTATTCTTATTAAAGTAAGCCTGAATCCGGTCTCTGGCAGTTGCATTAACGTCTACAATTAGCCTAAGGTCTCCGGGGATTATATCTAAATAATTATCCTCTTCATCTGTAATCAGATTGTAGAGAATGTTTTTCGCTTCATTTGAATTCTTCTTTCTTTTTGAAAGGCCTTGATTTTGGGATTGCGAAAAAATATTTCTTATAGTTTTATCTTCTTCTCGCAAAGTAAAATACTCACTTACACTACTCTTGAAATATTTAAAAAGACTCTGGGTAGTATTAAACTG
>NZ_JAXCFK010000142.1:0-552 GCF_056150025.1 Micromonospora aridisoli | reverse complement strand
CCTTTTTTCACTACGGAAACTTTGACTAGATCTTTGTCAAATATACGGATATAGGCTTCATTTGTTCCTAAGTCCAGCTTTACACCATTAGAAAGTTTTTCGATATTCTGAACAGAAAGTTTTTGAAGTTTGTCCTTTGTTAAAGGAGTATCGGCTTCAGGTTGAGTAACCGCCAGAACGTTCGGAACTGTTGCCGTTAAACTAACAGTAGCCGCAATGGAAAGGCTCGCTAAAACACGTAACGACTTTTTTGATAGATTCATGTTCCACCTCTTGGATAAAAGATTTAATTAACACCAGATTAATATAATTAATTACAAAATGTTCTGTCAACTATTCATTTAAAGAATCAATCGATGGGTATTAAGACCTCACTTCCATGATTTCACAAGAATGAAAGCGGATAATATTTTAAAGAAACTATGTTATAAAAAATGTGAAAATAGATCATTATATCTACAACTTTAAATTTTTAAAAATTTAATTCAAATCCATTACTTATGGCAAATATTTATTACAATACCGAAGGGATAAGGACTTAATAAACAGAAA
>NZ_JAXCFK010000141.1:0-552 GCF_056150025.1 Micromonospora aridisoli | reverse complement strand
AGTCCATCATGAGGCCGATGGTGCCGGTCGGCGCGAGGACGCTGGCCTGCGAGTTCCGCCAACCGTTCTTGTCACCGATCTTGTTGCCGAGGGTCCACTGCTTCGTGGCCTCTCGCTGGATGGCGGTGGCCACGGTGCCGGCCGGCCTGATCTCGTCGTTGGCGGCGGCGTGCTTGCGCATGACCCGCTTGTGCGGCTCGGCGTTGCGGGCGTAGCCGTCGTACGGGCCGACGATGCCGGCCAGCTCGGCGGAACGGCGGTAGGCGGTGCCGGTCATCAGCGAGGTGATCGCGGCGGACACCTCCCGGCCCTGCTCCGAGTCGTACGGCAGGCCGGAGGCCATCAGCAGCGCGCCCAGGTTGGCGTACCCGATGCCGAGCTGCCGGTAGGCGCGGGTGGTCTCACCGATCTTCTCGGTCGGGAAGTCGGCGAAGCAGATCGAGATGTCCATCGCGGTGATGACGAACTCGACCGACTTGACGAACTTCTCCACCTCGAAGCCGCCGTCGGCGCGGAGGAACTTCATCAGGTTCAGCGACGCCAGGTTGCACG
>NZ_JAXCFK010000140.1:0-552 GCF_056150025.1 Micromonospora aridisoli | reverse complement strand
CCGGCGTACGAACGATCGCCGCCAGCCGGGCGGAGCCGGCGGCGGCGATCGGAGGTGGGGGCGCGGTCAGCCGCGCTCGGAGATGGCTTCGATCAGGTCGCCGACCGGGCGTTCCGGCAGCGAGCGGGCCACGTCGGCCACGGCCACGATGCCGACGAGCCGATGCCCGTCGATCACCGGCAGCCGGCGGACCTTGTGCTGGCCCATCGTCCGCAGGATCTCGGCCGCCTCGTCGTCGGCGCCGATGGTCACCGCCTCGCCCTGGGCCAGCTCGCCGGCGGTCACGTTGCTCGGGTCGCGACCCTCGGCCAACACCTTCACCACGATGTCGCGGTCGGTCAGCATGCCCTTGAGCCGGTCGTCCGCACCGCAGATCGGCAGGGAGCCGACCCCCAGCTGGGCCATCTGCCTGGCCGCGGTCCGAAGGTCGTCCTGCTCGCGGATGCACGTCACGTCACTGGTCATGATCTCGCGTGCTGTCGGCATCGGCGTCACACCTCACTTCCCGGGGGGGGTTGATGCGGTTCCTCCTACCCCGGCCCGGCCGAGCCA
>NZ_JAXCFK010000139.1:0-553 GCF_056150025.1 Micromonospora aridisoli | reverse complement strand
ATCTGGAGGGGAAGTGAGTACCCCCCGAGACATACGGGTCACGCCCGACCCGCGGGTGGGCGTTCCCGCCCGCCCTGTGGGGGGGGTCGGGCGTGACCCGGCGACAAGCGCCGGGAGGGTGCAGTTGTGAAGGTTCCGTGGGTGTGGATTGGAGGGGGGCTAACCTTAGGAATTGCCTGTCTCGCTTATTGGGTCGCTCAAAACCAAATATGTGTGTGGTCTGGTTCCCCGCCGTTAGGGTGTATAACGCGTTGGGACTACTTCCTTCAAAGTCCTCCGAATGAGATCGGTGATAGCCTGGCAGGATTTGCAGGTGCTTTGGCCTTTGTTTGGTTGATTTCGACTGTTGGACTGCAAAGTCAGGAGTTGGCCGCGCAACGCCTCGAGTTGCGGGAAACAAGGTTCGAAGTCGGCGCACAAAGAGTGGCGAACGAAAAAATGGCCGAAGCTCTGTCGTCTCAAGCTAGTGTCGAAGAACGGAGACTGCAGTACGAGACTGAAGCACGATACGACCTTTTAGCGGATGAAGTGGCTGAAATGCTGCGACTATTGC
>NZ_JAXCFK010000138.1:0-553 GCF_056150025.1 Micromonospora aridisoli | reverse complement strand
GATCGGACTGCTCGCCCTGTACACGTCGATTCAAGCAGGGCTCGGGGCAGCAGCGCTCTTGCTCGTGCCGATGCTGTATTTCCTGAGACGAATCAAGCACCATTGAGGCACAGACCGTCCCGCGATTCGTTCGCGGACGGTCTTTTTGTGACGATGTGAAGAATTCGAGCGGAAACCATCAACTAGAATGAGACAACTCGTTTGATAGTTGAAAAAGTGGTCAATAGGATAGTAGAACGTACAAAAGGGGATGAGCATCATGAACATCGTCCATGGAGGTCACCGGACGCATTGGGCAATCGGGTTGTTGATTGGTTTAGGGTCGTTCCTGCTCAGCAGTTTCCTCTTCAGTCTCTTCATTGAAACCGGTGTGCTCGTCACGTTCCTCACCGGTGTCGTCGGCAGCGTCCTGTTGTTCGTGTTGCTCGGTCACCGTGAACACTTGATTCGAAATGTCGGGTTGAGCACGATTGGCATGGTCGCCGCCATCTTGCTCGGATTTGCGATCGGCGAAGCGTTCACGGCGATGTTCCCATCGCTCGGTGACACGTAC
>NZ_JAXCFK010000137.1:0-554 GCF_056150025.1 Micromonospora aridisoli | reverse complement strand
GAAACAATAACTTGATCTGTACGTTTTGCCTGTAATAAATCTCCTTCTTGAACAGCAGATAAAATCGACCAGACACCTGCATAGCCAGCATCATTTCCGATTAAATCAGATTCTGAGCCAATTAAAGCAGGTTTAGTAACGACCTCAACCCCTGTTACGCGTTCAGCTAATGCTCTATCTGCATCAATTCGCGCCTTACTTTCATCAGTAACCAAAGCACGAGTTTGAACATCATTTTCAATTGACTCAGCTCTCACTGTTTCAATTAATGATGCATTTGCTGAATCTCCATCAACGCGAGCTTTCGCTTCCTGCTGAATTGCTGCTGCATTATCTCCAGCTTGCGCAACCACAGTATCAATTCTTTTGCCCAATGCACTATCAGCATCAGTTCTTGCCTTTTCCTCACGTTGAATTGCCGCTGCATTATCTGAAGAACTAGAACTAACTGTATCAATTCTTTGAGAGAGATGCTCATCACCACTAATACGTTCTTCTTTTTCAGATGTTATAGCCGTATCACGCAACTTTGCTTCAGCAAGAATTGCAGTTTC
>NZ_JAXCFK010000136.1:0-555 GCF_056150025.1 Micromonospora aridisoli | reverse complement strand
GCAAACTCTCAGAAAAACATCGTGATTATTTTGTGTTTGGACATCGCCATTTACCTATGGAAATTAGACTCACTAAGAACGCAAAATACACAAATTTGGGAGATTGGATCATGCATTATACTTATGCTGTTTTTGATGGAAAAGAATTGAAATTAGAGAAATATAATTAAATAACTTGTTATGAAAAAATACGTAGTTTTAATCGGCTTTGTAGTGTGTATATTTTCTTGTAAGCCTTATACATCTGCCACACAGGAAAAGGATCAAATAACCTATTCTGCATTTAGAGAACAACAAAAATCATATACCTCGGAGGATGGTGTCATCAAGTATATTGATCAAGGACAAGGCCCTGTAATTGTTTTATTACATGGTGTGCCTAGCTCAGGTTGGTTATATCGCAAGATGATTGATCCTTTAGTAACCAGTGGTTATCGTGTTATTGTACCAGATATGTTAGGTTTTGGTTCTAGTGATTCTCCAGAAGGTTATGAGTTATATAACGAAGCGAATCATGCCAAACGTCTAATAGAACTTATGGATTCATTAAGTATA
>NZ_JAXCFK010000135.1:0-555 GCF_056150025.1 Micromonospora aridisoli | reverse complement strand
GAGCCGGGTGTTGCCGTCCATGTGCGGGGTGCCGAGGCCCGCCTTCCCGATCACGCCGAGCGTGTAGTACTCCTCGAGGAAGAGCTGTCCGGTGGTGTAGAAGCCGAAGTGACCCCACCCACCGGGGCCGTCGAGCAGCTCCTTCGACCGGGCGACGACGCGCCCCATCGCGGTGTCCCAGTCGGTCTCCACGAGCCGGCCGCCCTCGCGCACCAGCGGGCGGGTCAGCCGGTCGGGGCTGTGGTTTGCCTGCCAGCCGTAGAGGTCCTTGGGGTCGACGCGGCCCCGGTTGACCCGGTCCACGGCCCGCCCCCGAACGCCGACGATCCGGCCGCCCCTCACCGCGATGTCGAGCGCGTCCCCGTTCGAGTGGAGGATGGACGCGGACTGGATCCAGGTGTCCACGTCCGACTCGCGCAGACCCTCGTCGAGGAAGGTGTCCACCCGCGCCGGCCACTCCTGCCCCGGCCCGTACGGGGTCCAATCACCCCACGGATCGGCGATCCGGTCGACCATGTCCCGCCTCCTCCTCATCACGGAGCCCACACCGGCATC
>NZ_JAXCFK010000134.1:0-555 GCF_056150025.1 Micromonospora aridisoli | reverse complement strand
ACCCGCGAATTAGCCACCGGCCCACCGATATGCGGCACCTCACCAACCACCAACGGCCGCGACATCGTCACCGCCACCGTCGACTCCGTCGGCCCGTACCCGTTGACGAGGCGGACGCCGGAGGCGGCCCATCGGGAGGCGAGCTCGGCGGAGAGTGCCTCGCCGCCGGTGCCCACCGACCGCAGGGTCGGCACCGTGCCCTCGGGCACGGTGGCCAGCAGGGACGCGGGCAGCATGACGTGGGTGATGGACAGCTCGTTGAGCACGGCAGCCAGCTCGTCGCCGCCGGTCTCGTGACTGGCTGTTGTGATGACCAGGGTCGCACCGGAGCAGAGGGCCTGGCCCACCTCGGCGATGTGCACGTCGAAGGCGGGCGAGACGATCTGCAGCAGCCGCGCCCCGGGACCGATGTCGAGGCGGTCGATGTGCTCGGTGATCAGGCTGGCGAGGCCGGTGTGGGTCACCCCCACACCCTTCGGCTGCCCCGTCGAACCCGACGTATAGATCACATACGCCAACCCGGCCAACGACAGCCGACCACGCCGCTCCCCAGCA
>NZ_JAXCFK010000133.1:0-555 GCF_056150025.1 Micromonospora aridisoli | reverse complement strand
ACCCGCGAATTAGCCACCGGCCCACCGATATGCGGCACCTCACCAACCACCAACGGCCGCGACATCGTCACCGCCACCGTCGACTCCGTCGGCCCGTACGCCTGCACCACCCGCGCACCAGCCGCCGTCCATCGCTGCGCCAGCTCGGTCGGCATGGGTTCACCACCGACGTGCAGCCCCCGCAGCGTGGAGAGCGGACCAGGATCCAGCGTCTGGAGCGTGCTGGGGCTGAGGGTGAGCCGGGTGATCCGGTGCCGGACGACGAGGTCGGCGAGGTCGTCGGCGGTGGACGGCTGGTCCGACGGGTTGAGCACCAGGGCGGCACCACTGCAGAGCGCCATCAGCACATCGGACACGGAGGAGTCGAAGGTGAGCGGAACGTTCTGCAGCAGCCGGTCGCCGGGGGCGACACCAACCTCGCGGATCAGATCCTCCGCCAGGCTGGCGAGGCCGGTATGGGTCACCCCCACACCCTTCGGCTGCCCCGTCGAACCCGACGTATAGATCACATACGCCAACCCGGCCAACGACAGCCGACCACGCCGCTCCCCAGCA
>NZ_JAXCFK010000132.1:0-558 GCF_056150025.1 Micromonospora aridisoli | reverse complement strand
GCCGCAAAGTGCCCCGCTTTGTGCCCCGGTGTCCCCCAGAGCCTGAGCTCCGGGGGTGTTGAGGGTGTCGGGGTCAATCGGTCGGGCTAGGGCTGAGCCACAGGCTCCGTCAAAGCAACTCGAAGTCCACCCCGCCAGCCCAGTACTCTCAATCGTCCCGCTTGTTGTCCGCCTGCGTCCCGAATTGGAGGTGATCGGGGTTCATGCAGAGGCGGTTATGGCAGCGATGGCGGACCACCATAGCCTCGTCCACGACAGCCCTTTCAAGGACGCAGAGGATGAAGCGGTAGGCCCTGATCTGCCGACCTCGAAACCGGACCTTTCTGGGGGCGACTGTGCCCGTCACCTTGCAGCCGTTCCGGTCAGTACTGGTTTCTGCAAGGAGTGAGAGGGCCCGTTGCCGGGCCTCCTCGTAGTGGTTTTCCATGATGTCCCGAAGCCAGACTTCACTTTCATCTTCGTAGACTATCGGGACTTGGTGCATCGGGGTCTTCAATACAGATCTCCTTCAGCCACTGGCTGCACCTCGATCTTCGAGAACTCTTCATCCAGTAGCGG
>NZ_JAXCFK010000131.1:0-559 GCF_056150025.1 Micromonospora aridisoli | reverse complement strand
AGAAGCGGAATGCCAACAGGCACCGTGAAATGGTTCAACACGACGAAAGGGTACGGATTTATCGCACCCGATGAAGGCGGCAAGGACGTCTTTGTGCATATCAGTCAGGTCGAGCGGTCCGGCCTGACGGGTTTGGCCGATAACCAAAAGGTCGGTTACGAGCTTGAAGAAGGACGCGACGGACGTCAAATGGCGGCGGATATCAAGCCGCTCTGAGCCATTGGCAAAACCGTTTTGAAATCGGGTCAGGCTGCAAAACCAGCCTGAACCCAAGTTGCCCTGCGCGTCAGCTGCAGCTCAGATACTCCACCAACTCCGCCCTCGGCGCGTCGTGGCGCAAAGGAAATCTTGTGATCTCTTGCCAGTCCTCAAGGGCGATGTCGGGAAACCAGGTGTCGGGCTCTTCCACCATCAGATCGACTTCGGTGATCAAAAGCCTCTGGGACATGGGCAGCATGGCACGGTAGATGCCGGCCCCGCCGACGCCATATATCCGGGCATGCCCGGCTTGCAGCGCGGCTTCAATCGCGGCATCCACCGACGGCAACACGTGCTCTGC
>NZ_JAXCFK010000130.1:0-560 GCF_056150025.1 Micromonospora aridisoli | reverse complement strand
AAGCCTGATGTCTTAGCACAAAAATTTCAACCAAAACGAAGAAAAGCATCTACCCTTACGGACATCATGGCAGATCCAAAGTCAAAACCCGTTGTGATGCAATATGTAAATCGCAAACTCACTACTTTTTATCAAATTCTACAAAAAGAACACTACCCACTTTGTTATGATGCACAACGAAGGGAACCTATTCTTAATTCGTTATTAACACGAGAACAAGAACCTTTAAAACCGCTTATTTCTTTTCAAAAAACAGCAGAAGGAATCCATTACAAATTTCAACTAGGAATTGGAGAAGAGATACTAACCCCATGCAAACACACTATCATAAATCTGCATGACCAACCTGCACAACTAGTTATCGATCGCAAGTGGTACACCTTGGAACACGTAAATGCAAAAAAACTAAATCCTTTCCTTACTAAAGAAACAGTATTTATTCCTGCCAAGAACACTAAATTATATTTCGAAAAGTTTATTAGTGCAATCCTCAAAAAAGTAGAGATAGAAGCAGAAGGATTTTCTATTGAAACCTCAAGTGTTATCAGCAGTTATTCCCT
>NZ_JAXCFK010000129.1:0-562 GCF_056150025.1 Micromonospora aridisoli | reverse complement strand
TGAGTTTTTGCCTTCATATAGGCTATCGTAGCCCTCTTCAAGCGTCACAACTCTTACACCGTGAGCCAATAAAACCTCTCGAATTTCAAGGGCATCTTTAAGATCACGCGCAAGCCGGCTGATTGATTTAAAAACAACCATCTTCAGCTTTCTTTTTTGCGCCTTATCTAAAATGAGTTGCATTGCTTTTCGATCAAGCAACACTGTTCCGCTTATCCCATCATCTAATTGGATTGCTTCATCTTTCCATTCGTAATTATTTTTCTCAATCCAATGATGACAAATATCAATTTGGTTGGCTATTGATGTCACCTGTTCATCTTTTTCTGAGGAAACCCGTGCGTAAACTGCATAAGGGTAATCTTCATATTTGATGATCTCCTGTGTTTCTGTCTCTTTGAAGAACACTAAACCACCCCATTAATTTGCATTTGGTACATTTTAGTGTGATTATAGCATAATGATTACGAACCTCCTATACTTTTCCGGTTGATTTTCGAACATTTGTTCTTGTATAATTTGTTCAAGGAGTTGATCAGAATGAACGAGGGTATTTACGACA
>NZ_JAXCFK010000128.1:0-563 GCF_056150025.1 Micromonospora aridisoli | reverse complement strand
GAAACCGCGCGCCCGCAGGAAGTGGTCGCCGGGCGACCCGGCCCCGGCCTGCGCTACGACGCGGCGCCGGGCATCGTTCCGGGCGCCGGCCCCGGCGGCGTCGAGGAGCCGGGAACCGACGTGCTTGCGTCGCTCGGCGGGATGGACGTGGAGGGCCAGTTCGGCCAGGTGCGCCTGTCCAGGGTCGGTGAACAGCCGCAGGAAGGCCGTCCCGACAGGGATGGAGTCGGCGTCGGACGCCAGCCATGCGAGACGCCGGCTGTGCGGCCCGTGCGCGGGGTCGGTCAGTGGGGTGATGCGAAGCGACAAGGTGTCTCCGTCGTCGGAAGGTGGCAAAGGTCGGTACGCGGGCTCACCTGCTGGGCACTCGTGCGCATGTGCTGCACACCTCCTCGTCGACAGCGCCGGTCCGCGACGACGCGGACGGCTGGGGGAATCTAGCTGGCCTGTCAGTTCCTCGGCAAAGGGTTAACGACCGGTGCCGAGCTTGTTAGCCGAGCACGCCGGTGTTCGCGGGCGGAGTGCCCCGTGGCCGGGGCAGCTCGACAGCGGCGGGGGAGGCG
>NZ_JAXCFK010000127.1:0-563 GCF_056150025.1 Micromonospora aridisoli | reverse complement strand
GAAATATATAGAGGATCTAAAAGCTTATGATGCCGAAGGAAATACGTTACCCGTCACAAAAGCCAACTCCAATACCTGGACCATTACGACAACGAAACCACTAGACAACATCACCTATTTGGTCAATGACACTTTTGACATAGAGTCAGAGCATGATATTTTTTCGCCATCTGGAACAAATATCCTCAAGGATCAAAATTTTGTATTGAATTTACACGGGTTTCTCGGCTATTTCAAAGGACATAAAGAGCGTCCTTATCGCATAAAAATTATGCATCCAGAAAAGCTAAAAGGTGTCACTTCTCTAAAAAAACTACAAGAAGAGACTCCTACGCCAACTGTAGATCTCTTTGCTGCATCACGCTATGCTGATCTAACAGATAATCCAATTATGTATTCCAAACCGGATATCAGTAGTTTTAAACTCCACGACATCCTAGTAACAATCAGCGTCTACTCTCCAAATGGCACACATACAGCTGCTAGTATAAAACCTGCTATGGAGAAAATGATGAATGCACAAAAAAACTTTTTGGGTACAATAAATGCTACCAAAACTTATA
>NZ_JAXCFK010000126.1:0-564 GCF_056150025.1 Micromonospora aridisoli | reverse complement strand
CTCCATATTTTGTTTGGTTTTCGGGAACACATCCAGTAAAGGATATTATGAAAGATGCTACCCTACGATTATACAATGTAGAACATCCATTGACCATGACGTTAATGATCGTCTTTATCACCATGGGCTACTCAAAACATAAAAAGAAATTAACCTCAACACCTAAGTTCAAGGTTTTGGCCATTTTCTACACCCTTGCACTTATTCTGATGCTCTCTAGAATTCCTTGGGGAAATTGGTTATCATAATCAAAGAAGCAAGCAGATGCTAGCGGTAGACCAAAAGCTATGATAGTGGCTGTGTGTATCCCAATCAAACACATCAAAAATTGTTCTGGTATACAAGCCTACACAAAACATTATCAAAAATAGTACAATTCTTAACCTACCTGTGAGACAAACAGGAAATAACCATCATCGTATAATGCGCTATACCACATTACCAAATACTGACATCAAGGTTAGTAAAATATGCCTAGGCACTATGACCTGGGGGGAACAAAACACCGAAGCAGACGGCCATCAACAATTAGATTACGCCATAGAAAAGGGAGTCAACTTTATT
>NZ_JAXCFK010000125.1:0-567 GCF_056150025.1 Micromonospora aridisoli | reverse complement strand
AATTATTTTTTCTAATAATGTAAAATTACAAAAAGCATCAGCTATGGAACTCAATGATTTTTAACTGACTTATTTGTCTCATAACGCAGATAATTGAGCACTTAGATAAGAAGTAAAGAAACAGTTACAAAAAGTCATTGTGACCATTTTTTGGTTTGAAAATGGTAGATAGTGTAGTGCTATAAAATGAGTTAAGCTAAACCCAAAAAGAGGTAAAATGTGTAATTGATTTTGAATTATTCTCCAGTATATACCTTGCACGTAGCACTTTTGGAAACTTTTTCTATCTGTTCCTGTATGGTAATGTCTACTAACTCCACGACAGTTCCTTTAGAAATTTGAAGTACCACATTTTTATTATCCTCATTGAGGCCATTATCACAATAAATTACCTCTGGGGTTGTTGCTTCAAAATCACAAATAAAACATGTTTTCCCTTTAGTAAGTGAATTGTTTTTGATTTCAGTGATTTCTTTTACAATATCCTCAAAGGATTCTGCTTGGACGAATTCATCATCATGGCAGGAGCTAAAAAAAGTCAGTACTGCTAAAAATAAAGGTGTTGTA
>NZ_JAXCFK010000124.1:0-567 GCF_056150025.1 Micromonospora aridisoli | reverse complement strand
TTAGTAGTACACTAGAAGGAATCGAGTTTGTAAAAAGAGAGGGAAAAGATTCGGATATTATAACGACAGTAGGGGGCGGTAATACAGGTGATATGTACGATCAGATCGAGTCTTTGCGCCAATTAGTTTTTGATAGTTTTCCAGAAAATAAAATCATCTCTTTTCCGCAGACGATTGACGTTTCAGAATCATCCCATGGGCAAAAAATGCTTCAAAAAGCGATTAAATGTTATAGTAGGCATAAAAATCTAACATTGATCGCAAGGGAAGAGGTTTCTTTTGAAACATACACGAAGTATTTTCCCAAGAATCAAGTGCTTTTGCTTCCGGATATTGTTATGACTTTGGATAAAACAACACCTATGTACGAACGAAAAGGTGTTTTGGTGTGTTTGCGTGATGACAAAGAAAAGAAAATGACGCCTGATCAAGAATCTGCACTCCTCGAGTTATTGAAAACTAACTATGGAAAGGTAACACAAGGAGATACGCACATTGGAGGTACGCAAATGAGTCTACGCAAAAGAGTGCGTGAAGTGAATAAACTTTGGGATGCTTTTAGAAGAT
>NZ_JAXCFK010000123.1:0-567 GCF_056150025.1 Micromonospora aridisoli | reverse complement strand
CAAGGGCGCAGAAAGCCTCTGGCGGGGTGTTCGTGGGTCGCAACGATGCCGTGAACCGCGCCACCTGGCTGACCGTGCGCCACGCGCTGGAAAATGGCTCCGTGACCCACTGGACCGACGCCGAGGTGCTGCAGCTGGCCCGCGGCATCAACGAGGCCGTGGCCGCCGAGCAAGGCGTGGCACCGCTGCCCGATGACCAGGTACGCGATCTGGCCGCCTCCATCGGCCGGCACCAGCACCGCCCCGGCCGCCGAACCATCACCGGGCAAGGCTCGGCCGCCGCACGCACCCTCGGCGCCAAAGGCGGCGCAGCCCGCTCCGAGAAAAAGACTCAGGCAGTCCGGAAGAACGCCGACAAGAGCCGTGCCGTGCGCGCAGCTACTTCGACTCTGCGGGCTGAACAGATCCGGGTACTAGCTGAGGCTGGGCACTCCCGACCGACGATCGCCAAGACCCTCGGGTGCTCCGAATCAACCGTAAAAAGAGCTCTGCGGAGTGCCCGCTCCACCGGCTAGGGGGGGGGGGTCATTTACTAAGCCCAAGGTGAGAGGGCGCCCACGGGCCCAG
>NZ_JAXCFK010000122.1:0-569 GCF_056150025.1 Micromonospora aridisoli | reverse complement strand
TGTTTCTGTCTGTCCGATAATTGCAATAACAACGTCCTTAGACTCATTTGCTTTAAAATCTAACGCAGTCAACAGCACATCCCATTGACCATCTCCATTGGTATCATCCCACTGTTGCGGAATTACCACTCCAGTAGTATCCATCAAAGCTGGTAATTGACCATCATGTACAATCGTATCGAGACTCGCAAGTATTTTTTCTTTGGGAATCGATACTAGTTCCTGTACACGATCAATTCCTAAGGAATTTTCTAAGGTAATCGTTGGTACAGGAGGCTCTTTTATTTCTTTTTTGCAACTACCCAAAATTGCAATAGTTCCTATTAAAAAAATACTTTTACGTATCATAATGATGGTCTTTTTTGTCTGAATGATTCTAGTTTATGAGGTAACCCTAAAAAAGGCTACACTCTCTATGCTTCGTTTGCAGGTTTTCCGATAGTTGCCAAAATCCCACCGTCCACATAAAGCACATGACCATTGACAAAATTACTTGCATTAGAAGACAAAAATATGGCTGCTCCTGCGAGATCATCAGGGTCCCCCCATTTTCCTGCTGGTGTTCGCCC
>NZ_JAXCFK010000121.1:0-570 GCF_056150025.1 Micromonospora aridisoli | reverse complement strand
TCGACACCCTCGCCGAGGCGGACGCCGCCGCGGTGGTGGTCGTCGCCGAGCCGTTCACCGGCACCGCGGACGAGGCGCGCGTCGCGATCGACGGGCTGGCGAAATACCTCGCCGAGGGCGCGGTGCTGAGCGTCGCCGCGCCGCTGTTCCGCACCGGGGGCGCCGACGGCGAACTGGACCGGCAGGGCGTGCTGCACGGCGTACGCAGCGACCTGGTGCTGCGCAACACCCCGCCGGTACGCGTGCACCACCTGCGGTTCACCCCGGCGCCGGTGGCGCTCGCGGCCTCGCTGTCCCCGGCGTACCGGCCGTCGAGCGTGCCGCTGACCCGGGGCATGCACATCGACTCCAACGGCGTGGCCGCGGCGGGCATCACGCTCGGCCTGGCCGCCCTGGCCCGGGCCGCGCGGCCGAAGTCGAAGCTCTGGCTGCTGCCGGCGCTGGCCGCCGCGCCGGTGGCCGCGTTCTTCCGCGACCCGGAGCGGGACGTGCCGGAGGACCCGTCGGCGGTGGTCGCCTCGGCGGACGGTCAGGTGCTGTCCGTGCAGCGCCTGCAGGACGAGCGCTTCG
>NZ_JAXCFK010000120.1:0-570 GCF_056150025.1 Micromonospora aridisoli | reverse complement strand
TAGACAAACGAAAACTACTCGAGATGGCACAATTACATGATAAGGATATTGAAACTACAGAAGCAACTTCAAAACTGCAGAAAGAAATTGAGACAATCGAACTACCTCCCAAAAAAGGATTTTGGACTAGACTATTGGCTAGTGAGCGTTTTCAACATTATCATCGAATTTTTGCTCTCATGGTTTTTGCCAATTTGGCGCTACTAGCCTATGGACTAACCACTGGAGAATGGTGGCAAGAAGATGGTATAGCACTCCAAACATTATCGTATATCGTTCTGGCAAACTTTTCTATCGGAATTTTAGTACGACAACATCACGTTGTTAACTTATTTTTCAAAATTGCTACGAGTTTTCCGACCTCTTATCCTTTATATATTCGTCGATTTTTCGGAAAAGTATATCATTTTGGAGGTTTCCACACAGGCGGTAATGTATCCGGAAGCGTTTGGATGCTCCTTTTTATAGGCTCTTTATTCTATCATTATACACAAAACCTTCCTGGTGTTTCTAACATATTGATTTCAATTACCTCGGTACTTATAGTCATTTTGGTTTTTATGATTATAA
>NZ_JAXCFK010000119.1:0-570 GCF_056150025.1 Micromonospora aridisoli | reverse complement strand
CACGCTCGGCGGCATCCCGGGCGTGGAGTACGCGGTCGGCGGCGGGGTGGCCGCCAGCGAGGACTACGCGAAGCACGTCCGCGAGAAGCTGCCGATCGTCATGGGGTTCGTGCTGGCGCTCACCTTCCTGGTGATGACGTTCACGTTCCGCTCGGTGGTGGTGGCCGTCAGCTCGATCGTGCTGAACCTGCTCTCGGCCGGCGCCGCGTACGGCCTGCTGGTGCTGGTCTTCCAGGGCGGCTGGGCGGACGACCTGCTCGGCTTCACCTCGATGGGGGCGATCGTCTCCTGGCTGCCGCTCTTCCTCTTCGTGGTCCTGTTCGGCCTGTCGATGGACTACCACGTGTTCGTGGTGAGCCGGATCCGCGAGGCGATCCGTGGCGGCATGTCCAACCGCGACGCGGTGGCGCACGGCATCACGTCCTCGGCGGGGGTGGTGAGCAGCGCGGCGATCGTGATGGTCGGCGTCTTCTCGATCTTCGCGACGCTGAGCACCATCGACATGAAGCAGCTCGGCATCGGCCTCGCGGCGGCGATCCTGCTGGACGCCACGATCATCCGTGCGGTGGT
>NZ_JAXCFK010000118.1:0-571 GCF_056150025.1 Micromonospora aridisoli | reverse complement strand
GCCGCCGGAGCGACCCGCGGCAGCGGCCGTGAGCACGTCGGCGATCTCGGCGGTGGCGAGCACCGCGAGCTTCTGGTGCAGCGCGTCCGCGCCCCGGACGTGCTTGTAGAGGCTCGGCAGCGCGACACCGAGCCGGGCGGCGAGCGCGGCCAGGGTCAGCTTCTCGTAGCCGACCTCGTCGGCGAGCGCGGCGGCCTCCCGCACGACAGTCGCCGGGGTCAGCCCGGCCCTAGGCACGTGCGGTCACCGCCAGGAACTCGACCAGGTCGGCGGCGGTGGCCTCGGGCTGGTCGGCGTGCGGGTAGTGCCCGGAGTCGGCGACCATCCGGGCCTCGGCCACGGCGAACAGCCGGCGCGCGGCCCGCGCTTCGGCGCCCGGGTCGGGGAAGTCCGGGTCCTTCGTACCCATCAGCACCAGCACCGGCCGGCGCACCTCGGGCGCGCGGACGGTCCAGTGCGGGTCGGCCGGTGCGATCACGCCGCGCACCGCGGCCATCCGGCCGCGCAGCTTGGCGACCAGCTCCTTGCGGTACGCGGCGTCGTCGGCCGGCCGCCCGCAGGGGAACAGCGT
>NZ_JAXCFK010000117.1:0-572 GCF_056150025.1 Micromonospora aridisoli | reverse complement strand
CAAAAATTAATAAAAGCATGGAATTCTACAAGACCAACTAATTGTGTGGTGGGTGTATACCAAGGCACATAACAAGCGCATCAAATCTGACGTCACACATTGTCCGATTTTTTGCTTAAAAGAAAAGGGCGCAAAAAAAGCGTCCAACATGCTCCGCAGCTTATGCGGGCGTTATGCAATTAACCATGCCAAGGAGTCCATCGATGGCTAAAAAAGAAGAGAAAGACTGTTTTGTTATAATGCCTATCGCAGATCAAGATGGCTACTCCAAAGGTCATTTTGGGCACGTTTATGAAAATATCATAAGGCCATCTTGTGAAATGGCAGGCTTTAATCCTGTTAGGGCAGACGAAGTTAAAGAAACAAATTTAATTCATCTTGATATTTTAAAGAAGCTCATTGAGGCTCCAATAGCAATATGCGATCTATCGAGTAGGAATCCTAATGTTCTTTTTGAGCTAGGTATCAGACAAGCATTTGATAAACCGGTTGTATTAATTCAAGAAAAAGATACGCCTAAAATATTTGATATAGCTCCATTACGTTACCTTGAATATTCACAAGAAATGAAA
>NZ_JAXCFK010000116.1:0-572 GCF_056150025.1 Micromonospora aridisoli | reverse complement strand
CGGCCACTGTCGGGCGCATCTTATACGCGATCCGGGTCCGATCGGTCAGCCAGATGCGCCCGCCTGAACGCACCAGGCGCGTGTCATACTCTGCGTCTTCATTATGGCTGATCTCAGGGTTGTAGCCACCAACCCGTTGAAACCAGTTGATGTCAAAGGCAGCATGATGGCCGTGATCGACAAACTGCGCCTTCTGCCCGCCGCGATGCGCCGATCCGCCCGACCCAAGAGGCGTGTCCACGATCCAGGCTGCGGCCTTTGGGAATCCATTCTGCCCTGTGGCGTCCATGGCGGTCACGACCGAGGCGGCTTTGACGCGGACTTGTTCAGCGGCCAGCGCTTGTACATATCCCGGAGGATAGATCGCATGCACGTCACACCGCACAAGAAGCTGATGATGCGGTTCCGCGAAATGGTCCACTGCCACGTTCACCCCCGCAGACTGCAAGCGCCCTGGATTGTCGACGATATGCAGATTGGGAAATTCCGCCGCCAGCTGGCCCACGATTTCTTGTGTTCCATCAGTACTTCCGCCGTCCGCAACAACGATACGGCATTTCGCCATCCAGCGT
>NZ_JAXCFK010000115.1:0-572 GCF_056150025.1 Micromonospora aridisoli | reverse complement strand
CGAAATAGGCGATCTGGTGACCGGGGCGACCCTCGAACGCGGCGATGAACGTATCCATGCGATACTGCGGCAAGGTCGGCGTTGTGCTGATCCCGACATTGACCACGGCGATCAAGGCCAGCGACCAGACCGTTGCTGCCTGCGCAGACCCCACAACCCAGCCCCCAAAGGCGACCAAGGCAAGGGCAACCAGCGCCAAGGCCAGCGTGCCGGGTGCGGTGGTAAATTCAACCGAGTCGACCACACCAAGACCCAGCAGAACCGCAAGCACCAACGCGCCGCCCGCGATCAGTGGCGCGGACCAATCCAGCGCGCGGCGCCACGTTACCCGGCCAAGTGCCGACGCGACGAGCAGGGCCAAGATCGGCATCTCGGGCACAAGGTAGTGCGCCTGTTTGCTGCCAATCAGGCTGAACAGAAGAAGCGCAGACAGGCCTGCCACAAGCAGGAAGCGGTCCCCCATCTCTCGGCCCGCGCCGCGCAGACCTTTCCAGAAGTTCAGGTTGAAGCCCCACGGGAACAGATAGACCGGCACCAGCATCAGGAAGAACCAGAAGGGCCGGGCGTGATCG
>NZ_JAXCFK010000114.1:0-572 GCF_056150025.1 Micromonospora aridisoli | reverse complement strand
GCGTCGAAGTGGTTGGCGGTGGTGATGGTGCCGCTGCTGCGCTTCTGCTGCCGGACGCTCCAGTACTGGTAGAACGTCGCGGTGCCGTCGATCGAGGGCTGGTTGACCCGCTGGCTGCGCAGGATGTCGTAGGTGCCGCCGTCGGTGGTGACGGAGCCGAGCCGGGTGGCGCCGCTGCTCGGGTTGTAGCTACCGAAGTTCTCGACGATGTAGTACTCGACCAGCGGGTTACGGGTCCAGCCGTACAGGGCGAGGTAACTGTTGTTGTTGCCCGGGTTGTAGCTGCCCGAGTAGGTGATCGTGCGACGGGTTCCCGGGTTCCAGCCCTTGCCGCCGACCCAGTTGTTGGTGCTCCTGCTCCACGAACTGGTGTAGCGGCCGTTCTCACGCAACACCATGCAGGCGTCGCCGCTGTCCTTCCAGAACGAGAAGAAGAACCCGTTGTGGGTGCCTTCCGTGTTCGAGCAGACCTGCCGGTCAGCCTCGGCCTGGGCGGGGCTGGCCGAGATCGCGACAGTGCCGGTGGTGGCCAACACTGCGGCGAAGGCGGCGGCAGCCAGCATCCTGACGCG
>NZ_JAXCFK010000113.1:0-574 GCF_056150025.1 Micromonospora aridisoli | reverse complement strand
TTGTTACTTTTTGCCAAGAATTGCCACCATTCTCAGAACGCCATAAGCCACCGGAGACTCCGCCTGCCAAAATTACATTCTCATTACTTCTATCTATAGCTAGTGCTCTCGTACGCCCTCCAACATTAAACGGCCCTCTGTTTTTCCAATATTCCATGTCTGGACCTTGAGCTTTTGTTGATTTACCTTGGGCTTTTGTAGCTTTTCTAAAACTCTCATCGACCTCTATACCTTGAGAGAATTGCTGCTCTAATTCCAAGATATTCGTAGGAATCCTACCAGTTTTGGGATCCTTGACCCTATTATATTCCCATTCGGAACTTACTACTGCATTATCGAATCTTGATGCTGATTCGCTTCCATTGTGCCTACTATCAAACAGTTTTTGAGTAGCTTTGCTCAGAGCTTTGCCTCTTAGTGGCGTTGTCTTTTGTAAAGGTGTACTTTGTCCATAACTGATTCCTAAACTTATACAAAAGCCTAACAACAATAAAAGAAATGGTTTAGTTTTTGGTCTTTTCATCTTTCTTAGTGGGTAATTTTAATATTTTGTTTATTGAACGTTTCAATTTCA
>NZ_JAXCFK010000112.1:0-575 GCF_056150025.1 Micromonospora aridisoli | reverse complement strand
ATCAGGCACTCGAATTTGAAAAAGCAAAAATGTCCCATATGTCTACAAGTGACCGAGTGGAGGCATCAAGAGAAGCAAAACGTTTGATACTTGCATTGAACGAAGTTTACAAAAAAAACAAGGACGCTAAGATTATGGAGATCATGAAGGAACTAACCGCAAAAAAGAAGAAGATTGAACAACGCTTAAAAGGCAGACCTGATCAGTTTCTGTAGGTGATATGATCATTACGCCTTGTAGGCTATAAATCCTATTGCTGGTATCCATTCGCAACGAGATATCCAAAAAAGTTAAAGCAATTCACTTATGCACTACCATTTAAAAATAATTACAGGCTAATAATTAGCTTCTTTTTCTACTATTTTTTCACTATAAAATTAAATCGTAACCACGGCTAGGCTTAAGCTTCATAGTTCAAATCAGCAAAAAAACAGTTTATTTATTTTGGCCTACAATTACATTTTAACTAATATAATTTCACCTTTCATTTTGGTCTAACACCCTTAAGTTTCGTTGTGACACTTAAAAATAAAAACAGTTTTACAATCAAAATTAACACCACCCTTGAACACTAG
>NZ_JAXCFK010000111.1:0-575 GCF_056150025.1 Micromonospora aridisoli | reverse complement strand
ACCATATTAGATGGTCAAAGTTCTGCTATGTTACATACCTATGCATTAGCCAATGCTTTGGTCTATTTTTCGGCAACTTCAAATGGTGCTGATCAAAACACACTGGTCGAATGTATGCTTTTGCCGTAACACAAAAATGGTTTTAACAATTTATTTCCAATAAAAACACCTCATCATTGCGAATTAACCAACGGAATGTCGGTTTTGTAACTATTTTTTCTGTTTTTCATAAAAAGAATTTTTACCAATAATGTAAACACATTGTTATTAGATAGTTATGATAAATAATCATATATTTGTACTATAACTAAATCCCCCAGAAGAGATGAAAAACATAGAGCAACAAACCGATACACCTGTAATTAATGATTTTTTCAATAAAATCTTAGATATTGATCCAAACCAAGAGATACTTGACACCTATTTAGAAAATTCTATCGATGGAATTTTACAAAGAATTAGTTTTATCTTTTAGCCTTTTTTTAAAGTTGTTTAACCTAAATAACGCTAAAACTACACCGCAGTAATAACGATTACTTGTAGATTTAATCGTTGCTAAAAGAAAATCATATTGG
>NZ_JAXCFK010000110.1:0-576 GCF_056150025.1 Micromonospora aridisoli | reverse complement strand
GCCGCTACACCGATAGCTTTTCCACCAGCAGCTTTGATTTCGTCTGCTACTTTATCAGCTAATTCTTTTCTGAGATCGAGAATAGCCAATTTTGCTCCTCTTTTTGCTAGTGCAATGGCCAAAGTACTACCAAGGACGCCTCCTCCTCCAGTTAACACTACTACTTTATCAGTCATGGGTATTTGTTAAATTTTTATTATGATTCAAAGTTGTTTTTTTTTATTCGTATTTCATCAACGAAATATAAAAGAATGATCCGCAAAACAGGACAAAAATGTACAAAAAGCTATATCACAACAAATTAACAAGAAACAGACCCAAACACAAATCGTTCTTCAATCGATTGCGCTAACTACTAAAAAATCTTTGTCTTTTTTACTCGTCATTTACATCCGCTACTTATGCACTGTGATCTATACAGTTAAAATCATTTTGAGCAACTACTCTTCTTGATAATTTCCCTAAATTGCTCGGTAAAAATATAATATTTTAATCTATGACGCCAACTTTACGTAAAATCATTTTAACAATTTTAGCCATCTTTTTTGGACTTAGTTCACAAGCTCAACTCGAAGA
>NZ_JAXCFK010000109.1:0-576 GCF_056150025.1 Micromonospora aridisoli | reverse complement strand
AAATTTTTTCTTTACCATTTCTTTATGAATCTCTACCGCTAATTTATTTCGCGCTCGGAAAAAATTACCTGATTTAATCTCACCACGAACAAACTCAACCTTACCCGGAATATCTTCAATACGGCGTTCAGTTTGAAAATTAAAATCATATTTACTGTAAAAAGTTTCAGTTTGTTTTTGTGCCGGGGTAATTATTGCGATTCGCTCAAAATCAACCTTTTCAATCAAGACAGTGGCCCAAAGCTTTGCAGCTGGCGATAACAGCGCTAATTCACCTAAAACTACATCTTTCGAAATTTTCTTTCCTTCAGCTTTGCCTTGATCAATAGCAAGGCGAAGTAACTCAATAAAATCAAACTTTTCAACCAACATAATCGCCTTCCTATTTACCCTTAATTAATAATTCAATTTGCTTTAATGCCATACCGGATTTAACTTGCTCTGTACTGAACCGTAAAACTGTAAAACCCATCATTGCTGCAGAGTTGTATTTCTCCATATCCCCTATATAGCCCTTGCCTCTTGTATGACGGCCTCCGCTCCAGATCCCGCCTTCTACCTCAATCAAAATTTTTG
>NZ_JAXCFK010000108.1:0-578 GCF_056150025.1 Micromonospora aridisoli | reverse complement strand
AAAAAGTAAAAAAAACAACAACTAAACAAGAATACCTCCCTACAATAACATAGTAAAAAGTGAGCGAAACAAAATAGTACCAAAGCTATTCTGAGTTATGCATCTCATCAAATCATCTCATCAAAACGTAAGCTCTTGCGTTCCTCAACAAAAAGTAAGCTAATATCCTATTTCTTCAAAGTAAAAAAACAATATAGAGGTGGTTAACATTTTATTAAAACATCATAAATAATTCCCAAAAGCCATCAACCACAGCATTAACCACCTTAATACAATCTATACATTCAAATTAAATAAAAGATTTACGAAAATAAAAACTCATAAGTTTGTAGTTTTGTAAAAAATAGTTCTCATGAAAAACACATACACTTTTCTTCTACTCCTCTTTTTAACCTATACTGGGGTCGCACAAATTATTTATCAGGACAACTTTGAATCGGACAATGGTAATATCAGTGAAACGACGGGACTATCCTCCAATGTTAATGCTGGAATTTTTACGATCACTGGAAATGGTAGCGCAGGAAATTACTCTGCTGTAAAATACACAGTTCTATCTTCTGGAGGTACATCTACGA
>NZ_JAXCFK010000107.1:0-578 GCF_056150025.1 Micromonospora aridisoli | reverse complement strand
TTCGGCGCGGACTCCTTGATCGGTGAGCCGGGGGAGGGGATGCTCCTATGGATGTCAAGGGGTGGTGAGGGCGGTGTAGTCGGCGAGGAGGGCGGTGTGGACCTCGCGGATGATGTAGCGCTTGAGGCAGCGGATGATCTCTTTGTTGCTGGGGCCCTGTTTGGTGCGTTTCTCCTGGTAGGCGCGGGTGCGGGGGTCGTGGCGCAGGCGGCAGAGGGCGATGGTGTGTAGGGCTTTGTTCGCGGCTCTGTCGCCGCCGCGGTTGAGGCGGTGTCGGTCGGTGCGCCCTGGACTGGCGGGGATGGGTGCGGCGCCGCAGAGGTGGGCCAGGGCGGCTTCGCTGCGGAGCCGGTCGGGGTTGTCGCCGGCGGTGGTGAGTAGTTGTCCGGCGACGTCGGTGCCGATGCCGTAGACGGCGTGCAGGTGTGGGGCGGTGCGGGCGACGGCGGGTCGTAGCCGCTGGTCGGCTTGGGTGATCTCGGCGGTCAGGGCCTGGATCCGGGCGGCGATGGCCGTCAGGGCGGCTTTGGTGGCCTCGACGGGATCAGTGAGTCGGGTCTGGTCGACGGGGAGCGCGG
>NZ_JAXCFK010000106.1:0-584 GCF_056150025.1 Micromonospora aridisoli | reverse complement strand
GGTTGCTGGGATCCAGGCCGGGCGTGGAGCGCCCCACGGCGGTGCTGGTGGCGGTGCGCGGGGAGGACGGCGTTACCGGCAGCGGACCGGGCTCCGACACCTCGCTCACCGAGCTGCGCCGGCTCGCCGACACCGACGGCCTGGCCGTCGCCGACGAGGTCGTCCAGAACCGGCCGCACCCCGACCCGGCGACCTTCGTCGGCTCCGGAAAGGTGGACGAGCTCGCCGCGCTCGCCGAGCGCTACCCCTACCGGCGCGTGATGGCGGCCTGCGACCTGATCCGGATGGCGCTGATGCTGCTCATCGCCATCCCCGGTCTGCCGGTGCCGGTCATCCTCGCGCTGCTCTTCCTCACCACCCTGGCCAACCCACCGAGCCAGGCCGCCAAGTCCGCGCTCATGGCACAGATCCTCACCGGTGACCGGCTGGTCCTCGGGCTGTCGCTCAACGCCAGCGCCAGCCAGGCCGCGCAGGTCGCCGGTTACCTGCTGGGTGCCGCCATCGGCCAGATCAGCCCGACCACCGCGCTGCTCATCAACGCGGCCACCTTCGGCGCGTCGGCGTTCCTGGTCCGCTTCGGGGTG
>NZ_JAXCFK010000105.1:0-584 GCF_056150025.1 Micromonospora aridisoli | reverse complement strand
ATCCCCTTCGTTGAGGATAAAGTCCGTATTTCTTCCTGTTTCGGTATCCACGAATACATCCAAAGTTTCTGCTACATATTTTTGGGGAGAATAATCCAAAGTACCTCCAATAATCAAAGAGTTTGCATCATCAAAATTGACTTTGTGTTGTACCAAGCCAACATAACTACTGTACTGATTAGAGTTGAGTTCTCCAGATCCAAAGCCAGTCAATTGTCGAGTGTTTTCATCTCTAAATTGGCGAACGCGGTAGGAGGGATTCTGATCCATACGATTGTCTCTTAGGATCAAATTAAAAGAAGTTTTGTTATAGATATTCCAACGTTGATCTACCGTATTTCTCAATCGAAAGGCTACTGCTTCTCGTTCTGTAAAGGTTTGATCACTTTCAAAATTACCACCAGTATAATCATCTTCACTCAAGGAACCTGTCATGTCCGAGCGATAATCGACTAAATCAACAACGGTTGTCCATTTGGTTGTTGGAGCGATGTCATATACAGTCTTAAAAGTGATGGCGAATTTTTCGTAATCACTATATTCAATAGGTCCGTCTGCTCGTTTGGCATAATGGCCACCAATAT
>NZ_JAXCFK010000104.1:0-585 GCF_056150025.1 Micromonospora aridisoli | reverse complement strand
CTTACAACCAAAAAATTTGAAATTATAGAAACTTATGGTACTGGTGCCATCGTCTCCTATTTTTTTGATGGTTTGCATATTGGTGTGATAGATATCACTTTTGCAAAAGATCTACAACTTCATGGTGTTCGAAAAAAAGAGGTTTTAGAACTCTCTTTTTTGATAGAAGGAGAACAGATTATCCATTTACACAATCATAAAAAAAAACTCATCTACGAAAGTCCAGAATGCTACCTTACCTATATCAACAAAACAACAGGAACTGTTTCTTTTCACAAAAACAAACGATTCAAAGAGATAAAAATATCTATGAATCAAGACTTTATAAAAAAATATCGACTACTAGAAACCTATGAAATGAATAAGAACGATACACAAGTATCTTCCTCAGAGTATTGTTTCCAACCACTATGCTCCAAAACACAGCAACTACTTACAGAACTCTTGTCTGATACGCATGAGGGTTTACTAAAACGCTTATTTTTAGAATCAAAAGTACTTGAGCTACTGGCACTACAACTCGACACTTCAAAAAACAACTCCCCCAAAGCCACATCAAATGATCACAAAATCTCTAAAAAACTC
>NZ_JAXCFK010000103.1:0-587 GCF_056150025.1 Micromonospora aridisoli | reverse complement strand
TGCTGGATTTGCCATTCTTATTGCTTCAATTGTACTAGGCATTAATGGATTCAAAAAAGAAAACAACAATCTACTATCATTATCACAAGCCCTAAAAGTAGGGATTGGGATTGCTACGATTGGTGGACTTATAGGAGCCGCTTGGATGTACATATTGATGAATTATATCGAGCCAGACATGGTCAACCAGATAGTCAATGCAGCAGAAGAGCAAATGATCGAACAAAATCCAAATATGACCGAAGCACAAATAGAAACGGCTATTGAAATAACGAGAAAATTTACGTCTCCAGGAATTAACACTGCAATCTCCTTAATAGGAAACCTCTTTTTTGGTTTCATCATCTCCATTTTTGCAGGTTTGATCATGAAAAAAGAGTCTTAAATTAATGAACCTCTCTATCATCATACCTTTACTCAACGAAGAAGAATCGTTGAATGAACTATATCGTTGGATCACCAAAGTGATGCAAGATTATAAACTGTCATACGAAATTCTATTTATAGATGACGGCAGCACAGATGACTCCTGGAAGACTATCACAAAGCTTTCGAATCAAGACACCCAGGTAAAAGGTATTCGGTTT
>NZ_JAXCFK010000102.1:0-587 GCF_056150025.1 Micromonospora aridisoli | reverse complement strand
ACGTTACGGTCAGAGTATGGATGAAATATCACGCGACACCCAGATCGTCACCGATCAGATGGATCCCGCCCGCGCTTCGGCACTTCTTGTGGCGCTTGGCGCGACGGATTTGGTTAAGAGCGGCGATCCATTACCCCCGTTCTTTCATCAGCTCTATTTTTGGGACGTCCAACCACCTACGGCTCTCGGACGTGATGGCCATCCGAATGTCGGAGGCCTGATCCCTGATATGGGTTTGCCGCGGCGTATGTGGGCCGGAGGGCGGCTGACCTTCAATTCTCCACTTCATGCAGGCGTACCGGCTGAGAAGCGCAGTTGTGTCGAGGCAACTCAACATAAAGTGGGTCGGACTGGGCCACTGGGTTTTGTGACCCTGCGACACGAGATTTGGCAGGGTGGTCACTGTGCAGTGACCGAGCATCAGGACCTCGTCTACCGCGAGGATCCAGATTCTAATGCGCCTCAATCAAGGACCCGTTTGGCCCCCTCTGGTGAAGAAAGTGCAGAAGTGTGGGAGTTCAATTCAACACTGTTGTTTCGCTACTCGGCCCTAACGTTCAATGGACACCGCATCCACTATGATCTGG
>NZ_JAXCFK010000101.1:0-592 GCF_056150025.1 Micromonospora aridisoli | reverse complement strand
GATTTGGAGGCGATCAAAATTAATATTTTAGAAAAAGTAACGGATGACGAAAATGATCCAGTGACAATCATAGAAGCTACAGCATTGAATGGCGAGGTCGTCAACAATGGAGACGGTACGATTACCTATACGCCTGTAATTGGTTTTGGGGCAGTTGATCAAATCTCATTTGTCATCAGTGATGGTGTTGCAGGGAATGAGGTTGAAGGAAAAATTAGGGTGACGATCGAGAGAGCAGAGTTTGTCAAGATCCCTGATGTTAAGTTTGAACAAGAGCTTATTGATGATGGTATAGACTCTGACATGATAATCAACGGCCAAATTAGTAGAAGTGATGCAGAGTCTTTTGAAGGGATTATAAATGTTGATAGTGCAGGTTTGGATAATTTGGATGGTATCGAAGCCTTTATTAATACAACAGGAATTAATTGTATTGGTAATAATTTCACTACTTTGGATTTTAGTCATAACAGAAAGATGACAGGAATATTTTGTAATGAAACACCGTTGTTGACATCGATCATTTTACCGGCCACGAATGACCTTACGTTTATATCCATCATTAATTCTGGTATTTCCTCTATTGACGTGA
>NZ_JAXCFK010000100.1:0-593 GCF_056150025.1 Micromonospora aridisoli | reverse complement strand
AGGGCCCGCACGAGGGCGGCGCGCCGTTCGCCGTCGAGGACCGCGCCGGGCCGGGCCACCGGGTCGGGCAGACCGCTCGACGAGGCGGCGACCCGAGGGGCCAGTGTCAACGGCCACGCCTTCGCGACCTCCTGGTCGAGCAGCGCGCTGAGCCGCGGGCCCGCCTTCGGGCGCACCCACACCGTCGGCGCGTACGAGCCGGCCACCGGCAGCGTCACGGTGCGGTCGAGCCGCGCGCCGTCCTCCGACGCCCGCGCCACCCCGGCTCCGCAGCGGGGCACGTCGTCGAGGAAGAAGCAGGAGTTCACGGTGGGCGCCGCGGTGAGCACGACGGTCGCCGGGCGATCGGTGGCCGGCGCGCGCGGCACGACCAGCGTGCGACTCGCCCGCACCCCCGGGATCTCCAGCTCGGCGATGCCGACCCGACCCTGACCGAGGCGCACGGGCAGGGACGACTCGATGGTGACCCGGATCCGCTTGCTCGCGTGCACCCCGGGCAGCCGGACGGTCAGCGTCGAGTCGAAGGAGTCGACGGTGACCCGCTCCACGCCGGCCCGGACGGTGACCCTGGTGGGCAGCGTGTCGGCGCCGGT
>NZ_JAXCFK010000099.1:0-593 GCF_056150025.1 Micromonospora aridisoli | reverse complement strand
TAACTGTTGATAGAAACGCACCTGTTGTTACACCACCAACACCAACGGAGGATTGTACATTCGGAACACCTCTTGCTAGCGGGTTACCAAGTATCAATACGAGTTTTGAGAATGTATTTGTTTTAGGAAACGGTGGACCAAACCTAGATAATGTAACTGAATTCATAATTAATTGGGATGCTGCTAATAATGGATTATATGTTTTGGCTGCTAATACAAGCAACGGAACACCAAATTGGTATGTAGACTTGAATCCTTCGGCTAGTAATACTTTTGTAAATGCTAATCCTGAAATAACACTTTCTGGAACTGGATTTGCAGGATTGGATGGTTCATACTACGTCGCTATTGATAACGGAAATTTTGTTATGGTTTCTAAGACAGCAGGATTTGCAATTTATTTTAGCAAAAGTGCAACTAGACCAGAGTGTGGAGAAACAACACCTGTACCACCTGTAGCTACAGTAGACGGAGGAACGGTTTCTTCAACTACAAATCAAACGGCTATAACAACAACAACTGGTGATGGTATTGCAGATCTTGTGACATTCCAGACTACAAGTACAGCTACAGCATCTTATGAGTATTTAATT
>NZ_JAXCFK010000098.1:0-593 GCF_056150025.1 Micromonospora aridisoli | reverse complement strand
TCGAATTCACCATTTTCATAGCGATTTCGAAACTCGTTGAATTGAATCTCATTATTGTTGGATGTTCCATAAATTTCATGGAAAAGATTGTGGATTTTTTTAGTTAGAGGAATTCCGAGTCCATAATTCAAATGAAGTCTTACACATTCATTTTTAATTTGCTCAAGCTCATTGACAGTAAAATCGCCAATTTTAGACTGCGGTTCAAAACTTAAATTGCTCAGTGCTTCTTTAACAATCTCGCTAAAATTCTTTTTATAGTGGTGCACATGAAGGTCTTTTGTAGAGTTTGTTATTGCACATTTAAATGAATATTTCTCTAATGAGGGTTTAGTCCAAACTTCATAAACAGCTTCTCTTAAAGTTTTATTTAAAGGAGAAATACCGCCTTTCCATCTAGAGCTATTTTCGCCTGTGAAAAGAAGTAAATAACACTTTCTGCAGTTTGCTAAACCTCTTACCATGTTATGAAGTGGAGCATATTGAACTCCTAAGTCTATATGTTCCTTGCATAGAAAAGGGAGATTTTCTTTATTGTGATGGTATCTATTTAGCCCCCTAATGAATTTGGACACCTACTAAGAGTGGTTTTA
>NZ_JAXCFK010000097.1:0-598 GCF_056150025.1 Micromonospora aridisoli | reverse complement strand
AGTAAAGAGGCTATTACAGAAGAACAATTAGAATTAACGACATTGCGAAAAGAATTACGAGAAGTTAAAATGGAGCGAGATATCTTAAAAAAGGCAGTAAGCACCTTTTCCAAGAGCGACAAGTAAGATACCAGTTTATAGTTGATCACAAAGAACAGTATCCAGTCGAGAAGTTGTGTATGTATATGAGGGTTAGTAAAAACGCCTATTAATATTGGTTAAAGGTTTCCCCAAAGAAACGGCAGAAGTTATCCTTGCTTTATTTGAGACAGCGCATAAAAGCCCTGTTTATTAAAAGTAATGAAGTATATGAAAGTGTATGAATTCAAAAATCATTAGAAACCTGAGTTCGATTATTAAAACAAACAAATTTGATTTATTGTTTTTTAAGTAAAAAACAATACGCAATAAATCCAGTGATCATATTGCTAAGGAAATTACCGAAACTTCTGTGTCTAGAATGTTCTACTTGGCAAATATTTTTCAACTCATCATTTGGTAGGTAGTACTGATTTAGAACTTGATACAGAACACGTTTCTAAACTATTACCATAGATGCACTAATACGTGATTTTAATGCTAAAAAAGCATACTCCTC
>NZ_JAXCFK010000096.1:0-598 GCF_056150025.1 Micromonospora aridisoli | reverse complement strand
TTATTATATAAAGTCTCAGTAATCTCTGCTTTTGCAAAAATAGGCCTCATCTGCATAACCATACCCTCAGATAAGGTATCTAAATATTTTTCCTTAATCTCACTATTGAACATTGCAACAAACAACTCCTAAGTGATTACTCGTCTATTTTTAAATTGTTAAAGAAATTCCATATCTTTTGTGGTGATTTAGCATTTCCATTCTTGTCTACTACACCTAATTCATCCCACAATTTATTTTTCTTACTAAAGTCTATAGAGCTTAAAACATCGGTAATTTTGCTTTCTAAATCATCTAGACTTACTCCATCTAACTGCAACTTCTTAGCTAGTACAACGTAGCCGTTAAAGAACAAATTGTTGTTCACAAAACTTCTCTTTCTTTCTTTTGCTATATCACCTAAGAACTCATCCACATATTGTGTAGCTAAAGCATCAAAGAAAGATGTAAGGTATCTTGCAGTTTTTAAAATGTCTGCCTGAGTTGAAAAATCTTTTTTAGAATAACTTCTTTCAATTGCCTTTTTGAAGTCAGAAAAAGTTATAAGTAAGTTCTGATTCTGATTTATCCAGTCTCCATTTGTCTTTATATAATCACC
>NZ_JAXCFK010000095.1:0-599 GCF_056150025.1 Micromonospora aridisoli | reverse complement strand
GCGGCGCTTGTCGGGCCGCAACTTGCGGCGTTCATTCCCGCCCTGACACTTGGCGCCTATTGGTTTGGCGGCGAAGGGTTCTTGCTGTTTTCGGCGCTGCTGTTTCCTGCCCTGCTGGCGCTGACCAGCATCCTGACCCGCCCCGATCCGCCGGTTTTGGGCCGCAAAGACCCGATAACGGGTCTGCCTCGGGGCGACCATGCCCTGGCCACGCTGGATGACGCAGCGGCGGACGGCACCTGCACCTGTCTTGTGATCGAATTGGAAGACTTGTCCGGCCTGCGCGCACAATACGGTGTGCCCGCAGCCGAGCACATCCTGCAACGTTGCGCGGAGCGGCTGCAAACCACACTGCGCGACGGCGACGTTGTCACCAGCCTGGCCCCCGGGCGCTTTGCGGCAGTGATCGAAAAGAATAAACGGGTCGATCTGGAAACGATGATTCAGTTTGCCGGGCGGTTGCAATCGGCACTGTCTGATCCGATTGCTGTGGATGGCGCCCGTGTGTTGATGACAAGCTCGATCGGCTTTGCCCTGCCCTCGCGGGTCGATGACCAAACCGGGGAAGCCATGTTGGCTGCTGCAGAAAGCGCCCTGGA
>NZ_JAXCFK010000094.1:0-599 GCF_056150025.1 Micromonospora aridisoli | reverse complement strand
CTCACCGCGGGCGCTGCCGATGCCCATCAGCGCGCTGCCGGCACCGCTCATGACGCTCTTGACGTCGGCGAAGTCCAGGTTGATCAGACCCGGCGTCGTGATCAGGTCGGTAATGCCCTGGACACCGGAGAGGAGCACCTGGTCGGCGGTGCGGAACGCGTCCATCATGGAGATGTTGCGGTCGCCGAGCGCGAGCAGGCGGTCGTTCGGGATCACGATGAGCGTGTCGCACTGGTTGCGCAGCTCCTCGATGCCCGCCTCGGCCTGGACCTGCCGGCGCTTGCCCTCGAACGAGAACGGCCGGGTGACCACACCGATGGTGAGCGCGCCGAGCTTGCGGGCGATGTTCGCCACGACCGGCGCGCCGCCGGTGCCGGTGCCGCCGCCCTCGCCGCAGGTCACGAACACCATGTCGGCGCCCTTGAGGACCTCTTCGATCTCGTCGCGGTGGTCCTCGGCGGCGTTCTTGCCGACGTCCGGGTTGGCGCCCGCGCCGAGTCCCCGGGTCAGCTCCCGGCCCACGTCGAGCTTGACGTCCGCGTCGCTCATCAGCAACGCCTGCGCGTCGGTGTTGATCGCGATGAACTCGACGCCCTTGA
>NZ_JAXCFK010000093.1:0-600 GCF_056150025.1 Micromonospora aridisoli | reverse complement strand
AAGGTGAACGACTGCTCCCCCAGGGGGATGGGTGCTGTTCGCGGGTCGACGGCCAGCCGGGCCCGCATGGTCAACCGGTAGACACCGGGCTTGGTGAACGCCCAGCTCATGTGCGTGTGCGCGTCCGGAGGAAGGGTGGCGGTGTCGTCCCGGTAGCCGTTGGTGGGGTCGAAACCATCGCCGGAGTCGACATAGAACGACGGGTTGCCGAAGGACTCGGTCAGGTATGCGAGCATCCGGCCCGGCCCGTTCCCGGCGGTGGCGCTGAGCAGCACGTCCGAGGACCGGTTCGCCCCCTGCGCGGCACCGGTGCCCCGCACGCGCATGCCCAACCAGATGCTGTCCAGCGACACGTCCTCGACCAGTGGGATGATCTCCGCGGCGTACTTCACCGCCCCCTCGGCCAGCGAGATGTTCGGTACGCCGTCACGCAGGTTGGCGTCCAGCGCCTTGATGACCGCCTGCTCCTCCAGGAGCAGGTAGTTGCTGAACGCCACGTCCGCGTAGACGACGTCGCGGATGTCCCGCAGCGACGGCTCGTAGCTGTGCGGATCGGCGCCGTCCGGCACCAACGAGTTGACGGCGACCCGGTCGCCGCCG
>NZ_JAXCFK010000092.1:0-601 GCF_056150025.1 Micromonospora aridisoli | reverse complement strand
GTATATTGTTAACAGAGAGACGCATAAATTGATACGTCCAGAAAGCATGGAAAATGAAGCCGCTATTATTTTGGCTAATAGATCTGATACTAGTGATTGGACCCAATGGAAAATGGAACTTGTAGAAGATTAATTTCTATCAAGAAGTGGTTTAGATTTTTTTTGGTCAAAGTGTAAAAAATCATTTTTTTGCTCAATTTGAGCTTTTTTTTGCCTCTCTGTACTGTTGTCAAGCGAAAAAATATTTCCGTGATCAAAAGCGTATACCCGCTTAAGTGTACTTATAGGTCAAAATAATTTGAACTCTTTTTTTTTGCTAGTTTGAACTATAAAATTTAAGCATAGCCGTGACTATGGTTTAACTTTCTCCTCAAAAAAATAGTAGAAAAAATGATAGGATATAATAGTCTTAAACGATAGATGATATAGTAGGTAGGTTACAATTACTTTTGCCAAAAAAGGAAAAAAAGAAAATAATTTATAGAAATGATTTTGAGACTACATCAATATAAATGTGTATTTTAAATCTCAAAAGATACAAGTTTTGAGGTTTTAGGAAAAATATCACTTTATAGATATAAAATAACATGAAACGCATCTT
>NZ_JAXCFK010000091.1:0-601 GCF_056150025.1 Micromonospora aridisoli | reverse complement strand
CAAATCGTTATAATTACCTACGGCTCTCCTCAGAGCACCTCTCATTTTATTAGTCAAATTTGTTCTCCCAAGAATATTAATAGTACGTCGGTTCCCATTTATTCGTACTGTATTAGTAGTTCTAAAAAGTTTTGCTCCTGGTTCTTCTTGCAAAGGTGATTTCACAGAAGTATCTGCAATCTTATCATCGGATAAAAAAATGTCTCCGCTAACCCATCCTTTGACTCCATCCACAACAAAAGGACGTACCCCTGCAATGGGATTTACCCCTTCTTCTATAAATCTCTGAGCTACTTTTTTTTTAATCTCAGAGCTTGTTGTAATATCTGCTACAGTTTCATCAACCCCTTCTTTGTTACATGAAACCAACATTGCTATAGTTACGATAGCAATGGACATGATTTTTAAATTTTTCATTTTTGTTTTGTTTGAGTGTTAGTTTTTGCATTAAATAGATAACAATAATACACCATAAGCATCTTATTATCTGAATTTTAACTTATAATAACACAATTCATTAACACTTGTCTTACAAAAAATACAAAAAACAACAAAATGAATAAACAACTCTTAAAACTAAATTTAAATTAAAACACTATTA
>NZ_JAXCFK010000090.1:0-601 GCF_056150025.1 Micromonospora aridisoli | reverse complement strand
TTGATTATTCGAAGTAAATGTGTAAGTACCAATGTCGTCAATTGAGGAAATATCTACTGTTGCAGCATATGCATTTGCATCAAACCATAAGCTAGAGTTTTGTGATGTTCCTGACAGTACCGTAGTACCACTTGAATTTTTTACAGTATATGATTTTCCTGCAAAAGGAATGGTGTTGACTAAACTAATGTATTTTTTTCTTCCTTTAAAATAGGAAATTTGATTGTATCGAATCTCAAAAACCTCTGGGATATTAAGCGGTTCTACAGGACTACCAACAGAAATCCAATCGATGTCGACCGTGCCGTTAAACTTTCCAAAAGGGGAATTGCTATCTCCTGAGTCAATTAAAAATAACAATTCTTCTATATTTTTACTATCAACTACACATTTGTTGATTCCGGATTGTCCACCATTCTGACAAGGCTCCGAAAATCCACCATCTCTAAATCTATCTAAGTAAAGGAATTCATGGATTTTATATTGAGTAGTCAAATTCAATGAAGCCGGATTCTGGTTGGTGATAAAGTCGTTGTTGTCAACCAGGTCAAGTCGTAGTGTTACATTTTTGCTAGCTCTTGCTTTGATGAAAATTATAGGG
>NZ_JAXCFK010000089.1:0-602 GCF_056150025.1 Micromonospora aridisoli | reverse complement strand
GTTCAAATAAAAGATCTTGGAGTAACAACAGCAAAAATAGCTACAGATGCCATTGACAACACCAAAATAACAGATGATGCCGTACAGACAGAGAACATTCTTGATGGAACTATTGCAACAGTAGATATTGCAAGTGATGCCATTGACAAAGACAAAATAAATCCAGATATCGCAGGAACAGGATTAACACAGGCAACAGATGGATCACTAGAAGTAGATGTTACAGCAATCGCAGGAGATGGAACTATATCATCTCCCAACAGTTCGGTTATACTAACAGGAACACCTACTAATGCTGCTCTAGAAAATGTAGGTTTTGATGTCAATGTGGATGATGCTACCCTAGAGGTAGATCCAACAAACGGGGTACAAATAAAAGATCTTGGAGTAACAACAGCAAAAATAGCTGCAGATGCTATTGACAACACCAAAGTAGCAGATAATGCTGTGCAGACAGAGAACATTCTTGATGGAACTATTGCAACAGCAGATATTGCAGATAATGCTGTAAGTACTGCCAAAGTAGTTGACGATGCCATTGACAAAGACAAAATAAATCCTGATGTCGCAGGAACGGGATTAACACAAGCAACAGATGGATC
>NZ_JAXCFK010000088.1:0-602 GCF_056150025.1 Micromonospora aridisoli | reverse complement strand
CGCCGCCCTTGAGCCCCTGCGGGCGAACCGTCCAATAAGCAAGTTTTTACGGGGAGTATTATCTACTATCTGATGTTCTGTAAGATTATTTGTTTTCTTTTTGAGCTAACTAATCTTCTGTTAGGACCACAGGGAATTTGGCAACTCCAGAATTACCACTCTTTGCAAGGAGTATTTCTTCATAACAATAGGTGACCTCTAGGGTATAGTTGCCAGCGGTGTCATTTGCCCTATTGATCATGGCAAAGGCTCTCGTCTGACAGGTACAAGGTTCTAAACAATCAAAATTAATAAAGCGATCTGGTACAATGTGTATTTTGTCTAATGGATGAATATCTGGAGATAATGTTACTTTTGTAATTCGCAAACCGGTGTATGTGATGTCGTTATAATTATTGCAAACTGTAATGTAAAAAACCTCTGTGTCGTTTTCTTCGATTTGATCATGAGCTCCATCTCCCCAATGAAATGAGAAACAAGGATTCAGATTTTTTTTCTTGTCGATCACACTTAATTCGCATTTTTCGGCAAAGGGCTCTGGACAGTTTTTATCAGATTTTATGGTATTGAATTTTGTTTTGGCTCTTTCTATAAGTTGTTCG
>NZ_JAXCFK010000087.1:0-603 GCF_056150025.1 Micromonospora aridisoli | reverse complement strand
TTCAACAGAAAACTTTAAAGATGAACGTGCCAGTGCAGATAAGAAACGTGAAAAAACAATTGATAAAATTGGGGAAGTAGATGGTGATTTAACAACTGAATATGCATTAACAGAGCCTAACGAACAATTCATTGAGCAAGATTTTAAAAAGTTGCAGGAGTCAACAGGCAAAGGAAAGAACGCTACACCAATTCACTACAATGCCAAAGCGTATAGAGAAAGTGACATACATAAGAAAAAAGGCGATATTGAAAAACGTACTGAAGCTTACTTGACGATTAAGAAGAAGGAAGAAAAAGAACGAGAGATTGAAAAACTGAAAGAAAGACTAAAGAATAACGATTATGCAGATGCCGATGAATTCTATTCAATGGCCAAAACCATTGGTTATGAAAATCTGACAGCTGAACAACAAAGATATTTCACACAAATTGAAAATACACGGGAACTAATGGCTGGAGCCAAAGGTACTGTTACCGCCCTTTATGATATGACAGCTGAAACATTAGACTATATGGCACACAATCACCCTGTTGACATGTTTATTAATTCTGCAGTTGCAGTTTATCACTATGATTCCACATTTAATTCGATTAAAGATGC
>NZ_JAXCFK010000086.1:0-606 GCF_056150025.1 Micromonospora aridisoli | reverse complement strand
ATGTCGCTGGACATCGCCATGGGTGGCTCGACCAACACGGTTCTGCACCTGCTGGCCATCGCCAACGAAGGCGAAGTTGATTTCGACATGACCGACATGGACCGCCTGTCGCGCAAAGTGCCGTGCCTCTGCAAGGTCGCGCCGAACATTCACAACGTCCACATGGAAGACGTGCACCGCGCCGGTGGCATCTTCTCGATCCTTGGTGAACTCAGCCGCGCTGGTTTGCTGCACAATGACGTGCCGACCGTGCATTCGTCCACCATGGGTGAAGCGATTGCCAAATGGGACATCAAGGTCGCAAATAATCCCGCTGCGGAAGAACTGTTCAAGGCGGCCCCCGGTGGCGTGCGCACCACGCAGGCGTTCTCCACGGCCAACACGTTCGAGTCCCTCGACCTCGACGGCGAGGACGGCTGCATCCGCTCGGTGGAGCACGCCTACACACGGGACGGCGGCCTGGCGATCCTCTACGGCAACATCGCCGAGGACGGGGCGGTCATCAAGACCGCCGGCATCGACGAGGAGCTGTTCCACTTCGTGGGGAGGGCCTTCGTGGTCGAGTCCCAGGACGAGGCCGTCTTCGAGATCCTGTCCAAGAACGTG
>NZ_JAXCFK010000085.1:0-608 GCF_056150025.1 Micromonospora aridisoli | reverse complement strand
GCACCACGAAGACACTGGCCCGGACGCGGTCGGCGTGCGGCACGTAGTCCCGCTCGGCCCAGAAGTCGCTGTAGTCGCCCGTCGCGTCGTCGCCCGCCACACCCATCTGGTCCCGGACGGGAGCACAGTACGCGCGCCGCTCCGGGTTGGTGACGGTGTTGGCGAGGCTGCCGGAGTAGTTGTTGGCCCGGGTCACCAGGCCGTTGCTGCGCGAGTAGTCGTACCAGCTGGAGATGGCGGAGATCGGCACGATGGTGGTGAGGCCCTTGACGCCGGTGGCGGCGGCCGCGTTGGCGAGGGTGCCGTCGTACGACTTGCCGATCATGCCGGTGCGCCCGTTGTGCCAGTCGGCGACCACCCGCTCCCCGGCGGCGTCGCGGCCCGCGCGCCGCCCGTTGAGCCAGTCGATCGCCGTCGGCGCGCTGATGTTGTCGGCGCGACCACCGGTGACCGGACAGCCGGTGGAGTTGTTCGTGCCGATCATGTCGAGCAGGATCACCGCGTAGCCGCGCGGGACGAAGTAGTTGTCGTAGAAGAGCGGCCACTTGTCGTTGAGGCCGTCGCCGTCCACGTCGGCGGTGGCGAGCCCGTCCCGCAGCCGGGTGGAG
>NZ_JAXCFK010000084.1:0-609 GCF_056150025.1 Micromonospora aridisoli | reverse complement strand
GGAGTTACGTTACTCAAAAATGCTGAGAAGTTTGTTTTCAAGCCGCAGTATTCCAAAGAAGGCGATGTGTTCCATTTTTCTCTTTTTAATAACAACCAAGATGATGTACAGATCACTATGTATGCATCCAATGGAGCTACAGTTGTAGCCGAAGGATTAGTGAATGATATGATGATCAAAAGAAACTATAATACAAAAGATTTGTCTGCTGGTGAGTACCGATTGGTAGTTAAGGAAGGCAAAAAGACATTTTCTAAGAGCTTTACAGTGCAACACTAAGAACTCTCCCCCAAAACAGCCAGAAAAGTACTATTCTCCCTAAAAGAGATTACATCAAAATATAAAAAAAGACGACTCAGGAGATCCTGAGTCGTCTTTTTTTATAGCACCATTAATAGTCAAGATAATTATTGAATGGCTTTGTGGTTTAGGGGGTGAGTGGTTTACGAGGAGTTTGAGACGTTATTGAACGTGCTAAAATAGCATTTTGTAGAATATAATGTTTTGAGAAAAAAAAACACCTCTGAACTGGCAATAAATGATTGACTTTGTTGTTGTAAAAAGTAAAACGTTAAAATATACTTAATCTTATAATTTTTTTGTACCCCA
>NZ_JAXCFK010000083.1:0-609 GCF_056150025.1 Micromonospora aridisoli | reverse complement strand
GGGCGAACGCGGCCAGCGCCGACAGGTCGCCCGGCTCCGCCCGGCGCACCGTCACGCCCTGCTCCGCCAGCCGGTGTTCGCCGGCCTCCGTCGAGCGCAGGGCCGGCGAGTCGTCGTACGACAGGTCCGCCGTCATGTTCCACGCGGTGCGGTCCTGCTGGAAGCCCAGCGCGAGCGCGGCGCAGACCGCGGGGGTGTACCGCACGTCGATGCCGGGCCAGCCGTAGTGCGGCGGGTTGCCGGCGAGCAGCACCTCGGCGGCGCCCAGGCCGGCGAGCCGCCGCTGCACCGCGCTCAGGAGCGCCCGGCCGGCCCCCCGGCGGCGGTGCTCCGGCGCCACGGCGACCAGGTCGACGTGCCCGAGCCGTTCGTCCGCCGTCGACATCGAGCCGATCAGGGCACCGACCAGGTTCGCCCCTCGGTACGCGCCGAGGGCGACCACCGGGCGGTCCGCGGTCGCCCGGGTCCAGAGCGTGGCCACGAGAGCGTCCGACTCGGCCGCGTCCTCCGGCAGGTCCAGCGACCGTTCGCAGAGCCGTACGACGTCCGGCGCCAGCGCGGGGGTCAGGTCGACGACGGTGATCTCTGCGTCCATGGTGGCCGACCCTA
>NZ_JAXCFK010000082.1:0-612 GCF_056150025.1 Micromonospora aridisoli | reverse complement strand
TACTTTTGCTTAAGAGTCTGAGTCTTCAACCTCAACTAATTCAACAACATCATGTAGGTCACATTCTAAAAACTCACATATTTTTATTATTGATGCAAGAGATACAGGTTCACCCTTAGACATTTTAGCCAATGTTGCAGATGAGACGTCGACGTGACTTCTTAAATCCACCTTTTTTAAATCCTTCTTTATAAGAGTAATCTCCATTGGCTTATAGCTTGGACGTAATTTCATAAAGCACCTCGAACGTTAATTTTCTTTATTATAGCATATTATCAGCCTTTTGTTTCTTTTTAAAACATTTTTTTCAGAAAGTGCTTGACTATGTTTTGGAATAGAACTATACTGTGTTTAGAAATAAAACATTTATTCGATTAATGAAACAATAAATCAAATAAGTAAACTAGGGGTGTGAAAATGAAACACATAATCATCCGCAGAAGTGACTTAGGTGATTTACCTGCAATACTTTTTTATAAGCAGTTCGCAATTGGTGCTGAAGAGGGTCAAGTTCATCTGTATCACGTCTTGAAAAGAGGAGATGGGACGTACGATAGCCTTCATTCTGATTTCTTGGCCGAAGATATCCAATACAAAAGTCTTGTCACTCTG
>NZ_JAXCFK010000081.1:0-612 GCF_056150025.1 Micromonospora aridisoli | reverse complement strand
GCTCGCCACCGCGATCGGCGAGGTCACCGCACCGGCGCAGGACGGCCAGCCCGGCCGCCTCGTGATCACCTGGCGGGACCACCTCGTGGTCGACGTGCCGCCCGGCTCGCTGGTCGACGACGGCCCGGTCTACGCCCGCCCGATGCGGGAGCCGGCCGACCTGATCCTGCTCCAGGCCGACCGCGCGGAGACCCTGGCCCGCCCGGCCGACCCGGAGGCGCTGCGGGAGACCGTGCTGCGCATGATCGCGTCGCCGAACCTCGCCGACAAGACCTGGGTCACCGAGCAGTACGACCGGTACGTGCTGGGCAACACGGTGCTCGCCCAGCCGGAGGACTCGGGCGTCATTCGGATCGACGAGCGGACCGGGCTCGGCGTGGCGCTGTCCGTGGACGGCAACGGCCGCTACGCGCGGCTCGACCCCTACCACGGCACGAAGCTCGCCCTGGCCGAGGCGTACCGGAACGTCGCCGTGACCGGTGCGACCCCGATCGCCGTGACCAACTGCCTGAACTTCGGCTCCCCGGAGGACCCGGCGGTGATGTGGCAGTTCGGCGAGGCCGTGCGCGGCCTGGCGGACGGCTGCGCCGAACTCGGCATTCCGGTGACCGG
>NZ_JAXCFK010000080.1:0-618 GCF_056150025.1 Micromonospora aridisoli | reverse complement strand
CAATTTTGGGAGTGGATTGCTAAGTATTACTTGTGTACTATAGGAGATGTTTTGCAAGCTGCACTGCCAAGCGCCTTTTTATTGCAAAGCGAAACCATTATTTATAAGAATGATGGGACAAGTGTAGATACATTAAGTTTAAAAGATGATGAATTTCTTGTACATGAGGTATTGCAATATCAAAGCCTTCTAAAGATTCAAGAAGTGATGGCAATTGTGGATAGAAAGAATGTGCTATCAGTAATTAAACGATTGTTAGATAAAAATATCATTACGGTACAAGAAGAACTGTATGAGAAATATACTCCAAAATTGGTGCGGTATGTAAAGCTTGCAACGGCATATGAGAATGAACAAGCGCTAAGAGCTTTGTTGGATGATATGAATAGGGCTCCCAAACAAAAAGAGGTAGTTATGAAGCTTTTTTCGCTTCAAGCAACAACAGGAAAGCCTGTAAAGGTTAAAGAGTTAATTACCGAAAGTCAAACGTCTTCCGCAACGATAAAATCATTAATTGCTAAAGAGATTTTGATAGAGTATCACCTCCAAAAAGATCGTGTGGAATATGATGGGACAGAAACGGTAGCCTCAAAAAAATTGAATGTCCATCAGGAAAAA
>NZ_JAXCFK010000079.1:0-619 GCF_056150025.1 Micromonospora aridisoli | reverse complement strand
CTTGTCGTCTTTATCAGCTAATAGTTTGTTTGTTCCAGTCTTTTCATGTTTCAAAGACAAAATTTCGTTTTTAAGATCAAAGATTTCTTTTGTTGAGGTTTCTGTCATGTTTTGCACAGATTGCTGCATATTAAAAATCGGCGTTAACATGTTCTTCACCTCATGTAGAATTTGTATATTGTTCGACTTCATCATTTCTTTTATCATTGCAACAACTTCAACTGCTGGAACAAACTCTTGTTGAGCACCGTCCTCCTCATCTGTGAGTTCTTTTCTTACCTTAATGGCTGTATCTGAATTTTTAAGGATCATTGCCAATCTTAAAGCTGCTCTTTTAGGAACGATATATAGCTTAATGAACTTCCCAGGCATATTATATTTATGCTTAAACCCTTCAAGCTCTAATCCTTCTAGTTTCTTTAGTCCATCTTCAACCAAAACCTCATTATTTCTGTGGATGTATGTAGTCAATGTAGGTACTTTCATTCCGAAATACTCTGACAAGAATTTTATTGAAGTATGTTTTTTGTCACCTAGCATCTTTAACTTTTTCACTTTGTCCAAGGCATCAATTCGATCCATGTACTGCTCTCTTTCACTTTCCCTGATTAAATATAGA
>NZ_JAXCFK010000078.1:0-619 GCF_056150025.1 Micromonospora aridisoli | reverse complement strand
TGACAACAAATTTGCGCACGTCGTGGAATCCGGCGGGGTTCTTTTCAGCCAGCACCTGAAAGGGGCGCTCGGGCATGATGATGGCGCGTTCCATGCTGGTCGCACCGATCCCGGACCCAGACCCTGCGAACGGGTCGAGTGCAAAAATCTCGCGCTCGACCTTTCCGAACCAGCCGGATTTCTCTTCCTTCACAGACGCGCTTTTCAGCTCCTCCACGGTCCAGGCCAGCGCCCAGTCCTCGCCGGGCGGGCTTTTCGCCTGCTCCAACACCTCGCGCAGGGGGCCGGTTTGGCGGGTGAAGGTGTGGCTGTACATCGGGCCGACATGGAAGCGGCGCAGACGTTTGGGGTGCAGGTCGTCGAAATCCTTGTCAAATCCGGTGGCGATGGTCACCAATTGCAGTCCGGCCATGGATTGCGCCATCAGATGCGACTGGACCTGAGGCCAGCGGCGTTCGTCTTTGGGCAGCGCGGTGCGGCCGGTGTCGAGCACCCGCTGGAGCACCTCGACGAGCTGGTCGCGCAGCAGCATCCGGAACACGCCGGCGTCCAGGTCGTTGCGGCTGCGGGCGAGCTGCACGTCCAGCTCGGACGTGGGGATGCCGCACGCCGCCGCGAG
>NZ_JAXCFK010000077.1:0-622 GCF_056150025.1 Micromonospora aridisoli | reverse complement strand
TGGTCTTCATGGGCATGGGCGAACCGCTGGCCAACTACAACCGGGTGGTGGCGGCCATCCGGCGGCTCGTCGCACCGGCGCCGGAGGGTCTCGGCCTGTCGCAGCGGCACATCACCGTCTCGACGGTCGGCCTGGTGCCGGCCATCCGCCGACTGGCCAGCGAAGACCTCTCGGTGACCCTTGCGCTGTCGTTGCACGCCCCCGATGATGATCTGCGCGACGAACTGGTGCCGGTCAACCAGCGCTGGAAGGTAGCCGAGGTGCTGGACGCAGCGTGGGACTACGCGGCTCGGACGGGACGCCGGGTGTCGATCGAGTACGCGATGATCAAGAACGTGAACGACCAGCCGTGGCGAGCCGATCTGCTCGGCCGGCTGTTGGCCGGTAAGCTGGCCCACGTGAACCTCATTCCGCTCAACCCGACGCCGGGCAGCCGCTGGGATGCGAGCCCGAAGCCGGTGGAGCGGGAGTTCGTCCGGCGCTTGCGTGCCGCGGGGGTGTCCACGACGGTGCGGGACACCCGAGGGCGCGAGATCGACGGCGCGTGTGGGCAGCTCGCCGCCGCGGAGGACAGAGACATCGAGAGCGCCGCGGCGGCATCGGCGTGACCGGGCGTGGCGAA
>NZ_JAXCFK010000076.1:0-624 GCF_056150025.1 Micromonospora aridisoli | reverse complement strand
GTCGGTGGCCAGCACCACCCGCGCCGCCGCGTGGTGGAACGGTCGACGCAGCGGACCCGCGGCGACGGTACGCAGCGGCGGGCGCACGAGCACCGCGACGGGCTGGCCGAGCAGGCTGCCGGCCAGGTGCGGGCGCAGGCCCAGCCGGTCGGCGAACCCGGCCAGCACCCCCGTGGCGTCGAACCCCCGCAGCTCCTGGAGCAGCAGCACGTCCGGCCGCTCGCCGTCGACCACCTCGACGACACCACCACGCTCATCGTCGGCACCCTCACCTTCGCCGGCGTCGGCTGGCACACCACCGGAGACGCCCTCCTCGCCAACACCGCCGCGAGGCAGCGCCGAGAGAGCACACGCGTCGGCCGGGAAGAACGAGCCCACGAGGCGTGGCTGGAGGTGGCCGCATGAGCCGGGACCTGACCCCGCGCTGGTACTCCCCTGCCGAGGTCGCCGTCCTGCTCGGCTTCGGCATCTCCAAGGTCAAGATGAAGATCGCCACCGGCGAGCTGCGCTCCATCAAGGACGGCAAGTACCGCCGCATCCTCCCCGAATGGGTGGACGACTACATCCGCGAGCAGGTCGAACGCCAGGAGGCTGCCTGATGCCAGGACGCGCCCGTGCCAACGG
>NZ_JAXCFK010000075.1:0-635 GCF_056150025.1 Micromonospora aridisoli | reverse complement strand
GGAAATGGGCGAAGCCAAGGGTATCAAATACCGCCTTGATGCGCCGTTGGAAAAGATCGTCAAAAATGATGATGGAACTGTCACAGTCCACTTCAAAGATGGCGGCGAACCGCAAACCGCCGACGTTATCATGGTCGCCACAGGTCGTGTCCCCAAAAGTGGCGATATGGGCTTGGAAGAAGTTGGTGTCGAGCTGGATAAATCAGGCGCCATCGCTGTTGGCGACGATAACAAATCCAACATAGATAGCATTTATGCTGTGGGTGATGTAACCAACCGTGTACAACTCACGCCGGTTGCCATTCGCGAAGGCCATGCTTTTGCGGACACCGTATTTGGCAATAATCCACGCACTATTTCTTATGACAACATCCCATCAGCTGTTTTCTCTAGCCCACCGATTGCTGCGGTTGGTTTGACGGAAGACGAGGCTCGTGAAAAGTTTGGCGATGATATCAAAGTTTACAAGAGTGACTTCCGTCCGATGAAAAACGTGGTTTCGGGACGAGAAGAACGTGGTCTCTATAAGATGATCACCCAAGGCCCCGATGAAACCGTCATTGGCCTGCATATGATTGGACCAGAAAGTTCAGAAATCCTGCAAGGCGCTGCAGTCGCCGTGGTAGGCGGGATGC
>NZ_JAXCFK010000074.1:0-635 GCF_056150025.1 Micromonospora aridisoli | reverse complement strand
ACGCCGCGAACTGGCAGGCCCGGCGGCGGGCGCACGAGCAGCGGGTGGACGCCTGGCTCACGCCGCACCTGGCCCGCCGCCGCCGGGGCGAGACGCACCCGGTCGAGGACTTCCTCTTCACCTACTACTCGCACCGGCCGGCCCAGTTGCGCCGCTGGCACCCGGGCGCCGGGGTGGTGCTGCGGGACGCGGACCCGGCCGAGTTCGGGCGGGACTACCGCGCCACCGCCGCCGGGGTGACCCTCGACACCGCCGCGGTACGCGCCCGCCGAGCCGACTCGGTGGAGTGGATCCGCTCACTGCTCACGGCCACCGCCGGCCGGGCCGCGCACTTCGGCTGCTTCGGGATGCACGAGTGGGCGATGGTCTACCGGCAGACCCAGGCGGAGGTACGGCACAACGCCTGGCCGCTGCGGCTCAGCCCGGCGGAGACGGCCGCGGTGGTCGAGGAGCGGGGCGTGCGGTGCAGCCACTTCGACGCGTTCCGGTTCTTCACGGCGCCGGCCCGGCCGCTCAACGTGCTCACGCCGACCCGAGAGAGCCAGCACGCCCTGGAGCAGCCGGGCTGCCTGCACGCCAACATGGATCTCTACAAGTGGGCGTACAAGCTCTCCCCGCTGGTGCCGTCGGAGCTG
>NZ_JAXCFK010000073.1:0-638 GCF_056150025.1 Micromonospora aridisoli | reverse complement strand
GGTACTCAAAACTTGCAAAAGAGTTTATCAAAAAATATTACTTAAAGAAGATTTGTGTAATTTTTTTTATTTCGACTCTTTCAAAAAATCAAGCTGATTTGTTCGAATGCTCATCAAAAAAAATTAAAAAATTTTTTTAAAATGATTCTATTTACATGGTTAACTTGTTGATTATTAATAACAAAAAACATTGGTTAAAAAATGATCAATTTAAAGAAAACCCTTAACAGAAGGCCAAAACAGTTTGTCAAGTACGAAGAAATCCACAATTTTATCCACAGGTGTGGGTTCTGTCCTGTGCACAGGCACTCCACAAGCGCCGACATCCTGTGCAGGAGGGTGCCCCCGGGCCCGGGATCCCGCGGGCGGAGCCTGTGGACGAACTACACGAAAAGGCCCCGGCGGTGCTCCGCCGGGGCCTTCGAGGAGGGGTGGGGCCGGGTTCAGCCCTCGCGCTGCTGCTGCTTGATCCGGTTGGTGAGCTCCGTGACCTGGTTGAAGATCTGCCGGCGCTCGGCCATCAGCGTGCGGATCTTGCGGTCGGCGTGCATCACCGTGGTGTGGTCGCGGCCGCCGAGCTCCTGGCCGATCTTCGGCAGGGACATGTCGGTGAGCTCGCGCAGCAGGTACATCGCGAT
>NZ_JAXCFK010000072.1:0-639 GCF_056150025.1 Micromonospora aridisoli | reverse complement strand
GGCCTTGCGGTCGGGCAGCATATCGATGCGTTCACGGGTGACCGCGTCGATCAGGACGGTGGCGTAACGGCGACGGCGGCACAGCGCGAAGTCGTCGACCCCGAGCACGCGGGGAACCCGCCGTTCGGGCAGCGGAACGCGTAGCAGCGCCCGCAGGGCGGTGTGACGGGACATGACGACCATCGCCAGGACCGACAACAGGCGAGCACTGCCCCGGCCAGCCAGATGGCGCACCACCGTTGCGACCTGGGAGATCAACCGGGACGTGCGGCGCTGGTAACGCTCCAGAACCCCCGGAAGCTGTTCGCGGAACGTGCGACGACAGCCTTGCGTCGGGCATACCAGACGGCGTACGCGTACCCGCACCACTACCGGCCGGGCATCGACCGGCACATCCGCCAGAGTCCGCTGGTGATACCCGTGCACCCGGCCCGTCACCGCCTCGCAGCCGAGACATGCCGCCGTCCCTCCAGGCGTCCGAGCCCGCACCAGGATCCGCTCGCCCTCGTCCGTAACCTCATCGATCACCAGCGGGGACAGCCCTGAGAACACCATCTTCGTAAGATCATCGATCTTGCACACGTGACCTCAACGACATCGACCGCTTTCGGTCACCACCGAATGTGAGACAGAGCCGAA
>NZ_JAXCFK010000071.1:0-645 GCF_056150025.1 Micromonospora aridisoli | reverse complement strand
CTAATTGTGGAGGATATGGATCCATCGATTATGGGTTTTCTGAGACTTCTGTGAACACACAGAAGGCATTGACAAATTTGTCAACAAAAATCTCAACGTCAGAAGATCCTATGCTCATCCAAACGTACAATAAATTAGAAAAAACTAGTAATGAACTATTCCTAATCTTAGAAGATTGTCACAAAAAATATAAGCTCACCAAAAACTACATAACCACCCTACAAGAAGCACAAAAAGCTCTGGAACGTTTACATCAAAATTTTGCCAGCACATCTGATAAGACACTTCTTTGAGAGGCCATATACTTGGATTATCATGCCAAACTACAGTCAATAGTTAGCAGTCCCCAAAATGATGCGAATAGTACCATCCGAGTTACCATTGACTCTAGCAAAGAAGATGGTTTTTTTGTTTTTGGAAAGCTATCTTATGAAGAAAAATTGCCTATTAAGCGATTTCGGTTTAATAAACCTACGCATGATGCTTTTCAGGATTTTGTTCCAGGTTATTATTTATTTTGGTTAGAAAAAGAAGATCGTATCGGAACCCCTGAACTGCACCTGATTATTAATAATGGAACAGAAGCAGAAAAAAAACTTGTTTTAGAAACACCTAAATAACATTAAAATGCTTGTTACTAGACTA
>NZ_JAXCFK010000070.1:0-652 GCF_056150025.1 Micromonospora aridisoli | reverse complement strand
CGCCGCAGACGGTCACCGACCAGCTCGACAGCGAGCTGACGGTCTTCGCGGTCAACCGCGGCGAGACGGACCTGGACCTGCAGCTCGACCTGCGCGGTATGTCCGGACTGTCCGTCGCTTCACACACGAGCCTCGCCGCCGGGGACGACCCGGAGGCGACGAACACCGAGGCCGAACCGGACAAGGTGACGCCCCGGGAACTGAACACCCCCACCCTCGACGGCGGTCGGTGCTCGGTGCGCCTTCCGGCTGTCTCCTGGAACGTGCTGCGCTTCGGAAACCGGCTCTGACCAGGCACACTTCATCCCGTCCCCCAAGGAGAGATACGGCATGAACCACAACGAAATGAGCCGGCGGCGGCTCCTCGGCCTCGGCCTCGGGCTGGGCGCCGCGGCCACGCTGACGCTGGCCGGCTGTGGCGGCGGCGACGACTCGTCCGGTCCGGCGGCGTCCGGCAACGGTGGCAAGGACTACACCGGCCCGAAGGTGGACCTCAAGCTCTGGAACGGGTTCACCGGCGGCGACGGTGAGATCTTCAAGACGCTGGTGAACCAGTTCAACTCCGAGCACCAGAACATCGCGGTGTCGGTGGCCACGTACCAGTGGGAGGACTACTACAACAAGCTCCCCAGCGCCGCCTCCAGCGGCAACG
>NZ_JAXCFK010000069.1:0-657 GCF_056150025.1 Micromonospora aridisoli | reverse complement strand
AAAAAAAGCATTAATTCTGGGAACAGGTGGTGCTTCTAAAGCTGTAGCTTATGCACTCAAAACTTTGAATATTGCATACACCTTTGTTTCAAGAACACCGGATACCGATCAGAATAGAATTGCGTATGGCGACCTGAATAAAGAACTATTAGCATCACATCATCTTATTATTAATTGCTCCCCTCTGGGAACCCATCCAAATGTGGATCAATGTCCGGACATTCCTTATGAGTATCTTACAGAAAACCATATTCTATACGACCTTATTTACAACCCAGCAGAAACGCTTTTTCTAAAAAAAGGAGTCGAAAGAGGAAGTACGACTTGTAATGGATTACAAATGCTTATTCTACAAGCCGAAAAATCTTGGGAAATTTGGAAAGCAAAAGATGCTTTCTAAACCAAGTTATAAAATGATTTTGAGTATGCTTCTTTGACCAAAAGTTTAACTTTTACCATCACACACAAGCTAGTGATGATGATAGAACACCTCTAAAACAAAAACGCTTCCTAGATAAAATATTTGGAAAACTTTTTGCCAATAAAGACTATATCGGAAAAGACTTAGCAAAAATGCTGTTTATTGATGTAATCCAGCTGATTACCAATATCAGAAGCAATATAAAGAACTCCTTAATGACTTTATCAGACAAAATC
>NZ_JAXCFK010000068.1:0-657 GCF_056150025.1 Micromonospora aridisoli | reverse complement strand
TCGACCAACTGCTGGGCAATATGGCGTGGAATATCCGGCTGCGCGGAAACACTCCCTTCCCGCGTGACCCCTGGCGTCGTGGATTGAATTTCCAACACCCCCTGTTCGGGCACGAAGGTATCGATGACCTCAAGCGTTTGCATGGGCGGCGAAAGACTCAAGTCCGCCCGCAGCGGCGGGGAGACCGGTGACATAGCCGGGACCTGTGTCCGTTCTTCCCGACTGGGCAACGGGTCGAAATTCCCTTCGGCCTGCCACTCCCGGTCCACGCGACGCGCTGGCGGTGTAGACATCTGGGCGGACAGGTGAACCTGCGTGGTGGTCAGGGGTTGCCCTTGCGCTTTTGCCTCGCTGACATTCGTTTGGACCGCTCCAGTGGGCGAAGAAGGGTTCCGCTCCACACCGCGAGACGACGACTCCGGCGGGCGACCTCTGTCAGGCTCTTTCGTCAAAGCAGGCGGATGTAAGATCTGAGCTGGAGCACTTATAAAGCCCTGCCCGGCGCGTTGGCTTCGCCCTTCAACAGGGGCCGCGCCTTGAACATTCGATTCGAGAGGCTCCGGCCGCTGGCCGGATGCAAGGCCTGCATCGGTGACAACAGACGAAGCGACCTGACCTGGCGTCGCGTTGTTATTGGGCTGGGGAGCGGTTGTCTGC
>NZ_JAXCFK010000067.1:0-661 GCF_056150025.1 Micromonospora aridisoli | reverse complement strand
CCGGCTGCGAAGAGGCCACCGGCGCGTCCGAGCCGGTACGCGGCGCGGGCACCGCCGGGCGGCGCAGGCTCGCCGACAGCGGCAGGTGCTCACCGACCGGCCCGGCCGCCAGCTTGCGGGCGATCAACCCGGACTGGTGCGTGGTGCCGTTGCGCGCGTCGAAGCGCTCGGCCAGCGCGGTCGCCGTACCGGCCAGCTCGTCGGCGAGCGCGCCCACCGGTACGTCGGCGGCCGGCCGCTCGCCGGAGGCGCGGCGGTGCACAGTCAGCTCGGTCGGCACCTGGCGCAGCGCCGCCGAGGCGGCGGCCGCGAAGTGCATCGCGGCTGCCGGGGTGGGTGCCCGGTCCAGCCAGTCCAGGTGCCGCTCGACCAGTTCCAGCGCCCGCGCCTCGTTGCCGGTCACGGTGCAGAACTCGACGTGGTCGGCGATGTCCCACAGGTCCGAGAGGTTGCCGCGCAGCCGGCGGTACGCCTCCCGGTGCGCGCCGCGCGCGTCGTCGTGCCGACCGGTGCGCAGGTACGGCACGAGCAGCGCGGTCAGGATGGCCTGCGGCTGTTCGGTGCAGGTGAGCCGGCCGGCCAGCACCGGCTCGGCGAGCGCCACCGCCTCGGCGTACCGGCCGGTGTCGGACAGGTACTGCACCTCCGTGGTCGGGTCGCA
>NZ_JAXCFK010000066.1:0-664 GCF_056150025.1 Micromonospora aridisoli | reverse complement strand
TTCGTGGAGTTTTCGCGGCAGGGTGGGTTGTCGGTGGATGGGCGGTGTAAGGCGTTTTCGGCGGGGGCGGATGGGACGGGTTGGGGTGAGGGTGTGGGGGTGGTGGTGTTGGAGCGGTTGTCGGATGCGGTGGCGGCGGGGCGTCGGGTGTTGGCGGTGTTGGCGGGTTCGGCGGTGAATTCGGATGGTGCGTCGAGTGGGTTGACGGCGCCGAGTGGTCCGTCGCAGCAGCGGGTGATTCGGGATGCGTTGTTGTCGGCGGGGGTGTCTGCGGTTGAGGTGGATGTGGTGGAGGCGCATGGGACGGGGACGGTGTTGGGGGATCCGATTGAGGCGCAGGCGTTGTTGGGGGTGTATGGGCGGCGGTCGGGTGGTGAGCCGTTGTGGTTGGGGTCGTTGAAGTCGAATGTGGGGCATGCGCAGGCGGCGGCGGGTGTGGGTGGGGTGATCAAGATGGTGGAGGCGTTGCGGAGGGGGGTGTTGCCGGCGTCGTTGCATGTGGGTGAGCCGTCGGGGTTGGTGGACTGGTCGTCGGGTGGGGTGCGGTTGTTGTCGTCGCGTCGGTCCTGGCCGGTGGTGGGTCGGGTACGGCGGGCGGGGGTGTCGGCGTTCGGGATCAGTGGGACGAACGCGCATGTGATTGTGGAGCAGGCACCGGAGCCGG
>NZ_JAXCFK010000065.1:0-665 GCF_056150025.1 Micromonospora aridisoli | reverse complement strand
GGCGTTCGAGGAGGAGTTCGGTGACCTGGTCGGCGGCCGGCACTGCGTCGCCGTCAACTCCGGCACCTCCGCGCTCCAGCTAACGCTGATGGCGCTCGGCTTCGGCCCGGGCGACGAGATCATCGTCCCCTCGTTCTCCTTCGCCGCCAGCGGCAACGCGGTCCGGCTGGTCGGCGCCGAGCCGGTCTTCGTGGACATCGAGCCGGGCAGCTTCTGCGTCGACCCGGAGGCGGTCGCCGCGGCGATCACGCCGAAGACCGTCGCGATCATGCCGGTGCACCTCTACGGCCACCCGGCCGCGATGGACCGGATCATGGCGATCGCCGACCGGCACGGGCTGGCCGTGGTCGAGGACGCCGCCCAGGCGCACGGCGCCACCCTGGCCGGACGGCCGGTCGGCGCGTTCGGCACGGCCGGCTGCTTCAGCTTCTACCCCACGAAGAACATGCACTCGCTCGAGGGCGGCATGATCAGCACCGCGGACGCCGGGCTCGCCCGCACCCTGCGGCTGCTGCGCAACCAGGGCATGGAGCAGCGGTACGCCAACGAGATCGTCGGCGCCACCATGCGGATGACCGACGTGGCCGCGGCGATCGGCCGGGTGCAGCTGCGCCAGCTGCCGGAGTGGACGGAGCAGCGGCGGGCCAACGCGAAGCTGCTCGACG
>NZ_JAXCFK010000064.1:0-666 GCF_056150025.1 Micromonospora aridisoli | reverse complement strand
GCCCGCATGGACGGCGCCGGGAGGTGGCAGATCGCGCTCCGGATCAAGATCCCGCTGATCGCGCCGGCGCTGATCCTGATCCTGGTCTTCTCACTCATCGGCACCCTGCAGTTCTTCAACGAACCCCAGATCCTGCGGTACCTCGCCGCGGGCACGATCGGGGCGGACTTCACCCCCAACATGTACGCGTACCAGCAGGCGTTCTCACTCGCCAACTTCAACTACGGCTCAGCGATCTCCTTCGCCCTCGGCGGGGTCGTCTTCATCTGCGTGTACGCGTTCCTGTTCCTCACCCGCAAGCGGAGGAGCTTCCTCTGATGACCGACCGCGCCAGCGCCGGAGCCGGCCCTCGCCGCCCGCAACGCTTCCTCCCCCTGCAGATACTCCTCGGTTTCCTGGTCGTCTACTTCCTCGTGCCCTTCTGGTGGGTCATCGTCAACAGCTCCAAGGACGCACCGGGCCTGTTCGGCGGTGGTAACACCCTGTGGTTCTCCGACCGGATCGACTACCTCGGGAACCTCCAGCAGCTGTTCACCTACGACGGTGGCATCTACGGCCGGTGGATCCTCAACTCGACCCTGTACGCGCTGGCGGGCGGAATCGGGGCGACGGTCCTGGCCGTCATGGCCGGCTACGGATTCGCCAAGTACCGCTTCGCCGCGCGGC
>NZ_JAXCFK010000063.1:0-666 GCF_056150025.1 Micromonospora aridisoli | reverse complement strand
AAATCGGAGTTTCAAAAACAACTATTATCAAAGTACAGGAAGAACATTTAGATTCTGTCCCTGATTTACTTGTTGTAGAAGCTCCTTTGGAGATACGTCTCATTTACACTAAAAGTGACGCTATTTCGGAAACATCGATTACAGTAACCATGCGTACTCCTGGAAATGATATTGAGCTGGCAGTTGGTTTTCTTTTTGCTGAAGGTATCATAGATTCTTTTGACGCTATAAAATCCTTTCATTATTGTCAAAAAACCATCCCAGAGCATCGAGAAAACATCTTGAAAATACTCCTAAAGCCAGATCTCACGATCGATCTATCTTTACTTGATCGTAATTTTACTGCCACCTCTAGCTGTGGTGTTTGCGGAAAACGTTCGATAAGTCAACTCATGGAAACACTACCACAGTCACTTGGGCAAGGTATGGAGCTATCCTTAACCACCATATACTCCTTATCAAAAAAACTCAGTCATCAACAGCATCTTTTTAACCATACAGGTGGACTACATGCCGCAGCATTGTTTGACAAAAATGGTACACTTTTATGCATCAAAGAAGATATAGGACGACACAACGCCGTGGACAAGGTTATTGGGCATACGTTAGTAAAAAACAAGAAATTACTAGAACAGTCTATTCTGTTTATAAGCAGTAGAGTTGGCT
>NZ_JAXCFK010000062.1:0-668 GCF_056150025.1 Micromonospora aridisoli | reverse complement strand
ATTGGTAACCAGGATTTGTGAAAATTTACTTTTATCTAAAGAAGTCTCGTTTTTAAAAGCTGACGGATCAGTTGAAAATTTTAAATTAAGTGATATGGAATATGAAATAACAAATACAGAAGAATTGCCTGAGTAAAAATAAAAAAAAGAAAGACTCCATTAAACATAATGTAATCAGCAGCAAGAGGAGAATGAAGGTATTGTTTTGAATATATTTGTTGATCAAGATAATTACAAAGAGGTTAGTCTGAAACTTACAAAAAAATTGCTGACTTCAGAACATTATCAATTCCTACTTGGTTTCAAGGGAGAGAAATTAGATATTACAATTTCAGTTACACCACAAAGCCTCGTTAAGCTTAGGGATGACATCAATGAATTGATCTTTATGTTCTCAGATTAAAATTAGATTCGGTCACATAAATTGGCCGAATCTAATTGACAGATATTAAATGATGGGTTATAGTTTATTCAAATACAAATAATATGTATATAGGAGATGATAAAAGGAGCTATGTTGCTTGATGAAAAGCTCGATAAATTAATGAAAACGATTCTGCGATTAAAAGCATACAAAGAAGAGGAAAATTTACGAAGAGTCATCGGAGAATTTCATTCAATAATTGATTATGCTTACGAGGGGATGTATATAGCTGAAGATATGTTAA
>NZ_JAXCFK010000061.1:0-678 GCF_056150025.1 Micromonospora aridisoli | reverse complement strand
CGTGCGATGGAAAGCGTGGACCGGTTGGGCATGTGCAAAACTCTGTTTGAGCCACTGTCAGAACTCTGGCAAGACGGAAAGCTGTCGGCGTCCGAGCTGGATGCGGTGATTGCGGCGTCGGCCGAGGGGTATTCGTTCCCGACAAATCTCGACACGGATCCCCCCAGTGGGGGCCTAGCTCCCGAAACGCAGGCAGCATTGGTCAGAAGATCCGTCCTTGAGCACGAGACCCAAATACAGCATATCAAGCTGCTTGACGCACAGTGCCGTCGTAGACGCGCATAGTTGCACAACTACGGCGTGTCTAGGCGTAGGGGCTGTCCTTTTGACATTATCACCTATGTAGATGTGCAGGACGACTTCGGGGCGGTGGTACGCGCGCCCTATCTGGCTCAGTTCAAACGGATCCCGAAACAGGATTCATGGCGTCGAGTATCTGAACTGAAATGCATGAGACAGGAGCGCCACGTCCGGGCGCCCCTGCCTGGATCCAGCGTGATTGCTGCATCACCGCCGCGACGGCACCCGGCTTCTTCTCCAGCGCTCGACATTGATTGGGTGCTCTCGCCCAAGGCTGCGATGAAAACCATGCGCCGTTGACCAATTGAGGCACTACGAGAAGCTGTTGACTTGGTCGTCATTCCGACCGCGCGGGAAGCCGAAGTTCGCTGCTGGCGC
>NZ_JAXCFK010000060.1:0-682 GCF_056150025.1 Micromonospora aridisoli | reverse complement strand
CGACCAGGCAGAACTGAGGCTTGCCCGCGCGACCCACGTGTGACGACGGGGGCGCCGGCCGCATGCGACAGCGCCCCAGGCCCGAGCGCTCGGCCGGCCGGCGTGACGAGGGCTCAGTGAGGCAGGCCGGAGGCCCGCCACGCCCCGGGCCCGGCGGCGATGCCGCCACCGGTCGGCCGTCCGCTGCGCGCCCAGGCGGACGCCGGAACGGGGGCGGGTGCGGCGGCGGGCCGGGACCGGGTGACGATCGCGCCCACCAGCGCGGCCAGTTCCTCGGCGGTGGGGACCCCGCGGACGACCCGGAACAGCGGCTCTTCGGCAGACATGCGGCCAGCGTACGCGCCCGGGAAGTTGACCTTCGCCGCACTGTGGCGTGCCGGCGGTGTGCCTGTCGGCGTCGCCGGGTACCGTCTCTGCGATGTCGACCGCGCTTCCCCAACTCGTCGCTGACCGATACCGGCTCATCTCGCCGCTCGGTCAGGGTGGCATGGGTCGGGTGTGGAAGGCGCGCGACGAGGTGCTGCACCGGGATGTGGCGATCAAGGAACTGGTCCCGCCGCCCAGCCTCACCGACGACGAGCGGCGCGAGATGCGGGAGCGCTCGCTGCGGGAGGCGCGGGCCATCGCCCGCCTCAACCACATCAACGTCGTCCGCATCTTCGACGTGCTGCGCACCGACGGC
>NZ_JAXCFK010000059.1:0-687 GCF_056150025.1 Micromonospora aridisoli | reverse complement strand
ATAACAAATTTGAGATAAAAGAACTTTGTTATTTTCCTGACACCTGTAAGCCTCTAGTTACCATCGATGATGTACCGATGGACGAATCAATGTAGTATAAATAGCATCTACTGCTTTTAATTCTTCATCCGAAAGATCTGGAATATTCAAGGTTTCTAAATTAGAATGTAATTGTGCTATTTTGGATACACCTGGAATCACACAACTCACCTCTTTATACATTAAGATCCATTTCAAAGCATAATGAACCAATGCTGTTTCTTTTGGAAACAATTCTACTAATTGATCCACCGCCTCGAGTGCCAAATTATAGTCTATCCCCGAAAAAGTTTCTCCTTGGTCAAATACCTCTCCTTTTCGATTGAAATGACGGTGATCTTCATTTGAGAATTCGGTTGTTGCATTAAACTTTCCTGTCAATAAACCACTTGCCAAAGGAACCCTAGTTATAATTCCTATATTTCGTTTTTTTGCTTCTTGAAAAAATAATTCAGCCGGACGATGTCTGAACATATTAAAAATGATCTGAACTGTTTCTACGATAGGATATTCTATTGCCTTTAATCCTTCTTCTACTTTCTCTACACTGACACCAAGATGTGCTATTTTACCTTCTTCTTTTAGTTTTTCGAATTCTTCAAAAATCTCTTGTCTATAGTACACTTCTGTAGGAGGACAATGCAGCTG
>NZ_JAXCFK010000058.1:0-696 GCF_056150025.1 Micromonospora aridisoli | reverse complement strand
TCACCGTGCTGCTGTCCATCGGCGGCGCCACCGCCGGCATCGACCTCAGCTCCAGCGCCGTCGCCGACCGGTTCGTCGCCACCGTCGTACCGATCCTCAAGCGGCACAACTTCGACGGCATCGACATCGACATCGAGACCGGCCTCACCGGCAGCGGGAACATCAACCAGCTCTCCCCCTCGCAGGCCAACCTGATCCGGATCATCGACGGGGTGCTGGCCCAGATGCCGGCCGGCTTCGGGCTCACCATGGCGCCGGAGACGTTCTTCGTCCAGCTCGGCTACCAGTTCTACGGGCCGGGGCCGTGGGGCGGGCAGGACCCGCGCGCCGGGTCGTACCTGCCGGTGATCCACGCGCTGCGCGACGACCTGACCGTGCTGCACGTGCAGGACTACAACTCCGGACCGATCGTCGGGCTGGACAACCAGTACCACACGATGGGCGGGGCCGACTTCCACATCGCGATGACCGACATGCTGCTCGCCGGGTTCCCGGTGGCCGGCAACGCCAACGCCGTCTTCCCGCCGCTGCGCGAGGACCAGGTCGCCTTCGGCGCGCCGTCCTCGGTCAGCGCCGGCAACGGCTACGTCGCCCCGGCCGGCGTGCAGGCGGCGGTGAGCTGCCTGGTACGCGGCCAGAGCTGCGGGTCGTACACCCCGCGCAGCGGCACCAACCCCAACTTCCGCGGCCTGATGA
>NZ_JAXCFK010000057.1:0-707 GCF_056150025.1 Micromonospora aridisoli | reverse complement strand
GTGTTGGAGTTTTCGGCTGATTTGTTTGATCGGGAGTCGGCGGTGGTGTTGGCGTCCCGGTTTGTGCGGGTGTTGGAGGCGGTGGTTGCCGATCCGGGGGTGCGGGTGGATCGGGTGCCGGTGATGGAGCCGGTGGAGTGGCAGCGGTTGGTGGTGGGGGTCAATGAGACGGTGCGGGTGGTGCCGTCGGTGTCGTTGGGGGAGTTGTTCGAGGCGCAGGTGCGGCGGTCGCCGGATGCGGTGGCGGTGGAGTGTGCTGGTGAGGTTTTGTCGTATGCGGAGGTGAATGCGCAGGCGAATCGGTTGGCGCGGTATCTGGTCGGGCGTGGGGTTGGGCCGGATCAGGTGGTGGCTCTGGTGGTGCCGCGGTCGGTGTCGTGGTTGGTGGCGATGCTGGCGGTGGTGAAGTCGGGGGCTGCGTATTGCCCGGTTGATGCGGGGTTGCCGCGGCATCGGGTGGATTTCCTGGTCGGGGATGTGGCGCCGTCGTTGGTGGTGGCGGTGGGGTCGACTGTGGATGTGGTGGCGGGGGCTGGGGATCGGTTGGTGGTGTTGGATGATCCGGGTGTGGTGGCGGCGGTGTCGTCGTTGCCGGGGGCGGATCTGGGTGCTGGGGAGCGGCGTGGTCGGCTGTCGTTGGCCGGGTTGGCGTATGTGATCTATACGTCGGGTTCGACGGGGCAGCCGAAGGGTGTGGGGGTGACCCA
>NZ_JAXCFK010000056.1:0-710 GCF_056150025.1 Micromonospora aridisoli | reverse complement strand
CACTACACAAGCTATTTTTTGTTATTCCACAAATGCAGAAAAAGGCACTTGTTCCATACCACTTCGACTTCCTCTCCTTCGGTCGTCAGTCTCCACTACAAACAAATAGCCTTGCTGCGCTTCACTCCTCACCCGTAGCTACTCTTGTGCTTAACAACAAAAGGAACGCTTAGCTGAATAATCATTAAGCACAACCGCTACTACATTGGCTACGCCGCTTGATCGTTACAGTCGTAAAAATGGGTTTATATTTTTCATTTGAGAAATAAGAAAAACCCTTTTTACTCACATGCCCACGCCCTTTGGGACATCTGTGGTCATGGCTTACACTCACTCTTCGCGTCGGCTTCGCCTTGTCTATTTTGCACTCGCCGTGAGGGCATCTTCAGTCGCCAGATGGCTAGGATCATTTTTGAAGATAAAGCCCTACTCCTACTGCCAATACCCGCTTTAGCTTCAAAAATAATCGGCTTACTCAATCCTGAAAAATACTTCAAAAAGTAAAGTAATGCATTGGAAAATGCGGTGGAGCTGCTTTTCTTTTTTGAAGTACTAGCCCTAATGGCGATTGAACGTCACACAAACTAGCTGAAAAAACGCAAAGGCAGCATGGGGCGAAGCTGGTAGTATTGCTACATAATACTTGTTATAGCCCCTGACCAAAGGGAAGAGCGGGTATCAACTCGTATTATGTACAATAGCGGGGAAAA
>NZ_JAXCFK010000055.1:0-713 GCF_056150025.1 Micromonospora aridisoli | reverse complement strand
TTGAAACCAGCGCACCAGCTTCAACTACAAAGCTAATTTCTCCAGTCGTTGGTAAATCACCTCTTTGCATTTGATATAAACGTGCGAGATTAATATCAAGCTGGTCATATCGAATGTAGATCGGTGAATCATCTACCGGCACATCAATGAAATCCTTGTCATTGAGGTAATAACGTTCATCGTAATTAATTGCCGTAATGGTATTTGAGAACTGGTCAGCCGGTTCTCTTTTTGCAACCAGATAAGGCAGTGAGACTTTGGTATCGTCATTAACCACCGTATAGATAGTATTCACAAAATCATCAGGACTTAGCTTTAATGCACCGTTCGGTAATCGGCCTAAAACTACCTTGTTCTTGGCAGATCCTGCGGTAACAGGAATAAGGTCCACGGTACCATCCCCCATTTGCAGATAGATCACATAGCTCTTGCCTGCAATGAAATCTACATCATGGCTTAGGGTGAGAATTAAACCTTCTTGCTGTACCACTTCCCCGCTTTGATGAATACCATTGCGATAATCTGCTACGGCAATACGGTCACGTAGCACAAGCAACTCAGACTCAGGCGCCGCATCAAAGGTGATGGATTTGCGCTGGAAGCGAAGCTTGTTCCAGATCCGGTACGCATTAAAATGAGCTTGCCACTTGTTTCGCACCCCAACGGATTTCACTTCTTTCGGGTTCTTTGCTCCTTTGTCTGGCAAATAGATA
>NZ_JAXCFK010000054.1:0-719 GCF_056150025.1 Micromonospora aridisoli | reverse complement strand
AAGAACCAGCGCCCCCCCCCAGCCACACGACCCTCCAAGCGACCTCCAGCTGGGCCTCGCTCATCGGCTCAGAGCGTTCTCTGCTCATCTCACGACGATAGGAAGCCACCCCGGCTCTCCGAACCGACCCACGGTTTATGACCACACACCGTCCAGGCTGACCGGGACAGAGCCCTGCGGAGACAACCCCGGCTGAGCAGCCTGTGCCGGCAGATCAAGCCTTGGCAGGACCTCTCACACACCCATCGCCGTCACTTTTGGGAACGAACCGAAAATCGGCCGAGACTGGAGGTGGAAACTGGCGTGCTCACACCAACAGCTTCCCGGGAGGCCCGGTTGACCAGGCCCCGCCTCCCATAAGAAAAAGCCGGGCTGCTGCCCGGCTTTTTCCATGTCCGGCAACGCCGGTTAGTCCAGAAACCGCCGCCACCAGATCCCCACCACCACAGCACCAGGAACCAAGGCAACAACAGTGCCCACTACGAAGTCTTCGAGCAAGACGCCAATCACCGCAGCCAGCAGACCCACCTGCACTCCAGCCAGCAGCACCAGAATCCAAGCCATGTCTCGACGCTGCCTGGCCTCCTGGTCCCCGCGTCGCATTTGCATTCGTCAAACGCTACGGGCCGGTTCCTCGTTGCGCTCAATCGCACGCACTGTGGATCACCCTTCTAAAGGTAGGTCCTGCCCGTTCACGAGTGTTTCCCAGAACGTGAAGG
>NZ_JAXCFK010000053.1:0-724 GCF_056150025.1 Micromonospora aridisoli | reverse complement strand
TGACTGGGGCGGTCGCCTCCTAAACAGTAACGGAGGCGCCCAAAGGTTCCCTCAGAATGGTTGGAAATCATTCGAAGAGTGCAAAGGCAGAAGGGAGCTTGACTGCGAGACCTACAAGTCGAGCAGGGACGAAAGTCGGGCTTAGTGATCCGGTGGTTCCGCATGGAAGGGCCATCGCTCAACGGATAAAAGCTACCCTGGGGATAACAGGCTGATCTCCCCCAAGAGTCCACATCGACGGGGAGGTTTGGCACCTCGATGTCGGCTCATCGCATCCTGGGGCTGGAGTAGGTCCCAAGGGTTGGGCTGTTCGCCCATTAAAGCGGTACGCGAGCTGGGTTCAGAACGTCGTGAGACAGTTCGGTCCCTATCCGTCGTGGGCGCAGGAAATTTGAGGAGAGCTGTCCTTAGTACGAGAGGACCGGGATGGACGCACCGCTGGTGTACCAGTTGTTCCGCCAGGAGCATCGCTGGGTAGCTACGTGCGGACGGGATAAGTGCTGAAAGCATCTAAGCATGAAGCCCCCTCCGAGATGAGATTTCCCTTTGAGCAATCAAGAAAGACCCCTCAGAGACGATGAGGTAGATAGGTCATGGGTGGAAGCACGGCGACGTGTGGAGCTGAATGATACTAATCGGTCGAGGCTTTGATCTAGTCTAAGGTTTGTGTGAATTGATGAGTCTACAGTTTTGAGAGAACGATCTCTCTTGTCTGGTGGCGATA
>NZ_JAXCFK010000052.1:0-730 GCF_056150025.1 Micromonospora aridisoli | reverse complement strand
TGGTCTACCGGTCACCGGGCCGCAGGCCGGACTGATCGCCGGCGCCGGCCTCGCCATGGTCGTAGCGGGCATCGTGCTGCTCCTCGCCCGACGCCGCCGATCGGTCGCGTTCATCGCGGGAGACAAGACAACCGCCGTCTGATCCGCACTTTCCGCTCTCCTGAGGGAGTCCTACCGTGGTCGTTGGCCTTCGATGGCTGTCCCGGACAGCCGCAGCCGCGCTGCTTATGCTTGCCGGGGTCGCAGTCCCCGCCACCTCCGCCTCCGCAGCGGAGCCGGAGCCGAAGTTCACCTTCGATGTGACCGGCACGACGGTCACGTCGGGCGTCCGTGAGAAGACGGCCTACCTGAAGGTCACCAACCTGACCGACGAAACCCCGAGCGTGGTCGAGTTCCACGTTCGGGCCCTCGAATTCCAGGATTGGTTCGACAAAGCCGAACTCCAGTGGTCGAACCACGGCGGCGGCTCCGGCGAGTGCGACGGCGACTTTGACAACTGGTACTGCCGCATCTACCAGGGCGTTCGCCCTGACCTACTGCCGGCACCCGGCGGCACAGCAGACATTCCCTTCGATATCTCCATCCTGGGGACGCCGCAGCCCTTTGAAGCCATGATCGAGGTCAGGGTCGACATGATGTGGGGCGAGAGCGCGGAGCGGATCACCGACCGGAGGGAGTTCAAGCTCGCCCTCGTCGACGATGCCGAGGCCGACCTGGCGGTGGTGGCGCC
>NZ_JAXCFK010000051.1:0-737 GCF_056150025.1 Micromonospora aridisoli | reverse complement strand
TATAGGTATTAGAATTACCTATACCGTATTTGGACAAATCGAGTGTCTCTAATAGTGTTCGATTGGCATTTTGTAACTCTGAAGAGGTTTCAAAACTGGGGAGTCCTATGGTAGTATCGAAGTTAAGATTAGCAGTACTTGGATTTGTAATAGTGAGTATTGCGGTTGCTAGGGCAGACGTATTAGTAGCGGTGTTGATTTGTGCAAAAAGAGCTTCTGGAGCAACTGAGATTACAGGTGGTTCTACTACTGTGAAATTTACAGGTAGTACTACTGTAGTGGTATTTGGATCGTTGTGAGTAATGTTTATAAAAGCAGTATAGCTACCTATTTCTAGATTTCTAGCATCAAATTTTATATCCAATTTTTTGGAAGATTTGAAAGGAATAGTTCCTAGGGTAGGTGCTACGGTGATAATAGGAGCGTGGTCATCTCAATCAATTAGTTCAAAGTTGTCGATGTCTAATGTAGATCCAGTAACCTCCATAGCGGAGAGTACGATTACTTCTTCAAAAACAGGAGCAAAGCTTGTACCTACATAGACCAATTCATTATCAATGAATAAGTAATATTGAGAAGTGTCTTTGTCGATACTCAATTTTATTTCAAAATATCCTGAAGGTATGGTGATAGGAAGGATATCATAGTTATTTCCTGATATATTTGCTCCTATCGTACCGTTTGGAAAAAACCTAATTCGTGTATTTCTAGATCTAAGCGATGGTGCCTGAGGTTGT
>NZ_JAXCFK010000050.1:0-741 GCF_056150025.1 Micromonospora aridisoli | reverse complement strand
GTACGGGCCGACGGAGTCGACGGTGGCGGTGACGATGTCGCGGCCGTTGGTGGTTGGTGAGGTGCCGCATATCGGTGGGCCGGTGGCTAATTCGCGGGTGTATGTGCTGGATGAGGCTTTGCGGCCGGTGCCGGTGGGTGCGGTTGGTGAGTTGTATGTGGCTGGTGCGGGTTTGTCGCGTGGGTACGTGTCTCGGCCTGGGTTGACGGCGGAGCGGTTTGTGGCGTGTCCGTTTGTGGGGGATGGGTCGCGGATGTATCGCACCGGGGATCGGGTGCGGTGGTCGCGTCGTGGGGTGTTGGAGTTTGTGGGGCGGGTCGACGACCAGGTGAAGATTCGGGGGTTCCGGGTCGAGCTGGGTGAGGTCGAGGCGGTGGTGCGGTCGCATCCGTTGGTGGATCAGGCGGTGGTGGTGGTCCGGGAGGATCGGCCTGGGGATCGGCGGTTGGTGGGGTATGTGGTGCCGGTTGCTGGGGGGGTGCTGGATCCGGCGTTGGTGCGGTCGCATGTGGCGGGATTGTTGCCGGGGTACATGGTGCCGGCTGCGGTCGTGGTGTTGGCGGAGTTTCCGTTGTCGGCCAGTACGAAGGTGGATCGGCGGGCGTTGCCGGCGCCCGACTATGGGGCGGCGTCATCGGGTCGGGCCGCTCGTGATCCGCGGGAGCAGTTGTTGTGTGACCTGTTCGCTGAGGTGCTGGGGGTGGACCGGGTCGGCATCGACGACAACTTCTTCGACCTCGG
>NZ_JAXCFK010000049.1:0-747 GCF_056150025.1 Micromonospora aridisoli | reverse complement strand
TAAAACACTGCCACGGTCAGATTGTATCCTTATATGGTAGAAGCTTTACCAGTACCAAAAAAGGGTGTCATTATTATTTAACAGATCGCAAAGGTCTATCTCCTAGTTACCCAAAAACAACAACAGAACATCTAATCCTCACCGAGAGCATCATTGATGCCCTCACTCTGCAAGCACACGGGGTATTACCTCCAAATACATCCGTGTTAGCTTGTTTTGGAACTAATGGATTTACCAAAGAACACACCGAGGCGATACATAAAATCACAAACCTCAAAAAGATAAGCCTCTTTTTTGATGGTGATAAAGCGGGTCGTACAGCAACAGCAAAGCTACAAACACAATTACAGCACCAATACCCAAAATTATCCATTGGTATCATTGACACCCCTGCAGATGAAGACATCAATAGTCTGTGGGTTAATAATGAGAGTAGTGAATTGTTCCAAACCTTATTAAATGAAGCTAAAACAGCTCCTTCTTTCTCTATTGAAGAGAAAATAACGGTGGCACCACCACAGACAGAAATAGAGTCAATACCTAAACCACAAGAACCACAAGACAAACCCCTACTCGATCTCAAGGTAAAGGGAAGCGTAAAAAACACAGGAGATAGTCTAAAAGTAACCCTACAGACCCAGCACATACAAAACAAGCAACTTGTGATTCAAAAACTAGATTTATACGATTATGGAAATCTAGAAAAACATGCAAAACAAGCTGCTAAGGCATTAGATATAGAGAGTC
>NZ_JAXCFK010000048.1:0-751 GCF_056150025.1 Micromonospora aridisoli | reverse complement strand
CGCGACGGGTCCCGCATCGGCGTGCTGGCGTACTCCCAGGAGCACGCCCGGGAGTGGGCCACCCCGCTCGTGACGCTGGAGTTCGCGGAACGGATGCTGGCCAACTCCCGCACCGACGCCGCGACCCGGGAACTGCTGGAGCAGGTCGACATCTTCGTCATCCCGACGGTCAACCCCGACGGCGCCAACTACTCGTTCCACGACTTCAACTTCCAGCGGAAGAACCTGGTGAACCACTGCACCGGCACCAGCCGCGACCCCCGCAACCGTGACTCGTGGGGGGTGGACCTCAACCGCAACTACACCGTCGGCTCGTACTTCGACGGTTACGTGGGCGCCAGCGCCAACTGCCTCTCCGGCAGCTACGCCGGGACGAGCGAACTCTCCGAGGCGGAGAGCCGCAACGTCGTGGCGCTGGCCCGAGAGCACGACAACATCCGGTTCGCGATGAACGTGCACTCCTACGGCGGGTACTTCATGTGGCCGCCGGGGGCGTACAAGGCCGACGGGCGGGTGACGCTGCCGAGGCCGTCGATCGACGAGTCGAAGCTCTTCCTGGACAGCGCCCGGCGGATCGTCGGCGCGATCGCGCAGGAACGCGGCACGGTCACCTGGCCGTCGCAGACCGGCCCGGTCGCCGACGTGCTCTACTCGGCGGCCGGCAACTCGGCCGACCAGCTCTACTACGAGCTGGGCATCTTCGCCTGGGACTTCGAGGTCGGGAACGACAGGTGGAACGAGACCACCGGTC
>NZ_JAXCFK010000047.1:0-760 GCF_056150025.1 Micromonospora aridisoli | reverse complement strand
ACGGCGACACCTACACCCGCCTGGCCGCCGGATTCGACATCGGCGTCACGACCGCCTGGCGTTATGTCCGCGAGGCCATCGACCTGCTCGCCGCGACCGCCGACGACCTGGCCACGGCCATGACCAGGATCCGTCTGCTCGCCTACGCAATCCTCGACGGCACCCTGATCCCGATCGACCGGGTCGCCAACCAGAAGCCGTACTACTCCGGAAAACACAAGCGTCACGGCGTGAACGTGCAGGTCATCGCGGACGCCCGTCGCCCGGCTCGTGTGGGCGTCACCGGCACTGCCCGGTTCGGCACACTGACCGCCGCACGCAGTCATGGCATCATCGATGCCCTGATCAGCGCGGATGTGATGACCTTCGCCGATAAGGACTACCAGGGCGCCCGTGGCAGCGTGCGCACGCCGTTCAAGCGCCACCGATACCGACCGAAGCTGTCCCGCCGCCAGCGGGCCGTCAACCGTGGTCATGCCCGGCTCCGCGCCCGCGGCGAACGAGCCATCGCCACGCTGAAGACCTGGAAGATCCTGACCAAGCTGCGTTGCTGTCCCCGCCGCGCCACGGCGATCGTGCAGGCCATCCTCGTCCTGCACCGCGTCGAGACCAGCCGCTACTCAGGATGAAAACGGCTCACTCATGTCGCGACGCGAACGCCGGGCCAGCGTTTGCCGGGGCGGTGGAGGGCGACGCATGCCGGGAGATCTTCCGGCCGGCTCCGGACGCGCAGGCGTGCCAGGCGGCCTGAGAGCGTGCT
>NZ_JAXCFK010000046.1:0-766 GCF_056150025.1 Micromonospora aridisoli | reverse complement strand
CGGTGGTCCGCTACCCGGGCGGCAACTTCGTCTCCGGCTACCGCTGGGAGGACGGCGTCGGCCCGGTCGGCGACCGTCCGCGCCGGCTCGACCTGGCCTGGAAGACCATCGAGACCAACGCCTTCGGCCTGCACGAGTTCATGAGCTGGGCCGACGAGGCCGGCGTCGAGCCGATGATGGCGGTGAACCTCGGCACCCGCGGCGTGCAGGAGGCGCTCGACCTCCTGGGGGACACGAACCACCCGGGCGGCACGCACCTGTCGGACCTGCGGCGCAAGAACGGCGCCGAGGACCCCTTCGGCGTACGGCTCTGGTGCCTCGGCAACGAGCTCGACGGCCCCTGGCAGGTCGGGCACAAGACCGCGGACGAGTACGGCCGGCTGGCCGCCGAGGCCGCCCGCGCCATGAAGATGATCGACCCGACCATCAGCCTGGTCGCCTGCGGCAGCTCGAACCGGCGGATGCCCACCTTCGCCTCCTGGGAGGCGACTGTGCTCGAGCACACCTACGAGCACGTCGACGACATCTCCGCGCACACCTACTACGACCCGTCCGACGGTGACCGCGCGAGCATCCTGGCCTCCGCCGTCGACATGGACCACTTCATCCGCGAGGTGGTGGCCACCGCCGACCACGTGGCCGCCAAGCAGCGGCACACCCGCAAGCTCAAGATCTCCTTCGACGAGTGGAACGTCTGGTACCAGTCGGCCGCCCCGTCCACGCCACCCAGCGGGGACGACTGGCCCGTCGCGCCGCGGCTGCTGGA
>NZ_JAXCFK010000045.1:0-776 GCF_056150025.1 Micromonospora aridisoli | reverse complement strand
TCCCCGGCTATCCGTACCCCGATACATAATAGCTAATGTGCAAGTAAAAAATTTGGTTCCCATACCAACAAGTGCACTAACCCACATCCAAAAAATTGCTCCTGGACCGCCTATACTAATTGCTACAGCAACTCCTGCAATATTCCCCATACCTATGGTTGTGGATAATGCCGTAGTCAATGCTGCAAAGTGGTTTATTTCTCCTGGGGCGTCAGGGTCATCATATCGTCCTCTAAGCACATTAATAGCGTGTCCCAAGTACCGAAATGGCAAAAAGCGCGAAAGGATTAATAAATACAACCCTCCTCCGATAAGTAACACCAAAAGTGGTAGTCCCCAAACAAAAGAGGACAATTCTGAAAGGAATTGATCGATATAGGTCATATGTAAATGTAGTAAAAAAGTATGTAGTTACAGAACGCAACCTACTTCATTTCACTAGTAACACACGAATTCTTTGCCTGTTGCTCTAAGAATCCAACAGATCTGGTCGTCGCTCTTTGGTGCGCTCATAAGCTTGATCCTCTCTCCATGCCTCTATCTTCGGAAAATTGCCTGAGGTAAGCACCTCTGGAACCTTCCACCCTTTGTAATCTGCTGGTCTTGTATAAATAGGAGGTGCTAACAAATTATCCTGAAAAGAATCGGTCAATGCAGAAGTTTCATTACCTAACACTCCAGGGATCAATCGAATTATAGTATCACACAAAATCATAGCACCTAACTCTCCTCCAGACAAAACGTAATCACCCACAGAAATCTCTTTGGTCACAAAA
>NZ_JAXCFK010000044.1:354-802 GCF_056150025.1 Micromonospora aridisoli | reverse complement strand
GGTATGGATCGTGATGCTGCCCTTTCGTCCGCACAAAGTTGGCGCCTTTCGGCAAGATCGGCGGCACGGCTCAGCTTGAAATTTGATCTGGAGTAAAAGCTGCGGTCCAAATTGAAGCGGCCGAGGACAGAGGCATGGCCGGACGCTCGATTAGCGCCCTGCCCCGTCTCAATCCAGCTTCACCTAGCTGAGCCCCTCAAAACCTGCAGCTAGGTCCGACATCACAAAAAGACCCCTTGCCATGAACATGGAAGGGGTCTTTGAACTGGTGTGAAGCGCCTTGATTAGTTGGTTGCTTCAATCGCGGCGTCTTCCGCGCCCATCGCAGAAGCTTCAATCGCAATGCTGGCGGGATCAACATCTACGACTTCGTCAACGACAGGTGCTGCGTACAGCTCCTCGTAGCGCTCTTGGCGTTCTTCTTTGTTCAGTGTCTCGGTGCGCTCCG
>NZ_JAXCFK010000044.1:0-344 GCF_056150025.1 Micromonospora aridisoli | reverse complement strand
AAGCTCCACTTAACCCCAAATGGGTCGATGACCGTGGCGCACATTTCGCCCCACCACGTCAAAGTGACGGGCGACACGACAACGGCGCCATTATTGATCGCCTGCTCGAAAGCTTCCTCGACGTTCTCAAGATAGTGGTAAAGCGTTACATGACCTGTCCCAGAGTGGGGCCGCGCATTTTCGTCAAGGCTTAGAACAATGGTCGTGCCCGCGATCTTTGCGGTTGCATGGACCACGGTTTCAGTGCCGGGCACGGTCAGGGCATCGACCGTTTCGGCTCCCAACACTTCGCCGTAGAAAGCCAAGGCATCGGATACATTGGCGACTGAGATTGCGGCGGTGAT
>NZ_JAXCFK010000043.1:0-830 GCF_056150025.1 Micromonospora aridisoli | reverse complement strand
GGGAGCGGACGAACAGGCGGAGGAAGGCGGTCAGGCCGTCGTACCAGTCGTGGTTGCCCGGGACCGCGAAGAGGGTGGGCCGCTCGGGCGGGGTGGCCGGCAGAGCCGCCTGGTAGGGGCCCTTGCACCGGTCCTCGTACGCCTCGAAGGCGGCCGACGGGTAGACCTGGTCGCCGCCCATCACCAGCGTCTGCGCCCGCGGCAACCGGTGCCCGTCGACCTCCAGCTCCGGCTGGGCGAGCAGGTACGCGATCGAGTAGGTGGCGTTGAAGCCGTCACCCAGGTCGGCCACGTAGTCCAGCCAGAGCCCGCCGTCCGGCCCGACCTGCCGGAACGTGCCGTCGCCGAACGCGTTCTGCAACTCGCGCTTGTCCAGGTACGCCCCGAACAGCATGGCCAGCAGCGTCCGCAGGCCGGTGGTGATCAGCAGCAACGGCGCGAGCCAGGGCACCGGCCGGCGCGGGGTGAAGCCCAGCTCCAGCGGGTCGATGCGGTGGGGTCGACGGCTGGCCCGCTCGCCCGGGTGCGCTTCGGGATCCGGCTGCTGAGGCGGCGGTACGTGATCGTCGTTCACCCGCCGCAGGGTAGTCCGCACCGGCCGGGAAGTCTCTCCCGCGTGGGGCTGCTCGTGCCGTGGTGTCCGGTTCCGGACGTGGGGGATCCCGTTCGGCTGTCGGCCGGGCGTGCCGTACACTCTACGATCGTTGCCGCCTTAGCTCAGTCGGCTAGAGCGACGCACTCGTAATGCGTAGGTCGACGGTTCGATTCCGTCAGGCGGCTCACAGAAGGGCCCAGGTCACCGGCTTGATCGCCGATCATGACCTGGGCCT
>NZ_JAXCFK010000042.1:0-833 GCF_056150025.1 Micromonospora aridisoli | reverse complement strand
GTAGGTCAAAATAATTGAACTATTTTTTACTGATTTGAGCTATAAAATTGAAACACTCGATAGCTCATGAACATATCTAAAACGAAATTAGCTATAAAATGTCGTATATCAACTTGTTCTTTTTCTACCTATATTTTGATTTGGAAACAGCTTTACTAAGTAGTCCAAATTTTGAAATAATACGTTGAGACAAATCATGATCATGCGCAATAAGATCGGTCTCCTTTGTAAAATTACCTAATACCATTTATCCTTTGAATTTACTGGGATAAAATTTTCTTTTTTCGCCTCAGCTTCAGCATAAAAATAAACCATAACTACGGCTATGCTTGATGTTTCTGCTGAAGCTGAAACAAAAAAATCTTAATTTTTCTTTCCGGTAAATTCAAACAACAAATGATATAAGTAGTTTTTTGAACTTTATAACGATGCAACGGGACAAGAAAGAGATTAAAAGATGTGTCTAATTTATAAGAATATGTTTCGTGTCCGCATTCTTTTTTTGAAAGCACTCATAAATGAAACAAGAAATTACTAGGAGGTATTCTAGGCCAACCATCCATAAATTTTCTTTGAATCCTATATGCTCGTAGGCAGTATAGCTAAGGATAATCACAAGTGACCATAATAGAACAAATTTGTATCGCGTAAAAACGGATAGGATTAATGGGACTGCGAGATACCAAGGATGGACAGTGGTTGACAAAAAATAATAACAGGAGATACCTAGGAGCATGGTAGATATCAACCGAGGAAGTGTTTGGCTTTTTCTGAAGAATGTAAGCCCTAATAAAATACCTATGGTAATTATGGGTAGAATTTTTCCAACAGTT
>NZ_JAXCFK010000041.1:0-836 GCF_056150025.1 Micromonospora aridisoli | reverse complement strand
AGAGGAAAGTCGTCCTGTTCCAGTGCACTGTCCCATCCAAAAAACGGCCAGGAGCATCCGTACTCGTTGAGCATCCTGATCGTTGTGTGTGTGCTCATCAGCAACCCCTTGCTGGGTATGACGTGATCACTCGTCGATTGGTCTTAGAAATGATCACACGAGGGTAAAAAGTCTTGAGGACCTGCCCCTTGGAGTTCCGCACCTGCACCGGTGTGGTGTAACAGAGCTTTCCACCGCCTTGGTCAGCGATCTTGGAGGGAGCCACCAAAGACTGCCGAGTGGCGAAGTCCATGAAGTCGTCCCAGTTCCCACGCATTGGCTCCATCTTGCGCGTCCAGTCGCCCTGGTGGCCGGCTCGAATGTGACGGTATCCATAGCCCTTCTCGGTGCCGCATTCCAACTTGATCCGGCCTCCAGAGAACCCCGGGCGGCTCCTAGCCTGATAGGTCGTGACCACGTGGCTCGCACGCTTCAACGTGTTGCAGTTGAGCGCATCGATAGGCCCCAAAAGGGAGGCCGTTGCTAGTCCCGGGGGCAGCTCCGGGGCTTGGTTCAGTCCAAGAGCCGTCAGGTCACCAGAGCTGACCGATGCCCCGCTCACAGGAGCCACCAGCACCACTTCCGGATCACCGACGACCGCGGAGGCTGATTCAGAACTGGCCATAGCTGGAACGCTTCCCAAACCAACCCCGGTAGTCGCTAGAACCGCGGAGAACATGAGAACCGTGGCTCGCCGCCGCCACGTATGAGTGAGGGACATCGTTGCCCCTTTCGTCTAGGGACGAGCCGACCCCGCCCAGTGTTCCCGATAGTAAATCAGGAAGGTTTGCTCGGTC
>NZ_JAXCFK010000040.1:0-881 GCF_056150025.1 Micromonospora aridisoli | reverse complement strand
GCAAAAACATCCTTGAAAGCAAAAGAAAAAGAGGTAGTAAATCTTGCCGTTAGTGAAGTAAATGGTTGCAAATACTGCCTAGCTGCCCATACGGCTGTCGCTGGTTCAAACGGATACTCATCAGAACAAATACTAGAATTACGAGCAGGGAGCGCCAGTTTTGATCCAAAGCTTGATGCACTCGCTAAATTAGCCAAAAACGCAACAGAAAACCGAGGTGCAACAGATGATGCAATCGTAGCCAATTTCTTTGAGGCAGGATGGACCAAAGAGAATTTGATTGATGCCATCGTTTTGGTTGGAGAAAAAACAATCTCTAACTATATCCATAACACCACACAGGTACCTGTAGATTTTCCTGCAGCACCAGCATTATAGAACCCCAAAAAACAACAGCATATAGAAGTTAGATAAATTTTTAAGAATTTAGTTATTATTTGATTTGTTTTGAAAGCCTTTGCACCCTCCGTGTCAAAGGCTTTCTTTTTTTGTGCACATGGTATATTTTAATTGTAGATCGCTGTCTAGTAATGCCAATTACATTTTAATTGGCATTATCATAACATTTTATCCTTTTGGGAAAAATATGTAAGCCATAAGGAAAAAACAACATGTTATACCCCTGATTTATAACCCATCTTTGTACTGTCAAAAGAAAACAACAACAAAGTGTTTCTAAGGACATCCGAATAGAAATAACGTATAACATTATAAAAATATAAATCATGAGTACCTTTAACGTCCCAACAAAATCAGAAGTAAGCGCAGAAAATCAAGCAATTTACGAAAACCTAGAAAAAGCTGTAGGATTTGTACCGAATCTATATGCAACATATGCATATAGTGACAATGCTCTACAAAACTATCTAGCTTTTGCTAAC
>NZ_JAXCFK010000039.1:0-942 GCF_056150025.1 Micromonospora aridisoli | reverse complement strand
CTTTAATACAAAAATATATAACCCTAACTAACTCACTAACCCTTTTTATAAAGAGGTGAGAAAATTGCACCCAAAACAAATTTGTTCCGATTTAGAGGTATTGGGCTCTCGTTTGGTTCTTGATGGAAACGATCTATATATTGAGAAACCAGAGAAAGTCTATCCGGAACTTGAGGCGTTTGTCCAATCTTACAAAAAGCGAATTATCCGGTATTTAAAAGGCGAATACTCGGATCGTGAACATAATGTGAAACAGACTATAGATAAAATCATTAATTATTTCATGGGCATTGATCAAGAAATAAATAGAAAAATAGATGACTGGTTCAATCATGATTATGAATCAGTTATGAAGGTGATGAAATTATTTGTTCTCTTTTGGGAGAACGGCTGGAGGGAGCTAAAAGGATCCGTTTCAAACTTTGAAAGCGAGGAAACGGACCGGCTTTCCATAGAAATTTATGATCGGGCCATGTCGTATTTTAAGGGGAAGAAAGCATGACAATTATTCACTATAACTATTCGGAAACGGAATTAAAAGAAATTCTGGACAGCATGATCATTATTGTGGATACGAGAGAGCAAAAGAATCAGCATGTTCTTGATTATCTCCGTAAAAAGAAAGTGGGAATCAAATTCAAAGGAATGAAAACCGGCGATTACTCTGCAATGATTCCTAAAAATGATGAATTTGGAATCAGCCGTGATATGTATTTGAATGCAGCCATTGAACGGAAAAATGGAGTGGACGAGCTGGTGCAGTCGATTAAAGATCGTTCTCGTTTTGCAAATGAATTGATTCGAGCGTCCAGGCATCCATTCACTCTTCTTGTGGAAGACCTGGAAGGATACCAAAAGATACTCAACGGAAAATATCGTTCAAAGTATGAACCGAAAGCGCTGCTGGGCAGCTTGAAAACATTTGAAGTTCGTTACAACTTT
>NZ_JAXCFK010000038.1:0-979 GCF_056150025.1 Micromonospora aridisoli | reverse complement strand
ATTCCGGGCTATTCACTCACTAAGAACGGCAAAAAAATACCGGATGAACAAATACAGGAATGGCTGATGGAACTCATCTCAGGTGAAGCCGGTGTCTATGGCTATCGAAAGTTGTGCCTCCGCCTTCGAAGCGAGTATGCGCGACAGATTAACAAAAAGAAAGTGTACAGATTATGTAAGGAACTCGATATCCTACAGCCACAGCGAGAAGTGAAGTTCCACTATCCAAGAAAATTAGCGAGGAACCGGATCATCACTGAATCGAATCAGCTGTGGGAAGCAGATATTAAATACGGCTACATCGAAGGTGAAGAGCGTTTCTTCTTTATTCTATCGCTCATTGATGTATATGACCGTTCCATCATTGATTATCATATTGGTTTACATTGTACCGGACACGACGCTGGCCAACTCGTGCAGCGTGCCTTGTTTAAGCGTCAGCAATTTGAAAGAGAAACAAAGCCAGTCATTCGAACGGATAATGGTCCACAATTTATTTCTCTAGCGTTTCAGAAAGCATGTGAAACGTTCCACATCGAACATGAACGCATTCCGCCGAGAACACCGAATATGAATGCCCATATCGAGTCGTTTCACCGATTACTAGAGTATGAATGTTTGAGGCGGTTCGCTTTTCATTCCTACGCAGATGCGTATCATGAGGTGGCTGAATACATGGATTTCTACAATAATCGAAGAATCCATTCGAGTATTTTAGATTTAGCACCAAATGAATTTTATCAACGAAACCAAACAGAAGAGCTAACGATTAAAGAAGTGAGAGTATGAGGCAGGATGATTTTCTTGCCTCACCTAAAATAAAGAGCAATTCTATGAAATAATGAGCTAAGAGTAGTATGTGTCCAAAATTAGGGGGTTAACCCGCTTCTCTAAACGCCAATTCTCAGTCTCACCCCGAATTTTCATCCGAATTAGAACATATTAAGACAAGAATGCAAAACTTTATTAAGCACTCGGT
>NZ_JAXCFK010000037.1:0-1024 GCF_056150025.1 Micromonospora aridisoli | reverse complement strand
TTAGGGCGTGTTTCATAAGTGGGTGCGGAGCCAGCTGTTGATGGCGGCGATGGTGATGGTGGCTTCGTAGCGGACGGCGAGTTTGTCGTAGCGGGTGGCCAGGGCGCGGTGTTGTTTGAGCTGGTTGATGCCGCACTCGACCGCGTGGCGTTGTTTGTAGATCTCGGGGTGGAAAGCGGGGGGTCGGCCTCCGCGTGAGCCTCGGGCGGCGCGGTTGCGGGCCTGGTCGGCCTTGATCGGGATGGTCGCCTTGATCCCGCGGGCGCGCAGCCAGGCGCGGGTTGCCGCACTGCTGTAGGCCTTGTCGCCCAGGACCCGATCCGGTCGGGTCCTGGGCCGGCCACCGCGCATCCGGGGGACCCGGATGCGCTCCAGCACCGCCGTGAACCCGCGGTTGTCACCGCGTTGGCCCACCGTCAACAGCATGGCCAACGGCCGACTGCCCTGTTCACAGGCCAGGTGCAGCTTGGTGCTCAGCCCGCCGTGCGACCGGCCGATCGCGTGGTCGCCCGGCTCGACCTGCACACCACCGGGCGGCTCGGCCTGGGTATGACCGTCACGGCGGGCTCCCGAAGCGTGCTGGTGCGCCCGCGTCACTGTGGTGTCCACCGACACGTCCCACCCGATCCGCCCGGCCGCATCCTCCCGTGCCAACACGGCGCTGAAGACGGCCTGCCACACCCCGGCCCGCTGCCACCGGCGGAACAACCCATACACCGTCTGCCACGGCCCATACGCTGCCGGAACGTCACGCCACGGCGAACCGACCCGCATCCGCCACCGGATCCCATCGATCAGCTGCCGTCTACTCCACCGCGGCGGGCGCCCACGCCTTGCCACCGCCGGCAGCAGCGGCTCCAACACCCGCCACTGCGCGTCGGTCAAGTCGGCCCGCCTCGTCACCGCTAAGGTGGCCACGAGGTCTCCGGTATCAGGTTCTTCTTCGTCGATGAACCATCTACCGGAGACCTCGCCACATCCCGGGCACCAACACACCCCACCCGGATTTCAAAACACGCCCTAA
>NZ_JAXCFK010000036.1:0-1685 GCF_056150025.1 Micromonospora aridisoli | reverse complement strand
GAGCGTTTTCCAACTGGGTTTGCGTTGGTAGAGGGTGGGTTCGGGTGCCCCGCTGGTGGGTCGGGTTGAGGCTCCCGATAGGACAGCGATCGACCAAGAAAGATGCCCCCACCGGGAGCCTCGATGCTGTCTTACCCTGCCTCAATCCCGCTGTCCAACCGGTCGTTGAGCCACCTCGCCGACCTGATCCGTGTCCATCGCCGCCGGCAGCGCTCTCACTGGCGTCGGCTCGATCCTGGCCGCCAGGCCCTGCTCGCCCTGGCCCACCTGCGCAACGGCGACACCTTCACCCGCCTCGCCTCCGGCTTCGGTATCGGTGTCGCCACCGCCTGGCGCTACGTCCGCGAGGCAATCACGTTGCTGGCCGCGACCGCCGACGACCTCACCGTGGCCATGACCCGGATCCGCCGTCTGGCGTACGCGATCTGCGACGGCACGTTGATCCCGATCGACCGTGTTGCCGACCAGAAGCCCTATTACTCGGGCAAGCACAAACGGCACGGGATGAATGTGCAGGTCATCGCCGACGCCGCCGGTCGCCTGGTCTGGGCATCCCCAGCACTGCCAGGCTCCGTTCACGACCTGACGGCTGCCCGCACCCACGGCATCATCGACGCCCTGACCAGCCACGACGTGATGACCTTCGCCGATCGGGGGTACCAAGGCGCCGGTGGCAGCGTCCGCACGCCGTTCAAACGCCGCCGCTACCGGCCACGACTGTCACGACGGCAAAAGGCCGTCAACCGCTCCCACGCCCGTATCCGCGCCCGGGGTGAACGCGCCATCGCCACGCTAAAAACCTGGAAGCTCCTGACCAAGCTGCGCTGCTGCCCACGCCGAGCAACCCGGATCGTGCAGGCCATCCTCGTCCTACACCACGTCGAAAACCCGACCTACCCCAGTTGAGCAACGCTCAACGTTCGCCAACTCCGCCGCCAGGGCATCTGCCGCCATCGCAGAACCCCAACCTCAACCGACACACTTCGCGGCTGTCCCGGAGGCGGCCGGCTGCGCCGCCGGCCACGCCGAGGACACCCTATTTCCCGCGCCAACCGTCACCGCAGCGACTTGAATAGCGGTATGCAGGTCAGCAAGGACGGACGGAGCTGGCGGATCGGCACCGCCGCCGACGTGGAGTGGATCGCCGGTCACACCACTGCCGGCATCTCGATCACCACCGCCATCCCGCCGATCTTCGACGCCTACGCCACCACCCACCAGGCCGACGACGTCACCGTCGCCGCCTACGAACACGCCCTGGTCGAGGACCTCATCACACAGACCCCCGACCAACCCTGGTGGCTGGCCTACCTCGACACCGGCCCCCACGACATCGTCTTTCCCCACGCCCCCAGGGTGTCGCTCTACTGGAACTGGTCTTACCTGCTGGTCGAGGCCGGACCCGAGCAGGCCCTCACCTGGCGGACCGGTCACATGCGCCACGGCCGCGGATCGCTACCCGACCTGTTCTTCCCCGCCGATCGATCATGGCTGGTCTCCGCACTCTGGGACGACACCTGGACCTGCGTCGGCGGCCCGGAACCGCTGATCAACACCCTCGAACGCGACCCCATGGCCAACGCCCGCCGGGTCCGACCCGACGAAGACGCGCTGCCACCGGGACTCACCCGCGAGTGACACCCAACGCCTGACCCGCTCGCGCTACCCCAGATGGAAAGCGCTCA
>NZ_JAXCFK010000035.1:0-2852 GCF_056150025.1 Micromonospora aridisoli | reverse complement strand
CCAGCCTATTCGGTTGGCTTTGTTGTATCTGTCACCTGTTATAACCGAAATCGCTTACACGTCAATAGTCTATCAAAAAAATTGAAGTCAAAATCATTGACGGGTAACCCATCAAAAAACGAGTTTTTGACGGCTTACCCGCCTCCTACTTGGTTCCGCGAGGAGTCAGCTTTGGGTAACTGGCCTGAATCCCCTGAGATAAATTATTTTTGGCCTTTGCGATCCTGCTTCCAGTTCCACCACCACCTGCAGGAGCCGGTTTTGGTTTCAGATAGTCTTTGATGTCCGGGCTACTGATTACCTCATTAGACCCCTTCGCTACCATAGAACGCCCGCCCCTTGAGCTTCTGGCGTATCCATAATGAACCTGTGACTCAGTAGTTCTATGCCCCATAACCTCAGCTATTTGAGTTTTTGAGACACCCGCTTTTTTTAAATCGCTTGCTACTTGGTGGCGGTATGTATAAAGAGAAGTCCCGTTATAATGGTTATTAAAATACTTGCGTAAACTGTCATAATCGCTTTTTGTTTGAGTAGCTAAAACCTCACCACCATTTTTATAAATGGCCTCCATAATAACCTGATCGCATTTATTACCATCACGAACAGAAACACCTATTGCTCTATACTTATGACCTTTATCATCCGATACCTTTGCACCTTTAACCTGCGCAAAAATCATACCACCTATAAACTTTAGCTTTACGCCTTTTTGCATTTCTGCCGGGCGTATACCAAATACTGAAATAACAGCAAAAGCTAATGAATGCCTATCATATAAGTTCTTTTTCAACTCCAAACCATTTAAAACAACATCAGGATCAGGAGCCTTTTTAAGTCCTTTTTTCTTACTGAAAGAAACTTTTTTAAACCCCTCTTGGCTTTTTACATCATTAAATAGAATTCTATTATCAGATAAAAATTCATCTTCAAATTTAATAGCAAGTTTAAATGCTTCTTGGATTAGTTTTTTTCCTGCTTCATAATCTTTAGAACGCATAGCCTTTTCAGATTTACGTCTCAAGTTCTGGATCTCTTCAGTGATGCAAAACCTGAAGGCTGTACGCCTCTTATCAAAGCTAGAGGCCGTCCCCGCTTGCATCAGAAGCTCATGAAAGGATGCATCCGGGTGACGTTCTATAGCAGATCGGTAGTGCTTCCTGTACTGCTCTTTTGAGGCATCGTTGGCATTCGTTTTCACTTTCCCGATGATACCTTTAATCATTTTATCAATTTGTATTTCGATGAATGTACCGCTATCAATTGATTGTTGATGTGCTATCATCAATCTTGCTTCAGCTATTTGTTTTTGCTTTTTGGTTAGCTCCATGTCAGATCTCCTTTTTATTTTTACATTGGTGTTGTCTGTATTTTTATTCTTCCTATTGCGAAAAGTCGCTCGCTCCTAATCGCAAAAGTCAGAATAAAAAAAGGTGTTTTGCTACCCGCAACTTTCTTATTTTTCTGTCGAAAAAACGAAAGACACACCTACATTATTGCGAACGAAAGGGCCGTTCTCAATAATGTTAAAATCTTACGTTCCCAATAATGTATATGCAATTAATAATCAATTATTTTTGGATTGTCCATGTACCTTTAAAAAATTATTTTCTAGCGCGTCAGCGAGTGGGATTTATTCAAAAAAAAAAGGCCGGGGGTTTATCCGGCCTTATAATATTTTAGGTTTTATCTTCTATGAAATGTTATTCGGTTTGCATAAATACCTTTCAGTACCAAGAAACCTACACCCATAAAAACAAATCCTAAAATCATGGATGATCCTGACTGTGTATACATTGCTAACAATGCACCGCCGACCATCCCCACTAACCACACCAAGAAGACTAACCAACCGGGCGGCGTTCCATACTTCACCGTAGCAAGGCACGTTCGACAAACATGCACTCCCTTCGTCAGCTCAGTATCACAGTACGCACAGTGGAGAACTTCTTTTGTGTTGTTTTCCATATCAAAAAATCCAATAAAGTTTGATAGTTACAGACCATTTTTAAATTGATCTGACCTTCGCCTATTCTTCGTAAAGTGCTCGAAAAAAAAGCGTCATTTATCGAAGGATTTCTACCAAACTCTAGATTTTTCATGGAGTTGAAGCTGCGCCGATCTTACTCTCTCTCAAATAAAAGATCGAGTATTACTAACTCTGATCAAGCCTTCGGCCTGTGCTACGCCATAAGGGATAAAGGATGTTCAGCCCCCAGAAAAAGGGCGCTTCACCCAAAGTTTCGCCTCCTCGAATTCATCACGAATTCAAGTTGACGATCCTTTGGTAAAGCGTCTTTTTTGAGCTTCACCCAAAGAGCAGCGACTTAGAGCTGAAGGCAGTTTCCCACCAACTGGCACCCTGTTGCACCCCCGCTGTCGCCACATAGCACTACTTGCAGAATCCTAACCCCATTTATGGCTGGGCTTTCTCATAGCTGGCCTGAATCCTTACCAAGCGCCTTAGTGACTCGTTCCCGGTCTGGTCTTTTGCAACACTCCCCGTTTAGACCAACACCAACACCTACCCGAACAATCACATGCATATGCCTCCATATGCGGCTCCACAGGTAGATCCCGATACAATGGGTTATTAAATGTATTGGTGCTTAAGGACTTGAAAAGGCTAGATTTTTTTTGGCACTTGTAAGGAAATAGGTTTGACTTTTACGCGGATGTAGGATAGATTTGATCTACATATCGTAATCACGTTGTCTGAACCAACTTGGTTACAAGACCTAAAAAGTCTGCAAACTTTTTAAGTCCCTCAAAGCCAGCCTATTCGGTTGGCTTTGTTGTATCTGTCACCTGTTATAACCGAAATCGCTTACACGTCAATAGTCTATCAAAAA
>NZ_JAXCFK010000034.1:0-2893 GCF_056150025.1 Micromonospora aridisoli | reverse complement strand
ACCTATAAAAGACCTAAATACAAATAAAAGCCCATCAGGGCTTTTATGATGCATCTTCCAGATCCTGCCATTGTCCAAATTTTTCTTTTCGCTCTAATTCTTCTTTTTTCTTTTGTAATCTTGCAATCATTAAATCTAAATTTTCAACGCTATCATCTGTTTCAAAATCCTTATTTTTTGATGTGTCTTCTAACTCTTGGAGAAGTTTATTTTTTTCTATCTCTTCTTTTTTCTTTATAACTTCAGTTACAAATCTTGCTCTATCACCATTAAAGAAAACTGCAGGATTTATATAAAAAACAATTTTATCTACAGATTTAGCAATAATTTTTTTCTCTACCAGTTCTTTTATACCACGATAAAAAATCGGTGGAGAAAGCTCAAAATCTAATGTTTTAGCAACATTCTGAGCTTTCTTGCACGTCAATAATACATAATCTTTACCGATCTCTTTTTGATATAAAGACAAAATTATAAGGAAAATTTTATGTGCTGTTTTTGTTAGGTCAAAATATACTTTTATTTGTGATGTAAATAATTTTATAAACTCTTCTTTATCTACTTCTTTTTTTTGAACAATATTAGAGAAATAGGATTCTGATTCGTCAGAAGTATCCTTATTTACTAATTCAGTACCTTTTCTAACAGTTAAATTTCTTGTTTTTGTTTCAATCTTTAGTTCTTTATCAAAAACAAAAGGATTCATCTTATATTCTGTTAATTTATCATTTTCTTTTTTTGTTCTAACTCTTGGTTTTTTTACTTCTTGTATTGTCATAACTTATTCCTCTTTAAATTTAGATACTTAATATTAGTGTTATAACCGATCCTTCAACCAAGTCAATACAAAACGATAAAAAAAAATCGTTTTTGAGGCTTAAAACGATAAATAAAGTTCTAGAAATTTTAGTGTGTTTATCGTTTTTATGGGGTTAAAACGATAAAGTTTATTACTCTAGAGTATAAAACTTATTACTCTATCCTTAAAAAAGTAACTGTAGAGTATAAAACTTTGTACTTTTTGTTTTTTAGAAAAAAGGGAGCAAAGCCAGACGTACCAAGGCTTAGAGAGGAGTTTTAGGATTTGAGTTTTTCTGCAAGAATTAATAAATATTAAGATCTAAGAGTAAAACCAAAATCTAAAACCGCCCTCGCCGGGCTGGCCAACCCCTCAAACCCACATACAGCAAGCTGTATGCAGGTTCTCACGGTTAAAGTAACTACAAAAACCCGTCACAGAGCGTTACAGAGCGTTCTACAGCTACATAGGGGGAACCCCTAAACCCGTTCCCCCCACCTGCTCGAACAAGGACTCTTGTTCATCACAGGGTCCCCCCACCCCATGCGGTCAAGGTACTTGCCCACATTTACCCATTCCTATGTGCAGTAGAAAAAGTTTCTGATCGTAGACTGCAGTCTACATATGGAAACTTTGCATTCTTATATTCAATCTTTTTTAAAGTGAAAGTTTACTTTCGCTTTAAGAAAAGATTTAGCAACGAGCTGCAAAGCGAGGCGGTAGCTATTTGACAGAATATATTAAAGTGATAACTTTAAATATATACGTTGAGTTTACTTTCTCGGTCTATCACTCACTAGACCGAGCTACGCTCAGTCGTTCGTTGGGGGGCATAGCCCACCCAAGCCCCGAACCGGTTTGCACCGGTTCAACGTCAAAACCTTACACAGCTGCACAGGTGGCATTTAACGCCACATGAGAATGTATTCGACATTCTCATAATATTGGATTTATCCAAAAAAAATGGGGGTTGTATATTAATATGGAGAAATAAAAATGTATTCAATAATCAGGAAACAATCACACAAAAAAACAGCTATACAAGCTGTACATAATCATAATATGAGAATAGTTATAGAAGAGAATGTAAATTCTAAAAAATCAAATTTGAATGAAATATTAATTGGTACGGAAAATACCAGATCTGACATAATGAGTTATATTAAAAATAATGATATTGTCATTAGAAATAAAGACACAGTAATTTTTAACGAATTCGTTTTAACTGCATCACCAGAATTTTTCTTTAATAATAAAGATGGTTCAAAGAAATCTAGATCTGAATATAAATCAAATTTAAAAGACTGGGTTAAAACTCAAATTGATTTTTTGGAAAAAGAAAATTACGGGAAATGTGTTAATGCAGTTTTGCATTTAGATGAAAGTACACCACATATTCATGCATTAATTTTACCTATTGTTGACAACAAATTAAACAATAAATCTTTTTGGCGAGGTAAAAATTCTTATGGAAGATTGCAGGATATTTACAACACTGCAAATAGTAAATTTGGTTTAAAACGTGGTGAAGAAAAAAGTAAAACTTTAGTTGATCATACAACATTAAAAGATTACAGAGATTTAATCAGACAAGATAAAGATGAAGAAAACGAATTTTATAATGAGCTTTCAAAAAATATTTTGGATACTCCACCAAGGAAAAATTTTATTGGTTTAGAAAAAAAATACTCTGCTGAAGAAGTAAAAGAAATCGCTTCAGCTACTTTTAAAAAGCTAAATAGACAAAGAAGAAGGGCAAAATTTAGGGCTAAAAAATCTGATGAAAAAGCTGATGCAGCTACAAGTGAATTTTATAAAAAAAAGAAAGAGACATCGAAAATTGAGTTTTTTTATAATGAAAACCAGAAGCAATTGGAAAAAATCTCTGTGGAAAATTCCACACTTAAAACCCATAACTTGGAGCTTAAGCAATCACAAAGTGACCTAGATCTGGTGAGAAAATTTTTACCTATGGAGCTGCAAAGCCTTGTCGTAAGAGCCAGAGAACTGGCCTCTGGCGGCGATTCTGGCGGTACAAAGCATACTGCAGAACCTACACCAACTGCAGATCTAACTACCTATAAAAGACCTAAA
>NZ_JAXCFK010000033.1:0-3074 GCF_056150025.1 Micromonospora aridisoli | reverse complement strand
CCCGGTGCCCCGGCCGGAGGCCGATCTCGGTTCTATGGCACATAGAACATAGCTTTGCTCCACTGACTCCACTGGGGGCTCTGCCACCGCATGCGTTGTCCAGCACGTCGAGGACAGACTTCTCAGCACATCGTGGAAAAGGAGCTGGCAACAACAGATCGACCGTGACGGGAGCACTCCAACCCGCGATCTGCTGTCACTTTTGTGAACGAAGTGGCAGACGACAGATACTCAATACAGGAGTTGGCTTGCTCACACCAGCAGCTCCTAGAGGGAGACCAGGTAGACCAGACCAAATCCCCCGAGCATGGAAAAAGCCGGGCCATGATGGCCCGGCTTTTTTCCATGCTTGGCACCCTGCCACGGCTCTGCACCGGCCTATCTGTCGCTACAGAGCAAACCTGTGAGGTACATGATTCAGGTCGAAAGAATCCATTCACCTAGACGCACATGGCGACAGCGATAGTCCTGTCCCTGTGCTCGGGCCTCCTGTGCGAAGGCTTCAGCGACAGATACGTCATCGAACACAGCGATCCCGATCTCATCGTCCGGGGCACCAGTAATCACGAGTCCAACGTCCGCTCCACGGAGTGCCGACTGTGGGCTGTTGCCTACCCGTCGCCAAGGCACTGTTTCCCAACGCACCTCAGGGCATCCCCTCGCCTCACCGATTTGTTCGAGCTCACGCACCTCATCAGGCGTCGAGACGGCAGCAACAAGAGGTTCACTGCCGTCAGCATGCCGGCAATAAACCAGAAAGCACTCTGGTTTCTGACGAGCTGTTCCAGGGCGGATCTTGGTCATGAGAGTCAGCCTAGGCCTTGCAGTTCTCCGTCTTCGGGGCGGTGTAGACACGCGTGTAGTAGGTCTTGCCGCGCCATGTGATGGCGCCTTGAGTGGTGCCCCGCCACGTGGTGGATTTCGTACCGGCGCAGTAGTACTCGATGTTCCTTTGGGTGTACCTCGCCTCATTCGAGTTGCCGCCTGACCGCGCTATCTTCAGCCGCCACCACACCAACTGCTTGTACCGGAGCTCGCTGTTGTGGCGGATGCTTGTCACCGGCACATCGCACACCGTGTAGGGCTTGAAGCCGATCGCTTGCCGACCCGAAGAGGTTCGGCGGTAGACCCTCGTCGGGTACAGCTCGCATGGAGCGAAATCAACTCTGGCTGCCGCTCCCATCGAGGCTGCACCTCCCATCGACGCCGGCGGGATACCCGAGTCCAGGCGCTCGAAAATTTGTTGGGCTTCCTCCGGAGAGTCCGCTTCGACATATGAAAGTGGCTCATCGATCCCAACGGCGGCTTCGTTCTCCACGAGGGAATCCGTTGCAGCCCCTGAAACTCCAAGGGGGCTAGACGACGTAGGCGCTTCAGCATGAGCAGGCCCCGTTCCGAGAGCAACCACAAGCAGCACACTCAGCAACCCCGTCATGGTCTTCAACCCGCTCATGTCAGCGCCTTCCGTCCCATAAGTCAGCCGCGCCTGCGGCAACAAGGCAAAGCGTGCACGATCGCAAATTTTTTGTATAGGCATCACCTGCTTTTGGCCTCTCGAAGCCGTCACACCTTTTGCATTCTTCGGCCGGCCACTGGGGGAAGACGCTCGTCACGTCCTCTCCTGCGGTTGTCGGTGCGCACAGCCAGGACACCCCAGCGCGCGCCCGAAACCGGCCTGCCAACAGCGACCACGCCACCCCACCAGGCACCCGCTCGACCACATGGCCGAGCACGAAGAACGGCTCCGGTGGTATCACCCGGAACGGTTCAGAGCCTCACCCGTGGAGGGTGAACCGGGGGCGGCAGGAGTCCTCGACAGTGACCCTGGCTGCTGGGGCCGGCGGATGAACATGGGGGCTAAGTCGGTGCCTGGTTGCGATGCTTGGGACACCTCACGAGGAGGGTGCAGCTGAGCCTGTGCGCACCTGCGTTGGGTCACCTGGGCCTCGGTCATCGAATGATGCATGAGGTGTGACAGTTCCAGCGGGGTTCGGGAGGGCCCGGAAGCGGACTGCGCTACGCGCAGGCTGGAAAGAATTTTTGGGGGAAGTATCTGATTAAGGGTGCGTCCTACCCGAGAAGGTGGGAAATCTGTGGTTGGGTCACCTCATGAGCTTCCAGAACGTGTTCGCCGACCATTGGCTACCGCAGGCGCCATTGGCCGCTGAGCGCAAGGACGGCGCCTACCGGCGACTGTCCCGGGAGCACGCCCTGCAGCTGCCCTACATCGAGACCAACCCGCTGTGCCTGCAGTCGATCGTGGTCACCGACCACGACGGCTCTGAGGCCGACCAGGTGGCCGATCTAGTCGGGCTTCCCCAGCCCTCCTGGGTGACGCTGAACCCGCACACCCGCTCCGGGCACATCGCCTACGCCCTGGCCGCTCCGGTGTGCCTCACCGACTCCGCCCGCCGGAAGCCGATCAACCTCCTGGCCCGCATCGAGCAAGGCCTCGTCGACGTCCTGGGCGGGGACGTTGGATACGCGGGCCGGGTGACTAAGAACCCCGTCCACCGCCAGCACATGCCGCTGTGGGGCGAGGAAACCGCCCTGTACGGCCTCCAGGAGCTCGCACAGGCCCTCGGAGACGTCGGAGCCCTCCCAGGGCCTTCCAGGACCGGAAAAGCCCTCACAGCGTCGTCTGTGGGCCGCAACGTCGCCCTGTTCCACCTCACCCGGCAATGGGCCTACCGCGCCCGGTTGCGCTACGACGATGCCAGCGAGTGGGAGCAGACCGTTCACGCCTTCGCCGTGAACAAGAACCTCACCGCCATCGCCGAGGAGTTCACCCGCGGTCCGCTGGGCGAGGTGGAAGTGCTGCACCTGGCCCGTTCCATCGCCCGCTGGACCTGGCGCAACATCACCCCAGAACTCACCACCCAGAGACGCAAAGCCTGGACCGCCCCCGAGCACCAACAACGCCGCGCCCAACGCGCCGCTGACAAACGCCGCATCGACCGCACCCACGCATCCAAGGAGCTCTTCCGATGACTGCCGAGACACCCGCACGGCGCACTGTCACCGCCAAGGAGGGAGCAGAAGCCCTGGGCTGCTCCACCCGCACCATTCGTCGC
>NZ_JAXCFK010000032.1:0-3472 GCF_056150025.1 Micromonospora aridisoli | reverse complement strand
ACAGGCCGAACAGACGAGCCAGGACAAGCCCTCGGAAGCACCCCAGAAGGCTTCCTGACTGTCTCACCGAAGCCGCCGGGGGAGCACTCCCCCGGCGGCTTTCCCATGTCCAGCGCAGCGCCCATCCGCCCCGCGTGGTGCCCCGGCCAGCGGCCGATCCCGTTCTATGGCACATAGAACATAGCTTTGCTCCGCCGAACCTTACTGAAGCTCCAACACCGCATGCGCTGTCCAGCACATCAGGGACAGGCTTCTCAACACCTCCTTGGAGGAGGAGCTATCAGCGGCAGGTCGGCCCTAACGAGAGCAGCCCAACCCGTGATGTGCTGTCACTTTTGGGAAAGAAATAGCAGACGGCAGACACTCAACAGGGGAGTTGGTTTGCTCACACCAGCAGCTCCTAGAGGGAGACCAGGTAGACCAGGCCGAATCTCCCGAACATGGAGAAAGCCGGGCCATCATGGCCCGGCTTTTTTCCATGCTCGGCACCCTGCCAGAGTGGACCCATAGGGCACATGATTTAGGTCGCGAGAATCCATTCACCTAGACGCACATGGCGGCAGCGATAGTCCTGTCCCTGTGCTCGTGCATCCTGTGCAAAGGCTTCAGCGACAGATACGTCGTCGAACACCGCGATCCCGATTTCGCCGTCTGGAGCACCAGTGACTACGAGTCCAACGATCACTCCACGGGGTGCCGACTGCACGCGGTTGTCTACCCGTCGCCAAGGCACCGTTTCCCACCGCACCTCAGGGCATCCTCTCGCCTCACCAATTTGTTCGAGCTCATGCACCTCATCGGACGTCGAGGCGGCAGCGACAAGAGGTTCACTGCCGTCGGCATGTCGGCAGTAAACCAGGAAGCACTCTGGTTCCCGGCTAGCCATCCCAGGGCGGGTCTTAGTCATGAGAGTCAGCCTAGGCCTTGCAGTTCTCTGTCTTTGGGGCGGTGTAGACGCGCGTGTAGTAGGTCTTACCGCGCCATGTGATGGCGCCTTGAGTGGTGCCCCGCCACGTGGTGGATTTCGTACCGACGCAGTAGTACTCGATGTTCCTTTGGGTGTACCTCGCCTCATTCGAATTGCCGCCTGACCGTGTGATCTTCGTCCGCCACCACACCAGCTGCTTGTAGCGAAGCTCGCTGTTGTGGCGGATGCTTGCCACCGGCACATCGCACACCGTGTAGGGCTTGAAGCCGATCGCTTGCCGGCCCGAAGAGGTCCGGCGGTAAACCCTCGTCGGGTACAACTCGCACGGAGCGAAATCAACTCTGGCTGCCGCTCCCATTGAGGCTGCACCTCCCATCGACGCTGGAGGGATACCCGAGTCCAGCTGCTCAAAAATTTGTTGGGCTTCCTCCGGAGAGTCTGCTTCGACATATGAAAGTGGCTCATCGACCGCAATGGTGGCTTCGCTCTCCACGAGGGAATCCGTTGCAACCGCCGAAGCCCCAAGGGGGTCAGACGACGTAGGTGCTTCAGCGTGGGCAGGCCCCGTTCCGAGAGCAACCACAAGCAACACACTCAGCAACCCCGCCTTGGTCCTCAAACCACTCATGTCAGCGCCTTCCGTCGCACCAGTCAGCCGCGGCTGCGGCAACAAGGCAAAGCGTGCACGATCGCAAATTTTTTGTATAGGCATCACCTGCTTCTGGCCTCTCGAAGCCGTCACACCTAGTGCATTCTTCGGCCGGCCCCTGGGGAAGACACCCGTCACGTCCTCCCTAACGGTCCTCAATGCGCACAACCAGGACACCCCAGCGCGCCCGAAACCGGCCCATCGCCAACCACCACGCCACCCCACCAGGCACCCGCTCGACCACATGGCCGAACACAGGGACCCGTTCTGGTCGCCCACCCGGAACGGGTTAACCCCTCACCCGTGAAGGGTGAGTCGGGGGCAGCAGGAGTCATCGACAGTGACCGTGGTTGGTCGGGGCCGGCGGATGAAAATTGGGGCTGAGTCGATGCCTGGTTGCGGTGCTGGGGGCACCTCCCGAGGAGAGTGCAGCTGTGCCTGTGCGCGCCTGCGTTGGGTCACCTGAGCCTCGGTCATCGAATGATGCATGAGGTGTGGGGTCCAGGGTGGAGCCGGGAGGCTCGGCTGCACCGAAGATGGCCTGCCCTACGGGCAGGCTGCAGAGAGCGGTTTTCGAGGAAGTATCTGATTAAGGTTCGATGCCTAGTTTGAACACACCGGAGCAAATCCGCGGAGCTGGGATGGGTTCGTGGTGGAGTCAGCGCATGCAGACTTTCGCGGCCTCCTTCGATGCGGCCTGGCTTCCCCACGCCCCTCTGGCGGGGGAAAAGACCGGGCCCAAGCACCGGATGGCTCGCGAGCACGCCCTGACGCTGCCGTACATCGAGGCGAACCCGCTGTGCTTGCGATCGCTGGTGGTCGTCGACCGCGACGCCTCCGACGCCGATCAGATCGCCGACCTGCTCGGCCTGCCGGAGCCGTCCTGGGTGGCGCTGAACCCCTACACCACCGCCGGGCACGTGGTCTTCGCCCTCAGGGCTCCGGTGTGCATGACCGATGCGGCCCGCCGGGCGCCGGTGAACAAGCTCGCCCGAATCGAGCAAGGCCTCACCGACGTGCTCGGCGGGGACGTGGCCTACGGCGGGCGGATCACCAAGAACCCCCACCACCGCGCCCACCCAACCCGCTGGGGCGCTCAGGAAGCCTCCTACAGCCTCCAGGAGCTCTCAGACGCCCTCCAGGGCCTCGGAGCTCTCCCAGACCCATCCCAAGACTCTCAGGCCCTCAAAGACTCCTCCACTGGCCGCAACTGCGAACTGTTCGACCTCACTCGCACATGGGCCTACAGCGCCCGGGAACGCTACAGCGACCGCACCGAGTGGGAAGAGGTCGTGGAAGCCGTCGCCTGGAACAAGAACCAGACCTGGATCTGCGACCAGTTCAGCAAAGGCCCGATGAGCCGCACCGAGGTGCACCACCTCGCCCAGTCGATCAGCAGATGGGTCTGGCGCAACATCACCCCCGAGAAGACCGCCGCCCGCCGCGCTGCCTGGAGCACCCCCGAGAAGCAGCAGAAGCGCGGGCAACGGTCCGGCGTTGTACGAGCAGAACGCCGTCAAAAGCTGGTGAAGCAAGTGTTGGAGGTTGAGGCCAATGCCCGCTGACAAACCCATCCGCAGGAACCGAACTGCTCGAGAACTGGCCGAGCAGTTCGGCGTCTCAGAGCGCACCATTCGAAACATTGCCGCCGAGCCGCGCGTGGAGTACCTCGCTCGAGCTCAAGACCGCCGCCGGCGCATCGCCGAGCTGCGGGCCCAGGGCAAAACCATGCGCGCGATCGCCGACCAGCTCGGCGTCTCCGTAGGCCTGGTGGCCACCTACGCCAAGCAAGCTCAACAGGCCGAACAGACGAGCCAGGACAAGCCCTCGGAAGCACCCCAGAAGGCTTCCTGACTGTCTCACCGAAGCCGCCGGGGGAGCACTCCCCCGGCGGC
>NZ_JAXCFK010000031.1:0-3511 GCF_056150025.1 Micromonospora aridisoli | reverse complement strand
CTAGTTTATCGAATTTTGCTGAAATATCCAAGATGTTCCCGATATAAAGAAAGCTTGGCTATGACACCAAGCAGAAGATATAGTAAAAGAAAACACAAAAAAAACGAAAACATGATCGTTTCGTTTACATTAATGGCGGTCCGGACGGGACTCGAACCCGCGACCTCCTGCGTGACAGGCAGGCATTCTAACCAACTGAACTACCGGACCATTTTAAAATTTGGTTGCGGGGGCAGGATTTGAACCTGCGACCTTCGGGTTATGAGCCCGACGAGCTACCGAACTGCTCCACACCGCGATGATAAAAGTAATGCTTGGCGGCGTCCTACTCTCACAGGGGGAAACCCCCGACTACCATCGGCGCTGAAGAGCTTAACTTCCGTGTTCGGTATGGGAACGGGTGTGACCTCTTCGCTATCGCCACCAAACAAATTGAGAGTGTTCTCTCAAAACTAGATAACAGGTGTGACATCATTCAAATATGGTTAAGTCCTCGATCGATTAGTATCTGTCAGCTCCATGTGTCGCCACACTTCCACCTCAGACCTATCAACCTGATCATCTTTCAGGGATCTTACTTCCTTGCGGAATGGGAAATCTCATCTTGAGGGGGGCTTCATGCTTAGATGCTTTCAGCACTTATCCCGTCCGCACATAGCTACCCAGCGATGCCCTTGGCAGAACAACTGGTACACCAGCGGTGCGTCCATCCCGGTCCTCTCGTACTAAGGACAGCTCCTCTCAAATTTCCTGCGCCCGCGACGGATAGGGACCGAACTGTCTCACGACGTTCTGAACCCAGCTCGCGTACCGCTTTAATGGGCGAACAGCCCAACCCTTGGGACCGACTACAGCCCCAGGATGCGATGAGCCGACATCGAGGTGCCAAACCTCCCCGTCGATGTGGACTCTTGGGGGAGATAAGCCTGTTATCCCCGGGGTAGCTTTTATCCGTTGAGCGATGGCCCTTCCATGCGGAACCACCGGATCACTAAGCCCGACTTTCGTCCCTGCTCGACTTGTAGGTCTCGCAGTCAAGCTCCCTTGTGCCTTTACACTCTGCGAATGATTTCCAACCATTCTGAGGGAACCTTTGGGCGCCTCCGTTACCTTTTAGGAGGCGACCGCCCCAGTCAAACTGCCCACCTGACACTGTCTCCCCGCCCGATAAGGGCGGCGGGTTAGAAGGTCAATACAGCCAGGGTAGTATCCCACCGATGCCTCCACCGAAGCTGGCGCTCCGGTTTCCAAGGCTCCTACCTATCCTGTACAAGCTGTACCAACATTCAATATCAGGCTGCAGTAAAGCTCCACGGGGTCTTTCCGTCCTGTCGCGGGTAACCTGCATCTTCACAGGTACTATAATTTCACCGAGTCTCTCGTTGAGACAGTGCCCAGATCGTTGCGCCTTTCGTGCGGGTCGGAACTTACCCGACAAGGAATTTCGCTACCTTAGGACCGTTATAGTTACGGCCGCCGTTTACTGGGGCTTCAATTCGCACCTTCGCTTACGCTAAGCGCTCCTCTTAACCTTCCAGCACCGGGCAGGCGTCAGCCCCTATACTTCGCCTTACGGCTTCGCAGAGACCTGTGTTTTTGCTAAACAGTCGCCTGGGCCTATTCACTGCGGCTCTCTCGGGCTTGCACCCTAACAGAGCACCCCTTCTCCCGAAGTTACGGGGTCATTTTGCCGAGTTCCTTAACGAGAGTTCTCTCGATCACCTTAGGATTCTCTCCTCGCCTACCTGTGTCGGTTTGCGGTACGGGCACCTCTCACCTCGCTAGAGGCTTTTCTTGGCAGTGTGGAATCAGGAACTTCGCTACTATATTTCGCTCGCCATCACAGCTCAGCCTTATGGGAAACGGATTTGCCTATTTCCCAGCCTAACTGCTTGGACGCGGATATCCAATACCGCGCTTACCCTATCCTCCTGCGTCCCCCCATTGCTCAAATGGTGAGGAGGTGGTACAGGAATATCAACCTGTTGTCCATCGCCTACGCCTTTCGGCCTCGGCTTAGGTCCAGACTAACCCTGAGCGGACGAGCCTTCCTCAGGAAACCTTGGGCTTTCGACGGAGGGGATTCTCACCCCTCTTTTCGCTACTCACACCGGCATTCTCACTTCCAAGCGCTCCACGGCTCCTCACGATACCGCTTCACTGCTGCTTGGAACGCTCCCCTACCATCCCTTACGGGATCCATAGCTTCGGTGGTATGTTTAGCCCCGTTACATTTTCGGCGCGGCGTCACTCGACTAGTGAGCTATTACGCACTCTTTGAATGGTGGCTGCTTCTAAGCCAACATCCTAGTTGTCTGTGCAACGCCACATCCTTTTCCACTTAACATACACTTGGGGACCTTAGCTGATGGTCTGGGCTGTTTCCCTTTCGACTACGGATCTTATCACTCGCAGTCTGACTCCCAAGGATAAGTCATTGGCATTCGGAGTTTGACTGAATTCGGTAACCCGGTAGGGGCCCCTAGTCCAATCAGTGCTCTACCTCCAAGACTCTTACCTTGAGGCTAGCCCTAAAGCTATTTCGGAGAGAACCAGCTATCTCCAGGTTCGATTGGCATTTCACCCCTACCCACACCTCATCCCCGCACTTTTCAACGTGCGTGGGTTCGGGCCTCCATTCAGTGTTACCTGAACTTCACCCTGGACATGGGTAGATCACCTGGTTTCGGGTCTACGACCACGTACTCATGCGCCCTATTCAGACTCGCTTTCGCTGCGGCTCCGCATCTTCTGCTTAACCTTGCACGGGATCGTAACTCGCCGGTTCATTCTACAAAAGGCACGCCATCACCCGTTAACGGGCTCTGACTACTTGTAGGCACACGGTTTCAGGATCTCTTTCACTCCCCTTCCGGGGTGCTTTTCACCTTTCCCTCACGGTACTGGTTCACTATCGGTCACTAGGGAGTATTTAGCCTTGGGAGATGGTCCTCCCGGATTCCGACGGAATTTCACGTGTTCCGCCGTACTCAGGATCCACTCAGGAGAGAACGAAGTTTTGACTACAGGGCTGTTACCTCCTATGGCGGGCCTTTCCAGACCTCTTCATCTACCTCGTTCCTTTGTAACTCCGTACAGAGTGTCCTACAACCCCAAGAGGCAAGCCTCTTGGTTTGGGCTGATCCCGTTTCGCTCGCCGCTACTCAGGGAATCGCATTTGCTTTCTCTTCCTCCGGGTACTTAGATGTTTCAGTTCCCCGGGTCTGCCTTCTCATATCCTATGAATTCAGATATGGATACCACTCCATTACGAGTGGTGGGTTTCCCCATTCGGAAATCTCCGGATCAAAGCTTGCTTACAGCTCCCCGAAGCATATCGGTGTTCGTCCCGTCCTTCATCGGCTCCTAGTGCCAAGGCATCCACCGTGCGCCCTTATTAACTTAACCTTATTTTGGCCTTTCGACCTAACTCATTAAATATTCACAGCGTTTCGGTTTATTTTCTTGTTACTATCTATATGTAATTACTTACATATGGAATTTGATATAG
>NZ_JAXCFK010000030.1:0-3677 GCF_056150025.1 Micromonospora aridisoli | reverse complement strand
AGGCCGCCCAGACGGTGCAGGTGTCGGCCTACCCCGACCACTACGCCCAGTGGGAACAGCAGGCCGCCGACCTCGTCGCCCAACACTGGAACAGCTGACCACCAACTGACCAGCTGGCAACCACAGACATTCCTCCACAGGGGGAACAAGACCGCCGGCCGGCACCCGAACCAGGGTGCCGGCCAGCGGTGTTTCTGCGATCTCAGGAAGAGGCGACCAGCTCGACCTCGTACCCCTGACCGTCGGCCAGATAGGCGGCGTACGTGTCGGGCCCGCCGGCGTACGGGTGGCGGTCGGCGAAGAGCAGCTCCCAGCCGTACGCCGGTGCCTGTTCGACCAGCCGGTCCACGGCGGCGGTCGAACCGGCGTGGAAGGCCAGGTGGTTGAGGCCCGGGGCGAGTCGATCGTGGTGTCGGCCGGTGAGGGCGGGGGACTCCTCCAGCACGAGGTACGTCGGGCCGAGTCGCCAGGACTGGCCGATCGGCCACTGCTGGAACGACGTCCAGCCCAACTCGCCGAGTAGCCACCCCCAGCTGCGCATCGCGGCGCTCAGGTCGGGTACCCAGACCTCCACGTGGTGCAGGGCACCGACCGTCACCGGCCTCCGCCCGGTACCCATAGCACGTCTCCGTCCGGATTTGCCGTTCTTGCCAGGATAAAGAGCAGATCCGACAGCCGGTTGAGATACTTTGCCGGGAGGTGACTGGTCCGGTCGGGGTCATGCGCGATGAGAGCCCATGCCGACCGCTCGGCGCGCCGGGCGATCGTCCGCGCCGCGTGCAGCAGCGCCGCGCCCGCGGTGCCGCCGGGGAGGATGAAGGAGTCGAGCTTGCTCAGGCGCGCGTTGTACTCGTCGCACCAGCCCTCGAGGCGCTCGACGTACTCCTCCGTGACCCGCAGCGGCGGGTACTTCGGGTCCGGCTCCACCGGGGTGGACAGGTCGGCACCCACGTCGAACATGTCGTTCTGGATCGACCCCAGCACCGCGCGCAGTTCGTCGTCGAGCTGGCCCAGGGCGACTGCCACACCGAGCGCGGCGTTGCACTCGTCGACGTCCGCGTACGCGGCGATCCGCGGATCGTTCTTCGGCACCTGCTCGTTGTTGCTCAGCCTGGTCATGCCGGCGTCGCCGGCCTTGGTGTAGATGCGCGTGAGGTGGACGGCCATGACGCACAGCCTACGGATACCGGATCTGACGATCCCGGCGCGGCCGGACGCCGGCACGGGTTGGTCCGCCGGGGTCGGCCCGGGCGACGCGGGTGACGCGGCGATCGCCGACGTCGATGTCATCCGGGTACACGGCGGTGCCCGGCTCGCCGGCACCGTGCACGTCGTGGGTGCGAAGAACTCGGCGCTGAAGTTGATGGCCGCCGCGTTGCTCGCACCCGGCCGCAGTGTGATCACCAACGTTCCCCGGATCACCGACATCGCCATCATGGGCGAGGTGCTGCGGCGGCTCGGTTGTGGCGTGCAGTTCGACGCCGACGATCCGGTGGACCCGATGGTCGGCGTCGGCGGGGCGGCCCGGTCCCGCTCGGTCACCATCGACGTGCCGGAGCAGCCGGGCGTGGAGGCCGACTACGACCTGGTCCGCCGGCTGCGAGCGTCGATCTGCGTGCTCGGTCCGCTGCTGGCCCGGCGCGGGTACGTGCGGGTGGCTCACCCGGGCGGCGACGCGATCGGCTCACGGGGCCTGGACATGCACATCTCCGGCCTGACCCGGATGGGTGCCGACATCTCCGGCGAGCACGGCTTCGTGATCGCCTCGGCTCCGGACGGCCTGCGCGGCGCGGAGATCATGCTGGACTTTCCCAGCGTGGGAGCGACCGAGAACCTCATCATGGCGGCGGTGCTGGCCGACGGCACCACCGTGATCGACAACGCCGCCCGGGAACCCGAGATCGTCGACATCTGCACGATGCTCCAGCGGATGGGCGCGCTGATCGACGGGGAGGGGACGTCGACCATCACCATCGTCGGCGTACCTCAGCTCCGGCCGGTCCGGCACGCCACGGTGGGGGACCGGATCGTCGCCGGCACCTGGGCGTTCGGCGCGGCGATGACCCGCGGCGACGTCACCGTGACCGGCCTGGATCCGGCGTTCCTGGAGGTCGCGCTCGACAAGCTGGTGATGGCCGGTGGCCTGGTGGAGACCCGGTCGGACTGTTTCCGGGTACGCATGGACGACCGGCCCCGGGCGGTGGACGTGGTCACGCTGCCCTACCCGGGCTTCGCCACCGACCTGCTGCCGATGGCGATCGGGCTCGCGGCGCTCAGCGACGGCGCCTCCCTCATCACCGAGAACATCTTCGACGGCCGGTTCATGTTCGCCAACGAGATGATGCGGCTGGGTGCGGACATCAAGACCGACGGGCACCACGCGGTGGTACGCGGCCGGGAGCGGCTTTCCGGAGCACCGGTACGCGCGACCGACATCCGGGCCGGTGCCGGGCTCATCATCGCCGGGCTCTGCGCCGACGGGATGACCGAGGTCTCCCACGTGCACCACGTCGACCGGGGTTACCCCGACTTCGTTGCCGACCTGCGGGCGCTCGGCATCGAGGTGGAGCGGGCGACCGCACCGGAGGAACCAGACCTCACCATCTGAGCGCCTTAGCTGTCGTTCAGGCTCGCCGACTAGGGTGCAGACAGACACTCATTCGCAGCGAGGGAGAAGCAGATGGCGGGTCGGCTCGCGGTCGTCGGTGCCGGTTTGATGGGTTCGGGCATCGCCCAGGTGGCGGCGCAGGCAGGCTGGCAGGTGACGCTGCGGGACCTGGACGAGGCGGCGACGAAGCGCGGTCTGGACGGCATCGAGCGGTCGCTGACGAAGTTCGCCGAGAAGGGGAAGCTCTCCGGCGACGACGTCGAGGCCGCGCTGGGGCGGATCACCCCCACCACCGAGCTGGAGGCGGCCGCCGACGCGGACATCGTCATCGAAGCGGTCTTCGAGAAGCTGGAGATCAAGCACGAGGTGTTCCGCGCGCTGGACAAGATCTGCAAGGCGGACGCGGTCCTGGCCACCAACACCTCGGCGATCCCGGTCACCCAGATCGCGACGGCCACCGAGCGCCCGGAGGCGGTCGTCGGCACCCACTTCTTCTCGCCGGTGCCGATGATGAAGCTCTGTGAGCTGGTCCGTGGCTACAAGACCAGCGACGCCACCCTGGAGCGCGCGAAGTCCTTCGCCGAGGAGATCGGCAAGACCGTCGTGGTGGTGAACCGGGACATCGCCGGCTTCGTCACCACCCGGTTGATCTGTGCGCTGGCCATGGAGGCGGTCAAGCTGGTCGAGGCGGGCGTCATCTCCGCCGAGGACCTGGACACCGCGTGCAAGCTCGGCTTCGGGCACGCGATGGGCCCGCTGGCCACCGTCGACCTGACCGGTGTCGACGTGCTGCTGAATGCGACCCGCAACATCTACACCGACACCGCCGACGAGAAGTTCTTCCCGCCGGAGCTGCTGCAGCGCATGGCCACCGCGGGCGACCTGGGCCGCAAGACCGGCCAGGGCTTCTACTCGTACTGAGGTGTAAGGAAGGGCCCCCTCTTAACGCCTCGTGTATAGCAGGGGCCCCCTGTTAGGGCGTGTTTTGAAATCCGGGTGGGGTGTGTTGGTGCCCGGGATGTGGCGAGGTCTCCGGTAGATGGTTCATCGACGAAGAAGAACCTGATAC
>NZ_JAXCFK010000029.1:0-4382 GCF_056150025.1 Micromonospora aridisoli | reverse complement strand
TCGTGGTGTGGATGGTCGGGTGGTGTTTGTGTTCCCGGGTCAGGGTTCGCAGTGGGCGGGGATGGCGGTGGGCCTGCTGGACACCTCACCCGCCTTCGCGCAGTGCTTCGCCGAGTGCGCCGCGGCCCTGACCGCGTTCGTGGACTGGGATCCGGAGGCGGTGCTGCGGCAGGCCCCGGACGCGCCAGGTCTGGACCGGGTCGACGTGGTCCAGCCGGTCTCCTGGGCGGTGATGGTCTCACTGGCGGCGCTGTGGCGGTGGTACGGCGTCGAGCCGGCGGCCGTCGTCGGGCACTCGCAGGGCGAGATCGCCGCCGCCTGCGTGGCCGGCGCGCTGTCCCTCGCCGACGCGGCGCGCGTGGTCGCGCTGCGGTCGCAGGCGATCGCGCGGAAGCTGGCCGGCGATGGCGGGATGATGTCGGTGGCGCTGCCCGCCGCGGACCTGACGCCCCGCCTGGCGGCCTGGTCGGGCCGGCTCGAGGTCGCGGCGTTGAACGGCCCGTCGGCCACGGTCGTCGCCGGGGAGCCGGCCGCCCTCGACGAACTGCTGGCTCAGTGCGAGGCCGAGCAGGTGCGGGCCCGTCGGATCCCGGTCGACTACGCCTCGCACACCTTCCAGGTTGCCCGCCTCGAGGACGACCTGGTTCGGCTGCTCGCGGACGTGCGTCCTACGCCCGCACGGGTGCCGTTCTTCTCCACCGTCGAGCAGGACTGGTTCAACGACGGGCAGCAGGACGCGGGCTACTGGTTCCGCAACCTGCGGCAGACCGTGCACTTCCACACCGCCGTCGAGGCACTGACTGAGCAGGGATACGACACGTTCCTGGAGGTCAGCTCGCACCCGGTGCTCACCATGAACCTTGAGGAGATCCTGGAGAGCCGGCCCGGGGCGCGACAGTCGTTTGTCGGCGCGACGCTGCGCCGCGACGAGGGCGGGCTGGACCGCTTCCTGGTCTCCGTGGCGCAGCTGTGGGTCGCCGGGCTCGCCGTCGACTGGACCAAGGCGTACGCCGGCACCGACGCGTCCCGCGTGGACCTGCCGACGTACGCCTTCCAGCGGCGACGGCACTGGGTGCACCCCGGCGCGGACCGGCCGCTGCTCGGGTCGGCCGTGGAACTCGCCGACGGCGAGGGGCTCGTCTTCACCGAACGGATCTCGCTGCGGACCCGGCCCTGGCTGACCGACCACCGGGTGCTCGGCCAGGTCTTCGTGCCGGGCACCGCGCTGCTGGAGATGGCGTTGCGCGTCGGCGACGCCGTGGACGAGCTGACCCTGCACACCCCGCTGGTGCTGCCGGAACGTGGCGAGGTCGAGGTGCAGCTGTCGGCCTCCGCGCCGGACGAGTCCGGTCGGCGCGCGATCCGGATCCACGGCCGGGTGTGTGACGAGGCCGACCGCGGCTGGCAGCTGCACGCCACCGGGCAGGCCGGCCCGGGCGCACTGGCCGGGGCCGCGCTGGTGCTGCCGGAGTGGCCGCCGGCCACGGCGACACCGGTCGACCCCGTCGACTGGTACGAGGAGTTGGCCCGCCGGGGCCTGGACTACGGTCCGGCGTTCCGCAACCTGCGTGCCGTCTGGCGACACGACGACGACCTGTTCGTCGAGGTCGCACTTACCGACGAGACCGGCCCGTTCCAGGTCCACCCGGCCCTGCTTGATGCGGTGCTCCACCCACTCGTGCAGGCGGCCGGCATTGGGCCGGTCGTGCCGTTCTCCTGGGCCGGCGTGCGGCTGACCCGACCGGGGCCGGCACAGCTGCGCGTCCGGGTGAGCATGCTCGGCGAGCACCGGGCGGCGCTGCTCGCCGCCGACGCCGCCGGCATCGAGGTGCTCTCGGTGGAGTCGCTGACCCTGCGTCCGCTGGACGCCCGCCGCACCGACCCCCGGCTGTTCCAGCTGGAGTGGCGGGAGGCCGATGACACCGAGGTCGCGGCGGACGCACCGACCGTGGTCCTGCGGGTCGAGCCGAGCGCGGCGGAGGACCTGCCCGAGGCCGTCCACGCGACCGCAGCGGCCGTGCTGCGCGACGTGCGCAACTGGCTCGGCGGGAACGCCGACGGCCCGGGACGGCTGGTCGTCCAGACCCGACACGCCGTCGCGGTCACACCGGACGACGATGTCGACCTCGCCGCCGCCGCGATCTGGGGACTGGTACGCGCGGCGCAGACCGAACACCCCGGTCGCATCGTCCTGGTGGACCTCGACCACCACCACCCACCGGCGCTCGGGAACAACGTTTCGGTCGCGAGCGGACCGGACGGCCCGCCGGCCGCCGCACCGCCGGTGTCCGGCGCGCTGAGCCGTGCCCTCGCTACCGGCGAGCCGCAACTCGCCCTGCGCCGCGGACGGCTGCTCGTTCCCCGGCTGGCCCGCGGCTCGGTTCCCGCGCCGCCACCCGAGAGGAGCATCGCCGGCCCGGACGAAACCGTGCTGATCACGGGCGGGACCGGCGGCCTCGGCGCGACCGTGGCACGGCACCTGGTGCACCGGCACGGCGTACGGAGTCTGCTGCTGCTCAGCCGCAGCGGACCGACCGCCGACGGGGTGGACAAGCTGGTGGCGGAGCTGACCGAGGCGGGAGCCCGGGTCACCGTGACCGCGTGCGACGTGACCGACCGCGCGGCCCTGGCTGCCGTCCTCGCCGCAGTTCCCGCCACCGCGCCACTGCGGGCCGTGGTGCACACCGCGGGCGTGCTGCGGGACGCGACGGTGCAGTCCCTGACCGCCGAGCAGCTGTACCCGGTACTCGCGGCGAAGGTGGACGCGGCCTGGCACCTGCACGAGCTGACCGCCGAACTTGAGCTGTCGGCATTCGTGCTGTTCTCGTCGGTCTCGGCCACGATCGGGCTGGCCGGGCAGGCGAACTACGCGGCCGGCAACGCGTTCCTCGACGCGCTCGCTGCGCACCGGCACCGGCGAGGGCTGCCCGCGGTGGCGCTGGGCTGGGGGCTGTGGGAGCAGCGCACGGGCCTCACCGCGAAGCTCGGCGCGGCCGACTTGCAGCGGATGCGGCGCAGCGGACTGCGACCGTTGGCGACGGACGACGCGCTGGCCCTGTTCGATCTCGTGACCGGCGCGGACCGGCCGCACCTGGTGCCCGCCTGGCTCGACCCGTCCGAGCTGCCCGGCGACGAAGCGCCGGCGCTGCTACGTGGACTGGCCCGGCCCGGGGCCGCGCGCGGCGTCCCGGCGCGGGCGGACGCGCCTGCACTGCGAGACCGGCTACGGGTGATGGCCGAGCACGATCGGGAGCCAACGCTGCGACGTCTCGTCCAGGTCGAGATCGCGACGGTGCTGGGACGGTCCGGCCCCGGCGACGTACCGCCTGAGCGTGGCTTCACCGATCTGGGCTTCACCTCGCTTACCGCGCTGGAGCTGCGCGGACGGCTCGCCACACTCACCGGGCTCACCCTGCCCGCCACCGTGATCTTCGACCACCCGAGCACCGCCGCCATGGCCCGTTACCTGCTGGACCGTCTCGACCCGCGCCCGGCGCGAGGCGAAACGCCGGACGTGCCGCCCGTGCTCGCCGAGCTGGACCGGCTGGCGGCGACAGTCACCGCCGTCGCCGACGACCGGCTGCGCCGGGACGTCACCGACCGGCTCTGGCAACTGCTCGCGACGCTGCCGCCCGCAGCCGCGGCGGAGCCGGTGTACGACCGCGAGGTCGCCGACGCGGGCGCGGACGAACTATTTGCCCTGATCGACGAAGAGCTGGGAAGGCCCTGACCATGAGCGACGGCAAGCTGCTCGACTACCTCAAGCGGGTCACCGCCGAGCTGCGCCAGACCCGCCGGAGGCTGGCGGAGCTGGAGCAGCGGGAGGAGCCGGCGAGCCGGGAGCCGCTGGCGATCGTAGGCATGGCGTGCCGGTTCCCGGGCGGGGTGACCTCGCCCGAGGAGCTGTTCCAGCTGACCCTCGACGAAGTCGATGCGGTGTCGGAGTTCCCGGTGAACCGGGGCTGGGACGTCGACGGGCTGTACCACCCCGACCCCGACCATCCCGGCACGAGCTACACCCGCCACGGCGGCTTCCTCCACGACGCGGCCGAGTTCGACGCCGACCTGTTCGGCATGTCGCCGCGCGAGGCCCTGACCACCGACCCGCAGCACCGCCTGCTGCTGCACGTGGGCTGGGAGGCGCTGGAACGCGCCGGCATCGCGCCGACGTCGCTGCGGGGCAGCCGGACCGGCGTCTTCACCGGCGTCATGTACAGCGACTACGGCACCGTGCTGGGCGAGGACACCGGTGCGTTCGAGGGGCACCTGTTCAACGGCAGCCTGCCGAGTGTGGCGTCGGGTCGGGTGGCGTACACGCTTGGTCTGGAGGGGCCGGCCGTGACGGTGGATACGGCGTGTTCGTCGTCGTTGGTGGCGCTGCA
>NZ_JAXCFK010000028.1:0-5242 GCF_056150025.1 Micromonospora aridisoli | reverse complement strand
TTTTTGTTGCTGGGATGATTTTCCTTCAGGTTTTTGTTGGAGAGTTTGATCCTGGCTCAGGACGAACGCTGGCGGCGTGCTTAACACATGCAAGTCGAGCGGAAAGGCCCTTCGGGGTACTCGAGCGGCGAACGGGTGAGTAACACGTGAGCAACCTGCCCCAGGCTTTGGGATAACCCCGGGAAACCGGGGCTAATACCGGATATGACCTTCGGACGCATGTTCGGGGGTGGAAAGTTTTTCGGCTTGGGATGGGCTCGCGGCCTATCAGCTTGTTGGTGGGGTGATGGCCTACCAAGGCGACGACGGGTAGCCGGCCTGAGAGGGCGACCGGCCACACTGGGACTGAGACACGGCCCAGACTCCTACGGGAGGCAGCAGTGGGGAATATTGCACAATGGGCGGAAGCCTGATGCAGCGACGCCGCGTGAGGGATGACGGCCTTCGGGTTGTAAACCTCTTTCAGCAGGGACGAAGCGCAAGTGACGGTACCTGCAGAAGAAGCGCCGGCCAACTACGTGCCAGCAGCCGCGGTAAGACGTAGGGCGCGAGCGTTGTCCGGATTTATTGGGCGTAAAGAGCTCGTAGGCGGCTTGTCGCGTCGACTGTGAAAACCCGTGGCTCAACTGCGGGCCTGCAGTCGATACGGGCAGGCTAGAGTTCGGTAGGGGAGACTGGAATTCCTGGTGTAGCGGTGAAATGCGCAGATATCAGGAGGAACACCGGTGGCGAAGGCGGGTCTCTGGGCCGATACTGACGCTGAGGAGCGAAAGCGTGGGGAGCGAACAGGATTAGATACCCTGGTAGTCCACGCTGTAAACGTTGGGCGCTAGGTGTGGGGGGCCTCTCCGGTTCTCTGTGCCGCAGCTAACGCATTAAGCGCCCCGCCTGGGGAGTACGGCCGCAAGGCTAAAACTCAAAGGAATTGACGGGGGCCCGCACAAGCGGCGGAGCATGCGGATTAATTCGATGCAACGCGAAGAACCTTACCTGGGTTTGACATCGCCGGAAATCTCACAGAGATGTGGGGTCCTTCGGGGCCGGTGACAGGTGGTGCATGGCTGTCGTCAGCTCGTGTCGTGAGATGTTGGGTTAAGTCCCGCAACGAGCGCAACCCTCGTCCCATGTTGCCAGCAATTCGGTTGGGGACTCATGGGAGACTGCCGGGGTCAACTCGGAGGAAGGTGGGGATGACGTCAAGTCATCATGCCCCTTATGTCCAGGGCTTCACGCATGCTACAATGGCCGGTACAATGGGCTGCGATACCGTGAGGTGGAGCGAATCCCAAAAAGCCGGTCTCAGTTCGGATCGGGGTCTGCAACTCGACCCCGTGAAGTCGGAGTCGCTAGTAATCGCAGATCAGCAACGCTGCGGTGAATACGTTCCCGGGCCTTGTACACACCGCCCGTCACGTCACGAAAGTCGGCAACACCCGAAGCCGGTGGCCCAACCCTTGTGGAGGGAGCCGTCGAAGGTGGGGCTGGCGATTGGGACGAAGTCGTAACAAGGTAGCCGTACCGGAAGGTGCGGCTGGATCACCTCCTTTCTAAGGAGCACCATCCCGCGAAGGCGGGTATGGAGCCCGCGGCCCGCGGATGTCGGGTCGGGGTGCTCATTGGCGGAGACACTGGTGAGTTCGGTCCTGGCAACGGCTGGGTTCTCTTAGTACAGCCATCCTTGGGGTGGTGGGAACGGGGGTCTGGTGCGGCTGGGAGGGAATGGATAGCACCCTGTTGGGTCCTGAAGGAACAACCTGTTGGTGGTTGTCTTTCAGAGGCTGAGTGTGGACTTTCGGGTTCGCCGGCTGCCAGGCATGGCCTGGCCTCGCATACCGCCGATGGTGATCGGGTCTGGTGTGGGGTGGTGGGTTGTGGGTTGGTTGTTTGTTGAGAATTGCACAGTGGACGCGAGCATCTTTGTGGTCAAGTTGTCAAGGGCGAACGGTGGATGCCTTGGCACCAGGAGCCGATGAAGGACGTGGGAGGCCGCGATAGGCCTGGGGGAGCTGTCAACCGAGCTGTGATCCCAGGGTGTCCGAATGGGGTAACCCGGCACCAGTCATGTGGTGTCACCTGCACCTGAACTCATAGGGTGTGTGGAGGGAACGCGGGGAAGTGAAACATCTCAGTACCCGTAGGAAGAGAAAACAATAGTGATTCCGTGAGTAGTGGCGAGCGAAAGCGGATTGAGGCTAAACCGGTTGCGTGTGATACCTGTCAGGGGTTGCGTGGTCGGGGTTGTGGGACCCTGCTGAACATGCTGACACGTGTTCGAGGAGTTATAAAGCCAGTTGTTAGCTGAATGGTCTGGAAAGGCTGACCGTAGACGGTGATAGTCCGGTAGGTGAAAACAGCTGGTCTTCTGTGGGTGTTCCCGAGTAGCGGCGGACTCCTGAAATCTGCCGTGAATCTGCCAGGACCACCTGGTAAGCCTAAATACTTCCTGGTGACCGATAGCGGACGAGTACCGTGAGGGAATGGTGAAAAGTACCCCGGGAGGGGAGTGAAATAGTACCTGAAACCGTTCGCCTACAATCCGTCGGAGCCTTGCGGGGTGACGGCGTGCCTTTTGAAGAATGAGCCTGCGAGTTAGTGGCATGTGGCGAGGTTAACCCGTGTGGGGGAGCCGTAGCGAAAGCGAGTCTGAAGAGGGCGTTTGAGTCGCATGTTCTAGACCCGAAGCGGAGTGATCTAGCCATGGGCAGGCTGAAGCGCGGGTAAGACCGTGTGGAGGGCCGAACCCACCAACGTTGAAAAGTTGGGGGATGACCTGTGGTTAGGGGTGAAAGGCCAATCAAACTCCGTGATAGCTGGTTCTCCCCGAAATGCATTTAGGTGCAGCGTCGTGTGTTTCTTGCCGGAGGTAGAGCACTGGATGGTCTAGGGGGCCTACAAGCTTACCGAAATCAGCCAAACTCCGAATGCCGGTAAGTGAGAGCGCGGCAGTGAGACTGCGGGGGATAAGCTTCGTAGTCGAGAGGGAAACAGCCCAGATCACCAGCTAAGGCCCCTAAGCGTGTGCTAAGTGGAAAAGGATGTGGGGTCGCATAGACAACCAGGAGGTTGGCTTAGAAGCAGCCACCCTTTAAAGAGTGCGTAATAGCTCACTGGTCAAGTGGTTCCGCGCCGACAATGTAGCGGGGCTCAAGCACACCGCCGAAGCTGTGGCACTCACACAGAGCCCGGTGTCTGCCGTTGGGTGGGCATCCAGGTGTGTGGGTGGGTAGGGGAGCGTCGTGCCGGGGGTGAAGCAGCAGGGTGACCTAGTTGTGGACGCGGCACGAGTGAGAATGCAGGCATGAGTAGCGAAAGAAGGGTGAGAAACCCTTCCGCCGGATGACCAAGGGTTCCAGGGCCAGGTTAATCCGCCCTGGGTGAGTCGGGACCTAAGGCGAGGCCGAGAGGCGTAGTCGATGGACAACGGGTTGATATTCCCGTACCCGCGAAGGAGCGCCCATGATGAACCTCGTTGTGCTAACCACCCGAACTGCCGGCGACCTTCGGGTCAATGGTGGGGAGCGTGGGAACCTGGCGGGTAGTAGTCAAGCGATGGGGTGACGCAGGAAGGTAGCTGAGCCCGGCCGGTGGTTGTGCCGGGGTAAGCGTGTAGACCGCACCATAGGCAAATCCGTGGTGCATGAAGGTTGAGACGTGATGCCGAGCCGATTCAGGTGAAGTCAGTGATCCTATGCTGCCGAGAAAAGCCTCTAGCGAGTTCTGAGCGGCCCGTACCCCAAACCGACACAGGTGGTCAGGTAGAGAATACCGAGGCGATCGGGCGAACTGTGGTTAAGGAACTCGGCAAATTGCCCCCGTAACTTAGGGAGAAGGGGGGCCGGAGACGTGAAGCCCCGCGCGGGTGGAGCGTTGTATGGCCGCAGAGAGCAGGGGGAAGCGACTGTTTACTAAAAACACAGGTCCATGCGAAGAAGTAATTCGATGTATATGGACTGACGCCTGCCCGGTGCTGGAACGTTAAGGGGACCTGTTAGCTCTTCGGGGCGAAGCGGAGAACTTAAGCGCCAGTAAACGGCGGTGGTAACTATAACCATCCTAAGGTAGCGAAATTCCTTGTCGGGTAAGTTCCGACCTGCACGAATGGCGTAACGACTTCCCCACTGTCTCAACCACAGGCCCGGCGAAATTGCAGTACGAGTAAAGATGCTCGTTACGCGCGGCAGGACGGAAAGACCCCGGGACCTTTACTATAGCTTGACATTGGTATTTGAGTCGGCTTGTGTAGGATAGGTGGGAGCCGGTGAAGCTCATACGCCAGTATGGGTGGAGGCAATCTTGAAATACCACTCTGGTTGATTCGGGTATCTAACTTCGGACCGTTATCCGGTTCAGGGACAGTGTCTGGTGGGTAGTTTAACTGGGGCGGTTGCCTCCTAAAAGGTAACGGAGGCGCCCAAAGGTTCCCTCAGCCTGGTTGGCAATCAGGTGTTGAGTGCAAGTACACAAGGGAGCTTGACTGTGAGACTGACGGGTCGAGCAGGGACGAAAGTCGGGACTAGTGATCCGGCACTTGCGTGTGGAAGCGGTGTCGCTCAACGGATAAAAGGTACCCCGGGGATAACAGGCTGATCTTCCCCAAGAGTCCATATCGACGGGATGGTTTGGCACCTCGATGTCGGCTCGTCGCATCCTGGGGCTGTAGCAGGTCCCAAGGGTTGGGCTGTTCGCCCATTAAAGCGGTACGCGAGCTGGGTTTAGAACGTCGTGAGACAGTTCGGTCCCTATCCGCCGTGCGCGTAGGATACTTGAGAAGGGCTGTCCCTAGTACGAGAGGACCGGGACGGACGAACCTCTGGTGTGCCAGTTGTCCCGCCAGGGGCACGGCTGGTTAGCTACGTTCGGAAGGGATAACCGCTGAAAGCATCTAAGCGGGAAGCCTGCTTCAAGATGAGGTATCCCACCACCTTCGGGTGGGTAAGGCCCCCAGCTAGACGACTGGGTTGATAGGCCGGAAATGTAAGCCCGGTAACGGGTTCAGTTGACCGGTACTAATAGGCCGAGGACTTGCTCACAAAGATTCTGCTCGCGTCCACTGTGTAACTCACAACAAACAAACACACCCCCGACATTGGTTGGTGTTGGTGTTGTTTGACATGTTGATAAGGTTACGGCGGTCATGGCGGAGGGGAAACGCCCGGTCTCATTCCGAACCCGGAAGCTAAGCCCTCCAGCGCCGATGGTACTGCACCCGGGAGGGTGTGGGAGAGTAGGACACCGCCGGACA
>NZ_JAXCFK010000027.1:0-7613 GCF_056150025.1 Micromonospora aridisoli | reverse complement strand
CCACCCCGACCGGGGCTGCGCCAACGCGCCCGTGGAGGACCACCGGTACGACGAGGGCAGGTTGCAGGTACCACCCGGCGGCGGAGTCGTCGGCGTCGGGTTCGGGTTGCCGCCGTCGACCCGAACGAGCTGCCACTGCTGGTTGGCGCCGTTCCAGTCGTCGTACTGCACGATGCTTCCACCGTCGGCGGTCGAAGCGCCCTGCACCTCCACCACCTTGTTGCTGTGCCGACTGATCAACCGAACGTGGCCACCGTCGGAATCGGCCAGCCGGAACTGCTGGTTGGTCCCGTTGGTGTCACTCCACTGCACGATCGCGGCGCCGTTGGCGGTCGACCAGTTGTAGACGTCCAGCACCTTGCCGGACAGCCGCGACTTCAGGCGGTAGTAGCCGCCGCCCGAGTCCACGAACTGCCACTGCTGCTGGTTGCCGTTGTTGCGGGTCCACTGCACGATCCGGGCACCGTCGTTCGTGGCCAGGTTGTACACGTCCAGCGCCTTGCCGCTGTTGCGGTTCACCAGCACGTACCACGCGTTCGTGTCGACCGTCGCCGCGGCGGCGGGTGTCGACACCGCCACCGCGGCGGCACTACCGGCCACCACCGCGGTGACCCCGGCAGCGGCCGCCCGCAGCAACCATCTACGACCCCGGGTGGGAGGCGGGAGAGATGGAGATGTGTCAAAGGCAGACATGATCCTCCTTCAAAATGACGAGACCCGACCGGTCCACCCGGGGGACGGGCGCACCGGGAACGAACCGCCGAACATCAGCGACGATTCTGTTAGCGCTAACATGGATGTCCGCATGCCCCGGCGCACGCCTGATCCAGGGGCCCGACGAAGCAGGCTTGCCCGGTAAGCCACAGGCATCGTCGTCCTTGCCCATCGACTGTGGGCGATAACATGCCGTTCGTCAAGGCGTAATGTTCCGGAATCACTGGCCGGCACGTTCCGGACTCATCGGACTGCGATGCCGCCCGGGCCCGAGGCGGGCACTTCGCCAGCCGCCGACGCAGGCATCGACCGCCCGCCGACACCGGCTCCGAACCGATGCCGGCCGGGGCGGAATGATGGCGCTAACATCGACATTGCCGAGAGTCTGGGCAAGAGGAACGATCGATCAAGGGCGGCCCCCATGATCGGCCGGGGCGATACCACCGCCCCGCAGATTGAAGATCAAGCTAGTGGGGCAGCACCTTCGCCAGCAGCTCGGACAGCTGTCGCCGCTCCTGTTCGGTCAGCACCGCGATCCGCTCGGACGGAAACTCGAACGCCCGCCGGACGGTCCGGCGCACACGTAGCCCCTCCGAGGTGATCGACACGCGCTTGATCCGCCGATCAACCGCGTCGGACTCTCGGGCAACCAGGCCGCGGGCCTCCAGCCGGGACACGAGTTGGGTGACGTTCGAGGCGTCGCAGAGCAGTTCCTCGGCGAGCTCCCCCATGGCACGGCTGCCCTCCGGGAGACGTTCGAGCAGGCACGCCTGCGCTGCGCTGAGCCCAGCAATCTGCGCTGCCCGGTCATACGCCGCGTCGTAGGCGTACACGAGGTCCCACATCTGCTGGGCCAGGACGTCCGCCACCTCGGTCATTGCCTGAGATTAGTTGACCCGCTCATCCATCGGTGTTTAGGTGGTGGCGATACTTTAGTCAATCAATCAAAGGAGCGGTTCGACGTGCAGAGTTCGAGCTCGGCCGGGGCCGGCCCGACCCGCGTGCTGGTGACCGGAGTCCGTGGCAAGACGGGTGCACCGCTGGCAAGGCTGCTCGTGGAGCGGCGAGACATCGAGGTGCTCGGCGGCAGCAGCAGTCCGGAGACCGTCGACATCGAGGGCGTACGCCCGACGGCCTTCTCGTGGGACGACCCGTCCGGATGGTCTGCGGCGACCGACGGCGTCGACGCCATGTACATCGTCCGACCCGATCGGGCGGACGCGCCGGACCTCATCGGCGCGCTGCTCACCGAGACGCCGCGCCGGACCCGGATCGTCCTGCTCTCCGAGCAGGACGCCGACTACATGGGGGACGACGGGTGGGCCCCACGCGCCGAGCGTGCGGTACGCGACAGCGGCCACGCCTGGACGATCCTGCGTCCCAGCTGGTTCATGCAGGTCTTCACCGACCCCCGCTTCTACCGCGACCAGGTCGCCGGCGGGGAGCTGCCGTTCTCCAGCGGTGGTGCCAGCGTGGCCTGGATCGACGCCCGGGACATCGCGGCGGTGGCCGAGCGGACGCTCCTCGACGAGCGACACGCCGGCCAGGTGTACGAAATCACCGGGCCGGAGGCGCTCTCGCTGCCGCACACCACGGAGTTGCTCTCCGCTGCCGCGGGACGTCCGGTGGTTCTGCGAGAGATGACCATTGACGAGGTCGTGGTCGGAACCACGGGCTTCGAGCGAGAGCTCTTCGCGCTGACCTTCGAGCGGGTGCACGCGGGCAGCTTCGCCGAGGTGACCGACACCGTCGAGCGGGTGACCGGACGGCCGGCGCGGACTCTGCAAGCCTTCCTCGCCGACGTCGACCCGCCGTTGGCCCACACAACGGCGTGACGGAACGGCAGAGCCCCGCCGGCCCGCGGGGTTCTGCTTCAGCCCTCGATCGGTGGGCGGTCGCTGTTGAGGTGGAACGCGCGCTCCTCGGCCTCCTGACGGGCCGCGATGAAGTCACGCTGCCAGTCCTGGGCATCGTCCGGAATGCGCGCGACCACGTGCTCACCGTGCATCCGGCCGTCCGGGTCGGTCAGGGTGACCCCGACGACGGTGTGTCCACGCCCCGGGATCGCATAGTGGCGCACCAGCCAACGGGCGGACAACTGCGAAGCATGCCGTCGACGCCGGGCACCGGCCGTCATGGCGACGGAAATCAGCAGGACGGCGGCCAGCACGACGACGGAGACGGCCAGGAACGCGAGGATCCGCACCCGGCCGAGGCTACCGTGCTTCGCGCGGCACTGCCGCTGGTCCGGCCTGTGCCGCTGGTCCGGGCAGTGCCGCTGGTCCGGGCTGTGCCGCTGGTCCGGGCAGTGCCGCCCATGGGCGGCGACCGGCGACCGCTACCGGGGACACCGCTCCGGCCCGGGACAGCGCCCCGGGCCGGAACAGTGCCGCAATTGTCGACCGTACGGATCAGGTGATGTTGATGTCGCTGCACCACATGTAGGTCTGGTCCATGTGCGACGCCTTCCAGATCACGAACAGGACGTGCTGACCGCTGCGCCCGGACGGGATCGAGACGTTGAACGAGATGTTCTGCGTCGGCGCGTAACGCCCGGTCTGCAGGATCTGGTCGATGTTTCCCCAACCGACGCGCTGCGTGTTCGGGTTGAATCCTTGCCGGGTGACATAGACCCGGAAGAAGTCGGCGCCGTGGCTGGCCTGGTCGTAGAACTGGAGCGTGAAGTTGCGGCTCACGTTCCTCGCCTTCCAGGCTCCCGGCTGGTTCAGCGCGTCGTTCCGGGAGAGGGCGTTACTGCAGAGCTGGCCGTCGGGCGTACGGGCCTGGTACTGCCCGCCCAGGCCGTCGCGGAGCTGGCTCATCCAGTTCCACATGGTGTCGGGGTTGGCCTGGAACGCCCGGTAACACATCGGGTCCTGCGTCTGCATGGCCGGATCCATGTGCCGGTGGCCCCAGTTCTGCCAGCACTGGTAGGCGCGGGTCGCCGGGTTGATCACGGTGCCGTGAGCCTGGGCGGCACCGGCGAAGGGCAGGATCCCGACCACCATGGTGAGCGCAAGGAGGAGCGCCTGAAGGGGCCGCCGAACGGCTGACCGGGATTGCCGGCCGGATCGATGGGGGTGGTGTGAACGCACGGTTCATCCTCCGTTCCGAGGCGCTCCCCAGGACGGGTTTGGGAGCGCTTCCACCGAGTATCACACCAATCGGACGAGATATCAATGATCGTCTATTGGTATTGATTGATCGATTTGGCCCGGAATGATCGTCGTGGACACCCTGGAACAACTCTGCCGGCCACAGTGACGAAGCGCCAACCGCGACGACCCGGCGGGCCTCGCGGGGCCGCAGTCGGACCGACGCCGAGGGCCGTGGGGCGGAGGTCTCCCAGCAGGAGCCGTCCCGGTTGGCACCGCGCGACCAGGCGCAACAGCCCTGCAAACACCCTTGACATAGGAGGTGACCCCGGCCACACTACGCACCATGCTAATTCGATTTAGCTGAGCTGAGCCCACTGAGCGCCGAAGGGGTCACATCCGCTGACGGCGGGGTGCCGTGGAAGCGCGGCGGCAAGGCACTTCGACCAGACCAACGACATCGAAGACAGCCACAAGCAGCGGCTACAGAGGAGTTTGCTCAGATGAGGAAGGCGATCGGAAGACGCAGGCTCAGGCGTGCGATCTCGATGCTCGCGATCATGGCACTCAGTGCAGGCGCCGGCGCCACCGTCTCCGTACCGGCCGCCGTCGCAGGCGAGCGCGCGGTCGTGGAAGGCGCCACCGTCACCCCGGACAGCAGTTCACCGACCGGATACACCGTCAGGTTCGTCTACCACAACCCCAACGCCACGCAGGTCCGACTCGCCGGTGATCTGACTCTGCTCGACGTCGGTACCGGCAACACGCGCTATCAACCGGAAGAGTGGCGGACGGGGCGCTACCACGCCGGCGGGGTCGAGTTCCTCAGGGACATGACCAAGGACTCGAACGGATACTGGTCGGTCTCACTTCCGCTGCACGCCGGAAGCCTCAGCTACTGGTACCGGGTCTGGGACCCCACCCAGGGCTGGGCGAACAAGCGCATCTGGGATCCGGCCTCGACGCATCCGCGCCCGCCGGGCGAGTCCTCCTTCCGGGTCAGGAACAACGACGTGCTCGACGCCGTCTACGTGCCGTACGCCGACAGGCAGAACGACCCGGTGCTCAAGGAGCGTGCGGAGTACGAGCTGCCCGCCGCCGACCCCGCACACCGGGGCACTGTCCAGTACATCCCGTACACCACGATCCTGGGCGACGACGGTCACTACCTTGGCGTCTACCTGCCGGCGGGCTATGACGCCAACCGTGCCGAGCCGTACAAGGTCGCCTACCTCGCCCACGGCATCTTCGGTGACGAGACGGACTTCATGGTCCCCGCGAACGTTCCGAACATCCTGGACAACATGACGGCCAAGGGTGAGATCGAGCCGACGGTGGTTGTCACCATGGGTAACCACTTCACCGGCACCAGCCTCGGCTTCGGCTCGTACAACCAGACCAACGCCGCCAACAACCTGGTCCAGACGATCCTCCCGCTCATCGAAACGAACTACAACGTCTCGACCGAGCGCGAGGGACGCGCCTACGCCGGATTCTCGTACGGCGGCATGACGGGCGCCCACGTCATCCGGGGCTACCCGACCACCTTCGCGTTCTACGGGCACTTCTCCGGTAACCCGTCGCTGACCGCGCAGGACTACGACAACGTCGCGGCCGCCGTCGGGGACGACGACCTGTTCGTGTTCCTCGGAAACGGCGTCTTCGAGGGCAACCTCAACGCCCAGAACACCATCGCGAACAACTTCCGGGCACGCGGCTACGCCGCCGCGACGACCCAGGTCCCCGGCGCGCACGACGGGATGACGGCGAGCCAGCTGTTCACGATCTTCGCCAGGGACCACCTCTGGACGGGGGTCGACTCGGTGTCGGTGACGCCCGCGACCGTGGAGCTCACGAAGGGCTGGAACTGGCAGCAGCAGTTCACCGCCCGGGTGAGCACGAACGAGGGCGTCAGCCCGGAGGTGACCTGGTCGGTCGAGGGAGCCGCCTCGACGGCGACGACAATCTCCGCGGACGGTCTGCTCTCGGTGGCCGCCGACGAGTCCGCGTCGTCGCTCACCGTCGTCGCCACGTCGGTGGTGGACCCGACCAAGTCCGGCTCCGCCGAAGTCGCCCTGACGGTGCCGGGGACGACTGCGACCGTGGTGAAGGCGAAGGCCGCCCCGGCGTCGATCGTCCGTGGCGGCACCTTCGAGCTCGACGTCGATGTGCGGGCACAGTCCCAGCACAAGAAGGCACCGGAGGTGACCGGTGCGATCGCTGTGACGTTCGGCGGCACCACCCAGGTGGTTCCGTTGGCCGGCGGCACGGCCGTGGTCAACCTGCCGACAGCGGGGCTGTCGGCAGGGGTGTACCCGGTCCATGTCGCCTACTCCGGTGACCCGATCTACGCACCCACCGCGGCAGTTCACCAGCAGCTACGAGTTCGGTAAACAAACAGCGATCGTGGGCCGGCGACCTCCCGTCGCCGGCCCACGTCGCGCGGTAGGGGCGCCAGGTCCGATCAGCGGCGGTCGAGTGCCGACTGCAGGCGTTGGATGAGTGTCTTGCGGCTCTTCCCCGCGCGTTCTTCTCGCAGTGCCGCCCGGAGCTGACCCGTGTCGAGGTCGCGGACGTGTCGGGTCGCTTCGGCGACCGGCATGTCCGTGAGCGATACGGACGCGGCGTTCCGACGGGCACGCTTGGCCGGTCCGGTATTGGCGACGTACTGCCTGCCGGACTTCGACTCCTTGCGCTTCTTGACGTCGGTCGCGCGCCGCTGCTCCGCGGAAAGCTGGTTCCACGCCTGCTCGGGCAGGTAACGGTCGGTTTCGCCGTCGTGTCGCGCCCGGGTGGTGCCCTGCCGGGTCCGCCATTTCTGGTCGCCCCAGCGCTGCAAGGATTTCTGGCGTTCGTCCTTCGCGCCCTGATAGCCGCCGCCGCGCTTCTGGTACTCCTGGGTGAGCAGCTGGGACTTCCGCGCCGACCACTGTCCCGGCCTGCCGCCCCGATCGGCCGCCTTGATCTCTTCCTTGAGCTGTTCCCGCAGCTCGGGCTTTGTGTACCGCGCCATGTTCGCCGGATACCCGCGGTCGCACACCGTACTCACGACAGGGCGCGGAAGGCAGCGTCGGCGCGGGCGGCAGCGACATCTGATCGTCTTCGGCCGGGCGGATCGGCTACCTCCCCAACCCCGAGCAGAACCCGAAAAACTACCGGTCGATTACCGAAACCACCGGTTGATAACCCTCGATTTTTCTGCCAGCCTAAGAGCCATCGATCGATGTGATCGCTAACATGATCTTCTAGGAGGCGCCTCACGCGACCATCAGGCCCACCGACCTGCCGGGCGACCACGCGTCCACCACCTGGGCCCAACGCCCGCGACCGCTTCCCGGCAGGCGACCCGGACCATCCACCGCAACCCTCCACCTGCTTGTCAGGTGGCCACAGCCAACTCGCCTCCGGCGGAGGTGTGTCCCGGCCGGTCGGCGGACTCGGCACCGCAGGGTCGCCGCCAGCTTAGCGGGGGACTCACATCGAATAGACATTTTCCTATCCCAACCTGGAGGATCAGCATGATCTCCCGGACCCGTCCCTCCGGGCGTCGACTTCGAACGCTCTCTGTCTCCGGAACTGCCGCGATAGTTGCGGTACTCGTCGTCTCGTTGCTGCCGAGTCTCGCCCAGGCTGCCGAGACCACGCTCGGTGCGGCTGCCGCTCAGTCGGGTCGGTACTTCGGTGCCGCGGTGGCGGCGAACAAGTTGTCCGACTCCACCTACGTCGGCATCCTGAACCGTGAGTTCAACTCGGTCACGGCCGAGAACGAGATGAAGATCGACGCGCTTGAGCCGCAGCAGGGGC
>NZ_JAXCFK010000026.1:0-12491 GCF_056150025.1 Micromonospora aridisoli | reverse complement strand
CGGTATCAGGTTCTTCTTCGTCGATGAACCATCTACCGGAGACCTCGCCACATCCCGGGCACCAACACACCCCACCCGGATTTCAAAACACGCCCTAACAGCCGCTGGATACTCCACTAGAGCCGGTGCAGGAGGCGGTCGCCTAGCTCGATGACCCGTTTGGCGGTCAGCTCCAGGGCCGGTCCGGCCACGGTGATCTCCGTCATGGCGGTGCCGGGCACCTCCGCATCCTGCCAACCACCGGCGAACCAGACCTTCTCCTCCTCGGCGAGGGCGAGATTGGCGTCGTTGAGTGCCTCCGCGGGGTGCGGCAGCCAGAGCCGGAACTGGTGGGTGTGCGGCGGCGAGGGGAACACCTGGGCGCCGGGCAGCTCGGCCAACGCCTCGGCGATCGTCCGCGCGTGGGCGACGTAGCCGGCCAGTCGGGGCAGCTCGTACTCCAGCCCGTGCAGGGCGGCGAGCGCGGCCGGCCACTGCTGGAACAACGTACCGCCGTAGCGGTGTCGCCAGGCTCGGGCGTACCTTGCCAGCTCGGCGTCCCCGGCGAGGGCGGCGCCGGAGATGCCGCCGAGGGACTTGTAGAACGAGACGTAGGTGCTCTCCGCCAGCGCGGCGATCTCGGCCGCCGAGTGCCCGAGGTGGACGGTCGACTCCCAGATCCGGGCACCGTCCAGATGCACCCGGGCGCCACGGTCCCGGGCCGCCCGGGCGGTGGCCACCAGCTCCTCCCAGGAGGGCAGGACGAAACCGGCGTCGCGTAGCGGCAGTTCGAGCAGCAGCGTGCCGATCGGCTCGTCCAGGGCGGCGATCTCGTCGGCGTTCGGGTTGCGCGGCGCGCCGGTGGTCCGCACCGCGCGCAGACCGCCGAGCTGGGCGTACGCGTCCCGCTCGTGCAGCAACGGGTGGCTCAGCGGATGCAGGCCGACGCCGTACCGGCCGGTCAGCTCGGCGCCGTACCGCATGGCGACCTGCTGGGCCATGGTGCCCGTGGGAAAGAAGACCGCGGCTTCGGTGCCGAGCAGCTCGGCGACCCGTTGCTCGACCGCCGTCACCGCCCCGCCCTCGCCGTAGAAGTCGGGCAGCGTTCCGCCGTCGGCGCGTGCCCGGATCATGTCGAGCTGCTCGGTGACCGACAGTGGCCGCACCCCGGAGAGCACGGTGTCGCAGGCGCGCAGCGCGTTCAGCCGGCGGACCCGTTCGGCGTAGCTGTCGGTCACCGGACCTCCTTCAGCCGGCGCAGCCGGGTCACCGCCTCGGCCAGCACCTCCGGGCGTTTGCAGAAGGCGAAGCGGATCAGCCGCCGACCGGCCTCGGGATCGTCGTAGAAGACCTGCGTCGGTACCGCCACCACGCCGGACCGCTCGGGGAGCGTACGGCAGAACTCGATGCCGTCGGTGCCGCCGAGCGCGGAGACGTCGGCGGTGACGAAGTAGGTGCCCTCCGGGGCGAGCACGTCGAACCCGGCGTCGGCGAGGCCGGCGACCAATTGGTCGCGGCGGGCCTGCAGCCCGGCCCGGAAGGCGGTGAAGTAGTCGTCGGGCAGGGCGAGTGCCACCGCCACCGCGGGTTGCAGGGGCGCGGCGTTGACGAAGGTGAGGAACTGCTTGACCCGCAGGACCGCCGACACCAGCGCCGCCGGCCCGCTGGCCCAGCCCACCTTCCAGCCGGTGCAGGAGAAGGTCTTGCCGGCCGAGGAGATCCGCAGGGTGCGCTCGCGCATCCCGGGCAGCGTGGCCAGCGGCACGTGCCCACTCGCGGCGTCGGTGAAGGCCAGGTGCTCGTACACCTCGTCGGTGACCGCGTACGCACCGTGTTCCTGGCAGAGTTCGGCGACCAGGGCCAGCTCGTTCGGGGTGAACACCTTGCCGGTCGGGTTGTGCGGCGAGTTCAACAGCACGAGTCGGGTACGCGTACCGAACGCCGCCCGCAGTTCGGCCGGGTCGAAGGCGTACCGCCCGTCGGCCTGGGGACGCAGGGTGACCGGTCGTCGGGTCGCGCCGGCCAGGGCGATCGAGGCGGCGTACGAGTCGTAGTAGGGCTCGAAGCAGACCACCTCGTCGCCGGGCTCGCAGAGGGCGAGGATGGCGGCGGCGACGGCCTCGGTGGCTCCGGCGGTCACCACCACCTCGCCGTCCGGGTCGTACTCCAGCCCCCAGAACCGGCGTTGGTGGGCCACCACGGCAGTCCGTAGTTCTGGGATGCCGGGGCCGGGAGGGTACTGGTTGCGGCCGGCGCGCAGGGCCTCCGCCGCGGCGGCGAGCATCTCGGGCGGGCCGTCGGTGTCCGGGAAACCCTGCCCGAGGTTCACCGCGCCGGTACGCACGGCGAGGGCGGACATCTCGGCGAAGATCGTCGTCCCGAACGGACGCATCCGGGCCACCAGCGGGTCGACATCGCTGCTCGTCACGCCCGTCAGGGTACGGGTGCGTGCTGCCGGCCCGCCCGACACCGGATGGGCGCTTTGGCGCGCCGATCACCGCCATCGCCATATCGCTCAAATTCAGTGATTGTTTACCCGGCTTTCGAGCAGACATCGTGAGCGAAACTGGTTAGGCTGCCACCCATGTGTGGAATCGTGGGGTACGCCGGTGGACGACCGGCGCTCGGCATCGTGCTCGACGGCCTGCGGCGGCTGGAGTACCGCGGCTACGACTCGGCCGGCGTCGCCATCGTCTGCGACGGGGAACTGCTGACCGAGAAGAAGGCCGGCAAGCTGGCCAACCTGGAGAAGGTGCTCTCCGAGCGGGCCGCCGAGGACCCGGCCGGCTGCGCCGCCAGTCCGATCGGCATCGGTGACGGCACCACCGGCATCGGACACACCCGGTGGGCCACCCACGGCGGGCCGACGGACCGCAACGCCCACCCGCACCTGTCGCCCGACGGACGGGTCGCGGTGATCCACAACGGCATCATCGAGAACTTCGCCAAGCTCCGCGCCGAGCTGGAGGAGGAGGGCGTCACCTTCAACAGTGACACCGACACGGAGTGCGCCGCACACCTGCTCGCCGCCGCCTTGGCCGACCTGCGCGCGGCCGGCCAGCCCGACGGGCCGCAACTGCTGGCCGCCGCCATGCGCGTGGTCTGCCAGCGGCTGGAGGGTGCCTTCACGCTGCTCGCCGTCGACTCGGCGGTCCCCGGCGCGGTGGTCGGTGCGCGCCGCAACTCGCCGCTGGTGGTCGGCCGGGGTGACGGGGAGAACTACCTCGCCAGCGACGTCGCCGCGTTCATCGAGCACACCCGTGACGCGGTCGAGCTGGGCCAGGACCAGATCGTGCTGATCACCGCCGAGAGCATCGAGATCACCGACTTCGAGGGGCAGCCGGCCAGCGGCAAGGACTTCCACATCGACTGGGACTCCTCGGCCGCCGAGAAGGGTGGCTACGACTGGTTCATGCTCAAGGAGATCGAGGAGCAGCCGCAGGCCGTCGCCGACACGCTGCTCGGGCGGCTGACCGAGACCGGTGAGATCATGCTCGACGAGGTCCGCCTCAGCGACCAGGACCTGCGTGACGTCGACAAGATCTTCATCGTCGCCTGCGGCACCTCCTACCACGCCGGAATGGTGGCCAAGTACGCCATCGAGCACTGGACCCGGATCCCCTGTGAGGTGGAGCTGGCCAGCGAGTTCCGCTACCGCGACCCGGTGCTGGACCGGTCCACCCTGATCGTGGTGATCTCGCAGTCCGGCGAGACCATGGACACCCTGATGGCGCTGCGGCACGCCAAGGAGCAGAAGGCCCGGGTACTGGCGATCTGCAACACCAACGGCTCCACCATCCCCCGGGAGTCCGACGCCGTGCTCTACACCCACGGCGGCCCGGAGATCGCCGTGGCCTCCACCAAGGCGTTCCTCACCCAGGTGATCGCCTGCTACCTGATCGGGCTGCACCTGGCGCAGGTGCGCGGCGTCAAGTACGCCGACGAGGTGGCGGCCGTTGTCGAGCAGCTCCACCGGGTGCCGGACAAGCTGCGCGAGCTGCTCGGGCGGATCGAGCCGGTCCGCGAACTGGCCCGCGAGCTGCGCGCCGAGTCGACGGTGCTGTTCATCGGTCGGCACGTCGGCTACCCGGTGGCGCTGGAGGGCGCGCTCAAGCTCAAGGAGCTGGCGTACATGCACGCCGAGGGGTTCGCCGCGGGCGAGCTGAAGCACGGCCCGATCTCGCTCATCGACCAGGGCACCCCGGTGATCTGCATCGTCCCCTCCCCGGTGGGCCGGGGCATGCTGCACGACAAGGTCGTCTCGAACATCCAGGAGGTACGCGCACGCGGTGCCCGCACCATCGTCATCGCCGAGGAGGGTGACGAGTCGGTGGTCCGCTACGCCGACCACCTGATCCACGTGCCGCGTACGCCGACGCTGCTCGCACCGTTGGTGACCACCGTGCCGTTGCAGGTGTTCGCGGCCGAGATCGCCGCGGCCCGCGGGCACGACGTCGACCAGCCGCGCAACCTCGCCAAGTCCGTCACCGTCGAATAGCCGTCGGTCGGCCGTGGCGGTCGGGTCGACCGCCACGGCCGAGTCGGCGCCATCCGGTGCACATCGTGGCCGCGGCGGGGCGGATCAGTGGCCCAGCACCACCCGTGCCATGCCGTCCAGGGCCGGGTTGGCCGGATGCCAGTAACCGGTGTGGCCGTACCGGCCGCTGGGGAACGTCCGGCCGCCGAAGGACGCCTCGGCCGGGTCACGCCCGAACCAGCGTTCGTCACCCGGCCCGGCCAGCAGCCCGGCGACGGTGCCGAGCGGCGCGGCACCGAGCAGCGCCTGGCGGGCCAAATCGCCCGGCGGGCGGGTCAGCCGGATCACATCGTCCGGCGCGGTGCTGGCCCACACCTGCCCGGGTGGCAGCCCCAGATCGGCCGCGTGCGCCACGCCGACTCCGGGCGAGCCGACAAAGACCAGCGCGTCCGCGGCGAGGCCGTGGTCGCGGGCGGCGCTGCCCACCACCAGCGAGCCGTAACTGTGCCCGAGGACGGTCTGCCGGGCCGATGGGCCGTCGTGGGTGGCCCGCAGCCCTTCCTGGAACCGGTGCAGCGTCTCCCCGGCTGCGCGGGCCTGCCCGTCCCGGGCCGCCTCGTGCAGAAAGTCCGGGGCGTCGTAGTCCAGCCAGAGCACCGCCGAGGTCTGCTCACCCGGGGCCAGTTCGGCGCAGCGGGCCAGCACCCGCGCCGCCCGACCCAGCTCGCCGGTGGCATCGTCGAGCCCGGCGGTCATCCCCGGCACGTAGGTCAGCACCCCGGTCGCCCGGTCCGGGTTGCCCAGCGCGACCACCGCCCGGCCTTCACCGCCGACGTCCAGGCCGAGCAGGTACGCCCGTGGCTGCTCGGCCGACCCCAGCCGGGCGGCGAGCGCGTCCAGCCCGGTCAGCGCGGCCTCGACCGCACGCAGCCCGGTCAGCTCCAGCGGCCCTCGTGGCACCCGAGCCAGCAACTGCTCCCACCGGGCGAGCAGCGCCGCCCGCCGGGTGTCGAGCAGCAACCGGTTGGCCTGATCACGGGCGTCGGCGGGCACCCCGTCGAGCCGGCCGGTCAGCTCCGGCTCGTGCACCACCAACCATCGACGCTCGGCTGGCGTGAGCCCGGCCCACCAGAGCCGCACCGCACCGGGATCGGCGCTCGGCGGTGGACGGTACGACGGTGGCCGGGCCGTCCAGCCGGTACCGGCGGCCTCCGCCAGCCGGGCGAGGCGGGTCGCGGCATCCCGGTCGGCCGTGGCAGCCAGGTCCAGGGCGTTCCGCAGGGCCGTGGTCACCTGGAGCACCATGGGGCCGGAGCGGTCAGGTGACACCCGGGAAGGATCGGGGCGTACGCCACCCCGGCGGTCGATCAGCACACCGGCGGTGGCGGCCAACGTCACGGCCGCCGCCAGCTGGGCTCGGGCGGCCACCAGCCGCGCGGCGAACTCGGCGAGGACCTGATCCACCTCGATCGAGACCGGGACCAGCGCGGTCAGTTCGCGGCGCAGCCCGGAGAGCCGGGCGCCGGCCGACTCGGCGGCACTGCCCGACCAGCCGGTGCGCAGCGTCGCACCATCGTCGGTGAGCTCACCGGCCCGTCGTTCGACCAACCCGGCCAGGCTCGCCCAGGCCGAACCGGTGGCCTGCCACGCGGCCGGATCGACCGTCGAGAGCTGGGCGTAGTCGACCTGTCCCGGTGCGGCCGGGGCCGCCGCGGACGCGGTCACCGGGGCAGGGCGGAGAGCCGGGCGGCGGCGCGGGCATCCACCGACTCGTACGCCCCGGCGGCGGCGCGTACCGCGTCACCGGTCTCCGCGACCCGCGCGCCGAGCCGCCCCGACCAGGCGTGCACGGCCGCCTCCAGGCCGGCGAGTGCCCGCGCCGCCGACCATTCCCGGGCCGGTGGGGTCAACCCGGGCACGCCGGCCAGTCCATGGGCCAACCGGTACCCGGTGTCGCCCAGCGACCGCCCGACCCGGTGCAGCAGCTCCGGTCGTACGGTCAACTCCTCCTCGGCCATCGGATCCTCCCGCCCCGTGTCAGCACGACGCCGACGACGCTAGGCGGTCGCGGTGCCGGTGGCGGTGCCCTGTGGACAATCGACGGTGCTCGGGCTCCCTGCCCGTCCACAGGCATTGCCGCACGTGTCGCCGAGGGCTATCTTGTGGCCCCCGCGCCGGTAGGGTTGGCCAAGTGATCGTCGCCGTCGGCATCGACGTCGTGCTGGTCGACCGGTTCGCCCGGGCGCTGGCGCGTACACCGTTGCTCGCCGAGCGGCTGTTCACCGAGGCGGAGCGGCGCACCGCCGCCGGCAGCCGGCGGCCGCCGGAGTCGCTGGCCGCCCGTTTCGCGGCGAAGGAGGCGGTGGCCAAGGCGCTCGGTGCCCCGGCCGGGCTCAACTGGCACGACTGTGAGATCGTGCCGGACCCGGACGGGCGGCCCTGGTTGTCGATCTCGGGCACGGTCGCTGCGGCGGCCACCGAGCGTGGCGTCAATCGTTGGCATCTCTCGCTGTCCCACGACGGCGGGATCGCCTCCGCGATGGTGGTGGCGGAGCGCTGAGCGTCGGGCGCGCCTTTGGGCGCGGGAAACGGGGTGTGGCATGAGACCGGTCTGGCGGGTGGCGGACGTGCGCGCGGCCGAGGCGGCCCTGATGGCTACGCTGCCGCCCGGCACTCTGATGCAACGCGCCGCCGCCGGGTTGGCCCGCCGCTGCGCGTTGCTGCTCGCCGAGCGGGGCGGGGTGTACGGCGCGCCGGTGTTGCTGCTCGTCGGCTCGGGTGACAACGGCGGTGACGCGTTGTACGCCGGTGCTCGGCTCGCCCGGCGCGGTGCCGCCGTGTCGGCGTTGCTGCTCACCCCGGAGCGGGTCCACGCCGCCGGGCTGGCCGCGCTGCGCGCCGCCGGGGGACGGGTCGTACCGCGACCGCCGGCCGTGGTCGACGTGGTGCTCGACGGCATCGTCGGCATCGGCGGTCGCGGCGGGCTGCGGGAGACCGCGGAACAGTTGGCGGCGAGCCTGTTGCGGCACCGGGGGCGCGATGGCGAGCGGGCGACGGTCGTGGCGGTGGACGTGCCCAGCGGCGTCGCGGTGGACACCGGGGCGGTGCCGTTGACACCGTCCGGGCGTCCCAACGCGGTGTGCGCCGACGTGACGGTGGCCTTCGGCGCGTTGAAGCCGGCCCTGGCGGTCGGCCCCGCCGCCGCGCTGGCCGGCGAGGTCGAACTGGTCGACATCGGGTTGGTGCCGTGGCTGCGTGGCAGCCCCGCGCTGCACGTCGTGGAGTTCTCTGACGTGACCGACTGGTGGCCCGGGCTCGGCGCCGCCTCGGAGAAGTACACCCGGGGAGTGGTCGGGGTGGCCACCGGCTCCGCGACGTACCCGGGCGCGGCGGTGCTCTCCGTCGGCGGCGCGCTCGCCGGTCCGACCGGCCTGGTCCGATACGCCGGTGGCGCCCGGGACGAGGTGGTCCGCGAGCACCCTTCGGTGATCGCCACCGGTCGGGTGTCCGACGCCGGCCGGGTGCAGGCATGGGTGTGCGGGTCGGGGCTGGGCACCGACGACCGGGCCGCCACCGAACTGCGGACCGTGCTCGCCGCCCCGGTGCCGGTGGTGCTGGACGCCGACGCGCTGACTCTCCTGGTCGACGGCTCCCTCGCCGACCAGTTGCGGCGGCGCGACGCGCCGATCGTGGTGACCCCGCACGATCGGGAGTTCACCCGGCTCTGCGGGGAGGAGCCGGGCGACGACCGGGTCGCCGCCGCGCTGCGACTGGCCGCCTGGATGAACGCGGTGGTGCTGCTCAAGGGGGATCGCACGGTGATCGGCACGCCGGACGGGCGGGCGTACGTCAACCCGACCGGCACCCCCGCATTGGCCACCGGTGGCACCGGCGACGTGCTGGCCGGGCTGCTCGGTTCGCTGCTCGCGGCCGGGTTGCCGGCCGAACGGGCTGCCGCCGCCGCGGCGTACCTGCACGGGCTGGCCGGCCGGGAAGCGGCCCGGGGTGGCCCGGTGACCGCGCCGGACGTCGCCGCCGCGCTGCGTCCCGTGCTGGCCCGTCTGCCCTGACTACCCGCCGTGGTGATCAGCTCGGAAAGTAGGGTGGGAGCATGTGGCAGGCCGAGGTACGTGTCGACCTGGACGCGATCCGGGAGAATGTGAACCGGCTGCGCGCCGGCACCAACGCCGAACTGATGGCGGTGGTGAAGGGCGACGGCTACGGCCACGGCATGGTTCCGGCGGCCCGGGCCGCGCTGGACGCGGGAGCGGACTGGCTCGGTGTCTGCACCCTGGACGAGGCGCTGGCGCTGCGCGCGGCCGGCATCGAGGCCCCGGTGCTGGCCTGGCTGCTCGCGCCGGGGCTCCCCCTGCACAAGGGCGTCACGGCCGGCGTCGACCTGGGGGTCGCGAGCCTCCCGCAACTCGACGAGATGCTGGAGGCCAGCCGCGTGGCCGGCCGTCCGGCCCGGCTGCACCTGAAGATCGACACTGGGCTGGCCCGGGGCGGTGCGACGGTCGCCGACTGGCCGGCCCTGCTTGACGCCGCGGCGAAGGCGCAGGCCGACGGAGTGGTCGAGGTGGTCGGCGTGTGGAGCCACTTCGTGTACGCGGACTCGCCCGGTCACCCGACCACCGACCGGCAGCTGGCCGTCTTCCACGAGGGTCTGGCCATGGTCGAGCGGGCCGGGCTGCGCCCGCGCTACCGGCACCTGGCCAACTCGGCGGCCACGCTGACCCGTCCCGACACCCACTTCGACCTGGTCCGTCCGGGGCTGGCCGTCTACGGGCTCTCCCCGGTCGCCGGTGAGACGTACGGGCTGCGCCCGGCGATGACGGCCCGCGCCCGGGTGATGCTGACCAAGCGGGTACCGGCCGGCTCAGGCGTCTCCTACGGCCACACCTACACCACCGAGCGCGAGGCGAACCTGGCCGTGGTGCCGCTCGGCTACGCCGACGGGGTGCCCCGACACGCCTCGAACTCCGGACCGGTGCAGCTCGGCGGAGTACGCCGGACCATCTCCGGCCGGGTCTGCATGGACCAGTTCGTGCTCGACTGTGGTGACGATCCGGTGGCGGCCGGGGACGTGGCGACCCTGTTCGGCAGCGGATCCGAGGGCGAGCCCACCGCCGACGACTGGGCCGCGGCGGTCGGCACCATCAACTACGAGATCGTCACCCGGTTCGGCAGCACCCGGGTACCCCGCGTCTACGACGGCGATCGGGCATGACCGGTTGGCGCATTCCGCGACCCCGGACCACCGCCGGAAAGGCCGCCGGCCTGGTCGGTGCGGCGCTGGGGGTGGCCGCCGCCGGGCTGGCCGCCGGGGTGGCCACGGAGCGGGTGATGGTCCGTCGGCTGAAGGCGGACCCCACCGACCCGTACGCCGACGAGGTCTTCGGCGAGCAACGGTACGACGAGGCGTACCGGCTGGAGATGAGCGACGGCACCGACATCCACGTCGAGGTGGTTGAGCCGACCCGGCCGATCGAGGGCAACCCGACCGTGGTGCTGGTGCACGGATTCTGCCTGGACATGGGCACCTTCCACTTCCAGCGCAAGCTGCTCGCCGAACGGGGTGAACACCGGATCGTCGCGTACGACCAGCCCGGGCACGGCCGGTCGGGCCGGCTGGAGAGCGGCGAGTACGACCTGGCGGCGCTCGGTCGTACGCTGCGTCGGGTGATCGACGAGGCCGCCCCGGACGGGCCGCTGGTGCTCATCGGCCACTCGATGGGCGGCATGACCATCATGGCCCTGGCCGAGCTGTATCCGGAGATGTTCGGTGACCGGGTGGTGGGTACCGTGCTGATGGCCACGTCGGGCGGGCTGCTGGCGGAGACGAAGCTGGTCGCCCCCGCCCTGCTGGGCCGGGTCGGCGCGCCGGTGCTCTACATGGCCGGCAACGTCACCCGGTACGGCGGGGCGGTGATCGACCGGGCCCGCCGGTCGACCACCAACGTGGCCTGGCTGCTCACCCGCAGGTACGGCTTCGGCACCCGCAACCCGAGCCCCGCCCTGGTGTCGTACGTGGAGGAGATGAACTCGCGTACCTCCGCCGACACGGTGACCCGCTACCTGCGCACCCTGGCGACCCACTCGCGGTTCCCGGCGTTGGCCGCGCTGGAGGGCACACCGGTGCTGGTGATCGTCGGAGACAAGGACATGATCACGCCGCTGAACCACTCCGAGGAGATCGTGCGACGGTTGCCGCACGCCGAATTCGTCAGGATCCCCGACAGTGGGCACGTGGTGATGCTGGAGCACGCCGACGAGGTCAACGCCGCACTGATCCGCTTCCTCGACACCTGCGGACGGGACGACTCGTGAACGAGGTCGTGCTGCCGACCGTCGCGGACACGTACGCCTTCGGGCAGCGGCTGGCCGGATTGCTGCGCGCCGGCGACCTGGTACTGCTGACCGGCCCGCTGGGTGCCGGCAAGACCACGCTGACCCGGGGGATCGGGGCGGGGCTCGGGGTGCTCGGTGACATCACCTCGCCGACGTTCGTGATCGCCCGGGTGCACCGACCGGATCCGGCGGGCGGCCGAGACGTGGCGCTGGTGCACGCCGACGCGTACCGGTTGGGGGACGCCGGCGATCCCCGCGCCGAGATCGACGACCTTGATCTGGACGCCTCGGTCGAGGACTCGGTGACCGTGGTGGAGTGGGGCGAGGGACTGGTGGAGCAGTTGGCCGACGCGCACCTGCGGATCCGTCTGCACCGGCACGAGGACGACACCCGGGCGGTGGCGCTGGAGCCGGTCGGCGGCGACTGGGCGGAGCGCCTCGCGGCCCTCGCCGCCCTGGGCTGACCGCTGTCGTACCCGGTACCTACAGTGCCCGGAGACGATCCGACCGGTGAGAGGTTGCCGATGCCCGAGAACACCCCCGCTCTCGACCTGCTGGCGTTGCTCCCCGACCAGTGGCGGGCGGTGCTGACCCCGCATCTCGACCCGGTCCGCACGGCCGCGCTGGGTGAGTTCGTCGCCCAGGAGTACGCCAGCGGCACGGTGTTCCCGCCGGTCGCGGACCTCTTCTCGGCCTACCGGCTGTGCGCGCCGTCGGCCTGCCGGGTGCTGATCCTCGGTCAGGATCCCTACCACCGGGTCGGCCAGGCGCACGGGTTGAGCTTCAGCGTGCGTGAGGGCGTGTCGGTGCCGCCGTCGCTGCGCAACGTGTTCAAGGAGCTGGGCGAGGATCTGGGCGTGCCCAAGCCACGCAGCGGCAACCTCGACGGCTGGGCGGCGCAGGGTGTGCTGCTGCTCAACTCGGTGCTGACCGTGCGGCAGGGCACGCCCGGCTCGCACGCCAACCGGGGGTGGGAGGAGTTCACCGACGCGACCATCCGGGCGCTCGACGCGCTGGACAGGCGGGTGGTGTTCCTGCTCTGGGGCGGCTATGCGCGCAAGAAGGCGGCGCTTGTCACGAACCCGCAGCACGTGGTCCTGGAGGCGGGCCACCCGAGCCCGATGAATCCGCGGGGCTTCCTCGGCAGCCGGCCGTTCAGCGCGGCCAACAAGGCACTTGCCGACGCCGGCCTGCCCACCATCGACTGGGAGCGCTCGGCCGGCTGAGCCGTGTGCTCCTGCCCCCACGCCGCCCGCACGTACCAGCTGGCGGCATCCGCCTGGTTGGTCGGTGGAGCCGGTCGGACGACCTTCCTTGACTGACGTCGATCGTTGGATAACGATATCGGAAATATAGATGCTCGCTAACGTCTTCAGGTCTGGGGGTCAGCGGCGACGCACAGCAGCAGTGGAGCACCTACACAACCGACAGTCCGGCAGTTCGTACAACCATGGCGCGGCATCGACCCGTGGTGACCGTCCCTCAACCACTCGCGCCCCGCCGATCACGTCACGCCGCCTCTCGCAGGGAGAAGTACACCACCATGAACGAAGTCCCCACTCACCGTAAGAATCGCCGACGCGGCCGCGTCAGGATGCTGGCTGCCGCCGCCTTCGCCGCAGTGTTGGCCACCACCGGCACTGTCGCGATCTCGGCCAGCCCCGCCCAGGCCGAGGCTGACCGG
>NZ_JAXCFK010000025.1:0-42323 GCF_056150025.1 Micromonospora aridisoli | reverse complement strand
GCCCAACACTGGAACAGCTGACAACCCTAGACATTCCTCCACAGGGGGAAACAAGACCGCCGGCCGGCACCCGAACCAGGGCGCCGGCCGGCGGTCTTTGCTCTGCCGGGGCGGCCGGGGCTCCGCCCCTGCTCATCTGGTCCGGGTACCGGTGTGGCAGCGTGATCGGATGAGCTGCGCGCCGGTCGACGTCGACCTCGCCCTGGTCGGTGGGGGCGGCGCCGCCTCGCTGGTGTTGGCCGCATTGGCCCGGCACGGCGTACGCGATGTGCGGATCGCCGTCGTCGATCCGGTGCACCGGCGCGGCCAGGACCGTACATGGGCGTTCTGGGACCAGCCGGGCAACGACCTGGACGAGCTGCTCAGCGCCAACTGGTCACGGGTCGAGGTGGTCACGCCCGACGCGCACCGCGCCCTGGACCTGGCGCCCCTGCGGTACGCGATGCTGCGCTCCGGCCCGATCTACCAGCGGGCCGCCGAGGCGGAACGGCGCCTGGGCGCGCTGCGGATCGTCGCCGCTGCCGGTGACGTCGACGACGACGGTGAACGGGTGCTGGTGCGCGCCGTCGACGGTCGGCCGCTGCTGCGGACCCGCTGGCTGTTGGACTCCCGGCCGCGACCGCCGCGCCGGCCCGGTCGCACCAACTGGTTGCAGCACTTCCGTGGCTGGTGGCTGACGGCCGACCGGCCGGTCTTCGACCCGGCACGGGCGGTCCTGATGGACTTCCGCACCCCGCAACCGGCCCGGGGCGTCTCCTTCGGCTACGTGCTGCCCGTCGACAGCCGGTACGCGCTGGTCGAGTACACCGAGTTCTCACCCGACCTGCTGACCGGGGCGGCGTACGACGCCGCGCTGGCCGGATACCGGGATCTGCTCGGTCTCGATCCGGCCCGCCTCACTGTGACCGAGGTCGAGAACGGCGTCATACCGATGACCGACGGTCCGTTCGTGGTCCGCCCCTCGCCGCGGGTGGTGCGGCTCGGCACGGCCGGCGGTGCCACCCGTCCCTCCACCGGCTTCACCTTCTCGGCCATGCACCGTCAGGCCGAGCAGGTGGCCCGGGCGGTGGCCGCCGGCCATGCGCCGGTGCCGGCGCCCGCGTACCCCCGCCGGCACCGGTGGATGGACGCGGTCGCGTTACGGGCGCTGGACCGCGACCTGGTCGACGGCCCCGCGTTCTTCGGCCGGCTCTTCGACCGCAACCCGGCGCAGCGGGTGCTGCGTTTCCTCGACGGCGAGACCACCGTGGCCGAGGATCTGACGGTGATGCGCTCCACCCGCCTGCGACCCATGGTCGCCGCCACCGTCGGCGATGCCGCCGGTCGGATCCGCGATCGGCTCATGCCCTCGCACCGCCCCACCTGGACGGTGCCGCCGCCGGTCGTCGACCGTGAGCCGCCCACCGGAGACCGTCCGCTGCGGTGAGCCGCCCGTCGCCGCACCTCGGCGGCGGCCACCGGTGCCGGACCGGCGTCGGATAGGTTCCACACATGGTGGACGAGGCAGCCGGCCGGGTGGTGCGGATCTGGACCGACGGGGCGTGCAGCGGCAACCCCGGCCCGGGTGGCTGGGGCGCGGTGCTGCGTTACGGCTCTCATGAACGTGAGCTGCGCGGCGGGGAGGCGAACCCGACCACCAACAACCGGATGGAACTGACCGCGGCCATCGAGGCGCTGGAGAGCCTGACCCGCCCCGTCACCGTCGAGCTGCACACCGACAGCACGTACGTGCGCAACGGCATCACGAGCTGGCTGGCGTCCTGGAAGCGCAACGGCTGGCTGACCGCCGCCAAGCAGCCCGTGAAGAACGCCGACCTGTGGCAGCGGCTGGAGGCGGCCTGCGCCCGGCACCGGATCACCTGGTTGTGGGTGAAGGGCCACAACGGGCACCCGGAGAACGAGCGGGCCGACGCTCTGGCGAATCAGGGCATGACCGAGGCCCGCGCCGCCGCCACGACGGGTCGCCGCTGACCGGTCGATCAGTTGGCTGCCGTCGGGCAGGATGAACGTACCTGCGATCCGGAGAAGCCAGTGGCACGATCACGTCCCGCCCAGCCGACCCTCGCCGACGTGGCCCGCCTGGCGCGGGTGTCCACCGCCACCGCGTCGCGGGCGCTCAGCGGCAACGGCCCGGTCTCCGCTCCGGTACGCGAGCAGGTGAGGCGGGTCGCGGCCGAGCTGGCGTACGTGCCGAACCCGCTGGCCGTCTCGCTGGCCAGGCGACGAGGTCACCGGCTGGTGATCGGCGTCGTCGCCACGCACCCCCAGATGCTCGCCGACCAGTACGTGACCCGGCTGGTCGGCGCCGCCGCGGGGGAGGCCGACGGGCACGGTCTCGGCGTCTCGACGCGGTGGATACGCCCCGGTGACGTCACTCCCGTCGTGGAGGTCGCCCGTGACCGGGGCGTGCACGGGGTGCTGCTGGTCAACCACGATCTTCAGCTGCTCGACGCGGTGCCCGCCGCCCTGCGCGGGAGAGTCGCGGTGGTGGGCCCGGGCTTCGGGCGGGTCGCCTCGCACGACGTGGACACCCGGGCGGCGATGCGCGCCAGCCTGCGGCATCTGATCGCCGGTGGCCGGCGGCGGATCGCCATGCTGACCGGGCCGAGCTGGGTGCCGAGCATGCGGCAGCCGCTCTCGGCCTACCGGGCGAGCCTGCGCCAGCACGGCCTGCCCGTGCGTACCGTGACCGCAGGGCTGAGCCTGGCGACCGGGGCGGCGGCAGCGCAGCGGGTGCTGCGACGCTGGCCCGACACCGACGCGATCGTCGCGATCACCGACATCACCGCCCTGGGTGCGCTGCGGCACCTGGCCGAGCAGGGGCGTCACGTCCCCGACGACGTGGCCGTGGTCGGCTTCGACGACGTGCCGCTGGCCGAGCTGGGCCGGCCGGCGCTGACCACCGCCACCCATCCGGTGGAGCGCATCGCCGTCGGTGCCGTGCGTTGCCTGCTCGACGGCACCGCCGACGCGTCGGCCCAGGTCGTCCATCCGTCGACGCTGGTGCACCGGCAGAGCGCCTGAACCGCGCCACCTCGGCACTTGCGGTGTAACCGCTTCCACACCGTACGGTCCCGACATGGACACGACGGGGATGCGCCCGGGCCCGGTGAGCTGGCCGTACCGGGACGAGGACCAGCTCGACCTGCCCGCCTACCTGGCCCGGATCGGTCACCCGTCCCGGCCGAGGGTGAACGAGGAAACCCTGGCGTCACTGCACCGGGCGCACGTGGCGGCGATCCCGTTCGAGAACCTGGACATTCCGCTGGGCCGTGGGGTAAGCGTCGAACTGGCCGTCATCCAGGCGAAACTGGTCGGGCACCGGCGCGGCGGCTACTGCTTCGAACACGGTCTGCTCTTCGCGGCGGTGCTGGAGAAGCTCGGGTTCACCATCACCCGGACACTCACCCGCACCGGTGACCCGGCCGTGCAGCCGCGACCCCGCTCGCACCTGGTGGTGCGGGTCCGCCTCGGGAACGTCGACTGGCTGGCCGATCCCGGCTTCGGCTCCGGACTGCTCGAACCGGTTCCGTTGATCCATGCCCGGGTGCACCCGCAGGGCCGGTGGCGGCTCCGCACCTGGCTCGGCGGCGACGGCGGCTGGCGGTTGCAGCAGTGGCGACCCGACGGCTGGGAGACGCTCTACACCCTCGTCGACGAGACCACGTACCCGGTCGACGTGGAGGGCGCCAACCAGCTCACCGCGACCAGCCCAGGCTCACCCTTCGTCGGCCAGCTGGTCGTCGTCCGCAAGGACGACGACCAGGTCCGGAGACTCGTCGGCCGGGAGTACGCCGTCGAGCGTGCCGACGGTGTCACCGTCACCCGCACCGTGGCCGCCACCGAGCTGGGCACCCTGATCGCCGAGCTGGGCGTCGAACTGTCCCCGGACGACCTCGCCGTACTGGCCCGACCCACCCAGGCAGAGAGGTGATCCGCATGTCCGACCCACCGATCCGGCTGGCGGTGATCATTGGCAGCGTCCGGGCCGAGCGGTTCGCGCCACGGGTCGCGGACTGGTTGCTCGGCCGGCTGAAAGGCCGTACCGATTTCGACGTCGACCTGATCGACCTCGCCGGGCTGACCCTGCCGGCGGCGATGGACGGCACCGGCGACACCGGGGGTTTCGCCGACCGGATCCGGCGGGCCGACGCCTTTCTGGTGCTCACTCCGGAGTACAACCACGGCTATCCGGGACCGCTGAAGACCGCGATCGACAGCGTCCACCGGGAGTGGTGGGCCAAGCCGGTCGCCCTGGTCTCCTACGGCGGGATCTCCGGCGGCCTGCGCGCCGTCGAGCAGCTACGGCTGGTCTTCGCCGAGCTGCACGCGGTCACGCTGCGGCACTCGGTCGCCTTCGCCAACGTGTGGGAGCGGTTCGACGCCGACGGTGACCTGCGCGACGCCGAACGGGTTGCGGAACACCTCGCCGCTCTGCTCGCCGACCTGCGCTGGTGGGCGACGGCGCTGCGCACCGCACGGTCCGTCGAGCCGTACCCCGGTTGACGGCCGCGCCGACAGAGCTGCCCTGCCCGTCGCGGGGACGGGGGACGGCGGGCAGGGCCGTCCGGGCGTCTCCCGGGTCACCGTCCGAGCTGGCTCGACGAGATCCGGGAGATCCCCGGGCACCGGTCAGCGGCGCCGGCCGCGCCGCGCCGTCGACGTCGCGGCGTGCGGCAGCTGCGACCAGTGGGCCGGGCGGACGATCCGCTCCGGCAGCCGGGTCCGCAGGTCGCCACGGGCGGCCTCGACCTGCGACCGGTGCAGGAACAGGGCATCGGCGAGGTCCGCCCCCCGCACGTCCGCCCCGCGCAGGTCCGCGCCGGTCAGGTCCGCCCGGGCGAGGTCGACCGCGCGCAGGTCGGCACCGACCAGCAGCGCGCCGCGCAGGTTGGCTCCGCGCAGGTCGGTACGGCGCAGGTCGCGGCCGACCAGCGCGGCGCCGCGCAGGTCGACGCCGGCTCCGTCGCGGGCGCGGGCCAGGTCGGCGGCGCGCGACAGCAGCGCGTTGACCGTTCCCCGGTGCGCGTCGACATCCAGGGCGAGCAGCGTTTCCGGGTCGGCGGCGGCCAGCCGCTCGGTCTCGGCGAGCGCGGCGGTCAACCGCCCGCGCAGCTCGGCCGGGGGACCCAGCCGCAGCGCCTCGGTCAGATACCACAGCAGCTCGTGCAACGGACGCATGACCGCGAAGACGTCGAACATCTGCCGCGCGCTGCCCGGCTCGCTGCGCCAGTCCCGACCACCGAAGGTCACCTGAGCGACCCGCTGACCCGCGCCGAAGCAGTCGAAGACCGTGCAGCCGGCGAAGCCCCGCCCGCGCAGCTCGGCGTGGATGGCGCAGCCGAAGTCCGCGCGCAGGTTGCGGCACGGCTGGCCGGCGGGCTTGTCGAGCGCGAAGTCGGCCGAGGCGGCGAACGCGGGGGCGACGCAGCACAGGCCGAAGCACCGGGCACAGTCGGCACGCAGCTCGCCGCCACCCGCCAGCGGGTGTCCCTCGGACATGCGACCCGTCCCTCCCGGCACCGGTTCGATAACGTGCAACAGCTCTATTGCCTGTAGTGGATCCCTCTGACATATTCCTGCGTGGACGCTGCCAGCGACGGTCGCCAATCCGGATGCCGCGCTGCGGTGACGCCGTCATGCCGGAGGGACCCCCGTGAAGCGTAGACGTCGCCATCTGCTCGTGGGCCTGGCGGTCGGTGCCCTGGTGGCATCGACCGGCCTGGTCGGAATTCATTACGCCGGAGCCGAGGTGCCGGCACCCGTCGCGGCCGGCGGGGAGATGCCCAACGCCCTCGGCGCCCACCTGGAGCGGCTGCGCCAGGCCGTTCCCGGCGACGGCGGCATGTCACCCGACGGGCCCGGGGGCGCCGCCCAGCAGGCGTTCCTGGAGCGCGCCTACCCGGCCGACGCGATCACCATCGCCCAGCTGGACCGGTCCAAGGCGGCCTTCACGGCGGCCGACAAGCGGTTCAGGGGCAGCCGGCAGTGGACCAACATCGGTCCGAGCGAGGCGCTGTACCCGTTCACCGAGTACCGCAACGCCTTCAACTACGTGCCCAACGAGTACGTGGCCGGCGGCCGGGTCACCTCCATCGACATCAGCCCCGACTGCTCCAAGCTGCTGTGCCGGGCGTACGTCACGCCGGCCGGTGGTGGCGTCTGGGGCACCCTCAACATCCTCGCCGCCGAGCCGAAGTGGTTCTACCTGGGCGGTCCGCTGGGCATCAACGCCGCCGGCGCGGTGACGATCGACCGCAACGACCGCACCGGCCTGACCATCTACGTCGGCACCGGCGAGGCCAACACCTGCGGTTCCGGCTGCGTCGCCGGCGTCGGCCTGTACAGGTCGACAAACGGGGGCCTGACCTGGTCCGGCCCGCTCGGCAAGGACGTCCTCGCCGGCAAGGGCATCGGTGAGATCACCATCAAGCCCGGTGACCCCAAGACGCTCTACGTGGCCACCACCACGGCGCTGCGCGGCATGTCCAGCTCCTGCTGCACCGGGGTCACCCGGCCGGTGCCGGACGCCGAGAAGTGGGGCCTCTACAAGTCCACCAACGGTGGCAAGAGCTGGAAGTTCATCCACAACGGTTCGGCCGACGCCACGGCCTGCACCGGCAGCCTCGCCGAGTACAACAACACGACCAGCTGCTCCCCGCGCGGTGTACGCCAGGTCAAGCTCGACCCGCGCGACGCCAACATCGTCTACGCCTCCTCGTACGCCCGGGGCGTGTGGCGCTCGTCCGACGCCGGTACGACCTGGACGCAGATCAAGCCGTCGCTCAACGCCGCGATGTTCCAGACCCGCGCGGCGATCGACGTGACCGCCCTGCCCGGCGGCAAGACCCGGATGTACGTGTACGAGGGCAACACCGGCACCCCGTACTCGCGGCTGTTCCGCAGCGACGACGTGGCCGCCGGCTCCCCGGCGTTCGCCGACCTGACCAGCTCCAACCCGGCCGACCCGGGCTTCGCCACCTACAACCAGTGCACCGGTCAGTGCTGGTACGACGTCTTCGTGCACACCCCGCAGGGGCACCCGGACATCGTCTACACCGGCGGTTCCTACCTGTACGGCGAGACCGTGGCCAACAAGCGGGCCGTGGTGCTGTCCACCGACGCCGGGGTCAGCGGCACCGACATGACCTACGACGGCACCGACGAACTGCACCCCAACGGCCTGCACCCCGACCAGCACGACCTGGTCACCAACCCGCGTAACCCGTACCAGTTCTTCGAGGCCAACGACGGTGGGGTGATGCGCTCCAGCGGCGAGTTCGTCGACCGTTCGTCCTGGTGCGACAACCCGGACCGCAACCTGACCACCCAGGCCCAGCGGGACCGCTGCCGGCAGATGCTGTCGAAGATCCCGTCGAAGCTGGAGGGGGTCAACAAGGGCATGAACACCCTGCAGTTCATCAGCCTCTCGGTCAGCCCGCACGACGTGAACCAGTTGCAGGGCGGCACCCAGGACAACGGCACCTGGGAGAACAAGGGCCAGCGTCAGCGCTGGGTCAACACGATGATCGGTGACGGCGGTGCCTCCGGCTGGGACGTCGCCCGCCCCGAGTTCCGGTTCCACACCTTCTACGACGTCTCGCCCGAGGTGAGCTTCGCCAACGGCGACATCGCCAGCTGGATCTGGACCGCGGACCCGATCTTCGGCCAGCCGGGCAACCTGTTCTACGCCCCGGTGATCACCGACCCGAAGGTCAGCGGCACCATGTTCGCCGGCACCGGGCTGTCGGTGTACCGCACCAAGACCTTCGGCCTGGGCGACCGGAGCCTGGCCGAGGCCGACCGGATCTGCAACTCCTGGACCGGCACCTACGAGGAGGACTGCGGCGACTGGGAGCCGCTGGGCACCACCGGCCTGACCGCTGCCGGCTGGGGTGACCGGGCCGGCGGGGCCGTGTCGGTCGTCCAGCGGGTCGACTCCGACAGCTCGACCGCGTGGGCGGCCACCAGCACCGGCCGGGTCTTCGTCTCCCGCAACGTCGACGCCGAGCCGGCCTCCGCGGTGACCTGGACCCGGGTGGACACCGCCGCCACGCCGAACCGCTTCGTGACCAGCATCCACGTCGACCCGGCCGACCCGGCCCGGGCGTGGATCTCCTACAGCGGGTACGGCTCGAACACCCCGGCCACCCCCGGTCACGCCTTCGAGGTGCGGGCCACGGCCGACGGGGCGACCTGGAGCGACCGGTCGTACGACTTCGGGGACCAGCCGATCACCGACCTGGTCCGCGATGACGTCACCGGCGACCTGTACGCCTCGACCGACTTCGGGGTGCTGCTGCTGCCGAAGGGCAAGACGTCCTGGACCAAGGCCGCGGCCGGCATGCCGAACGTCGAGGTCGCCGGGCTGACCGTCGTGCCCGGCGAGCGGGTTCTCTACGCCGCCTCGCACGGCCTCGGCGCCTGGAAACTCAGTTTGAAGTAGGGTTTCCGATCATCGGCACAACGTTGGCGAGGGGCCGCACCCGCGGCCCCTCGCCGCTGCCCGAGCGGGCCGCCCGGCTGTGGCGTACGCTCGGCGCGGCCTTCGTCATCCTGGTCTTCGTCCCGCCGCTGCTGCTGCTGGTCTCCGGCTCCCTCACCGAGCCCGGCCTACCGCCGTCGCCGACGCCGCAGCTGGTGCCCGACCCGCTCTCCACCACCGGCTACGAGCGCGCCCTCGACCTCGGTGGTCTGCTGCGCGCCTCGCTCAACTCCGTGCTCGTCGCCGTGGTGGCGGTGCCGCTGAGCGTGCTCGTCGCCTCGCTGGCGGGTTTCGCGTTGACCCGGCTCGCCCCGCGCACCACGGCCGTCGTGGTGGCGGCGTCCCTGGTCGCGCTCATGGTGCCGGCGACCGCACTGCTGGTGCCGCGCTTCGCGATCTTCCGGTTCCTCGGGCTGACCGACACCCTCGTCCCGCTGGTCGCCCCGGCCCTGCTGGGCACCTCGCCGCTCTACGTCCTGGTCTACTACCTGGCCTTCCGGGCGTTGCCGGCCGACCTGTACGACGCCTGTCTGGTGGAGGACCTGTCGCCGCTGCGCACCTGGTGGCGGGTCGCGCTGCCGCTGGTCCGCCCGGTGACCGCCGGACTCACCGCCCTCACCTTCGTGCTGACCTGGTCGAACTTCCTCGACCCGTTGATCTACATCTACGATCGTGACCTGTTCACCCTGCCCCTGGCGCTACGGTCGTTGTCCCTGCTGGACCCGACCAACTTCCCCGCCTTCCTGGCCGGGGCGGTGATCGCCACGGTGCCCGCGCTGGTGGTCTTCGCGTTGGCCCAGCGGCGTTTCCTGCACCACGACGACCGACCCGAGGGATGACCACCGTGCGACCCAGACCCCTGCTCGCCCTCGCGTTGAGCGCCGTGCTCGCCGTCACCGGCTGCGGTTCCGGCGGCGCGTCGTCGTCCACCGGTCCGGTCAAGCTGCTGGTGTTTGGCGCGCCGGAGGAACTGGGCGCGTACCGCACCCTCATCGAGGCGTACCAGCAGGCCCGGCCCGGCGAGCGGGTCCAGCTGATCGAGGCCAGCGACCGCAAGGACCTGCTGGCCCGGCTCGCCACCTCGGTCGCCGGTGGCGCACCGCCGGACCTCTTCCTGATGAACTACCGCTTCTACGGGCAGTTCGCCGCCAAGGGCGTGGTGGAGCCGCTGGACGAGCGGATCGCCGCCTCGGCGGCGCTCGACCCGGCCGACTACTACCCGGTGGCGATGGAGGCGTTCCGCTGGGACGACGCGCAGCTGTGCCTGCCCCAGAACGTCTCCAGCCTCGCCGTCTACTACAACCGCACCCTGTTCACGAAGTTCGGCGTGCCCGTGCCGACGGCCGGCTGGACCTGGAACGACCTGGTCGCCACCGCCACCCTGATGACCCGCGACGACCGGGGGCTGGTGATCAAGGGCACCGAGGCCGAGGGAGCCGCCCGGTTGCCCGCCGTGCACGGGCTCGGCGTGGAGCCGTCGATCATCCGGCTGGCCCCGCTGGTCTGGTCCAACGGCGGTGAGATCGTCGACGACCCGGAGCGGCCGACCCGGCTGACGTTGGACAGCCCGGCCGCCCGCGAGGCGCTGCGGAACCTGGTCGACCTGCGGCTGGCGTACGGGGTGGTGCCCAGCGACGCCGAGGTGGAGGCGGAGGACGACGAGTCGCGCTTCCTCAACGGTCGCCTCGCCATGCTGATGACCTCCCGCCGGGCCACCACCAACTTCCGCACCATCAGCGGCTTCGAGTGGGACGTCGCGCCGCTGCCGGTCTACCGGCAGCCGGTCGGCGTGCTGCACTCCGACGCGTACTGCATGACCCGGGGGTCGCGGAACAAGGACGCCGCGTGGCGGTTCATGGAGTACGCGATGGACGAGGAGGGCCAGCGGATCATCGCCGCGACCGGGCGCACCGTGCCCTCGCACATCGAGGTGTCCCGCTCACCGGCGTTCCTGGACCCGGACCAGCCGCCCCGCAACTCACAGGTCTTCCTCGACGCCATTCCCACCGTCCGGGCCCTGCCGACGGTCTCCACCTGGCCGGAGATCGAGGACCTCAGCTACGGCATCCTGGAGAACGCCATGCACCGCGGCGACAAGCTCGACGACGTGATCCGCGAGCTGGACACCAAGAGCCGGCCGATGTTCGCCCGGGGGGAGAACGGGTGAGCGAGCGTCAGCGAGCGAACCATCATCGCGGCGCGCTGCCGCCTCGCGGCGTCGCCGACCGCAGGGGGGCAGCGGCGTGACCGACGGACTGGTGCTCGACGGGGTCAGCGCCGCCTACCGCGACACCACCGTGCTGCACGAGGTGGACCTCACCGTCTCCCGGGGTGAGCTGCTGGTGGTGCTCGGTCCCTCCGGCGCCGGCAAGTCGACGGTGCTGCGGGTGGTCGCCGGGCTGGAACCGGTCACCGCCGGACGGATCAGCATCGCCGGTCGGGACGTCACCGACCAGCGGCCCGGCCGGCGCAACGTGTCGATGGTCTTCCAGTCGTACGCGCTGTTCCCGCACCTGACCGTGGTCGAGAACATCGCCTTCGGCCTGGAGGTACGCGACACCCCGCGTCGGCAGGCCCGCGAGCGGGCCCGGGCGGCGGCCGAGACGGTGGGCTGCGCCGGGCTGCTCGACCGCCGGCCCGGGCAGCTCTCCGGCGGCGAACGCCAACGGGTCGCCCTGGCCCGGGCCCTGGTCCGGGAGCCGGACGTGTTCCTGCTCGACGAGCCGCTGTCCAACCTGGACCTGGCGTTGCGCACCGAGATGCGCACCGAGCTGCGGGCCCTGCACGACCGGATCGGGGCGACCATGGTGCACGTCACCCACGACCAGACCGAGGCGCTGGTGCTCGCCGACCGGATCGCGGTGCTGCGCGACGGGCGGGTCGAGCAGGTGGGCACCCCGGAGGAGATCTGGCGCAGCCCGGCGAGCACCTTCGTGGCCCGATTCGTCGGCTCACCGTCGATGAACCTGCTGCCGGCTGACGGCCCGCTGCGACCGCGTGGCGACGCACCAGCGCTGCCCGACGGTCCGCTGGAGATCGGATTCCGGCCCGAGGCGGTCGCCCTCGACGCCGCCGAGGGCACCCCGGCCACCGTCGACCGGGTCGAGGTGATCGGCGAGGACGCCTTCGCGTACCTCAGCCTCGCCGCCGGGGAGCCGGTGGTCGCCCGGGTGCCGGCCGCCCGCCGGCCCGAGCGCGGCGCGACGGTACGCCTCGACGTGCGCTGGGCCGACACGCACCTGTTCCACGCCGACACCGGCCGACGGTACCGACCGTGAGCGCGGGCGGTGAGGCGTCAGCCACCCGGCCACGGGCCCGGGCGGCCCGGCGCCCGGACAGCCGGTCACGGCGACACCTGGCGTTGATGCTGGCGCCGTACCTGGTCGGGCTGGTCGGGCTGGTGCTGCTGCCCGCCCTGGTGACGCTGGGCATGTCGGTCACCGACTACGACCTGCTGCGCCCGCCGACCTGGGCCGGGCTGGACAACTTCGTCGCCCTGCTGGACGACCCGATCTTCCGGGTGGCGCTGCTCAACTCGGTGGTCTTCGCGCTGGTGGCCGTACCGCTGCGGGTGCTGCTGGCGCTCGGCCTGGCGCTGCTGCTGCACCGGCGGGCCCCCGGCGTCGGCACCGCCCGCACCGCGGCGCTGCTGCCCACCGCCGTACCGGAGATCGCCTACGGCCTGCTCTGGCTCTGGCTGTTCAACCCGCTGTACGGGCCGATCAACCAGCTGCTGCGCCTCGGCGGTGAGCACGGGCTGACCGTGCTGGGGCGTACCCCGCCGCAGTGGCTGACCGACCCGACCAGCGCTCGCGCCGGCATCATCCTGATGAGCCTGTTCACCATGGGGGAGACCTTCGTGGTGCTGCTGGCCGCCCGGCGCGCGCTGCCCCGCGACGTGTACGAGATGGCCGCCCTCGAGGACGCCACCGGCTGGGACGTCTTCCGCCGGATCACCCTGCCGCTGATGGCGCCGGTGCTCGCCCTGCTGGCGGTACGCGACGCCGTGGCCAGCCTGCACTTCACCTTCGTGCCGGCGTTCGTGGTGACCGACGGCGGCCCGCCACCGTACGCCACCACCTACCTGTCGCTCTTCGTCTACCAGACCGGCTTCGAGTACCTGCGGTACGGCTACGCGGCGGCGGCGACGCTGGTGATGATGCTGCTGACCGTCGTCGCGGTGCTGGTGCAGTGGCGGCTCATCCGCCGCTACCGTCGCTTCTACCAGGTGTGACGGCGGTACGGGCCCACCGCAGGAGGGCCGTGAAGGCGAGCGCGGCGGTCACCGCGCCACCGACCAGCCGCACCCGGTGCCCGGCGACGAACTCCTCGGCCACCTGGCGCAGGTACTGCGGCGAGTGGGTGCCGACCAGGTCGACGAACATGATCTCGTTTCGGGGCCAGAAGAAGACCACCGAGAACAGGAACTCACACGCGACGAACACCCCGGTCGCGGCGGCGACCCACCAGCGCAGCCGGCGGTCGCGCCAGGTGAGCAGGGTGGTGGCGGCACCGAGCAGCACCACCGAGGCACCCAGCGGCGGGAAGTAGTCGCTCGGGCCGCTGACGACCATGAACTCGCGGGCTCGCTCCAGCGACGCCGGTGCGTCGTGGAAGATGTTCGGATAGAGCATCACGGTCTCGGCCGCCACGCCGCCGAACGACATCATCGCCGCCCAGGTCAGCGCGACGAGCGCGATCCAGGTGAGTCTGCTGCGCGACACCGGTCCTCCTGCCGGTTCGGCGCCCCGTGCGGGCGCGTCGGTCCGTTGCGCTACGAACGCTAGGTCGGCGACGGTGGGTCATCTGCCGTCCGGCGACGCGAACGGGGGTCGCCTCTCGACGTACGGCGGTGACCGTCCGGCACGTCCGTGGGCGATGGTCGGCTGCGGCAGGTGTAGCCGGGGCGATGGCGGGTAGCCGCCGCGGATGGAGGTGGTCGAGGAGTCGCCGTACCGGTTCCGGATCGAACGGCACGACCCGATGCGGGTGCCGGGGGTGGTCTTCGCGTCCCGGTCGCTGCTGCCCGACCCGACGGCCGACCGGTCGCTGGAGCAGGTCGCCAACGTGGCCACCCTGCCCGGCATCGTCGACGCCTCGTACGCCATGCCGGACCTGCACTGGGGCTACGGCTTCCCGATCGGCGGGGTCGCCGCCACCGACGTCGAGGCCGACGGTGTGGTCTCGCCCGGTGGTGTCGGGTTCGACATCTCCTGCGGCGTCCGGTTGCTCGTGGCCGACCTGGGCCACGACGAGCTCCGCCCACGCCTGGACGCGGTGATGGACGGGCTGAGCGCGGCCACCCCGAGGGGCATGGGCAGCGGGGCGGTGTGGCACCTCACCGGCCGCGACGAACTCGACGCGGTGCTGCGCGGCGGTTCCCGGTACGCGGTGCGGCGCGGTTTCGGCGTGCAGCGGGACCTGGACCGGTGCGAGGACCACGGCGCGGTGGACGACGCCGACCCGGGCCAGGTCAGCGACCGGGCGATCGAGCGCGGCGCGCGCCAGGTCGGCAGCCTCGGCTCCGGCAACCACTTCCTGGAGGTGCAGGCGGTCGAGCAGGTGTACGACGAGCCGGTCGCCGAGGCGTTCGGGCTGCGCACCGGTCAGGTCTGCGTCATGATCCACTGCGGGTCGCGGGGCCTGGGCCACCAGATCTGCACCGATCACGTGCGGGTCATGGAACGGGTGATGGGCCGGCACGGCATCCAGGTACCGGACCGGCAACTCGCCTGCGCGCCGGTGGCCTCCGCGGAGGGACGCGCCTACCTGGGCGCGATGGCCGCGGCGGCCAACTACGCACGGGCGAACCGGCAGTTGCTCGCCCACGCGGCGGGGCAGATCTTCGAGCGGCTGACCGGGCGGCGCCTCGACCTGGTGTACGACGTCTCGCACAACCTCGCCAAGATCGAGGAGCATGTCGTGGCGGGGGTCGCGCGGCGGCTGTGCGTACACCGCAAGGGCGCCACCCGCGCCCTGCCGCCCGGGCACCCCGAACTCCCCGACGACCTGCGCGACGCCGGCCAGCCGGTGCTCATCCCCGGCTCGATGGGCACCGGCTCGTACGTGCTGACCGGGGTGGCCGGCTCACCCGCCTGGGCCTCCACCTGTCACGGGGCGGGCCGGGTGCGCAGCCGCAAGCAGGCCGTCGCCGCCGGCCACGGCACCGACCCGCGCGCCGAACTGGAGGAGCAGGACATCGCGGTACGCGGAGCGTCCCGGCGCGGCCTGGCCGAGGAGATGCCGTCGGCGTACAAGGACATCGCGGCGGTCGTCGAGTCCGCCGAGGGGGCCGGCCTGTGCCGCAAGGTGGCCCGGTTGGTGCCGCTCGGCGTGGTCAAGGGCTGACTCAGACGTCGAGCGTCACCGCACAGGACCAGCCCTCGCCGTCGCGACCGAAGCGCAGCTCGTGCAGCGAGACCGCCTTGGGCACCGCGCCGGTGAGCTCCAGCTCGGCGGTGGCGCTGGTCCGCCAGCGGATCGACAACCCGCCGCCGGCGTCGTCGGTCACCTCGCTGGCCAGCGGCAGCTCGTCGGTCGTCTCCATCCGGAAGATCACCTCGTCGAGGACGGTCACCAGCAGGTCCGCGTCGGCGGCGGGCGGCGCGTGGAACGTCCGCTGGGCGCTGGGCCGAGCCACGCCCGGGTCGGTGAACGACTCGACCAGCGCGGCGACCGCCTCGGCCACGCAACCGGCCCGGTCCGGCGCCCACGCCTCGATCCGGACGTCCGCGGTGTGCGGTACGCACCGGTGTCCCCGAGCCGGCTCCATGCATCCGATGATGCCCGCCGCGACCCCGCTACGCCGGCCGTACCTCAGACGTCCTGCGGCAACCAGTAGACGGAGACGGCGAGGAGCGGGTCGGGCCCGTCGTTGCGGATCTGGTGCGGCACCTGGCTGTCGAACGCGACCACGTCCCCCGCGCGGAGGCGGGCGCTCCGATCGGCCCATCTCAGCGTGCCGGTGCCGGCCACCACGACCCACACCTCCCGGGACCGGTGGACGTCGAGGTCGTTGGCGGTCCCGGGGGCGACCGACCAGCGGGCGACCTCGAACGGCGCGGGCGCGGTCGACGGGAACGGGAGCAGGGCACGCTCGACCGGGCCGCCCTCGGCGAAGGCGTACCAGGGTTCGAACCGGACGGGGCCGCTGGTGACGGCTGGGCTGGTGCTCGACATGCCGTCGAGACTGCCGGGCGGCCGACGGCACCGTCTGGCGGCAATCGGTCGTCGCGTTCCGAGCCACTCGACGTCGGTGGGGAACCCGGCTCACCTCGTCCGACGCGGGGCATCGGGCAACCACCACGCTAGTGTGCGCCGAGGCGGGCGATCGGCTCGACCAGTTCGCGCTCCTCGTAGGACAGGTGTGACAGCAGCGTGTCGCTGAGCAGGTCCACCGCGGCCCGCAGGTCGGCCATGCCGTCCTGGGTGGCCACGAAGGCGACCAGCGCCCGGTCGACGCCCTCCAACACGTCGTGGATGGCGTGGTGCTCCTCCTCGAGCCGGTCGATGACCGGCTTGAGCCGCGGGTCGGCCCGCCGAAGGTGGGGAAAGAGCGACCGGTCCTCGATGGTGTGGTGGGTGGTCACCACCCGGCAGTACGACTCGCAGTAGGTGCCCAGGGTCCACTTGTTCTGCCGCATGGTCATCGTGTTGATGTGCGAGCGGGCGGTGCCCACGTCGATCAGCCCGGCCGCGACCTGCTCGACCAGGTCGTGGATCTGGGCCAGTTCGGCCCGCAGCCCGTCGTGGACGTCGATCAGGTGCTGCGCACCGGCCTGCTCGTGCGCGGTGTAGGTGCGCTGCGGGTCCGGTGCCGGCCCGGTCGGTCGGGCCGACTCGTCCCACACCCGTACGTCGCTGCGGCGAACGCCGTCATCGGGAGTGGGGGTCACGGCGAACGGAGCCGCCCCGACCATGCTCCGGTGCCGTCGGTCCGGGCCCTGCGCCGTGGCCGGGCCGGGGGCGGCGTCGCCGGTGGCGGTGGCGGTGGTGCTGCCGGGCGCGGTGCCGGCCGGCGGGGTGGCGCGTTCGGCGGCGACCAGTTCCCGGGTGGCCGGCGCCACCTCGGCGGCGAAGCGCCGCAGGTCGTCCGGGTTGTCGCTGCCGAGGATGAAGGTGCTGATCCCCTCGGTCAGCGCCAGGTCGGCGAGTTCCTCGGCCCACTGCTCGGCCGGACCGTCCAGCGGACCCCGCCCGGTGGCCGCGAACCGGCCGTTGACGTTGAGCAGGCGGCGTACGCCGGTGGGGGACCGGCCGGCACCGTCGGCGGCCTCGTCGATGATCGCGTTGCCTCGGGCCAGGTCGCCGGGTTGCAGGTAGGCCAGCGAGGGCAGCCAGCCGTCGGCCCGGCGTCCGGTCAACGCCAGCATGCGCGGCTTGTAGGCGCCGAGCCAGATGCCCACGTCGTGCGCGGGGGCCGGTCCCCGCTTGGCACCGACCGCCCGGTGGAACTCGCCCTCGACCCGGACACCGCCCCGGGCGTCGGCGTCCCAGATCTGACGGATGATCTCGATTGCCTCCTCCAGGGCACGTACGCCCTGCCCGGGGGAGAGGCGTCGCCCACCCATCGCCTCGATGGCGTCCCAGAACGCGCCGGCGCCGAGGCCGAGTTCCATCCGGCCGCCGCTGAGCAGGTCGAGGCTGGCCATGCTGCGGGCGAGCACGGCGGGCGGGCGCAGCGGCAGGTTGGTGACGTTGGCGGAGAGCCGTACCCGTTCGGTGCGGGCGGCGACGAAGCTGAGCAGTGTCCAGGTGTCCAGGAACGCCGGCTGGTACGGATGGTCCTGGAACGTCACCAGGTCGAGCCCGACCTGCTCGGAGAGCATGGCCAGGCCGACCGGCCGCGCGGGATCGGCGTTGCCGGGGGTGAGGAACGACCCGAAGGTCAGTGGGTGCCCGTAGTCGCTCATCTCGGCCGTCCTTCCGATCCGGCGGCGTCGCCCGCCACGGGTGAAATGCTATGTCCCACAGAACATCATCGCTAAAGAAAATATGTGACTTACGCTATCGTGGGATGATGAGCGGTGCCCAGGCCAGCGACCCGATCAACGATGACCTCGGATGGATGCTCGGCGTCGTCTTCCGCGCCTACGCTCGCGCCGCCGACCACGCCGTCGGTGACCTGCCCGGCGGGCCGCGCGGCTACCAGGTGCTCACCTCGGCCGACCGGCAGCCCGCCCCCAACCAGGGCGCGATCGCCGAGGAACTCGGCATCGACCGGACCGTGCTCACCTACCTCATCGACGACCTGGAACGGGACGGGCTGGTGGTCCGCCGACCCGATCCGGCGGACCGGCGCAGCCGCCTGGTCACCCTCACCGAGGCCGGCCGGGAGGCCGCGCGACGCCGCCGGGAGGCCCTCGGCGCGGTCGAGGCGCGCCTGCTGCGGGAGCTTTCCGCCGAGCAGGCCGAATCCCTGCGCACCCTGCTGCGCCAGGTGGCCTGCGCGGCGCAGGCGGTGGACCCGCTCACCGACCTGTGTCAGGCGGTCGAGGCGGCGGCCGAACGTCCGCCGGCCACCCGCGCCGGTCGCCGTCGACCCACCCGCACCTGACAACGGACCCCCGCGCGGCACGACCTCCCGGCGTACCCTGCCGGGGATGCGGATCACGAAGTACACGCACTCCTGCGTCCGGATCGAACACGACGGCGTCGTGCTCGTCATCGACCCGGGCACCTGGAGCGAGCCGCGGGCGCTGGCCGGCGCCGACGCCGTGCTGGTCAGCCATGAGCACACCGACCACGTCGACGTGCTCCGGCTCGCCGGTCTCGGCGTGCCGGTGTACGCGCCGGAGGGTGCCGTCCTGCCGGACCTGGCGCCGCTGCCGGTGACCCGGGTGCGGGCGGGGGAGCGGTTCACCGCCGCCGGCCTGGAGGTCACGGCGGTCGGTGGACGGCACGCCACCATCCACGGGGGGCGGCCCGACTGTGTGAACCTCGGCTATCTCGTCGCCGACGCGGTCTATCACCCGGGCGACTCACTGCACCCGCCCGGCCGGCCGGTGCGCACCCTGCTGGTGCCGGCGCAGGCGTCCTGGCTGAAGCTGACCGAGGCGATCGACTTCGCCGTCGGGGTCGGCGCGACCGAGGTCATCCCGATCCACGACGCCCAGCTCAACGAGCGTGGTCTGGCCAGCGTCAACGGCTGGTTCGGTGAGACCGTGCCCGGCTACCGCCATCTCGCGCCGGGCGAGTCGCGCTGACCCACCCCGGGCGCGGCCCGGAACGGCCGCCCCGTGCCGGCCGCCCCGGGCCGCGCCCGGGGTGGGCCGCCCGCTACGCCTCGAACCGTGGTTGGTCCGGGGTCAGCACGCTGACGCGTGTCGGGACATCCCAGCCGTGTCGCAGTCCGGCGGCGAGCGCGTCGAGCACCGCCGGCACGTCGCGCACCGCCTCGTCGTGCATCGCCTCGACGACCACCAGGACGGCGCGGGTGTCCTCGCGTACCGCCGACCAACCGCTCTGCCGGTTGGTCCAGCGTCGCGCGTGGGCCCGTCCATGTCGCGCACCGCCTCGTCGTGCATCGCCTCGACGACCACCAGGACGGCGCGGGTGTCCTCGCGTACCGCCGACCAACCGCTCTGCCGGTTGGTCCAGCGTCGCGCGTGGGCCCGTCCATGCGGATCGGCGAAGATCACCTCACCCGGCTCCGGATGCTCCTCGACGCCACCGAAGGTCAGGTAGCGCTCGTCACCCCGGGCCGGGCGCACCTCGATGCCCCCGCCACAGCGGTCGACGTCGAGGATCCCGACCGGCACCGCGTACGCGGCGGAGACGGCGTTGCCGAGGTCCACGAGCGGGTGTACCCGGGGCAGGTCGCCGGAGGTGCGGAGCCGCCGCAGCAGCGACTCCGCGGCGCAGCGGTACCTCGTGGGAGCCAGGCCCATCCGCGCGAACGCCCGCCGCCACGCCTGGATCTCCGCGAATCCCGCCTCGGTGCCTCCGGCGAGCCGCCGGCGGGCCGCCGCGAGCAGCTCGGTCAGCGGCAGCTCCGCCCGGGGCCGGCCGGCGACTCCCTCGGCGTACAGCACGCCGGCGACCAGCGTGGGGTGCTGCGCCCACACCTGTGGTGAGTGCTGGAAGAACACGCTCGGCACCTCGTCCGCTCACGCCTCGGCGCGGGCCAGCAGCAGCCCGAGCCCCAGGAACGACCCGGCGAAGCACCGGCGCAGCCAGTCGGCCACCCGGGGCCGGTCGAGCACCCGTCGGCGGACCGCGGCGGCGCAGAGCCCGTAGCCGACGAAGACCACCAGTGTGGTCGCCGTGAAGACCGCGCCCAGCGCGAGCATCCGGCCGAGCGCACCCGGGCTGCCGGGGTGCACGAACTGCGGCAGGAACGCGACGAAGAAGATCGTCAACTTCGGGTTGAGCAGGTTCATCGCCACCGCCGAGCCGATGATCCGGCCGGCCGGGCGAGCCGGGGTCTGGTCGTCGACGGTGAACGCGCCCCGCTCGCGTAACGTCGCCACCGCCAGCCAGAGCAGATAGCCCACGCCCAGGTACTTGACCAGGTCGAAGGCGAGTGCGCTGGAGTGCAGCAGCGCGGCGAGCCCGGTCATCGCCGCCACCAGGTGCGGCAGGGTGGCCAACGTGCCGCTGAGCGCGGCGAGCAGGGCGGCCCGGTGCCCGCCGGTCAGGCCGGCGGAGAGGGTGAACAGCACCCCGGCACCCGGGGTCGCGACCACCACGAGTGTGGTCAACAGGAACGCGATGGTCACGAGAAGTGCTCCCTGGTCCGGTGACGGTACGACACCACCCTGCCGTCAGAATGGTCCGGTGAGCAGTGCCAAAACCGCGCCATCCGACAGGTCCACAACCGTGGGTAGGGGAGCGGGCCCAACGGCCCGGCCGATCGCGGAGCCCACCCTCAACGCCGGGGCGGACTTTCTGCACCTGGACATCACGCAGGCCCCACCGGGCGGTCGGGCCACCTGGCTCGCCGACCGGCTGCGCCGGGCGATCGCCGACGGCACCGTCCCGGTCGGCTCGCGGCTGCCCGCCACCCGGACCCTCGCCGCCGACCTGCGGGTGTCGCGGGGCGTGGTGGTCGAGGCGTACCAGCGGCTGATGGAGGACGGGCACGTCACCGGCCGGGGCCGGGCCGGCACGGTGGTCGTCGCCACCGCGCTCGCGGCCACGGCCGCGGCGCCGACCGGCGAATCGCCCGGCGCCGCGTCGTCGAGCCCGCCACCGGATCCGGCCGCCGTGTTCCGGTCCGCACCCGACACCGACATCTTCGACGCGGTACGCACCATCCCGGCCCGGATCGACCTCACCCCCGGCGTACCCGACCTGGCGGCGTTTCCCCGCGCGGCGTGGCTGCGTGCCGAGAAGGCGGTGCTGGGCCGGCTGCGCGCCACCGACCTGGGTTACGGCGATCCGTGCGGGACACCGACGCTGCGTCGGGCGGTGGCCGGCTGGCTGGCCCGCAACCGGGGCGTCGTTGTCGACCCGGCGGAGGTCATCATCACCACCGGCGTCTCACAGGCGCTCGGCCTGCTGGCCCAGGCGCTGCGCGACGACGGTGTGACCACGGTGGGCGTCGAGGACCCCGGGTCACTCGGCGTCCGGCAGCACCTCGACAACTGGCGGCTCACCACCGTGCCGATCCCGGTGGACGACGCCGGCGTACGGGTCGACGACCTGACCGCCAGCGGCGTGCCGGCGGTCATGCTCACCCCGGCGCACCAGTTCCCGACCGGTGTGGTGCTCGACGGGGAGCGGCGCCGTCAGCTCGCCGACTGGGCCCTCTCCGGCGGCCTGGTCATCGAGGACGACTACGACGCCGAGCACCGCTACGACCGGCCCCCCGTGCCCGCGCTACGGGCCACCCTGCCGGACCGGGTGTGCTACGCCGGGAGCGTATCGAAGTTGCTCGCCCCGGCGCTGCGGACCGGCTGGCTGCTGGTGCCCCGCCGATACCGCGACGCGGTGGTGGCGGCCAAACGCAACGCCGATCTGGGCAACGCCGTCCTGCCCCAACTCGTCCTCGCCGAGCTGATCACCTCCGGAGAGTTCGAGCGACAACTGCGGCTGCTGCGCCGCCGGCACGTACGCCGTCGCGACGCGATGATCGCCGCCCTGGCCCGTCACCTGCCCGAGGCGACCGTCCACGGCGCGGCGGCCGGGCTGCACCTGACGGTCACCCTCGACGGCGGCATGACCGACACCGAACTGGCGGCGGCGGCGCTGGCGCGCGGGGTGAAGGTGCAGCCGCTGTCCTGGCACTGCCTGCGGCCGTACCGGCCGGGCCTGGTGTTGGGCTACGCGGCCAACACCGACACGGCCATCGACTCGGGCATCGCGATCATCGCGGCGGTGCGGCGGGGCGGGTGACCGCCGTCGGTCACCCCCGGCGCGGTCGGGCCGGCCGCTCACCGCCCAGACGGGCGTCGGCGGCCTGCTGGCCGTCGTCGTCGCCCACCATCTCGCAGACCGCCGCCGCGTCCGCCCAGTGCCGGCGGGCCTCCTCGTGGTTGCCGAGCAGCGCCGCCGCGTCGCCCCGATGAAGCTGCGTCCGACCCAGCCCGGCGTCCGGGCGGCCGTCCTGCCGCAGCCGCCAGCTCTCGGACAGCAGCTCGTACGCCTGCTGGGCCTGCCCCGGAGCCACACCCAGCAGCGCCACACCCGCGTTGAGCAGCGCCACGGCCTGGTTGGTCGGGTCGCCGAGCGACTCGTACTCGCGGAGCGCGGCCCGCCACGCCTGCGCCGCGTCGAGGTGCTCGCCCATCGCCGAGTGGACCAGCACCAGATTGGTCAGCGCCGCCGCGTAGCCACGCGCGTCGCCGAGCGAACGGAACGAGTTCGCCGCGCGTACCAGCAGGTCGTGCGCGACCTCCAGTTCACCCCGCGCCAGCCTCGCCGCGCCCAGGCCCAGGTTGCTGAGCGCCTGGCCGGCGCGGTCGGTGCCGGCGCGGTGCCGGCGTGACAGCTCCAGATGCTCCACCGCCTCGTCGGTGCGGCCGAGGTCGAGCAGGGCCAGGCCGAGGTTCATCCGCGCCTGGGCGGTGCCGCGCCGCCCCTGCCCGGCCACTGCCAGGCTGAGTGCGGCCACCGCGCCATACGGGTCGTGCCGGCGGCGGCGCAGCACCCCCAGTTCGTTGTGCGCCCAGCCGGCGATCTCCGCCCGGTCCTGCGCGGTCGGGTTGGCCAGCACGGTGCGGCAGACGTCCTCCCACTCGTCGAGCCGCTCGGTGTGGGCGAGCCACCCGCACAGCGCCACGGCCAGCCGGAACCACCAGCCACGCACCCGCCGGGGCAGCGTCTCCACCGCCCCGGCCGGTACCTTCACCACCGCCAGCAACAGCTCCTGATGCAGGTCGAACCAGCTGTAGGGATCGTCGTCGGGCAGCCGGTGGTCGCGGTCCAGCGCGCCGGCCGCCAGCGCGGCCAACTGCTGCTCGGCCCGACGGGCCAGGTGCCGGGTGAGTCGGGCCTGCACGGTGACCCGGCGGCGGACCGGCTCGGCCTCCCGCAGGTGCAGCCGGGCGTACGCCCCGAGCAACGGGCGGACCTCGTACCGGTCGCCGGGCGCACCGACGATGAAGGCGCCGTCGGCCAGCTCGTCGAGCAGGGCGGCGACCCGGTGCGGTCGGCGGTCGGCCAGCGCGGCGATGGTCGCCCGGTCCAGCGGCACCGGGCTCAGTGACAGCAGCCGCCACAGCCGGCGGGCCTCGCCGCTGAGCGCGTGATACGCGGTGTCGCGGGCGGTGACCAGTGCCGTCACGGGTGATACACCCACCCGCTGGTGCGGAGGGGTGTCGGCGGCGCGGCGCAGCGCGTGCAGCACGTCGGCGTGCCGCCAGCCGTGCTGCGCGCTGCGCCGGCCCAGCTCGGTCACGGTGCGCGGCTGCCGCCCGCAGAGCTCGACGATGTCCCGTACCGCCGGGTCGGTACGGGGATCCGGTCGGTGTGGCCGGGCCACCGCCGTGGCCGAACCGGCCTCGGCGAACATCTCCACCGCGTCGTCGACGTCCGGCTCGGCCAGCCAGTACGCGACCACCCAGTCGACCTCGGCGAGCCGGCCGGTGCCGGCCAGCAGCAGTCGGCAGTTGTGGGCGGTCGGCGGTAGCAGCGGCCGCACCTGCGCCGGCGAGTCGACGTTGTCGAGAACCAGCAGCACCTTGCGACCGTCCAACTGGCCGCGCAGTGCGTCGGCGGCGTCGGCGAGATCGTCCGGTCGTCCGGAACGCGGGGCCCGGGTACCGAGGATCCGCGCCAGCGCGGTCAGGATCTCCCGGGGCGAACGGGCCCGACCGCCCCAGCGCACGTCGAGGTAGTACTGCCCGTCGGGGAAGGCGGCGCGGCTCAGGTTCGCCGCCTGCACCGCACACCAGGACGTGCCGACGGCCCGCCGGCCCACCACCGCCACCGCGTGTTTGGGCGCGAGCATCGCCACGACCGCCTCCGCCTGGCCCGCCCGCCCGGTGTATCCCGCAGGCCAGGGCAACGTGGGCGCGCTGCTGCTCGCCTGGGTCGCCACATCGTCGGCGGCCAGCAACTGGTCGCGTTGCCGACGCCGCCACTCCACCAGGAAGGAGGCGGCCACCCCGATCGCCGCCAGGCCGAGGCTCGCCGAGCCGAGTGCGGTCAGGGACAGCTCGGAGAGCAGATTGCCGGTGACGTTGCCGAGCACGGCGCTGATCCCCGCGCCGGCCACCCCGCCGACGGCGAGCAGCACGCTCAGCAGTCGGGGCCGCCGGTCCCGCGCCGGAGGCCCGGTCACCGCACACCCCCGGCGACCAACCCGGCGACCACCTGCCGGCGCGCCAGCACGAACACCAGCACCGGCAGGATCGACGCCAGCACGCACCCGGCGGCGAGCGTGCCGCTGCCGGCCACGAAGCCACGGGTCTGTCCGGCGAGGAACAACCCGAGCGGGGCGGCGTCCGGGCCGCTGAACAGCAGCCCCACCACCAGGTCGTTCCATACCTGCACGAACTCCAGCACGGCCACCGCCACCAGCGCGGTGCGGTTGTGCCGGGCCAACCGGCGCAGCGTGCCCCACCAGTGCCGCCCGCCGATGCGGGCCCCACGGATCTGCTCGGCGGGCAGGTCGGCGAAGGAGTTGCGCAGCACCAGCACGGCGAACGGGACGCCCAGGGCGATGTGCACCAGGGCCACGCCCCGCGCCGTGCCGGAGGAGAGCGCCAGCCCGAGCACCTCGTTGAGCGGACCGGCGATCACCTGCACCGGCACCACCACCGCGGCCATCAGCACCAGCCCGGTGGCCTGCGCGGCCGGGCCCGTCAGCCAGGCCAGCGGGTACGCGGCCAGCAGCGCGACGCCGAGCACCGCGGCGGTGACCACGGTGGCCAGCACGAGCGTGAAGCCGAGGCTGCGCCACAGCTCCGGGCCGGTGAGCACGGCCCGGTAGGAGTCCAGACCCGGTGGGCCGGACCACCAGCCTCCGGTGGCCGCCCGTACCGGGTTCTGCAACGAGGTGGCCGCCAACACCCCCAGCGGCAGCAGCCAGGCGATCGCCGCACCCGCGGCGAGCAGCCGGACCAGCCGACGCGGTGGCGACGCGGTCGCGGCGCCGCCGGCCGGCTGCCGCGGTGGTGGCCACGCCTGCCGGACGAACAGGGCCACCACGAGCATGCCGGCGGTCACCGCGACCAGCCAGATCACCCCCAGCGCGGCGCCCTCACCGGTGGTCGTCGCGCCGGAGGTCTGCCAGATCCGCAGCGACAGCACCGCCGCCTCGTCCCGCACCGAACCGGGCGTCATCACCACGAGCAGGTCGAAGGTGCGGCTGGTGCCGACGGCGACCAGGGCGAACACCACCGCGACGGTACGCAGCAGCAGCGGTCGCCACTGCGCGTCCCAGAGCACGTCGCGGCGGCTGCCGCCGAAGGCCCGGACCGCGTCGACGAGCCCGGTCGGTACGGCGTCGAGGGCGGCCCGGAACACCAGCATCGCCAGCCCGACCCAGGCCCACACGAACGCCGACATCACCGCCACGGTGACCAGTTCCGGGCCGAGCAGCTGCGGCAACTGCTCCGGGGCGCGTCCGGTCACCCGGGCCAGCAGCACGGTGGCCAGCCCCCGCCGCGGATCCGGATCGTAGAGCAGTCGGAAGGTCACGCCGGTGACCACCAGCGGCAGCGCGGTCGGCACCACCAGGATGAGCCGGACCAGCCAGCCCTCCTGCGAACGCCGGGAGGCCGCGGCGAGCAGGTAGCCCAGCACCGTGACCACCGCCGGCACCAGCAGCGCCCAGAGCAGGGTGCGCCCGATCACCGCGCCGGTGCCGGGTGCCGCGAGGGCCGCCCGGTAGTGCTCTGCGCCCACCCAACGGCCGTCGGTGGTCACGCTGGCCTGCACGGTACGCAGCACCGGCCAGGCCAGCAGACCGCCGAGCAGCACCACGGCGGGTGCCAGCAGCGCCCAGCTGACGCCGGCCGCGGGGTAGGCCCGCCCGCGTCGGGGCGGCCCGACGTCGTCGAGCACCGCCAGCTCGCCCAGCAACGGCCCCCGGCTCACCTGCTCTCTCCCGCCGCCCGGGCCGCCTCAGCGAGTTGCCCGGTCGCCCGACGGACCGCCTCCCGGGCCGGCGACCCGTCGGTCACGTGCATGAAGAAGTCCTGCATGATCCGCCAGATCCCCACCCCGTCGGTGCCGGTGAACGTCCCGGGCAGCCGGTCGGAGAGGTCGAACTGCACGGTGTCGGCGGCGCGTAGCTCGCCGGCGAGCCGCCGGCGCAGCGGGTCCCGGTAGCTGTTCACCGGCACGGCGAGGTTGGGGGAGAGGTAGCCACCGGCGTCCAGCCAGGGCAGGAAGGCCACCGCGTCGCTGAGCCAGCGCACCAGCTCCGCGCCGTCCGCGGAGCCGGCGAACGCCACCGCCGCGTCGCCGCCGACGATCAGCGGCTGATCGGCCACCCGGGCACCGGGAAAGCGGAAGGTGGCCAGCGGCTCGGTGCCACGGCGGAACCGGGCGACCACCGCATCCACGAAGTCGGCCTCGAACACCATGGTCGCCTCGCGGTGGTGCACCACCTGGATGATCGACTCCTCGAACTGGGTGAGCAGGGCACGTCGCCCTCCACCCGGGAAGGCGCCGTCGACGCTCCACAACTCGGCGAGTCGGTCCAGCGCGTGTCCCACCTGTCGGTCCCGCCAGTCGGCCTCGCCACGGGCCAGCGCCTCGTACAGGTCGGTGCCGGCGACGTCGGCGAGCACGTTCTCGAACCAGTCGGTGAGCACCCATCCGTCGGCCGCGCCGATCGCCAGCGGGGCCGGACCCGCGCCCGCCCGGTGCCGCGCGCCGAGCCGGCGGGTCAACGCCACCAGCGCGTCCCAGGTTCTCGGTGGTTCGGTCAGCATCGACGGAAAGTGCCAGAACAGCGACTTGTGCGCCGCCTTGATCCACACGCCGTAGCGGCGTCCGTCGACGCTGAGCAGGTCGGCCATGCCGGCCGGGGCGGTGTAGGTGACGGCGGGGGTCACCTCGTCGAGCCAGCCCCGTCGGGCGTACTCGACCACCAGCCCCGGGCGGGGCAGGATCGCCACGTCCGGGCTGGTGCCCGCGGCGCGCCGGGCGGTCAGGAAGGCGTCGATGTCGTTGCCCACACCGACCACCTGCACCGGCACCGGGTAGCCGGCGACCACCTCACCGAACCGGGCCAACTCCCCACCGGCCCAGACCACCGCGACCTGCACCGACCGGCGACCCCGCCCGCATCCCGCGGCACCGGCCACGGATGCCGTGGCGGCGGCCCGCAGCAGCGTACGACGGCGCAATCCGACCCCGGTCATGGCCGCACCGCCGACTCGACCGGCTCGGCCGAACCCTCGTCGGTGATCGGCACCCGGTCGGAGACGCCGGCCAGCACCTCCTCGTCGGCCGAGCAGAGCAGCACCGTCACACCCGGGGCGTCCGGCGGGGACGCCCGGTCCAGCAGGTCGGACAGGCGCACCCCGTCGACGGCCGTCGGCAGGTCGACCACCAGCACCTCGGGCAGACAGGCCATGGCCCGGGCCAGCGCGACCCGGAACCGCTGCGCCTCGGACAGCAGGTGCGGGCGCAGACCCAGCGTGGGGGCGAGTTCGAGCCGGTCGACCAGCACGGCCGCCCAGCCTTCGGCGACGTCACGTACCCACTGGCGACGGCGCTGACCGTAGGAGATGTTGCGGCCGACGGTGAGGTGGGGAAGCAGCGCGCTGTCGGCCGGGACGTACCCGATGCGGCGGCGCAGTGGCGGCAGGTCCGTGACGTCGCGGCCACCGACCAGGATCCGGCCGGCGACCGGCGGAGCCAGCCCGACCACGACCCGCGCCACGGCGGTCGCCGTCCGCGGCCGGGCGACCAGGGCCACCGTCGCGCCGACGGCCACGTCGAGGTCGATCGGTGGCAGGTCCGGCACGGCAACGAGTTCGTGCATGCGTAACGTGACCATCACCTCCGGCGACCATCGTCGTCATCCCAGCCTGTCACAGGTGGGCCACGCTCGGTGCGCCACCCCGCCGTCCATCATGGCCGCAGCCGATGCCGGGTACCGTCTCCGGCATGGCAGCCGCGACCCCCTTCGCCGCCGGCCGCGACGCCGACGTGTACGCCCTCGACGACGGTCTGGTGCTGCGCCGTTACCGCGACGGCAGCGACGTCACGGTGGAGGCCCGGTTCATGTCCCACCTGCACGCCGCGGGGTTCCCGGTGCCCCGGGTGCACCGGGCGGCCGGTGCGGATCTGGTCATGCGCCGGGTGCCCGGCCCGACGATGCTCCAGGCGCTGGTCGCCGGCACCACCGAGGTCGGCGCCGCCGCCCGGATCCTCGCCGACCTGCACCGCCGGCTGCACATCGTGCCACCACTGCCGGGCGCGTCCGAAGACGAGCGGATCCTGCACCTGGACCTGCACCCGGACAACGTCATCCTCGCTCCTAGTGGTCCGGTGCTCCTCGACTGGCGCAACGTGCGCCACGGACCACCCGGTCTGGACGTAGCCATGACCGCGCTGATCCTCGCCCAGGTCGCCGTCGACCCCGATCAGCCGATGGCCGACGCCGCCGCTGCCGCCCTGCGGGCCTACCTGTCCGCGGTCCGCGACCACGCCGTCCCGCTGGTCGCCGACGCCCTGGCCATCCGGCGCGCCAACCCCACCCAGACCGCCACCGAACTCGCGCTGCTCGACACCGCGGCGGCCATGCTCACCTCCTGACTCGCCGATCTTGCGCTTGTGGTCGCCGGGATGCCCCTTTTTGTCAGGTATGCGGCGGCAGAAAGTGCAAGATCGCGGCGTGGGTGGGTGGGAGGGTAGGGTCCGGTCGTTGGCGTGGGGTGGGAGGTGGGATGGGTCGGGAGCATGTCGACGTGCTCATCGTCGGCGCCGGTCTCTCCGGCATCGGTGCCGCCTGCCATCTGCGCCGCCGCCACCCGGGCCGGACTTACGCGCTGATCGAGGCGCGCGACGAGATCGGTGGCACCTGGGACCTGTTCCGCTACCCCGGTGTGCGCTCGGACTCGGACATGTTCACCCTCGGCTACTCCTTCGCACCGTGGACCGCCCCGAAGGCCCTCGCCGACGGTGCGACCATCCGCGACTACCTGCGGCGTACCGCCGACGAGCATGACGTCACCCGCCACATCCGGTTCCGGCACCGGGTGGAGCGGGCCGAGTGGGACTCCGACCGGGCCCGCTGGACGGTGCACGCCCGCCGCGAGGACACCGCCGAGACCGCCGTGCTCACCTGCTCCTTCCTGTACGCCTGCACCGGCTACTACCGCTACGAGGCCGGTCACACGCCGCACTTCACCGGCCAGGAACGGTTCGCCGGCCGGATCGTGCACCCGCAGCACTGGCCGACCGACCTCGACCACACCGGTCGGCGGGTGGTGGTGATCGGCAGCGGTGCCACCGCGGTGACGCTGGTGCCAGCGCTGGCTCAGCGGGCCGCCCGGGTGACCATGCTGCAACGCTCACCCACGTACCTGCTGGCGTTGCCCGCACACGACCGGTTGGCCGACGCGGCGCGGCGGCTGCTGCCGGCACGCCTGGCGTACCGGCTCGTACGGTGGAAGAACGTCCTGCTCACCACCGCCAACTACCAGCTCAGCCGGCGCGCTCCCGGGCTGGTACGCAGGCTGCTGCGCCGGGGCGTGGCCCGCCACCTGCCCACCGGCTTCGACGTCGAGCGCCACTTCACGCCCCGCTACGACCCGTGGGACCAGCGGCTGTGCGTGGTGCCCGACGGGGACCTGTTCACCGCGCTATCCGACGGGCGCGCCGAGATCGTCACCGACACCGTGGACACCTTCACCGCCCGGGGCGTCCGGCTCACCTCCGGCCGGGAACTGCCCGCCGACGTGGTGGTCACCGCCACCGGGCTGGACCTGCTCGCGCTCGGCGGGATGACGCTGCGGGTGGACGGCGCTGACGTGGACCTGTCGGAGACCGTCGCCTACAAGGGGATGATGCTCTCCGGCGTGCCCAACTTCGCCATGACCATCGGCTACACCAACGCCTCCTGGACGCTCAAGGCCGACCTGGTGGCCGGCTACGTGTGCCGGCTGTTGCGGCACCTGGACCGCACCGGCGCCCAGATCGTCAGGCCGGTCGCCCCGCCATCGGGCCCGCGTACGCCGCTGATCGGTCTCACCTCCGGGTACGTGCGCCGCGGCGTCGGGCACCTGCCCCGCCAGGGCCCCCGGGCCCCCTGGCGGCTGAACCAGAACTACGTCCTCGACCTGCTGCTCATGCGGTACGGGCGGCTGACCGACGCCGGCGTCCGGTTCGACCGGACCGGCGCACCGCGAAGGAGTCCCGTTGATGCGTAGGTTCACCGCCACCGGCGGGGTTGCCGTGGTCACCGGCGCGGCCGGCGGCATCGGGGCCGCGCTGGCCCACGGCCTGGCCCGCCGGGGTGCCGAGCTGGTCCTCGTCGACCGGGACGCGTCCGGGCTGGCGGCGGTGGCGGACGCGATCCGCGCCGAGCATCCCGCACGGCGGGTGTGGACCCACGTGGTCGACCTGGCCGACACGGACGCCACCGCCGCCATCGCCGAACAGATCGGCCAGCGGCACCCGCGGATCCGCCTGCTGGTCAACAACGCCGGCGTGGCGCTGGGTGGCCGGTTCGACGAGGTGACGCTGGCGGAGTTCGGCTGGGTCGTCGACGTCAACTTCCGGGCCGTGGCGCAGTTGACCCACGCGCTGTTACCGGCACTGCGGGCCGAACCCGGTGCGCACCTGGTCACCATCTCCAGCCTGTTCGGCCTGATCGCGCCGCCCGGGCAGGTCGCCTACGCGGCCAGCAAGTTCGCGGTGCGCGGCTTCACCGAGGCGCTGCGGCACGAACTCGCCCCCGAGGGCATCGGCGTGACCTGCGTGCACCCCGGTGGCATCCGCACCCGCATCGCCCGCGACGCCCGGGTGGGCAGCGGCGTCGACCGGGTCGAGTACGAGGCCGGCCGGCAGCGCTTCGAACGGCTGCTCACCATCGACCCGGCCGTCGCCGCCGAGGTCATCCTGCGCGGGGTGACCCGTCGGCGGGGACGCGTGCTGGTCGGCTGGTCGGCGCGGTTGCTGGACCTGCTGGCCCGGATCGCGCCGGTGGGGCACGGCCGCCTCCTGATCGCCGCCGCCGGCACCCGCCGGTCCACCGCCGGGCGGACCCGGACCCCGGCCTGATCGCGCCGCCCGGCCCCGGCACCCCACCACCGCCGGAGTCCTCGGGTGCCCCCGGTCGGTGGCCGGTAGCTGGGCGTCAGCGACCTGCCGGGCACCGGCGGCTAAGCGGTGCCGATCCGCCGCAACGGCGGTAGGTTCGCCTCCGGAGGCGAACGTGGCCGCGTCGCGGCGACGACGGCGCTGTGGGCCGGCGCGGAGTAGGAGGACAGCGTGAGCCAGCAGGTACGAGGAGTCATCTCCCGCAGCAAGGGCGCGCCCGTCGAGGTCACCGAGATCGTGGTGCCCGACCCCGGGCCGGGCGAGGCGGTCGTCCGGGTGCAGTCCTGCGGGGTCTGCCACACCGATCTGCACTACCGCGAGGGCGGCATCAACGACGACTACCCCTTCCTGCTCGGTCACGAGGCCGCCGGCATCGTCGAGCAGGTCGGCGCGGGCGTGGACGCCGTGACACCCGGTGACTTCGTGGTGCTGAACTGGCGGGCCGTCTGCGGGGTGTGCCGGGCCTGTCGGCGGGGCCGCCCGTGGTACTGCTTCGCCACCCACAACGCCGCCCGGAAGATGACCCTGACCGACGGCACCGAGCTGGCTCCGGCGCTGGGCATCGGCGCCTTCGCCGAGAAGACCCTGGTCCACGCCGGCCAGTGCACCAAGGTGGACCCGGCGGCCCGACCGGCCGCCGTCGGGCTGCTCGGCTGCGGGGTGATGGCCGGTCTCGGCGCGGCGATGAACACCGGCGGGGTGACCCGGGGCGACTCGGTGGCGGTGATCGGCTGCGGGGGCGTCGGCGACGCGGCCGTGGCCGGCGCGGTGCTGGCCGGCGCGACGACGATCATCGCGGTGGACACCGACTCCCGCAAACTCGACTGGGCCCGCCGGTTCGGCGCCACCCACACCGTCAACGCCTCCGAGGCCGATCCGGTCGCGGAGATCCAGGCCGCCACCGGCGGCTTCGGCGCCGACGTGGTGATCGACGCGGTCGGCCGGCCGGAGACCTGGAAACAGGCCTTCTACGCCCGCGACCTGGCCGGCACCGTCGTGCTGGTCGGCGTACCCACCCCGCAGATGCAGGTGGAACTGCCGCTGCTGGACGTCTTCGGCCGGGGCGGCGCGCTCAAGTCCAGTTGGTACGGCGACTGCCTGCCCAGCCGGGACTTCCCGATGCTCACCGAGCTGTACCTGCAGGGCCGGCTCGACCTGGACGCCTTCGTCACCGAGGAGATCGGCCTGGACGGGGTGGAGGAGGCGTTCGCCCGGATGCACCGGGGCGACGTGCTCCGCTCGGTGGTGGTCCTCTGATGGCCGCCCGGATCGACCACACGGTCACCTCCGGCACCTTCTCGCTGGACGGTCAGACCTTCGACGTCGACAACAACGTCTGGGTCGTCGGCGACGACACCGAGTGCGTCGTGATCGACGCCCCGCACGACGTCGACGCCATTCTGGAGGTGGTGGCGGGACGGCGGGTCGTCGCGATCGTCGCCACCCACGCCCACGACGACCACGTTCGGGTCGCCCCGGCGTTGTCCCGCGCCACCGGTGCCCCGGTGCTGCTGCACCCCGCCGACCGGGTGCTGTGGGACCTGGTGCATCCCGACGAACCGCCGGGCGGCACCCTCGAGGACGGCCAGCCGATCGAGGTCGCCGGCATCACGCTGACCGTGCTGCACACCCCCGGGCACAGCCCCGGCGCGTGCTGTCTGTACGCCCCCGCCCTCGGCGTCGTCTTCACCGGCGACACCCTGTTCGCCGGCGGACCGGGCGCCACCGGCCGCTCGTACAGCGACCACGGGACCATCGTCGACTCGATCCGCGAACGGCTGCTCACCCTGCCGCCGCGGACCGTGGTGCACACCGGTCACGGCGACAGCACCACCGTCGAGGCCGAGGTGCCGCACGTGCCGAGCGGCACCTGACGCGGGAAATCCGGGTGCGCCGACGGACCGCCGGCCACGACACTGCTGGCGTGCCGCCCACCCCGTACCCGACAGGGACCCCCGCCCAGCGCGCGGCGCTGCGACACGTGCGGACGGTGGCGCTGCGGGACCGTCCCGCCGCGCTGGCGGCCATCGGGCGGGCGCTGGCCGGCACCGGCGTACGCCTCGAACCGGAGCGGCTCGTCGCCGCGATCGGCCGGCAGGGGCGGGTCACCGTCAACTTCCATCCCGACCGGCTATGCGCCGACGGCAGGACGGTGGCGGAGGCCCTCGCCAGTGATGGGGTCTACCGCAGTCAGTTCGAGACGCGGATCTCCAACGGCGGGCTCACCGCGTACCCCGGCGGCGACCGCGACCGCTGGGAGCGGCGGATGTTCGGCGGCGCCTACCAGCGACCGGGCGTCCACCCTGCGGAGCGTCCGAAGTACGGCGGCCTGAACCTGCTCGACCACCCTGACGGAGCCTGCCCCCGGTTCGGCTCCTGCCACCTGCGACTGCGTCCCGAGGTGCTGGCCCGGACCACCCTCTGCTTCGGTGACAGCCACCTCGGGCCACGGGACGTCGGCACGGTCGACGTGGTCGAGCCGGTGCTGGCCGCACTGATCGCCGCGACCGCCGAGACCGGCGTGTGCCTGGGCCGGCGCGGGATGGACCTGATGGCCGTCACCGATGAGCTGCTGCGCCGCCGGGAGGCGCTGGCCGCGCGGCCCCGCGCCGCCGGCCGGGCGCTCGACGACTACATCGAGGCGCAGGTCCACGGCGAGATCCGGCTCAGCAGCGACGTGTTGGAACTGGTCGTCGATCCCTCGTTCCGGGGCACCGACACCGAGGCGAGCCTGACCACCGCCGCCCGGCGGTACGGATTCCCGCTGCGCTGGCACGCCGGCTTCGCGCTGCCGGTCGACCGGGTCGACGCCGAGTTCCGTGGGCCGGCGATCCCGCCGCTGGCGGCGCGGGTGCACGCCGAGTTCGCCCGAGCGGACGAACCGCTGCACGCCGCGCTCATCGGGCGTGCCGCCGCGTCGGTGGTGACCGAGCCGGGCCGGTGGGCCGACCGGGGACCGCTGCCGGACACGATGCAGCACCTCAAGCAGCTCTGGCACGTCCTGGTGCGGTTCGGCACCCCGTACGAGGTCTGATCACGCCTGTCCGTTCCGTGTCGCGCCGGCACCTCCGTGCCGGGCTGCGCCGTGACCCGGATCGCAGCCCGCGGAGACCTGGTCATTTCCGGAATGCCCGACACCGCGACCGGGTTGTGTCCCCGTAGCGCCGGTTGGCAAACCCTCGACCGGCCTGCGCTATCCCCCGAGAGCGGCTCAACCCCGAGCGGCTCGTACCCGATCGAAAGGGCAACCATCGTGAAGCCGGACTTCAGTCGATGGCTCCCCGCCATCGCGACGAACCCGAACCGGAAGACCGCGCTCAGCGTGGTGGGCGTGACCGCCCTCGCCGGACTCGCCTTCGGCCCCACCGCCGTCGCCGCACCGATCACCGAAGGCCCGCACACCGGCGCGGTCGCGGCGATCGACCGGGCCACCGGACGCGCCAGCACCGGTGCCACCGTGGAATCCGGGCTGACCACCGGCGGCCGCACCGACAAGCCGGACGCCGGCAAGCCGACGCGTGACCAACTGATCCCGCACGGCTCGCAGGGCGCTCAGTCGCGCATCCCGCTCGACAAGGCCCAGCGCGACAACGCCAAGACCATCATCGAGGTGGCCAAGCGGACCGGGGTGGGCGAGCGCGGCGCGGTGATCGGCATCGCCACCGCGCTGCAGGAGTCGAAGCTCTACAACCTGGGTCACCTGGGTGCGTGGAACGACCACGACTCGCAGGGGCTGTTCCAGCAGCGTCCCTCCACCGGATGGGGCAGCGTGGATCAGATCACCGACCCCGAGTACTCCTCGACCGCCTTCTTCGAGGCGCTGAAGAACGTCGGCGGCTGGCAGGACCTGCCGTTGACCACGGCCGCGCAGACAGTGCAGGTATCGGCCTACCCGTTCCACTACGCACAGTGGGAGGAGCAGGCCGCGGACATCGTCGCCCAGCTCTGGTGACACACACGAAATGACCGGCCGGCCCGATCACGGGCCGGCCGGTCCGTGTCCGTCGCGGTGTGGTGTGCGGCCCATCGCGCCAGACGGTCAGGCCAGGGGCGTGGCCTCCCGGCGCAGCATCGAGGAGCCGGCCCCGACCGACCAGCCGGCCACCCACCGGGTCGCGCTCGCCCGCCGGGTCCGGTCGGCCAGGTGGTACCAGTCCATCCGGCAGTTCTGCCGGGTCACCTCCAACACCCCGTACCCGTGCCCGTCCAGTTCGGTCCAGCGCACGTGCGGGTTGGTCGAGCGGATCAGGGTCGTACCGAGGCCGCTGAGCGCGTTCCCGGCCGGCAGGCCCAGGAAGTCGTTGACGTTGTCGCTGGTGACCGACGGCACCACGAACTCGGCGGCGGCCGGGTTGGCCTGCCCGGTGCCGCGGGTGGTCACCTCGTTCGCCCACGAGGTGTGGATGTCGCCGGTCAGGAACACCACGTCGCGGGTGCCGGTGACCCGCAGGTGATCGATCAGTTCGTTGCGGTCGGCGTTGTAGCCGTCCCACTGGTCGGTGTTGAGCACCGCCCCGTTCTGCGGTATGCCGAGCAACGTCCCCAGCGGGCCGAGCAGCCACGCCGGGAGCGCCCCCACGTCCAGTCGGGCGATCATCACCGGGTTGCCGACCAGTTTCCAGCGGGCGGTGGAGGCGGCCAGCCCGTTCTTGAGCCAGCTCATCTGGGCGCGTCCGGTGATGGTCCGTCCCGGGTCGTCCACCGAGGTGCCCGAACTCTGCTGCGATCGGTAGGTCCGCAGGTCCAGCATGGACAGCTCGGCGAGCCGGCCGAACCGCAACCGTCGGTAGATCGCCCCGTCGGTACCGGTCCGCACCGGCATCCACTCCAGGTACGCCTGCCGGGCCGCCGCCAACCGGACGGCGAAGTCGCCCTCGGCTCCCGGCGTGTGGTTCTCTGCCCCACCGGACCACTGGTCGTTGGCCACCTCGTGGTCATCCCAGGTGATCACCCAGGGCACCGCGGCGTGCAACGCCTGGAGATCCGGATCCGTCTTGTAGAGAGCGTGCCGCGCCCGGTAGTCGGCGAGCGTCAGCGTCTCGTGGGCCGGGCTCACCGGACGCACGACGGTGGCACCGGCGGCGAACTGCCCGGTGCCGTACTCGTACAGGTAGTCGCCCAGGTGCACCACGAGGTTGAGGTCGCCGCGCTCGGCCAGGTGCCGGTACGCCGCGAAGTAGCCCGCCTCCCAGTTCGAGCAGGAGACGACGCCCAGCCGCAGCCGGTCGATCTCCGCGTCGGGGTCCGGGGCGGTCATCGTACGACCGGTCGGAGACCAGCCGCCGGCGTAGCCGAACCGGTACCAGTACGTGGTGGCGGGTGCCAGGCCCGTCACCGCCACCCGCACCGTGTGGTCCCGGCCCGGCCCGGTGACCTGGACGCCCTGCGCCACCAGGGCTGCGAAATCCGGATCGGCGGCCACCTGCCACGTCACCTGCACCTCGGGACCCAGCCCGGAACCCGGCTGGGCCTGCTCGGTGGGAGTCAGTCGGGTCCACAACAGGATCCCGTCCGGCAGCGGGTCGCCGGAGGCGACGCCGTGCCGGAAGGCACCGGCGGCGGCCTGGGCGGCGGCGCTGCCGGCGAGGGTGGCACCGGCGAGCGCCGCAGTGCCGGCGGACGCGCCGGCCACACGCAGGAGGGTACGACGGTCGAGGGTGTTCGTCATGGTTGATGTGTCTACCGGTCCCGGCGCTCCTTGCGCTGCCCCGCAGACCACTGTTCGCCGGGGTTTCCGCCGTCGTTCTCGTAGCGCCGGCGGCGACCGTGCCGCGGGTATGACCAACGGCGACCGTCCCTTGGCGAGCCGCGAGTTCAGGCCGCCGTGCGGTGCCGGTGGCGGTGGTTGCGGACGATGTCGACGGCCGCCGCCACCAGGGCCAGCGCGATGATCGCGGCCGAGGTCAGCAGCGACCGCTCGAACGCCCTGGACCAGGCGTCCACGCCGTCGGCCAGCGCGGAGAAGAAGACCGAGCCGACGACCGCGATGCCGGCGGCCGAACCGATCCGCTGGCCGGTCTGCAACATGCCGGCGCCGCTGCCGGCCTGCGCAACCGGCACCTCGGACAGGGTCAACGTCTGGTTCGGGGCGATCACCAGCCCGCTGCCGAGGCCGGCGACCAGCAGCGGCAGCGCGGTCACCCAGGGCACCGGGGCGTGCGGCAGCACCTCGATGGCCAGTGCGGCCAGGCCGAGACCGGTCACCACGGCGATCAGTCCGATGGCGACCAGTGGGCGGCCGTACCGGTTGACCAGCCGTCCGCCGATCGCGGAGGCGACGGCCGAACCGAGCGCGAACGGGGTGATCGCCAGGCCGGCGACCAGGGCGCTGTAGCCACGTCCGTTCTGCAGGTAGAGAGTGAAGATGAAGAAGATCGCGGTGAAGCCGCCGAAGTAGAGCAGCGCGATGGCCGAACCCAGGCCGTACGACCGGTGGCTGAACAGCCGGACGTCGAACAGCGGCGGGCCGTGCCGGGCGTACCGCCGCTCCCAGCTGACGAATGCGGCGAGCGTGACCAGGCCGGCGGGCACCAGCAGCCACTTCGCCGTACCCTGCCACTGCTCGCGCTGCACCAGCGGCAGCAGCACCAGCGTCACACCGACGCCGAGCAGCAGCACGCCGACCGGGTCGAACCGGCGTTGCGCGCCGCGCGGGGTGACCCGGCCGGGCAGCAGCCGCCAGCCGAGCAGCACCGCGACGATCCCCACCGGCACGTTGACGAAGAAGACCCACCGCCAGCCGTGCTCCGGGCCGCCGGCGGCGATCAGCAGGCCGCCGAGCAGCGGACCGACGGCGGTGGAGATGCCGATGGTGGCACCGAGCCAACCGAACGGCCGGGCCCGCTCCGGCCCGGGGAAGAGCTGCTGGATGAGCCCGGTCACCTGCGGGTTCACCACGCCGGCGGCGGCACCCTGCAGCAACCGGGCGGCGATCAGCCAGCCCGGGGACTGGGCCAGCCCGGCGAGCGCGCTGGTCAGTGTGAACAGGGCGATGCCGAAGACGAACGCGTTGCGCCGCCCCCGGACGTCACCGAAGCGCCCCGCCGGCACCAGGACCAGCCCGAAGGCCAGCGCGTACCCGGACAGCACCCATTGCAGGTCACTCGGACCGGCCCGCAGGGCACGATCGAGGGACGGCAGCGCGACGTTGACGATGCTGATGTCGAGCAGCGTCATGAACGCCGCGACCAGCCCGACCCCGAGCGCCTGCCAACGCCGCCGCTCGTCGACGGCGTCGCCGGTCACGCCAACTGTTGGGCGCAGAAGCGTGGGCCGAAGTCGAGGCCGGCCATCGGCGAGTCCTCCCGGTGCAGCAGGTTCTTCTCGGTCAGCAGGTGCAGCGGGGTCTGCAACTGCTCCTCCGTCAGGCCGCACTCCTGGGCGATCATGTCCGGGTAGGGGACCTGGCCGCGGGCCTCCAGCGCCGCCACCGCGTCGTACACCCGAGCCTCGACGTCCGACAGCCGCACCTCTTGCATGGTGTCCTCCTCGCGCTTCGGTCCGCCTGCGGCAGGCGGTCTGCGGCGGGCGGTTACCCGGTGCGGGGGAGAAGATGCCCGCCCGGGAGACGCGCTGGTCAGCCGGGCGCGACGCCGGGTCCGACGAGGACCTGTCCGCCTGCCGGGCACCCGGTTGACCTACCCTGCATCAGTGAGCGTCTGGGAACTCGTGGTGATCGGCGGTGGCCCCGCCGGGCTCTCCGCCGCCTACACCGCCGCCCGTCGGGGAGTACGCACGCTCGTCGTCGAGCGCGCGGCACATCCCCGGTACAAGACCTGTGGTGGCGGTCTGATCGGCACCTCGCTGGCGACGGTGGGAGGGCGCATCGAGGTGCCCGCCCACGACACGGTCGACCGGGTCACCTTCACCCTCGACGGGCGACGCGGGTTCAGCCGCCGGCACGGTGCGGGGCCGCTGGTGAGCATGGTGCGCCGGGAGGAGTTCGACGACCGGCTGCGGGCGGCGGCCGTGTCCGCCGGGGCCGAGGTCCGCGAGCGGGTCGCGGTCCGATCGGTGGAACAGACCCCGGAGGCGGTACGGCTGCGCCTGGCCGGCGGCGACACCCTGCTCGCCCGAACGGTGATCGGTGCCGACGGTTCCTCCGGGATCAGCGCGCGGCACGTCGGGGTGCGCTACCGGCAGGTGGACCTGGGGCTGGAGCTCGAACTGCCGGCCTCGCCGGAGCAGCAGACCCGCTGGCGGCACCGGATGCTGCTGGACTGGGGCCCGCTGCCCGGCTCGTACGCCTGGGTGTTTCCGAAGGGGGACCGCCTGACCGTCGGCGTGATCGCCGCCCGGGGCGAGGGGGAGGGGACGCGGCGGTACCTGCGCCGGTTCGTCGATCGGCTCGGTCTGGCCGGGGTGCCGCCCGCGCACGACTCGGGGCATCTGACCCGGTGCCGGGCGGACGACTCGCCGCTGCGGCGGGGACGGGTGCTGGTCGCCGGTGACGCCGCCGGCCTGTTGGAGCCGTGGACCCGGGAGGGGATCAGCTACGCGTTGCGCTCCGGTGAGCTGGCCGGGGCGGCGGTGGCCGATGGCGATCTCGCCGGCTACGAACGGACGGTGACCGAGCGCCTGGTACCCGCCATGCGGGCCGGACACCGGCTGCTCGACGTGTTCTGCCGGCGACCGGAGGTCTGCCACACGCTGCTGGGTACGCCACCCGGCTGGCGCGCGTTCACCCGGTTCTGTCTGGGCCGGGCCGACTTCGACGAACTGGTCGGTTGGGCGCCGGTCCGGGCCGCGTTGGCGCTGGCGGCCCGCCTGCCCGCGCCTCGGCGCCAGCTCGGCGCGGAGGTGGCCCGGGGCTCCCACTGACCACGCCGGCCCCCGACCGGTGCCGGCTACCCGTCCAGGATCCTAGGATGCCTCAGACGTGGTGACGGCGACCGCCGGGCGTTTCCGCCGACCACGCCCGGGTAGGGGCTTGCGGGACCGCATCCCACGACCCCGCGAGGAGACCGCCGTGAGCGAGACCCAGCACACCCAGCAGGACCCGACCGAGCAGTACGGGCAGCAGTCGGGGCAACCGAACCAGCAGCAGAACCCACCGGGCCGTACCGGCGAGATGACGCCGAAGCCCGACCACGGCGAGGACTCGTACCGGGGTACCGGCAAGCTCGACGGCAAGAAGGCGCTGATCACCGGCGGCGACTCGGGTATCGGCCGCGCGATCGCCATCGCCTACGCCCGGGAGGGCGCCGACGTGATGATCTCCTACCTCGGTGAGGAGGAGGACGCGGACGCCCGCGAGACGGTCCGGCTCATCGAGGCGGCCGGCCGTAAGGGTGTCGCGGTACGGGGTGACATCGCCGAGGAGCGCAACTGCGAGACGTTGATCGAGCGAGCGGTCAGCGAGCTGGGCGGCATCGACATCCTGGTGAACAACGCCGCCTACCAGATGGCGCAGGAGAAGGGCATCGCCGGGATCAGCACGGAACAGTTCGACCGGGTCTTCAAGACCAACCTGTACGCGATGTTCTGGCTGTGCAAGGCGGCGCTGCCGCATCTCGGCGAGGGGTCGACGATCATCAACACGTCCTCGATCCAGGCCTTCGACCCGTCACCGCAGCTGCTCGACTACGCCACCACCAAGGCGGGGATCGCGAACTTCACCAAGGCGCTCGCCGCCGACCTGGTCGACCGGGGGATCCGGGTCAACGCGGTGGCCCCGGGGCCGATCTGGACGCCGCTGATTCCGGCGACCATGCCGGAGGAGAAGGTGGAACAGTTCGGCACCGACACTCCGGTCGGCCGGCCCGGCCAGCCCGCGGAGCTGGCGCCGGCGTACGTCTTCTTCGCCTCGCAGGAGTCGAGCTTCATCACGGGGGAGGTCCTGGGCGTCACCGGCGGCCGCTTCACCAAGTGACCCGTGGGGGAGGGACCCGGTTGACGCGGTGGCCCCGCTGACCTGTCACGGGTCAGCGGGGCCAGCCGGCCAGTTGCCGTCGTACCCGGGCGATCTCGGCCGGACCGAGGCCGTAGCGGGTGAACCGGCCGTCCGGAATCCGGTCGAGGTAACGGCCGGCCGCCCGGACATCGTCGTCGTCCAGGGCGGGATCGAGCTGCCGGGCGAGTTCCAGCAGTTCCGCCACCGGCCGGTGTTCCAGGGCCGAGGCCACGTCGATGTAGTCGCGCACCTCGCGGCGGTTGACCAGAGCGGCGGTCTTGTTGGCGATCAGGTCACGCACGTCCATCACCGGCCCGAGGTCCATCACCACCGGGCTACGGTGTCGGTCGAGGCGGGCCAGGCTGAGCCGGATCCGCCTGCCGTCCCGGGCGACGACGAAGTCCCGCAGATCCCGGTCGAAGCCGTCGAAGAGGTCACCGAGGTCGCTGTCCGGATCGGCGTCGGCCACCTCGAATCCGGCGGCCTCCAGGGCCGTCCGGACGTCGGCGGCTGCCGCGGCGGCGGCGCCCTCCACGTCGGCGAAGAGGTCGACGTCCTCGGTGGGGCGGGTGACGAGTCCGTGCGCCGCCCAGGCCACGCCGCCGCCGAGGACGAAACGGTGCGGCCCGGCGACGGTCAACGCCACCCGGGCGACCTCTCGGTAGAACTCGTGCGGATGCGGGTCGAGGGCTGCCCCGGTCACCCCGACCGCAGGCCCCGGTGTCGGCTCTCCCACGCCAGCCGTACGCCCCGGGGGAGGTTGAGCAGGTGCCACACCCGCCGTAGCGTCCGGCCGTTGACCAGGCGGCGCAGGTCGTCGGCGTTCGTGGTCTCGCGCAGCACGTTCTCGTACATCCAGAGCAGCTGGTCGGGATCGGCGAGGTCGAACGCACGGTCGGCGCACCACATCAGCCGCACCGGCAGCTCCACCACTCCCCGGGTGGGTCCGCGCAGCTCGGCGAGCGTCCGGGCCACCACGGCGGGACGACCGGGCCGGGCCAGGTGCGCGACGCCGGTCGTGGCGGTGGTGACGGCCTGCATGCTGTCAGGGTAACCCCAGACCGGGTCGACCCGGACCCATGACGTGCTCCGGGCTTCGCCCACGACGCGCCGATCCGCCGCCGTCGCCCGAACTTGGCGCGAAACTCTCTCGTGGGCGTCGAGGCGACTTTCGGCGGGTTGTGGGTGCGTTTGTTGTCGCTGGGGCAGCAAGAAATGCACCCACAACCGCGTGGGTAGTTGACGCCTGCGTGGTATGTCCGCCTCCCGGGGTGG
>NZ_JAXCFK010000024.1:0-50775 GCF_056150025.1 Micromonospora aridisoli | reverse complement strand
CTCGACTTGCATGTGTTAAGCACGCCGCCAGCGTTCGTCCTGAGCCAGGATCAAACTCTCCAACAAAAACCTGAAGGAAAATCATCCCAGCAACAAAAAATGTTGCCAAAGAAACCCCAAACCAACCAGAAAAACTGGCCAGCCCGAGAAAAAAACTTGGCACTGGCTTATCAAGCACCCTGTTGAGTTCTCAAAGAACAACCACACACCATCCCCGGCCTCGCCTAGCGAAACCGTGTCCGGGGCAACCGCTCCAAACTATCCGAACCGCGCTCCGAGGTCAACCCGACGAATCAGGCTGATTCTTAGCTCGTCCGGGCCCACGCCATCGCGCGCCTTACGGCGATCGCGACTGTCGTGGAGAACCGCAGACCGGCCGATCGCCACTGAAGGCAACCCGCCCGGCTCCTGCCGGCTCCAGAACCTTACCCGGTCGGCTTCGCGATCGCAACTCCATCTCATGGAGCCGTACCGCACCGCCCGGTCTCAGCCTCGCGACGACTCATCGTCCCGCTGCTGGCGCCCGTTCTCGGCCGGTTTGCCCCGGCCTCCCGCGTGCAGAGAGAAAGTTACGCGGACGCCCCGGATAAGGCAAATCAACGACGGTCAATCGATGGTGAACCGACCTGCCCTCACGCCGCCGCAGGCTCAGGAACGGCCGCCAGGTTGGCGGGTGTCTTCGCGCCGACGACCACGAGGGGTGCAGACGTGCCAGAGTGTCTGGCATGGATGACGTGTCCCGGCCCGTGAGCCCGGTCCTCGCCGAGGACGCGCTGCTCGGCCTCCTCCTGCCATTCTGGCAGGTGATCATCGGGGCCTTCGTGCTCTTCGCCGTTCTGGTCTCGATCGGCCGCCTGGTCCGACGCGGTCCGTCCCGGATGAGCACGGCTCTCCTGATCACCGCCGCCGCCATCGCCGGCTTCGCGCTGATCGGCGTGCTGCTGCAGGGTTAGGGCCAGAGCCGGCGGTTGGCCAGACTCGGCAACTCGGCACGGATCCGCTCCAGACAGGCCAGGTCGATGTCGGTCACCGCGAGCCCGGGGCCGTCGGGCACCTGGGACAACACCGTCCCCCACGGATCGATCACCATGCTCCGCCCGTAACAGGTGCGACCGGGCTCGTGGTCACCCGTCTGTCCGGCCGCCGCGACGAAACACTGGTTCTCGATCGCGCGGGCCCGGAGCAGCACCTCCCAATGGTCTCGCCCGGTGTGCATCATGAAGGCCGCCGGCACCACCATGAGCTGCGCGGCCCCGGTGGTGGCCAGTTGCCGGTAAAGCTCCGGGAAGCGCAGGTCGTAGCAGATCGAGAGGCCCACCCGGAGCCCTTCCACGTCGACCACCACCGGCTGGTCACCGGGGGCGACGGTGGCGGACTCCCGATAGGAGACGCGCCCGGGGATCTCCACGTCGTACAGATGGATCTTCCGGTAACTGGCGGCGAGCGTGCCGGAACGATCGAAGACCAGCGTGGTGTTCCAGGTGCGCTCCGGGTCCGGCCCGGCCTCGTGGAAGGAGCCGGCGATCACCCAGACGCCGCGCCGGCGAGCGGCGGCAGCGAAGAACCGTCCGACCGTGCCGTCGGCGGCCTCCGGCGGTGGCATCCCGGCGCCGGGGCCCAGATAGTCGACGTACTCCGGCAGCAACACCAGGTCCGCGCCGGCCTCGGCGGCGCGGTCGATCAGAGCCCCCGCGGCGGAGAGATTCGCCTCTCGGTCGTCGCGGGAGTTCAGCTGGCAGACGGCGACACGCATGGCTGCCAGCGTACGGGCGGACGCGCCCCGGCCGCAGCGTGCGGCTCGGGGCCTGCGTCGGTCAGGCCGACTTCTCCTCGCGCTCACGCCGGGCACGACGGCCGGTGAACTCGCGCGGGACGATCGTCGGGTTGACGTTCTCCAGCACCGCCTCGCGGCTGATGAGCACCCGGGCGGCGTCGGGGTTGCTGGGCACCTCGTACATCACGGAGAGCAGGACCTCCTCCATGATGGCGCGCAGACCGCGCGCCCCGGTGCCACGCAGCATGGCCTGGTCGGCGATGGCTTCGAGGGCCGGCCGTTCGAACTCCAGCTCGACGCCGTCCAGCTCGAACAGGCGCTGGTACTGCCGTACCAGAGCGTTGCGCGGCTCGGTGAGGATCCTGACCAGCGCGGTGCGGTCCAGGCTGCGGACGCTGGTGATCACCGGCAGCCGGCCGATGAACTCCGGGATCAGCCCGAACTTGAGCATGTCCTCCGGCATCACCTGGCTGAAGATGTCATCGGTGGAGCGCTCGGAGACGGCTCGGAGACGGGCGCCGAAGCCCGTGCCGCCGTGCCCCGTACGCGCTTCGATGATCTGATCCAGGCCGGCGAACGCCCCACCACAGATGAACAGCACGTTGGTGGTGTCGATCTGGATGAACTCCTGATGCGGGTGCTTGCGGCCGCCCTGCGGGGGCACGTTCGCGACGGTCCCCTCGAGCATCTTCAACAGCGCCTGCTGGACGCCCTCACCCGAGACGTCGCGGGTGATCGACGGATTCTCCGACTTGCGGGCGATCTTGTCGACCTCGTCGATGTAGATGATGCCGGTCTCAGCCCGCTTGATGTCGTAGTCCGCGGCTTGGATCAGCTTGAGGAGGATGTTCTCCACGTCCTCACCGACATAGCCGGCCTCGGTGAGGGCGGTGGCGTCGGCGATCGCGAAGGGCACGTTCAGCATCCGGGCCAGGGTCTGCGCCAGGTGGGTCTTGCCGCAGCCGGTCGGCCCCAGCAGGAGGATGTTCGACTTGGCCAGCTCGACCCCGTCGTTACCGGAACCCGGCGCACCGGCCGCCTCGGCCTGGATCCGCTTGTAGTGGTTGTAGACCGCGACGGCGAGCGCCTTCTTGGCCTGCTCCTGCCCCACGACATAGTTGTCGAGGAACTGGCAGATCTCCATCGGCTTGGGAAGCTCTTCCCACTTCACCTCGCCGGACTCGGCCAGCTCCTCTTCGATGATCTCGTTGCAGAGATCGATGCACTCGTCGCAGATGTAGACCCCGGGGCCCGCGATGAGCTTCTTGACCTGCTTCTGCGACTTGCCGCAGAAGGAGCACTTCAGTAGGTCGCCGCCGTCACCGATCCGTGCCACCTACGTTCTCCCTGCACTCATCGGCCGGAGCCCCGGCCACGACCTGCGGACGCTGACGCTCCGCCCGTCTTTCTGCCACCCCGCCGGTCGCCCGGCTGAGCGGTACGGACCCGACGTTACCCGCTGCCGGAGGTTTCTCCGACCCCCAAAACGGGTGTGTCAGAGGTCGGCCGACGACAAGCCCGACCGACCTCTGACCCCGGTCACGGTCAGCTCGCGGCGTTGGCCGCCAGCAGACCCTTCTTACGACTGGTGAGGATCGTGTCGACCAGCCCGTACTCGCGGGCCTCCTCCGCCGTCATGATCTTGTCACGGTCGATGTCCTTGCGGACCAGTTCGACCGCACGGTTGCAGTGCCGGGAGAGCATCTCCTCCAGCTGCGTGCGCATCCGCAGGATCTCCCGGGCCTGGATCTCGATGTCCGAGCCCTGCCCGTAGCCGCCCTCGGTGGCCGGCTGGTGGATGATGATGCGCGAGTTCGGCAGGGCCATCCGCTTACCCGGAGTGCCTGCCGCGAGCAGCACCGCGGCGGCCGAGGCGGCCTGACCGAGACAGACCGTCATGATGTCCGGTCGGACGTACTGCATGGTGTCGTAGATCGCCGTCATCGCGGTGAACGAGCCGCCGGGCGAGTTGATGTACATGATGATGTCCCGGTCGGGGTCCGTCCCCTCCAGCGTGAGCAGCTGGGCCATCACGTCGTTCGCCGACGCGTCGTCCACCTGGACGCCGAGGAAGATGATCCGGTCCTCGAAGAGCTTGTTGTACGGGTTGGACTCCTTGACCCCGTACGACGTGCGCTCGACGAACGACGGCAGGACATAGCGGTTGTGCACGGCCCCGAACTGGGGCGGCAGGCTCAGGTCGGTCATCGTCTGCTCCTCGATCAGCTCAGGGTCCCGGCGCCCTCGGGAACCTGCGCGGCTCCCGTGATCACCTTGTCGATGAAGCCGTAGTCAACGGCCTCCTGGGCGGTGAACCAGCGGTCCCGGTCCGAGTCCGCCTCGATCTGCGCCGGCTGCTGACCGGTGTGGTAGGCGACGCGCTCCTGGAACATGCGCTTGGTGTACAGCATCTGCTCGGCCTGGATCGCGATGTCGGCGGCGGTGCCGCCCATCCCGCCGGAGGGCTGGTGCATCATGATGCGGGCGTGCGGGAGGGCGTAACGCTTGCCCTTCGTGCCCGCGCAGAGCAGCAGCTGGCCCATGGACGCGGCCATGCCCATCGCCACGGTCGACACGTCGTTGTCGATGAACTGCATGGTGTCGTAGATGGCCATGCCGGAGTAGACCGAGCCACCCGGCGAGTTGATCCAGAGGTTGATGTCGCGGTCCGGGTCCTCCGCGGCGAGCAGCAGCAGCTGCGCGCAGATGCGGTTGGCGACCTGGTCGGTCACCTCGCTGCCCAGGAAGACGATCCGTTCCTTGAGCAACCGGTTGTAGACCGAGTCGTCGAGGTTGCCAATGGTGTCACCGCCACGGGCGTCGATCGCCCGGAGCGGCTTCGCTGGGATGTGCATGTCGGTCATGGCAGCCCTTCGCTCTCCGTACCGTCGTGTCCGACACTAACCGCTGGGCCGGTCGGCAGAGTCCCGGTCCGGGCACTGTTCGCTCTCAGCGCAGCATGCCGGAGGCGTACCCGGAAAGGGATCGGGCCACCACCCACCGCGACCGGCGGACGGTGGCCCCACCCGGCGATCAGTGCTCGTGCGAGTGCTCCTGCTCGCTCGCCTCACGCAGCGCGTCCATGGTGACGACGTTGCCGGCCGAGTCCTTGATCGTGATGCGCTCCATCACCGCGGCCAGGGCCTTGCCCCGCCGGACGTCACCGTAGACCGCGCCGGCCGTGCCGGAGCGCACCAGCTGGTCGTAGTACTGCTGGGGTGCCATGCCGGCGCGCTGGGCGCGGTGGACGATCTCGTGACCGAACTCGTCGTCGGAGACCTGCACGTCCTCGGCGTCGGCGAGGGTGTCGAGCAGCAGCTGCACCTTGACGCCCTGGGTGGCGGCGTCGGTCAGCTCGGCGTCGATCTGCTCCTCGGTCTTCTCCTCGGCGGCGAGGTAGTCCTCCATGGAGGCGCCGATGCGCTCGAGCTGGTCCACCATCGCCTGCTTGCGACTCTCCACCTCGTCGCGAATGACGCCCTCCGGCGCCGGCACCTCGGCGGCCTCGACGATCTGCTCGAGGGCCTTGTCGCGAGCGGCGTAGATCTGCTCGACCCGCTTGCCCCGGGTGACCCGCTCGCGCAGGTCGGCCCGCAGTTCCTCGATGGTGTCGAACTCGCTGGCGAGCTGTGCGAACTCGTCGTTCAGCTCAGGCAGCTCCTTCTCCTTGACCGTCCGCACGGTCACCACCACGTCGGCGTCGCGACCGGCGAAGTCGCCGCCCACGAGCTGGGTGGTGAAGGTGGTGTCCTCGCCGGCGGAAAGGCCTACGACCGCCTCGTCCAGGCCCGGCAGAAGCTGCTTGCTGCCCACCTCGTGCGAGATGTTGCTGGCCGAGCCGCCCGGCACCTCCTCGCCGTCGACGGTCGCCCGCAGGTCGATCTGCACGTAGTCGCCCTCGGCGGCGGCGCGCTCGACGGTCTTCAGCGTGGCGAAGCGCTCACGCAGGCTGTTCACCTGCTCGTCGATCTCGGTGTCGCCGACCTGCAACTCGTCGACGGTGACCTCGATGCTCGCCAGGTCCGGCACGGTGATCTCCGGCCGGACGTCGACCTCGGCGGTGAAGTTCAGCGAGTCACCGTCGTTGAACTCGGTGATGTCGACCTCGGGACGGCCAAGCGTCTTCAGGTCGTGCTCACGGACCGCGGCGAGGATGTTCTGCGGGATCGCCTCCTGCACCGCCTCGTTGAGCACGGTGCCCCGGCCCACCCGCTGGTCGATGATCGCCGGCGGCACCTTGCCCCGACGGAAGCCGGGAATCTGGATCTGCTGACCGATCTCCCGGTACGCCTTCTTGAGGCTCGGCTCGAGCTCGACGAACGGCACCTCGATGGCGAGCCGCACGCGCGTCGGGCTCAGAGTCTCGACGGTGCTCTTCACAGGCGTACTCCTTGACGGATCTCGGTTGATTCTGGGCGCACTTTCGGCCCATCGAGTGTAGGCGAGCCGACACGACGGACCAGCAGCGCCCGGGACCGGCAGCGGGCCTGACCCGCGCGCCGGTCGTCCGGGTGCCGCCCTCCGGTGCTTGCGGCAGTCGGGGTGGCGGGATTTGAACCCACGGCCCCTCGCTCCCAAAGCGAGTGCGCTACCAAGCTGCGCCACACCCCGTGGCGACGAGCAGTCTATGCCGTCCCGCCGACAACAGGATGCCGGGGCGTCACCCAACGCGCCGAACGAGGACGAACCGGGCACCCCTTCCCCGGGCGTCGGGCGTCGGGCGTCGGGCGTCGGGCGTCGGGCGTCGGGCGTCGGGCGTCGGGCGTCGGGCGTCGGGCGTCGGGCGCAGTTTTCGGGATGTTGCGGTGTCCTGGGCGGCCGGTGGCTACAACATCCGGGATGTTGCGGTGTCCGGGGCGGCGGATGGCCACAACATCCCGGATGTTGGGTGGATCGATGACGGTGCGGCAGCGGGATACGGCCGCGCGGACGTCGACGGCATTGGGTAGGCTGTCGCTCGCGTCCGGTTCTGCCGGGCGTACGCGGGCGTAGCTCAATGGCAGAGCTTCAGTCTTCCAAACTGACGGTGCGGGTTCGATTCCCGTCGCCCGCTCCACAGCACGCGCCAGCCGTGGGCCACATCCCGCGAAAGGCTTGTCGAACAGCTTGGGTGCTGTTCAGACGCGGCCGCGCACGAGGGGCAGGAATACCTCGTCGACGATCTCGATCAGCACCTCGTCGGGTACCGAGGGGATGCCGCGCATCGCGTACTCGGCTCTCAGCAGCATCATCGGTGTGGTCGCGACGCGTGGGTGGGCGGCCTTCGGTGGCGCCTCGCCGCGTGCGACCGCGCGTTCGAGCAGGGTCAACCAGGTGCGGTCCATGACGTCCGCGCCTGATCGTTCGCGCATGAGGTCGAGCAGCGCCGGGTCATCGGCCGCCGCAGCCAACAGGCTACGGAGGACGGTTCCGTGCGGCGAGGACCACGTCTCGTTCGCCCGCCGCAGCATCTCGAGCGCGTCGCCCCGCAGAGTGCCCGTGTCGGGGTTCGGCATCGCTGCGTCGGAGAGGTGGCGGTACGCCGCGACGCCCAGCGCCGCCCGGTGTGGCCACCGCCGGTAGATGGCGTTCTTGTTGGTCCCGGCCCGGGCAGCGACCCGGTCCATGGTCATCCCCGCGTAGCCGGACCTGCTGAGTTCCTCGGCGGCCGCGTGCAGGATGGCCCGTTCCAGCTCCGCGCCCCGCCGTCTCGTGCCCACACCTTGCAGGCTACTGACCATCCCCTTAAGGTACGTCGCGTACCCTATAGCGAGGAGGACCCGGGTGCGCGTCTTCGGCATGAACTACGACACCGGCTTCGTGAGCGCCGATTCAACGACCCACGAGCCGTTCCGTCCCGAGACCGTGCGGCGCGACCTGCGCGTCATCCGTGAGGAGTTGCACTGCGACGCGGTGCGCCTCACCGGCGGCGTCCAGGATCGGCTGGAGCTGGCCGCGCGATTAGCCGCCGAGGCGGGGCTAGAGGTGTGGTACTGCCCGTTCACCAACGGCCTCGACCGCGACGGTCTCCTGGCGTTCGTGCTCGACGGCGCGGAACGGGCCGAACGGCTGCGGCGCAGCGGAGCCGCGGTCGTCTACCTCACCGGCTCCGAGATCTCCATGTTCACCGACGGCTTCCTACCCGGCCGTGACCTGGCAGAGCGCATGGCGCTACTCACCGATCCGCTGCGGATGCGGGAGGCAGTCCCGGCCGCACGCGCCGCGGTACGCGACTTTCTCGCCGAAGTGGTACCCGGGGTACGGGAGCGGTTCGGCGGCTCCGTCGGTTACGCCTCGATCCCACTGGAGGATGTCGACTGGGCGCCGTTCGACATCATCGCCAGTGACGCCGGCTACCGCGACGCGACCAACGCCGCAGCGTTCCCACAGACCCTGGCGGCGGCGGTGGGCCAGGGCAAGCCGTACGCCGCGACGGAGTTCGGCTGCTGCACATTCCGCGGCGCGGCCGACGTCGCGGGTGCGGTCGAGCCGGTGACGTACGACGAGCAGGGTCGCGCCGCGAAACTCACCACCGAACTGGTCCGTGACGAGGAGGGCCAGGCCCGTTACATCCTGGACCTGCTGCGCGACTACGAGCGTGGTGGCGTGGAGGCTGCGTTCGTGTACACGTTCGCAAACCGACACCTACCCACCACCGGCGACCCGCAGCACGACTACGACCTGGCCTCGCGGGGAATCGTACGGGTGCTACCGGACGGCTCGTGGACGCCGAAGGCGGCGTTCCACGCTCTGGCCGAATACGGCCGCACCCGCACGCAGACCAACGCTCACTGACCGTCCGGTCAGAGCCGCGATCAGCGCGATCAGGTGCCGCCCTGGGGGTACAACTGTCACGCTTGATTTCGTGACTGGAGTGGCCATGTCCGGTGAACCGGAGCCGGGTCTGCAGCCGGAGTTTCTGCGGCCCGGCCATGAGCGGGGTGATTCGGTCGTGGTGACGGTCGATGGGCAGGACTTTCGCGTACAGGCGCGGGCCGGGGCGCCCGGCACGTACGACTTCGACTGGCTCAGCGGGCCGCACGAGTACGGCTTCGCGCTCTCCAGGTCTGCCGGCCCGGTGATGAGCCGGGGTGAGATGGAGGCGGCGATCCGTGACTTCCTGGCCGGGATCGACCCCGACACCGGCTACCTGGCGGAGTGACGGGCGTCCGCGAAGACACCGGCGGCGGCAGAGCTGGCACCGTCACCGCAGCATCACCGGTGGCCGAGCCGGCGCTGCAACCAGGTGACGATCAGTTCGTCGAAGCCGGGGGCGCGTGCGGTGCCCCCGAGGATCCGGATGTTGTGGTCGGCCCCGGGGAACACCACGATCTCGTGGTCGTCGTGGCCCGCCTCGCCGAGGATGGCGGCGACGGCCCGTGCGCTCTCCCCCACCGGTACGAGCAGGTCGTCGGCTCCGAAGACGGCCAGCATCGGGCAGGTCAGTGTCCTGAGCGCGGCAGCCGGATCGTGGTCCGCGATGCCGGCGAGGAAGGCGATCGACCGGGGTGTCGTGCCGGCGAGCAGCGGATACCAGGCGGCGTTCTCCCAGCGCGCCTGTGCGGCGTGGACGCGTACGGGATCCTCGCCGGAGCGCACCCGGCGGACCTGGTCACGGAGCAGCGTCAGCGCCTGCTCGACCTCCGCGTCGGTGAAGCCCTCGGCGGGAAGCTGGTGGCGGAGGCGGTGCTCCTCCTGGGCCAGCACACCCACGCCCGGGCCCGAGACGCAGACCACCGCCGCCAAGGTGTCGCTCCGGGCGGCCGCCAGCTGCGCCACCCAGCCACCCTGGCTATGGCCGATCAGGGCGACCGCGTCGGCTCGTACGTCCGGCAGTTGGCTCAGGGTGCGTACCGCTGCCAGGGTCTCCCCGCACCGGTCGGTGAGGGTCTGTCTGGTCCAGTCACCGGTCGAGGCGCCCGAACCCGGCTTGTCGTAGGCGAAGCTGGCGAACCCGGCGGCGGCCAGGCGGGTCGGCCACGCGCCGAGGTCACGCCCGCCGGGCCCGGAACCCTCCACGAAGACCACCGCCGGATACGGACCGAGCCAGGGCGGCCGGACCAGGTCCCCGACCAGTTGGTCGCCGTCGTGCCGGAAGGACAGTTCCGTCGACACCGGCGCGAACAACACGTCGTCACGATATCCGTGCGGTCGGGGTTCAGCGCGTCGCGTGTTCCGCACGGGCCGGTGCGCCCACGTCGTGCAGGTGTCGCAGGGCCTGTCGGTAGGAGGCGAGGAGACCGGTCTGTTCGTAGGCGACGCCGATCTCGGCGCAGTACGCCTGCACGATCGGTTGGGCCCGGCGCAGGTTGGGTGTCGGCATGCCGGGGAAGAGATGGTGCTCGATCTGGTAGTTGAGACCGCCGAGCGCCACGTCGGTCAGCCAGTTGCCGCGCACGTTGCGGGAGGTCAGTACCTGCTTGCGCAGGAAGTCCTCGTCGCCGGTCGGGTGCGGCATGCCCTTGTGGTTGGGGGCGAACGTCATGCCCAGGTAGACGCCGAACAGGGCCTGGTGCAGCAGCAGGAAGGTGAGGGCCTGCGGCGGCGTGAGAACGACCAGCAACGCTGCGAGGTATCCGACGGCGTGCACCATCAGCAGGGCGCTCTCGACGCCGCGCCGCCGCACCGTACCGTCGCGCAGGGCCTTGACGCTGGACACCTTGAGGCTGATGGCGAGCAACGTGAGCAGCGGGAAGAACAGGGCGGCCTGGTTCCTGGTGATGAAGCCCTTCAGTCCGCGTCGGCCGACGGCCGACTCCGCGGCCCAGACGAGCACCTCCGGGGCCACGTCCGGGTCGAGGTCGTCGTGGTTGGGGTTGTTGTGGTGCCGGGTGTGCTTGTCCATCCACCACCCGTAGCTCATCCCGACGCCGAGGTTGCCGGCGAGCAGGCCGGCGATTTCACTCGGGCGTCTGGTGCGGAAGACCTGACGGTGCGCAAGGTCGTGCGCCACGAGTGCGACCTGGGCGAACGTGACGGCGAGGAACACGGCCGTGATCAGCTGCCACCAGGAGGAGCCGATCACGAGGAACGCCGTCCAGCCGCCGAGATACATGAGCGCGACGACGCCCAGCCGGGCGACGTAGTAGGCGGGCCGGCGCCGCATGAGTCCCGCCGCGGTGATCCGGCGAGACAGCGCGGCGAAGTCACTGCCGGTCGTCGTGGTAGTCATGGCTTCAGCAGACCGGGCCACGACCCAGGTCGTCAGGAGCGCTATCCCCTCCGGCGCAGGGGTGCTGGCACCACCGACGGACGGCGGAAAGCCGCGCACAATATGGCCGTGGACGTGGCCGGAGTTGGTGTGCGGGTGCCCCCGTGGGTACGGCGTGGAGTGCGCTCGGTGCTGGCCGGCGTTGCCGCGATCGGTCTGGCGCTCACGAACTTCCCGCTGCTCGTGCTGTCGTTGGTCGCGCTGGCGCTGGTCCCGGTGCCCTTCCTCGGCATGGCGCTGGTGCCCTGGACGGCGAAGCTGGTGCGCAAGCGGACCGATCTTGAGCGGCGGCTCGCCGCTCAGGAGGGCGTCCCGGTGGCACGTCCGTACCATCCGCCTCCGGAGCGGGCGATCCCCGGCGGATGGCGACGCTTCCGGTGGACCGTCACCGACCCGGCCACCTGGCGTGACCTCGCCTGGCTGGTGCCGGGCGCGATCGTCGGAATCGTCCTCGGCACGATCGCGGTGGCCGTACCGCTGTACGGGCTGGCGGGTCTGACGCTCACGCCGTTGTGGATCTGGTTGGGGACCGACTGGTACGGCTACGGCACCGTCTGGTCCATCGACACGTTCGGCGAGGGCCTGCTGTGTGTACCGCAGGGTGCCGTCATCCTGGCCGGCGGTCTGTGGCTGGCGCCGTGGCTGCGGCGCGTCAACGCGTCCTTCGCCCGGCTCCTCCTCGCGCCGACCAGAGCCGCCGAGCTTCGGCTACGCGTCACCCAGCTGACCGTCACGCGCGCCGACACGATGGACGCTCAGGCCGCCGAGCTGCGGCGCATCGAGCGGGACCTGCACGACGGCATCCAGGCGCGGCTCGTGTCGCTGGGCATGATGATCGGGCTCGCCGACGAGCTGATCGACCGGAACCCGGCCGGTGCCCACGAGATGCTGGCCGAAGCGCGGGAGGCGAGTGGAACGGCCCTGGTCGAGCTGCGGCATCTCGTGCGCGGCATTCACCCACCCGTGCTGGCCGAGCGTGGACTGGAGGGCGCGGTGCGGGCGCTGGCGCTCAGCCTTCCCGTGCCCATCACGGTCGACGTCGATCTTCCGGGCCGGCTCGACACACCCGTCGAGTCGGCGGCGTACTTCGCCGTGGCGGAGACCTTGACGAACATGGTCCGGCACAGTCGTGCCGGGCAGGCGTGGGTCTCGCTGCGCCACGCCGAGGGGCGGTTGGCGATGGTGGTGACCGACGACGGGACGGGAGGCGCCGACCCCACCGCCGGTACCGGTCTGCAAGGTATCGAACGTCGCCTCGCCGCCTTCGATGGCACGATGGCGTTGTCGAGCCCACCGGGCGGACCCACCGTCGTCACCATGGAGTTGCCGTGCGCGTTGTCATCGCCGAAGACCACGCACTCCTTCGCGACGGACTGACCCGGCTGCTGCGGGCCTTCGACTTCGACGTCGTCGCCTCCGTCGACAACGGCCCGGCCCTGCTGCCTGCCCTGGTCACCCACCGGCCGCAGGTGGCGGTGATCGACGTACGACTGCCTCCGACCTTCACCGACGAGGGCCTGCAGGCCGCGATCGCGGCCCGCACCCAGATTCCCGGGCTGCCGATCCTCGTGCTCTCCCAGCACGTCGAGCCCTTGTACGCCCGGGAACTGCTCGCCACCCCGCAGGGCGGCGTGGGCTACCTGCTCAAGGACCGCGTCGCCAACGTCGGCGAGTTCGTCGACGCGGTGCGCCGGGTGGCCGCCGGCGGCAGCGCCATGGACCCGGAGGTGATCTCACAGCTCCTCGCCCGCCGGGAACCGCTGGCGGTCCTCACCGCGCGCGAACGGGAGGTGCTCGGCGAGATGGCCGAGGGGCGCTCCAACGCCGCCATCGCCACCAAGCTGCGCATCACCGAGAAGGCGGTGAGCAAGCACATCAACAACATCCTCACCAAGCTGGACATGCCGCCGTCGGAGGACGACAACCGGCGGGTCCTCGCCGTGCTGGCGTACCTCAACGCCTGACGCGGAGCCGGCACGTACCGGCTCACGGGTCGGTGCGCGGCGAGTCCGCGGTGGCCGGCATCGGCGCGAGTCGGCGCAGTGCCCGGAAGGCCAGCACGGCAAGGGGTACGCCGACGGCCAGGACGGCGACGAGCTGCACCGCGGCGGTCGCCGCGAGTGCGGTGCGCTGCGTCTGGTCGGCGAAGTCGGGCAGGGTCACGGTACGCAGGGCGAGTGCGGTCACGGCGAGCAGGACGAGCGCCAGCGACCAGGGCAGCGTACGGGCCGGCGGGCGGGACGCCCTCCCGACCAGATGCACCGCCATCGCGACGACGACCAGCACACAGCACAGGCCGGGCCAGTCCAGCAGCAGCGACGCCGGCATGGCCGCCTGGATGGCGAACAGCGGCACCGGTACCGCCAGGATGCCGATCGGCAGGGCCAGGAGCCAGGGACGACGCGCCACCGGTGGGGCGTCGCGGTGGAAGGCCGCCATCGCGACCAGCAGGAGCAGTTCGACCAGCAGCATCGCCCAGGGCGACACGGTCAGCGGTCCGGGGCCGGTGGCCTGGTCGACGGCGATGGTGATGGCCTGCGGCACGATGGCGATCGCGGCGACGGCCTGGGCCACGCGCCGGCGCCCGAGGACCAGGGCGACGAAGGCCGGCAGCCAGGCGTAGCCGGCGAGGTTCCAGGTGGCCTGCCAACTGCTGCTGGGCGGGACGAGGACCCATTCGGACGCGGGTGCGGGCAACCAGCTCAGGCGACCGGAGAGCCAGAGCGTGAAGGCGAGTCCGGCGGTGGCCATGACCGCCTGGGTGAGCACTCCCGCCAGGACGGCCAGGCGGACCGCCTGCCCCCAGGCGTACGGGCGCGGTGGCGCGTCGGCCCCGCCGATCCGCAACCGGACGGCGAGGGACAGCACGCTGGCCGTCTCCGACAGGCTCGGGCGGCCGTGATCCGCGAGGTACTCATCGGTCTCGGCGTCGCCGGTCTGCATGGTCTCCAGGAAAGCGGCGACCATGTCCTCCTCCCACTGCCGTCGGTAGTCGGCGGGCAGCAGGCGCAGCACTCGGCGATAGCGCTCCTCCAGCCGGCTCATGCGGACGTCCCTTCGGCCGGGTTCGGGTGGTGCCGTAGCCGGGTCGAGGCGAGCCGGGCGTTGGCGGCCAGCCGTCGGGCCTCCGCGTCGAGGGCCTGGCGCCCACGTTCGGTCAGCCGGTAGTACCGGCGCAGCCGGCCCTGCCAGGCCTCCTCACGGTCCAGTTCGATCAGGCCGCCGCCGGCGAGTCGGTCCAGCGCTCCGTAGAGCGAGCCGATCTTCAGCTGCACGCGGCCCTGCGACAGGTCCGTCACGTCGGCGACGATGCCGTACCCGTGGCGCGGGCCGTCGAGCAGCGCGGTGAGAACGAAGAAGGTGGGTTCGGTCATCGCCCCGGGACTCATCAGCCCAATATAATGCCAGACAAGATATCTTGGCCACCCTGTTGTGGAGCGGCCACCGGCGGAGCCGGCCCAGGCATGGTGGCGTGGCGCCGGGGTATGGACGGCCGTGACCTTCTCGATCGTCGCCCGGTGCGGGCGTACCGGACAGTTGGGGGTGGCGGCGCTCACCGCCAAGCCGGGTGTCGGCAAGCTGGTGGCCCACGTACATCCCGACGGTGCCGTGGCCACCCAGGCAATACTCAATCCGTTCGTGGCCTACGACGGCCTGCCGCTGCTCGGCGAGGGTCGTACGCCCGAGGACGTGGTGACCGAACTGCTCGACCGGGACCCGGGTCGGGAGGTACGGCAGGTCGGGATGGTGGACCGCGAAGGTCGGGCGTACGCCTTCACGGGCGCCCGCACGCTGGACTGGTCGGGCCACCGCATCGGCTCGGGCTACGCCGTGCAGGGCAACCGGCTGGTGGGTGCCGAGCCGCTCGACGAGATCGTGCGGGCGTACGAGGGCAGCGATGATCTCGACCTGGCCGAGCGGCTGCTGCTCGCGATCGAACTCGGCGAGGACGCCGGCGGCGACCGGCACGGGGCCCGGTCGGCGACCGTCACGGTCATCGGCGAGCAGCCGTACCCGCTGTGGGACCTGCGGGTCGACGACCACGACCATCCGGCCAAGGAACTGCGCCGGCTCTACGACGTCTTCCATGAGGAGATGACCACCACCGTGCGGCAGATGCCCACCCGGGACGACCCGATGGGCGAGGCCGCCCGCAGGGCGCTCGGCTGACGGGTGAGGCCGTCACCCCGACGATCAGCGTGCCCCGCGGACGGCGGGGATGAATCGCGTCGGGCGGGGTAAGCAGGCCGCCGTCCTGGTGGAGTGACGACCTCGGTCGCGGTGCCACGCGACCGCCTCCCGGGCGGGCCGGCCGACGGGCCGGCCCGCCCGGTGACCGGGCACTCAGGTGGTCAGCCAGTTCCAGGCATCCATGATCCACTGGGTCTGTTGCAGGTATGCGACGCCCAGGCCGGTGAGGAACACCGCCGTGACCAGGTGCGCACCCCGTGCGGTGCGCCGTATCCGGCCCAACTGCCGCTCCAGCACCACCCGGCCGAGCAGCCGGGCCAGGGTGAACAGACCCGCCGCCACCAGCAGGCTCAGCACGAAGATCACGATCGGCCCGACGAGGTCGCCGCCACCCGAGATCGCCCAGATGCCCCAGCAGACGAACGCGAACAGCGCCCCTGCGGCGCTCCACTCGCCCCCTCGCTTCAGGCGTGCCACGTGCCAGCTCAACGGCTGGCGCGGCGCAGGCTCGCCCGGCCAGCCCGTCCCCGTCGGCTCGTGCTCCACCGCCGGAAACGACTCGGTACGCGGTGCCCGGGGGCCGACCTGGGCCACTCCACGGCGGTACGGGTCGCGCTGTGGCGGTACCCCGGTACCGGGCTGTGGCGGCACCTCGACGGTCCGCTCCGCCCACGGCTGCGTCTGCTCGGCCATGTCGTCCCCTCCCCTTCACCGGCGGCGACCCCGGACACCGCTGGAGACTTCGAGGGTAGCCACCCCGCAAATCGGTCGCCGTACCCGCACCGATCGGCTAGACACGAGCGGTGACCACCTCCACCCCGCCCATCGAGACCGCCAGCGCCGACGATTTCGACGAGATGAACCAGTTCCTCGGTTCCCTGTTCCACCAGGCGGTCGACGCCGAAGCCCGGGAAGTCGAACGTCCGATCTTCGAACCGGACCGCGCGCTGCTGCTACGTGACGGACCGGACCTGGTGGCCACCGCCACGGCCTTCACCCGGAAGCTGGGCGTACCCGGCGGGGACCTGGCCGCCGCCCACGTGAGCATGGTCGGAGTCGCGCCCACCCATCGTCGCCGCGGCCTGCTCACCGCGATGATGCAGCGGCAGCTACGGCAGATCCATGATGAGCGCCGGGAACCGGTCGCGGTGCTCTGGGCCAGCGAGGGCCGGATCTATCCGCGTTTCGGCTACGGCCTGGCCGCGCAGCGATTCCACGTCTCCGGCGAGATCACCGAACTGCGGCTACCGGCACCGACCCCGGACGAGGGCCGGCTGCGAGTGGACCGCCCGGCCGACCGCCAGGCCGACCTGGCCCGGGTGTACGACCGGGCCCGGGCCGACCGTCCCGGCTGGTCTGCGCGCGACGACCGATGGTGGCGGTACGTGCTGGTCGACCCGGAGGCACACCGCGGCGGCGCCACCGAGCGGCGGGTGGTGCTGCATGAGGGACCCGACGGAATCGACGGCTACGGACTGTTCCGCACCAAGGCCGAATGGGACGACGCCGGCCCGAACAGCCTCACCACGGTCGACGAGGTGGTGGCGACCAGTCCGGCCGGGTACCGGGCGATCTGGCGGATGCTGCTCTCGCTCGACCTGACCCGACGGATGCACTGGATGCGCGCGGCGGTGGACGAGCCACTGCTGCGGCTGCTGAACGAGCCGCGCCGGCTCAACTTCCGGCTGGTCGACGCCCTGTGGATCCGGGTGGTCGACGTGCCGGCCGCGCTCGCCGCCCGGCGCTACGCCACCGACGTCGACGTCGTCATCGAGGTGACCGACGACCTGCTGCCGGAGAACACCGGCCGGTGGCGACTCCAGGGCGGCCCGGCCGGGGCGAGCTGCACCCCGACGGACGGCCGGGCCGATCTGGCCTGCGACGTACGCTGCCTCGGCGAACTCTTCCTCGGCGGCGCGACACCGGTGGCCCTGGCCGACGCCGGCCGGCTCCACGAGCTTCGCCCCGGCACCCTCGCCACCGCCAGCCCAGCCTTCACCTGGCACCGTGCCCCCTCCGCCATGGAGATCTTCTGAACCCAAACCCTCCGCGATCTTGCACTTTCGGTCGCCGCTCTGTCCCCTTGCTCCCCTTCTGTTCCCGACGAAAAGTGCAAGATCGGCGGGGGAAGGGTGGGTGAGGGCGGGTGCGGGCGGGGGTACGGTCGGGGGGTGGCGGATGGCGGGGAACGGCGACGGCGACGGCACCGGCACCACGGCGGTCAAGGTGGTCAGGGCGGTCCGGGTGGCGGGGCCGACGGTGGTGCGGCGGCCAGCACGGCCGGGGTGCACGACGGGGGTGAGACGCCGCGCGGGCGGCGTAACGGTGCTCCCGAGGAGGGTGAGCGCGGGCTGCGCGGGCTGGTCGGCTCGGGCTCGTCGCAGGTGAGCGTGACCGCGGCGATGCGGGCCCGCGACGCCGCCCGGCCCACCGACGAGGACCTCGTCGCGGCGGCACACCGGGTCGTCATCGTCCGCCGGAACTGGACCCCCCGCGACGAACTGCCCCGCCGCTGACCCGGATCCGGTCCGGGGCCGGGTGACCAGCTCGCGGGCCACCCGACCCCGGATGATGTCTGATCGTCAGGGAATCGGCGGTCAGGGCAGGTCGGGCAACTGCCGGGTGCGCTCGTACTCGGCAACCTGGGCGATGCGGCGGGCGTGCCGCTCGCTGCCGGAGAAGGCGGCGGTCAGGAACGCCTCGACTATCGCGGTGGCCTCGTCGAGGGTGTGCTGGCGGGCGCCGACGGCGACCACGTTGGCGTCGTTGTGCTGCCGGCCCAGCTGGGCGGTCTCGACGTTCCACGCCAGCGCCGCGCGCACCCCCGCGACCTTGTTCGAGGCGATCTGCTCGCCGTTGCCGGAGCCGCCGATGACCACACCGAGGCTGCCCGGGTCGGCCACCACGCGGGTGCCCGTGTGCAGGCAGAAGGCCGGGTAGTCATCCTCCGGGTCGTAGGCGTGCGGGCCGATGTCGACCACCTCGTATCCCTGCTTGGCGAGGTGGTTGGCCAGGTGCACCTTCAGCTCGAAACCGGCGTGATCGGATCCCAGGTAGACGCGCATACCGGCAGTCTGTCAGGCCCGTCCCACCGGACGCCGCGGGGGCGGGGCCGGGTGGGACGGGCCGGACGGGTCACGACCGGTCGGGCAGTTCGGCGACGACCAGGCCGCCGCGCGCCTTCGGGGTGAACCAGGTGCTCTTGCGCGGCATCTTCTCCCGGGCCAGGTTCACCGCGACGAAGTCGTCCACGGTCACCGGCGCGATGAGGACGGCCAGCTCGGCTCGGCCGGCCGCGACCTCACCGGTCAGCCAGCTGGCCGGATAGTCACCGCCGACGTAGGTGATCCGCTTGTCGCCCGGATCCAGGCCCAGGGCGTCACGCAGCAGCAACCGCTCGACCAGGGCGTGATCGAGATTCTCCAGCCGGCTGGCGTCGGTGTGCGGCAGGGTCACCGCGTACGCCCGGCCGGGAAGCTGGAGCACGACGGTGCCGCCGGTGGCCGGGACCTCCACCGGGCCGTCGACCGCGGTGATCCGCGCGCCGCCGGCGGTCAGTCGCTCCAGCAGCTCCTCCGGAGTGGTGGTCAGCTCGCTGACCAGCCGGTTGTACGGCTGGATGCTCACCGAGGCCGGCGTCGTGACGACCGCGAGGAACCGGGACATGCCGCCGATCTGCGCGGCCAGGCTGCGGTGGTTGCCGTCGGCGACCACCAGCTCGCCACCGCCCGCCAGGGCGGTCAGCTCGTCCTGCTGCCGGCCGGGACCCACCAGCCAGATGGCGTGCGTACGCCCGGCCTGGTCGGTGTCGGTGGCGGCCGGCGCCCCGGCCGCGTCGGTGGCCGCCGCGAGCGCGGCGTGCAGCTCCTCGCCCCGCCCGGTCTGCAACAGCAGCACCGGCGAGAGCAGGTGGCCCAGCGCCTCGGCCAGCGCGACCCGCTCCCGCACCTTGTTGATGAAGACGTCCTCGTTACGGATGACCAGGCCGGGCTCGTCGGCCCGGGTGGAGATCTGGTCGGTGTCGACCATGGCGAACAACCCGTAGGCGGGCTCCTCCCCCGCCGCGCTGATCCGGTACAGCACCACCACCTGCTCGGCCGGGGTGTAGCTGCCGTCGGCCTTCGCCTCCGCGAGCCGGCTCACCGCGTCCGGCAGGGCGTCGAGGAAGGACCTGCCGAGGCTCTCCGGGGCCTTGTGCGGCATCTCGATGCCGAGGGCGCTGTGCGGATTCGCCTCGATGATCGCGGTGATCTCCGCGTCGTCGGCGAACTCGTCGTAGTTCTGGGCGCCGGTACCACCGGTGGTGATCCAGGCTCGGTTGATCGGGTGCACGACCGTCATGACCGTTGACGCTACCGGCGTCTCACCCGGCACCACCGCCGGACCCGCCTTCGCCCACCAGATGAAAGCAAGGGCCCCTTCTTAACGCCTCGTGCATAGCAAGGGCCCCTTCTTAACGCTCCGGCTCAACCGGTCGTCGATGGCGGCCCACGGGGGCTGGTAGCGCCGTGGCACGGCGTACCGGCACCGGGCGTGGACGCTGGTTTCGGATCTCCAGCCCTGGAGGGGTCAACCGCGACGTGGCGGGGACCGAAGCGACCCCCACCGCACGGCTCCGGCCCGAGTTCGGCGAACGATCCTGCCGGGGAGCCGACCAGTTGCCCGACCGCCCGTTCCGGGGTATCGGCGAGTTCCAGGTGACCGCCGATCGGGGCGTTCCCCCGCCGACACCCTCCTCCCGACTCCAGCGATCGTCGACCGGGGCACGATGCTTGGCCATCAGGCGCCTCCACGAGCGGTGGGCTGCGGCCAGCGGACACGGAGCGGCCAGCCGGATCTCTGCGGACATCCGGTCAACGAATCCGTTCGGGCACGAGTGACGCGTCCGGTCAGCCGCGCTGCCGCCCGGGCCGGCGGCGATGGTGGTGCTGTTAAGAAGGGGCCCCTGCTCTACACGAGGCGTTAGAAAGGGGCCCTTCCTTACACCTCAGTCGAAGATGGGGTCGAGGTCGCGGCTGCGCTTGAGTTCGAAGAAGCCGGGAGTACCGGCTACCAGCAGGACACCGTCCCAGAGACGACCGGCCGCCTCGCCCTTCGGCGCCGGGGTGACCACCGGCCCGAAGAAGGCGACCTGCCGGCCGTCGGGGCCGGGAGCGTGGATGACCGGGGTACCCACATCGGTGCCGACCGGTCGCATGCCAGCCTCGTGGCTGGCCCGCAACGGCGCATCGAGGTCGCGGTCCCCGGCCACCTCGGCCAGCGCCGGGTCGAGTCCGGCGTCGGTCAGGGCGGCGGCGTACAGTTCCGGGCCGAGTGGCTCCTTGCCGAGGTGGATCCGGGTGCCCAGGGCCGTGTAGAGGGCGCGCACGGCGTCGGAGCCGTGCCGCTGCTGCACGGCGACGCAGACGCGCACCGGCCCCCATCCGGAGCGCATGAGCTCCTGGTAGTCCGCGGAGAGTTCCCGGCCCTCGTTGAGCACCGACAGGCTCATCACGTGGAAGCGGACGTCGACGGGGCGGACCCGCTCCACCTCCAGCAGCCACCTGGAGGTCAGCCACGCCCACGGGCAGATCGGGTCGAACCACATGTCGACGTTGACGCGTTCGTTCACGACAAGTTCCCTTCACGTACGTTGCCGCCGCCTCGACGGCGTACCTCCGATCTTTGCTCCGCCGTCATCCATCCGCGCGAGGATCGACCCGTGACCTCGCCCACCACCGCCTGCCCGTACATGGAAGACTCAGGCCGGACCGGCCGTCACGAGCGGTCGACGGACGATTCGACCGTGCCGTGCGGCGAGAGTGGGATGGAGACGAACAGTGCCGGGAGTGCGCAACCTGACACAGGTCGAGGCAACCGAGCGGGCCCGCCTGCTCGACGTGACCGGGTACGACATCAGTCTGGACCTGTCCAGCGCCGTTCACGCCGCCGGCGGTCGTACCTTCCGGTCGACCACCGAGGTGCGCTTCAGCTGCGCCGAGCCGGGGGCCAGCACGTTCATCGAGGTGGCGGCCGACTCGGTACGCTCCGCCACGCTCAACGACGCCCCGGTCGACCTGACCGACTTCTCGGCCGAGAAGGGGCTCACGCTGACCGGGCTGGCCAGCGAGAACACGCTGGTCGTGGAGGCGGACTTCGCCTACTCCTCCTCCGGTCAGGGGCTGCACCGCACCGTCGACCCGGTCGACGGTGAGACCTACCTCTACAGCCAGTTCGAGACGGCCGACGCACAGCGGGTGTTCGCCTGCTTCGACCAGCCGGACCTGAAGAGCGTCTACACCTGGCACGCCACCGTTCCGGAGCACTGGAGGGTGGTCTCCAACATGCCGGTGGAGCGCGAGGAGGCGGCGGGCGAGGGCCACAAGACCGTCCACTTCGCCACCTCCGCCCGGATGAGCACCTACATCACGGCGCTGTGCGCCGGGCCGTACCACGAGGTCAGGTACACCCACGACGGCATCGACCTGGGCTACTTCTGCCGGGCGAGCATGGCCCCCTACCTGGACGCCGAAGACCTGAACCTGGTCACCACGCAGGGTTTCGACTTCTTCCAGGAGCAGTTCGGGGTGCGGTACCCGCTGCCCAAGTACGACCAGCTGTGGGTGCCGGACTTCAACGCTGGCGCGATGGAGAACTTCGGCTGCGTGACCCACGCCGAGTCGCACTACCTGTTCCGCTCGCAGGTCACCGACTTCGAGTACGAGCAGCGGGCCAACACCGTCCTGCACGAGCTGGCCCACATGTGGTTCGGCAACCTGGTCACCATGCGCTGGTGGAACGACCTGTGGCTGAACGAGTCGTTCGCCGAGTGGGCGAGCCACTGGTGCAACACGCACGCCACCCGGTTCACCGAGGCGTGGACGACCTTCCTGTCCATCCGCAAGAACTGGGGCTACCGGCAGGACCAGCTCTCCTCCACTCACCCGGTCTACTGCGAGATGCCCGACCTGGAGGCGGTCGAGGTCAACTTCGACGGCATCACCTACGCCAAGGGCGCGAGCGTGCTCAAGCAGCTGGTCGCGTACGTGGGTGAGGAGCCGTTCCTGGCCGGTCTGCGGGCCTACTTCGCCCGGCACGCCTGGGGCAACGCCACCTTCGACGACCTGCTGTCCGAGCTGGAGGCCGCCTCCGGCCGCAAGTTGACCACCTTCGCCTCCCAGTGGCTGGAGACCGCTCAGGTCAACACGTTGCGCCCGGAGTTGACCGTCGGTGCGGACGGCACGTACGAGCGGGTCCTGGTACACCAGGAGGCCCCGGAGGGTCACCCGACCCTGCGTACGCACCGGATCGGAGTGGGGCTCTACGACCTCAGCGACGGCCGGCTGGTGCGCCGCGAGCGGTACGAGATCGACGTCGACGGCGAGCGGACCGAGCTCACCCAGCTCGCCGGCGTGCCCGCGGCCGACGTGCTGCTGCTCAACGACGACGACCTCACCTACGCCAAGCTGCGACTGGACGAGCGGTCGATGGCGACGGTGGTGCAGCACATCGCCGGCTTCGAGTCGTCGCTGGCGCGGGCGCTGTGCTGGGCCGCCGCGTGGGACATGACCCGCGACGCCGAGCTGGCGACCCGCGACTACGTGGCCCTGGTGCTGGCCGGACTGCCGGCGGAGCGGGACATCAACCTGGTCACCGCCACGCTCCGCCAGGTCAGCACCGCGATCACCTTCTACGCCGATCCGGCCTGGGCGCCGACCGGCTGGGCCGAGCTGGCCCGTACCGCGAAGACCGCGCTCGCCGCCGCCGAGCCGGGCAGCGGCTTCCAGCTGGCCTGGGCCCGGGCGTACGTCTCCGCGGCCCGCTCCGGCGAGGACCTGGCGGTGCTGCGCGGCTGGCTGGAGGGTACGCAGGTGACCCCCGGCCTGACCATCGACACCGAGCTGCGATGGAGCGTCCTCCAGGCGCTGGTGGCCAACGGAGTGGCCGGGGCAGCGGAGATCGACGCCGAGCTGGCCCGGGACAAGACGTCCAGCGGTGAGCGGGAGGCCGCGTACGCGCACGCCCTGGTGCCGACCGAGGAGAACAAGGCGGCCGTCTGGGCCCAGTTGACCGGCCCCGAGGCGCTGCCGAACTGGCGACACCGGGCGCTGCTGCAGGGCTTCAGCCACCCGACGCAGGTGGAGCTGGTCACGCCGTACCGGGATCGGTACTTCGCCACGGTCGGGCAGGTCTGGGCGACCCGGGACAGCGAGCCGGCGCAGGAGTTCGCCATGCTCATGTACCCGGCGTACCTGGTGGAGGACGACACCGTCGAGGCCACCGACGCCTGGCTGGCGCAGGAGGGAAGCCCGGGGCCGTTGCGGCGGCTGGTCGCCGAGGGTCGCGACGGCGTGGTCCGTGCGCTCGCCGCTCGGGCCCGCGACGCCCGGACGGCCTGACGACAGATCGACCGGCCCGGGAGCGTCGTGGAACGCGATGCTCCCGGGCCGCATGAGCCTGGTCACGCAAGAGCCCGGCCGCGCGCGACGCGGGCCGGGCTCTTTGTCGTACTGGGTTGGCTCAGCCCTTGCCGGCGTAGCGGGAGAGCTGGTCGAGACCCTGGATGATGCCGCCGGCGAGGTCGCCGCCGCCGAACGCGGCCACCATCGACAGGGCCGCGATCTTGGCGTACGTGTCCGGGACCCGCTTGCGGGCGTACCGGCCGGTGACGATCTCCAGCTGCCGCTGGTTGGGTGACACCGCGATCAGCACCGACCGGTCAGGCTCGGCGAGCTGCCGGTGCAGCCGCTCGGCATGTTCCCGGATCGGCTCGTCGAGGCCGCCGACGAAGACGGAGAAGACCAGTCCGGTCGTCTTGTCGGCCAGGCGCAGCGCCTCGTCGATGCGCAGCAGCTGGCGGGTCGAGAACGGCCCGTCGAGCACGTCGGGCGGGGTTTCCGTCCCGGCACCGTGCTGCTTCTCACCAACGGTCACTTGCGCCTCCGGTTCCACCGGTCGGCGCCTCGACGCCGGCCTGTTCCTGCGTGCGGCTGGTCAGCGCGGGCGCCTGTGCCCCCACCGACAGCGAGGTGCCGGCGGAGTCGGCCAGCTCCTCCGGGCGGCCCAGGAACCACACCGGCGTGAAGCTGAACGGCCGGCCCGGCCGGTAACGCTTGGCACCGCCGCCACCACCCCGGCTGCCCGCGTAGACGAGGCCGGCGATCACCAGCACGATGGCTGCCGGGATGCCGACGAAGACCAGCAACGTGTCGGTTACAGACAATCCCAACGCCCCCAGGCGGAAAGAGAGACCTTCGACCGGGTCGGGTGGCGGATCACCGCGGTGACCTCCCGACTCCGCTGTCATTCACGTTAGCGGAGCCGACGCTCCGCCAGACTGCGGGGTGCCGATCCCACCCGCCACTGGAGGCCTCCAGTTGCGCAGCGGTCGCGATCAGCCTCGCGTCGTCGCCGTACTGCCCGGTGAGCAGCGCCCCGACCGGCAGTCCCTCGTCGGTCACCCCGACCGGCAACGAGACGGACGGCTGGCCCGTGACGTTGAAGACCGCGCAGTACGGGGAGAACCGGCGTTGCCGGTCGAAGTCCTCCTGCGGGGTACGCCCCTGGCTGAACCAGCCGACCGGTGCCTGCGGGGCCGCCAGGGTGGGACAGAGGAGCAGATCACAGCCGGCGGTACGGCTGGCGCCGAGGCGTACCTGGGCCTGTAGTTCACCGAGGGTCGCGGTGAGCGTGCCGACGGAGATCCCGGCCCCCTGCGTCCGGAGGAAGCGGGTCAGCGGCAGCAGCTCGGCTTCCCGTTGCGGCGGCACCGGAGCCAGCGCGAGGACGTACCAGATGATCTCGAACAACGGCCAGACCTGCGGACCGAGTGGCGCCGGCACCTCGACGACCTCGTGCCCGGCGGCGGCGAGCAGCGCGGCGGCCCGGTCCACCGCGGCGACGCAGTCCGGGTGGACCGGTTCGTCGGCGAGCATCGGGGCGATGAACCGGCCGACGCGTAACCGCCCGGGCTCGGCCGCGCGGGCGGCGGCCAGGAAGCCGCCCGGCGGCGGTGGGGGCGGCAGGTACGGCTCGCCGGGCACCGGCTCGGCCAGCACGTCCAGCAGCGCGGCCACGTCGGTGACGGTCCGGCCGAGCGGGCCGTTGGTCGGCAGGCCGAAGGCGCCGAAGCCGAGCGGACCGCCGGAGACCAGGCCACGGCTGGGCTTGTAGCCGATCAGGCCGCACAGCGACGCCGGGATCCGCAGGGAACCACCGCCGTCGGAGCCCTGCGCCACGGGCACCAGGCCCGCTGCCACGGCCGCGGCCGCGCCGCCACTGGACCCACCGGCGGTGTACGACAGCTCCCACGGGTTGCGCGCCGGTGGTGCCACCAGGGTCTCCGAGTAGAGCGAGCAACCCAGCTCGGAGGTGGTGGTCTTACCGAGGCTGACCAGGCCGGCGGCCCGGATGAAGCGCACCACGTCGGCGTCGAGGGGTGGTACGAAGTCGGCGAAGACGGCCGAGCCGAAGGTGGTGCGGACGCCGGCCGTCAGCGTCAGGTCCTTGATCGCGGTCGGTACACCGTGCAGTGGGCCACGCCGTTCGACCGGCGTCGCGTCGGCGACCCGCGCGGCCTGACGGGCCAGGTCCTCGGTGACGGTGACGAAGGCACCGACCGTGTCGCCGAGCGCGTCGATCCGCCGCAGGTGATGGTCGACGAGGTCCAGGCTGGACAGCTCGCCACGGGCGATGGCGGCGGCCTGTTCCAACGCGGTGAGGTCGTGCGGCTCGGCCATGCCGTCATCCTGCCCGCTCAGGTCACCCGCTGCCGCCTCGACACGAGTGCGACGGTCTCAGGACGGGGTGCCTGGCGGCGACGCGCCCTGTGTCTGTGTGTCGAACTTGCCGAGGAAGCGGAGGGCGTTGGTGGAGAGCAGGCCGGTGCGCTGGGCGTCGGTGAGGAAGTCGGCCTGATGGACCACCGCCCCGGCCGGGCGTTCACCCAGGGGGTACGGGTAGTCGCTGCCCACCAGCACCCGTTCGGCGCCCATGGTGTCCACGAGCAGGCGCAGTGCCGGGGACGAGAAGACCACCGAGTCGACGTAGAACCGGTCCACGTAGGAGCTGGGTGGGGCGGCGGAGGCGCCCCGTACCAGGTCGCCACGACGATGCCAGGCGTTGTCGGCGCGCCCCAGCCAGAACGGGAAGCTGCCACCACCGTGGGCGAAGCAGATCCGCAGCGTCTCCGGTACCCGGTCGAAGACGCCGCCGAGGATCATCGACAGCACCGACAGGTGGGTCTCGGCGGGCATGCCGGTGAGCCACCGGGCCATCCAGCGGTCGAGTCGGGGGCCGCCGGCCATGTCCCAGGGGTGGACGAAGACCGGCGCGCCGACCTCGGCGCAGTGGGTCAGGAACGTCACGATGCCGGCGTCGTCCAGGTCCCGTTCGCCGACGTGGTTGCCGATCTCCACGCCGACGTGGCCGGCCGCCAGGCAGCGGTCCACCTCGGCGCAGGCCGCGTCCGGGTCCTGCAACGGCACCTGACAGAACGGCAGCAGTCGACCGCCACCGGCGGCGGTGACCTCCAGGGTCAGGTCGTTGAAGATCCGGGCCATCTTCACCGCCTGGTCGGCGGGACGGTCGTAGCAGAAGAAGACCGGCGTGGGCGAGACCACCTGCACGTCGATCCCGTCGGCGGTCATGTCGGTCAGCCGGGTGTCGGCGTCCCAGCATTCGGCGCCGACCGGCCGGAACTCCGTGTCCCCGACCATGATCATGGCGGCGCGCTCCGAGTCGACCCGCAGCCAGGGCCAGCCGGACCCGCCGCACGCAGCGGTCAGATCCGGCCAACCCTTCGGTACGACGTGCGTGTGCACGTCCACCACCGGAGTCACCGAAGACCGGGCCGGGCCGACCGGACGCGCCATCAGCCCTTGCCCGGGTGCAGGGTGCCGCAGTTGTCACAGGTGCGCGCGGACTCGTCGGCGTAGAACGCGGCGAAGACCGGCGGTAGGTCGGCGGCGATGTCGCGCACCTGCAACTCCACCTCGTGCACCTTGTGCGAGCACTCGGGGCAGTACCACTGGAACTTCTCCAGCGTCCCCTCCTCGCGTACCCGCTCGATCACCATCCCGATCGAGCCGGCCTCGGGCCGCTGCGGCGAGTGCGGGGTGTTCCGCGGCAGCATCCACATCTGCCCCTCGCGCACGTGCACCGTACGCGGCCCCTCGGGGAGCATCAGGTTGACGTGCATGTTGCCCTTGACCTGGTAGAAAAACTCCTCGTACGGGTCGACGTGAAAATCGGTGCGCTGGTTCGGCCCACCGACCACCATCACGATGAAGTCGTCGGAGCCGGGCAGCATCTCCTTGTTGCCCACCGGCGGCTTCAGCAGGTGCTGATTCTCCGCGATCCACCCGGGGAAGCTGAACGGCTCGGCGATCTCACTCATGGCTGGCCTCCTTCTGGAGCAGGGCGACGGCCTGCATCTCGATCAGCAGGTGCGGATGCGGCAACTGGTGCACGGCGACCGTCGTCCGGGTCGGTCCGGTGGCGTCGAAGAACTCCGCCCACACCTCGTTGTACCCACCGAAGTCATTCATGTTGACCAGATAGGTGGTGACCTGCACGAGGTCGGTCAGCTCGGCGCCGACCGACCGGAGTAGATCGGCGACGTTCCCGATCACCGCCCGGGTCTGCGCCCGGATGTCCAGATCGGTCGTGCCGAACTCGTCCACCGAGACGCCCGCGAACGTGTTGTCCGGTCGCCGCGACGAGGTACCCGACACGAAGACGAACCCGCCCGCCACCTTCACGTGCGGAAACGCCCCCCGAGGCACCGCCTTCCCCGCCACCACCCGAGCATCACCACTCACGACAGACCCCGCAACGAAGCCGTACCGAGCTTCTCGACCACCGCACGCACATGAGCACCCGCCCGCAACGGCACCGCAGCCGTCGCCGCGCCGGCCAGGAACACCCAGCCCTCGCACAGCCGTACCCCGTGCCGCCCCGCCAGCCGGATGCCCTCGTCGAGCGCTCGTCGCGGATCGCCGAGGATGGCGGCGGTCGAGCCGACCTGGGTCGGGCGCCCGTCGATCTCCAGCAGCACACCGAGGTTGTCCAACCCGTCGGGCACCGGCGACCACGGCCCGATCACGAACGCGCCGGCCGACGTGTTGTCGGCGATCACGTCCGGCAGCGAGAAGGTGAAGTTCGCGTACCGGGAGTCGATCAACTCGATCGCCGGGGCGACCGCCCGGACGGCGTCGGTGAAGTCGCCGACCGGTTCGCCGGGCTCGGGCAGCCGGTCCAGTAGGAACGCCACCTCCGGCTCGACCCGGGGATGGATGAAGGCGGACACGTCGACGGTGCCGCCGTCGGGGACCCGCATCACGTCGGTGAGACGCCCCCAGATCACCTCGTCCACCCCGACCTGGGCCATCTTCGCCCGGCTGGTGAGCCCCATCTTCAACCCGACCAGCCGCTCGCCCCGGTCCAGCCGGCGCTGCACCAGGGCGGCCTGCACCGCGTACGCGGCGTCCACGTCCAGCCCGGTCTCGGCCGCGAGCTGACCGATCGCGGTGGCCGTGTCGGCAGCCCTGCCGAGCCTCTCGGCGATCCCGGCGATGTCCGGCCCGATCATGAGTTCTCCTTGCCGGCCAGGTCCAGCGCCACGTCGACGATCATGTCCTCCTGCCCACCGACCATCCGCCGCCGGCCCAGTTCCACCAGGATCGAGCGGACGTCCACGCCGTAGCGCGCCGAGGCCCGTTCGGCGTGCCGCAGGAAGCTCGAGTAGACCCCCGCGTACCCGAGGGAGAGGGTCTCCCGGTCGACCTGGACGGGTCGGTCCTGCAACGGGCGGACGATGTCGTCGGCGGCGTCCATCAACGCGAAGACGTCGCAACCGTGCCGCCAGCCGTGGAGCTCGGCGACCGCGACGAAGACCTCCAGCGGTGCGTTGCCCGCGCCGGCACCCATGCCGGCCAGGGAGGCGTCCACCCGGACGGTCCGGCCGGCCGGCGAGCCCACCGGGCCGGCGCCGACGACCCGGCCGTGCTCGACGGCGACCACGCTGTTGGCCACGCCCAGGGAAAGGTTGTGGTGGGCGTGGATGCCGATCTGCGTGGTCGGTTCGAGGACCTGCCGGTACGCGTCGATCCGCTGCGCCACGTCGGACATCAGCAGCCGCCCGCCCGAGTCCGTCACGTAGACGCAGTGCGCCCCGTACGACTCCATCAGCTTGGCCTGGGCGGCCAGGCCGGCCGGGTCGTTCATGTGGGACATCATCAGGAAGCCCGACACGTCCATGCCGTTCTCCCGGGCCCAGGTGATGTGCTGGGCGGAGATGTCCGCCTCGGTGCAGTGGGTGGCGATCCGGACGCTGGTCACCCCGAGCGCCCGGGCGGCCTTCAGGTCGGCGATGGTGCCGATGCCGGGCAGCAGCAGGGTGGTCAGCTTCGCGTTCGTCATCACCTCGGCCGCCGCCGAGATCCAGTCGGCGTCGCTGGCCGCGCCGTGGCCGTAGTTGACGCTGGATCCGGCCAGACCGTCGCCGTGCGCCACCTCGATCGCGGCCACCCCCGCGGCGTCCAGTGCGGCGGCGATGGTCCGCACCTGGGCGACGGTGTAACGGTGGGCGATGGCGTGCATGCCGTCGCGCAGGGTCACGTCCTGGATGTACAGATCAGTCATCGGACCGGCACCTCCGCGCGCTCGGCGGCCAGCCGCTCCGCGGTGCGCAGCGCGGCCGAGGTCATGATGTCCAGATTGCCGGCGTACGCGGGTAGGTAGTGTCCGGCGCCGGAGACCTCCAGGAAGACCGAGACCTGCAACGCGTCGAGACGTCGCCCGAGCGCGGGCAGGTAGGCGTCCACCCGGTCGAACTGCACGTCCTGCTTGAGCCGGTACCCGGGGACGTACTGCTGCACGGTCGCCACCATCTCCTCGACGGAGGCGGCGATCGCGCCGCGATCGGCGTCGACGTCCGGGCAGAGGCAGTACACCGTGTCCCGCATCAACAGCGGCGGGTCGGCCGGGTTGAGCACGATGATCGCCTTGCCCCGGTCGGCGCCGCCGACCACCTCGATCGCCCGGGCCGTGGTCTCGGTGAACTCGTCGATGTTGGCCCGGGTGCCCGGACCGGCCGAACGCGAGGCGATCGAGGCGACGATCTCGCCGTACGCGACCGGGGTGACCCGTCCCACCGCGGCCACGATCGGCACGGTCGCCTGCCCACCGCAGGTGACCATGTTGAGGTTGGTCTCGGTCAGGTGCTCGTCCAGGTTGACCGGCGGCACGACATACGGCCCGATCGCCGCCGGAGTCAGGTCGATCACCACCCGCCCGTGCGCGCGCAGCACCGTGTCGTTGTGCCGGTGGGCACTGGCCGAGGTGGCGTCGAAGACCAGCTCGACGTCGGCGAACTCGGGCATCGCCACCAGGCCGTCCACGCCCCGCGCGGTGGTGGCCACGCCGAGCCGGCGGGCCCGGGCTAGCCCGTCGGAGTCCGGATCGATGCCGGCCATCGCGACCATCCGCAACGAGTCCGACAGTCGAAGCACCTTGATCATCAGGTCGGTGCCGATGTTGCCCGACCCGATCACCGCCACACCCGTCATCAATCAGCCTCTCTGCTGAAACAGGTCCGGACCGAGCCGAGGCCGGAGATCCGGGCCTCGTACGCCGCCCCGGCGGTCACCGCCACCATCGGGCCGAGCGCGCCGGAGAGCACCACGTCACCGGCGCGCAGCGGGTCGTCGGCGCGGGCCATCGTGCCGGCCAGCCAGGCCAGCGCGTGCAGCGGGTTGCCGAGGCAGGCCGCGCCGGCGCCCACCGACACCGGCTCGCCGGCGTGTTCCAGCACCATCCCGCAGAGCCGCAGGTCCACGTCGGCGAGCCGGCGGGGCGTGGTGCCGAGCACGAACAGTCCGCTGGAGGCGTTGTCGGCCACGGTGTCCACGATGGAGATGTCCCAGCCGGCGACGCGCGAGTCGACGATCTCGATGGCCGGCAGCAGGTGGTCGACGGCGCGCATGACGTCGACGCTGGTGACCCGCTCGTCGGGCAGGTCGGCGCCGAGCACGAAGGCGACCTCCGCCTCCACCCGGGGTTGCAGCAGCCGGTCGACCGCCACCTCGGCGCCGTCGGGCACCGCCATCGCGTCGGTGAGCACCCCGAAGTCCGGCTCGTAGACGCCGAGACTCTCCTGCACCACCCGGGAGGTGAGCCCGATCTTCGCACCCACCCGGCGCTGCCCGCCCGCCAGCCAGTCGCCCACCTGGAGCTGCTGCACCCGGTACGCGGACGCCACGTCCCCCTCCGGCAGCAGTCGCCCACGCAGCGGCGGGCAGGGCTTGCCGCTCTCGCGCGCCTCGGCCAGTTCCCGGGCCGCCGACTCCAGATCGATCATGAGAGGTCCACGCAGACGTTGGTGAGTTCGGAGTAGAAGTCGAGCGAGTGCACGCCGCCCTCCCGGCCGATGCCGGAGGCCTTCACCCCGCCGAACGGGGTACGCAGATCGCGCAGGAACCAGGTGTTCACCCAGACGATGCCGGCGTCCAGCCGGGTCCCGGCCCGGTGCGCCCGGCCCACGTCGCGGGTCCAGACCGTCGCCGCCAGGCCGTAGTCGGTGCCGTTGGCCAGTTCGTACGCCTCGTCCTCGTCGTCGAAGGGCGCCACGTGCACCACCGGGCCGAAGATCTCCTCGGTGTTGGTCCGGGCGTCCGGGCCCAGCCCGGTCAGCACGGTCGGCTGCACGTACGCGCCGCCGTCGCGGGCGTCGCCGAAGCGCGGTACGCCGCCACCGACGAGCACCTGTGCGCCCTCGGTGCGGGCCAGGTCGTAGTGCCCGAGCACCTTGTCCCGGTGGCCGTGCGAGATGAGTGGCATGTTCACCGTCGCCTCGTCGGCCGGCCAGCCGTACGCCAGTTCCCCGGCGCGCTCGGCGAGCCGGGCGGTGAACTCCTCGAACACCGGCCGCTGGACGTAGATCCGTTCGGTGCAGAGGCAGACCTGCCCGCCGTTGGTGAAGCTGGAGCGCACCGAGCCGGCCACCGCGGCGTCCAGGTCGGCGTCGGCGAAGACCAGGCCGGCGTTCTTGCCGCCCAGCTCGAAGCTGACCGCCTTCACCCCGTCGGCGGCGGCCCGCATGATCGCTCCACCGGTGGCCGACTCACCGGTGAAGGTGATCGCGTCGACGCCGGGGTGCCGGGTGAGGAACTCGCCGGCCGAGTCCGGGCCGAAGCCGTGCACCAGGTTGAACACGCCGTCCGGCACACCGGCCGCCGCCATCACCTCGGCCAGCAGCGTGGCCGAGGCCGGGGTCTCCTCGCTGGGCTTGACCACCACCGCGTTGCCGCAGGCCAGGGCCGGGGCGACCTTCCAGGTGAGCAGGAGCAGCGGCAGGTTCCACGGCACGATCACCGCGACCACGCCGACCGGCCTGCGAACCGCGTAGTTCAGGGCCCGGCCGCCGGTCGGGGTGACCGTGGTGAAGGACTCGGTCGGCGCGGTCGCGACGATCTCCGCGAAGGCCCGGAAGTTCGCCGCACCGCGCGGGATGTCCAGGGTCCGGGCCTGGGAGATGGCCTTGCCGGTGTCGGCGACCTCGGCGGCCACCAGGTCGTCGAAGCGGCGTTCCAGCTCGTCGGCGATGCGGCGCAGCACCTCGGCGCGCTCCCGCTCGCCGGTGCGGCCCCACGGACCGCGCAGCGCCGCGCGAGCGGCGGCCACCGCGTCGTCCACCACGGACGACCCGGCCTCGACCACCTCGAAGACCGGCTCACCGGTCACCGGGCTGGTCTTGGTGAACCGGGTGCCGTCGTCGCGGAACTCTCCGCCGACGAAGTTGCGCAGCAGGCCGGGACCGGCCGGCGCCCGTCCGGTCATCAACCGGGGATCCCAGAGCGTCATCGCCGCCCCCGGACGCCGAGCACCACCGCCGCGCCGACCGCCGCCACCAGACCGGCCGCCACCACACCGAGCGCCTGGTACTGGCGACGGACCCGGCGGCGCACCTGGGCGTACGGGACGGTGGAGAAGGAGACCAGCTCGTACTGGGAGACGTACCGACCGGGCAGCGCGCGCTCCAGCGCGTGCTCGATCTTCTTGCGGGTCCGGAACACCGGCGAGGCGACCTTGTCGCGCATCTCCACGAAGTTGGCCAGCGCCATCCGGGCGATCGCCTCGGCGTTGTCCTGCCGACGGCGCTGGAACAGCGGCAGCGCCGCGGACCAGTCCCCGGCGCACTCGTCAAGGCAGCGGTCCAGTTCGACCACGTCCTCGAAGGCGCAGTTCGCGCCCTGGCCGTAGAACGGCACGATGGCGTGCGCCGCGTCGCCGAGCAGGGCGACCCGCCCGTCCGTCTGCCACGGGTCGCACCGCACCGTGCCGAGCACCCCGACCGGATTGTGCTGGTAGTCGTCGACCAGGTTCGGGGCGATCTGCGGCAGGTCCGGATAGTGCTGGGCGAAGTGCCGCTCGATCGCCGCCGCGCTGCCCAGCGAGGCGAAGCTGGCGGTGCCGTGGGTGGGCCAGAACAGGGTGCAGGTGAACGAGCGGTCCGGGTTGGGCAGCGCGATCATCATCGAGGTGCCGCGCGGCCAGATGTGCAGCGCGCCCGGGTCGAGCGCGAAGTCACCGCCGAGCGGCGGGATGGTCAGTTCCTTGTAGCCGTAGTCCAGGAAGTCGACGCTCTCGGTGAGCAGGTCGTGGGCGAGCAACTGCCCGCGTACGGCCGAACCGGCGCCGTCGGTGCCGAGCACCACCCGCGCCTCCTCGGTGACCGCCCCCTGCGGGGTCTCGAAGGTCATCGTCGTGGTCGCCGGATCGAGCCCGACCAGCCGGTGGTCGAAGGCGATCCGCACCCCCGGCAGCTTGGCGGCGGCCTCCAGCAGGGCGTTGTTCAACGCACCCCGGCTGATCGAGTTGATCGCCCGGTCACCGGAGACGCTGTACGGCTGGAATCCCGGCTCGCCGACCACCGGGTGCACCATCCGGCCCCGCATCGGCAACGCGTCCGCCATCACCTGCTCGGCCAGCCCGATGCGGCGCAACGCGTCCAGGCCCCGTTCGGAGAGCGCCAGGTTGATCGAGCGGCCCCGCTCGGGCGTGCCGGTACGCGGGTCCGGCCGCCGCTCGTAGAGTGCCACGCGGTGGCCCCGTCGGGCCAGGAAGCAGGCCAGCAGGCAGCCGGCCAACCCGGCACCGACCACCGCGATCTCGTCGTGTTCCCGGGTCACCGGGCCACCTCCGGAACCGTCGCGGCCAGCGCGTCGGCGACCCGCCAGCAGTCGTGGTACGTCGAGTACAACGGCACCGGGGCGAACCTGACCACGTCCGGTTCCCGGGCGTCGGCGATCACCCCGTGCTCGTGGCGCAGTCGCTTGGTCAGCTCGTCAGCGCTGCCCTCGCCGATGCGTACCGAGAGCTGGCACCCGCGCCGACGCGGCTCACGCGGGGTGATCACGGTGAGCGGCCGACCGGCCGTGACCTCGTCCAGCAGCCGCTCCAGGTAACCGGTGAGCCGGAGGCTGCGCTCGCGCAACGCCGGCATGCCGACCGAGTCGAACAGCTCCAGCGACGTGCGGACCGGGCCCATCGCGAAGATCGGCGGGTTGGAGATCTGCCACGCCTCGACGGTGGCCGGTGGCCGGCTGACCGGGGCCATCTCGAACCGGGTGGCCGCGGCCGTGCTCCACCATCCCTCGAAGCGGGGCAGCGTCTCGTCGCCGTGGTGCCGTTCGTGCACGAACACCCCGGCCAACGCGCCGGGCCCCGAGTTCAGGTACTTGTACGAGCACCAGGCGGCGAAGTCGACGTCCCAGTCGTGCAGCGAGAGCGGCACATTGCCGGCCGCGTGCGCCAGGTCCCACCCGACGACCGCGCCGGCGGCCCGCCCGGCCGCGGTGATCGCCGGAATGTCCATCAGTTCGCCGGTGAGGTAGTTGACCCCGCCGAGCAGGATCAACGCGACCGTGTGCCCCTCGGCCGCCAGGTAGGCCGTGACGTCCTCGGTGCGCAGGGTGTCCTCGCCCGGGCGCGGCGCGAGCCGGACCACGGCGGTGTCGGGGTCCAGGCCGTGGAACCGTGCCTGGCTGCGCACCGCGTAGCTGTCCGACGGGAAGGCGCTGTCCTCGATGACGATCCGGGTCCGCTCGCCGGCCGGTCGGTAGAAGCTGACCATCAGCAGGTGCAGGTTGACCGTGAGCGAGTTCATCACCACGGTCTCCGTGGGCAGGGCGCCGACCAGCCGGGCGGCCGGTGCCGTCAGCAGCTCGTGGTACGGCAGCCAGGGCCGGTCCGCCGCCAGGTGTCCCTCGACGCCGAGCCGGCTCCAGGCGTCCAGGTCGGCCAGCAGCTCGTCACGGGTGGCCCTCGGTTGCAGGCCGAGCGAGTTGCCGGCCAGGTACGCGGCCTGCGGGTAGCGGCCGCCGTCGGCCGGCGGCACGTGGAACAGGTGCCGGTGCCCTGGCTCGGCCGCATCGAGGCGCAGCGCCTCGGCCTCGCCGTGCCCGCTGGTCATCGTCGTCACGTCCGCCTCACATCGCCGTCCGGGCCGACCACAGCTCCGGGAAGACCACCCGGGCCATGCTTCGTTGCAGCCACGCCAGCCCGGCGGAGCCGCCGCTGCCGACCTTCGCGCCCATCGTCCGCTGCACCGCCTTGATGTGGTGGTGCCGCCAGTCACCGAACTGCTCGGCCACCTCGGTCAGCGCCTCGCCGAGCAGCCGCAGGTGGTTGTCCGGGCCGGCGTCGGCGTAGATCCGCACCCAGGCCGCCTCGACCGCGGGGTGTGCCTCGTGTTCGGCCGCCACGTCCCGCTCCAGCAGATCGGCAGGCAGGTCGTGCCCGTGCCGGGCGAGCAGCGCGATCACCTCGTCCCAGACGCTCGGCGTGGCCAGGGCATCGGTGAGTTCGGCGTACACCTCGGTCTGTCGACGGAACGGACGGATCAACGCCGGGTCGCGCAGTCCGAGCAGGAACTCCAGGTGGCGGTACATCGCCGACTGGAAGCCCGACCCCTCGCCGAGCAGGTTGCGGAAGCGGTTGAAGTCGGCCGGGGTCATCCAGCGCAGGCCCCGCCAGGCGGCGTTGAGCCCTTCCAGGTGCAGCGCGGCACGGCGCAGCGGGGCCAACGCCTCCCATACCCGGTCGGCGCGCAGCAGCCGGGACGTCTCCCGCAGCTCGTGACAGGTCAGGCCGAAGTACAGCTCCATGATCTGACTGACCATCAGGAAGGACATCTCGCCCGGGTCGCCACTCAACGGCTGTTGCAGCCGATGCAGCGTGCTGGCCTGCACGTACGCGTCGTACGGCACCCGCTCGGCGAAGTCGAGGGTCGGCTCACCGCCGTTGTGCGCGGCGCGGGCCACGCGCTGTCGTGCGGTGACCGGACGTACCGCCGTCCGGGTCGCCGGGCGCAGTTCCGTCTGCTCCATGCGTCCGCTCCTTCCGGGTCGCCGTCCAGTCATGATCCCCTGCCAGGTTGGCCGGACGGAATGCCTCTTCAACGGCTCTTTCGGCGGTCCACCTAAGGAACGGAAGCTGCTCGCCGGGATTCACCTGTCAGACGTAAGGTCGCGGGCATGGACGAGATGGACTGGGCCCTGCTCCGCGAGTTGCAGGCCGACGCGCGGTTGTCGTTCAGCGAGCTGTCCCGGCGGGTGCACCTGTCCCCGCCGGCGGTCGCCGAGCGGGTGCGCCGGCTGGAGGAGACCGGCGTGATCACCGGGTACCACGCCCACGTCGACCTCGCCCGGGCCGGTCGCACGGTGGTCGCGCTGATCCGGATGTCCTGTTACGGCGCCCGGTGCATCCTGCACGACCCGGAGGTCCCCCGGTGGCCGGAGATCCTGGAGATCCATCGGATCACCGGTGACGCGTGCAGCGTGCTGAAGGTCGCGGCCGGCTCGATCGGAGCGTTCGAGGCCGTCATCGACCGGCTCGCTCCCTATGGCCAGCCGTCGAGCACGATGGTGCTCTCCACCCCGCTCGACTGGCACCCCGTCACCCCGCTGCCGGGCTCCGGCGGTTAGCCGCCCGGGCAGGGGGAAAGCACCGCGGGTCGCCCCAGCAGGACCGGTGCGCCGGTGCCGGGAGGGAGGATCATGCGGGGTCTGCGACAGTACGGAGGCGTCCGCCACGCCCCGTCGACCATCGCCCGACTGTTCGGTGCGTTCGTCCTGGTCGCGGCATTCGCCCTGGCCGGGGTGCTGGTCCTGCCCGGCGCGGCGCCCGCCAGAGCGGGTGAGAACACCTTCGTCGAGGTGACGCCGAACAGCGTCCAGGCCGGTTCCCGGGTGAGCATCCGGGCCAGTTGCGACAACGCCAACGACCGTCAGGCCGAGGTGACCTCGGACGCGTTCAACCGGGTCTTCCTGCGGCCGGACAACGGCTTCCTCACCGGTTCGGTCACCGTGCCCGGCAACAAGGCCGCCGGCGACTATCCGGTGCACCTGCGCTGCGACAACGACCGGACGGCCAGCACCACCCTGACCGTGCTGAACATGGACCAGCCCACCAAGGGCCCGGCGACCGGTGGTGGCGGTACCGCCGACCGGAGCACCGGCTCGATGCTGCTGCTGGGTGGCGTCGCCACGGTGACCGCAGTCGTGGTCTTCGGGCTGTTCAGCAGCCGACGCCGGGCCGGTTCCTGACCTCTGCGTCGCCATGGCCGGCTTCCGCGTACCCACGCCGGAACCGGGTCCCGGTCGGCGTCGGGCCACCACCCGCCAGACCCGTCGCGCCTGGCGGCGAGTGGTCACGGCGGCCCGCCGCCTGGCCCGGGTCACCGCGCAGATGGGTTCGGCCAGCGTCGCCACGCCCGATCCGGCGGCAGCGCCGCTACCACCCAGGCGGCGTCAGGCCTGGGCGGTGGGGACCCGACGATCAGGTCACTCCGGCCCCGGGCTGCCGGTACTGGTGATCGGTTCGCTGATGCTGCTGATCATCACGATGCTCGGCGTGGAGCGGCTGACCGGGCTGAGCCTGCTGCCGGACCGCTTCATCGCCGGGTTGGCACCGCCACCGAAGAAGTTCCCGTTGCTGGCGGCGAGCGAGCCGGTCGGCATCGAGATCAGCAGGATCGACCTGTCGGCCCCGGTGCACAACGTGGGCATCGCGCCCGACGGCAGCATCGCCGCGCCGCCCGCCGAGCGGGCCCAGGAGGCCGGCTGGTACGACCAGGGGCCCACCCCCGGTCAGTACGGGCCGGCCGTCATCGTGGGACACGTCGACACCACCACCGGCCCGGCCGTCTTCCATCAGTTGCCGGAGCTGCGGGCGGGCGACCGGGTCGAGGTGGCCCGCTCGGACGGCTCGGTGGCCGTCTTCGAGGTGGACCGGGTCGGCCGGTACGACAAGGAACAGCTGCCGGCGGACGACGTCTTCGGCGACTTCAGCCGTCCCCAGTTGCGGCTGATCACGTGCGGCGGACGCTGGGTCGGTGGGGAGACGGGGTACGCGGACAACGTGGTGGTGTTCGCTTCTCTGGTCGAGGCTCGGTGATCTTGTCTTGCTGTGGGGTTCGGCGCACTCTCCGTGCGGAGGGCGCGGGGATGTCGTCCGCGAGGGCGGATGGGTATCTTGAGCGGGGTTGAGCTGGGGGGCAGGCGGCCGGTGACGGGTCAGGCGGCTTCGGGTTCGCGGAGGTCCAGCCAGTCGGCCCAGCGCGGGTCGGGCGCGCGGTGGCCGAGCACCCGCCAGGCGATCCCTTTCGGGGCGGTGGGCAGCGAGTGCAGTCGCCAACCGAGTTCGGCGGGGGTTTTGTCGCCCTTGGTGTGGTTGCACCTGGCGCAGGCGGCGACCACGTTCTCCCAGGCGTGCCGGCCGCCCCGGCTGCGCGGGAAGACGTGGTCGATGGTCTCGGCAGGGCCCCGGCAGTACGCGCAACGCCAGCCGTCCCGGGCGAAGATGGCCCGGCGGGACAGCCCCACGTGGGTGCGGTACGGCACCCGGACGAAACGGGTGAGCCGGACGACCGACGGCACCGGCAGCGCGCTGCGGGCGCTGTGCAGGATGCCGTCGCCGTCGGCGACACAGACCGCCTTGGCGGAGAGCACGAGGATCGCGGCACGACGTACCGACACGACACACAGCGGCTCGTAGGTGGCGTTGAGAACCAGCGCGCCGGAGCCCACCGTGGGTCGTATGTCAGGCATCGCGTCACCCTCCCGGTCAAGCGGCTTCCCACTCGCCACCGCCGACCGGTCCCGGGCACGGCCGGGCACCACGTCGACGCCGGCCGGATCACCGACGTCCGCTGCGCCAATCGTCCCTGATCGGACCCGCGAATGCACGTACTAATCCTGGGTACCACCGGCGCTTTCCCCCGGGCGCGCTCGACCGGGCCGGCGTCACCGGCCGGTGGGTCGGCGGCGAACCCACCGGGCGGTTGCGGTACGAAAACAGGGTGACCGTAAGCAGCGTCAGTCCCACCCCCGCCCCGTCCAGCCCGGAACCGGTCGATACGCCGAGCCCGGAGTGCCTGGACGAGGCTCTGTGCAAGATCGTCTTCAACTGGACCGACTCGGTGTGGTTCGCCGAGGGCAGCTTCTGGATCCTGGTCAAGCCGCTGCGGATCGTCATGATCCTGCTGCTGGCGTTGGCCGCCCGGTGGCTGGTGCACCGCACGATCCACCGGCTGGTACGCAGCACCAGCGACGCCGGTGTGCCGACCATGCTCCGCCCGCTGCGCGAACGCATCCCGACCGCCGCCACCGAGCCCGGCGAGTTCGTTCCGGAGCGCCGCCGGCAGCGCGCCGAGGCGATCGGTTCGGTGCTGCGCAGCATGAGCACCGCGTTCATCTACGGCATCGCCCTGCTGATGGTGCTCAAGGAGTTCAGCTTCGACCTGGCACCACTGCTGGCCAGCGCGGGCATCGCCGGTGTGGCGCTCGGTTTCGGGGCGCAGAGCCTGGTGAAGGACCTGATCGCAGGGCTGTTCATGTTGATCGAGGACCAGTACGGGGTGGGCGACAACGTCGACCTCGGCGAGGCGACCGGCGTGGTCGAGGCGGTCGGACTTCGGGTCACCACCGTCCGCGACGGGCGGGGCGTGCTCTGGTACATCCGCAACGGCGAGATCGTGCGGGTGGGTAACAAGAGCCAGGGCTGGGCGTTGGTGGTGGTCGACCTGCCGATCGGCTTCGCCGGCACCGAGGAGGCGACAGCGGTGCTGCGTACCGCCGCCGCCTCGGTCACCGTGGACCCGGAGCTGGCGCAGTCCATCGTCGAGCCGCCGGAGGTGCTCGGCGTCGAGCAGGTCACGGTGGAGGGCACGGTGATCCGGACGGTGGTGAAGACCACCGCCGACGGACAGTTCAGCGTGGGTCGGGAACTGCGGCGCCGGCTCGCCGAGGCGCTGGAGAACTCCGGCATCACGGCACGGATCGCTGCGGGCCGCCTCTACCCCGGTGTACCTACTCGATCCGACTCCGAGACCGGCCAGGGCGGTGCCACCTGAGCCGACCGTCGGGGGTCGCGGCCGAGCGGCCCCTCGGGTATCGTCCGTTCGTTCAGTCGGAGATGCGACCAACCAACCGTTCGCCCTAGCCAGTTGTCAGACGATCGGGCAGAATCCGGTGCACGCGCTTACCGAGCGGTGTCACGTCCTCGCTGATCCGCAGACCTGACGATGGTCCCGGCAGCCCATCACGAGTGGCCAGCAACCGGGACGATGGAGGCGATGGTGTCCGACGAGCGACCTTCTCCGGAAGGGCCGGCCACCTTCCGGGAGGTTTTCGCCCAGCGTGAGTATCGAGCCGTCTTCGCGGCCAGCACGCTGACCTGGGTCGGTGACTACGTCGCCAAGGCGGCGGTCACCCTCCTGATCTACCGGGAGACCGAGTCCGTGGCGCTGTCGGCCGCCGCCTTCGCGGTCAGCTATCTGCCCTGGCTGGTCGGCGGGCCCCTGCTGGCCACGATCGCCGAACGGCACCGGTTCCGGCAGGTGATGGTCGTCTGCGACCTCATCCGCATGGCGCTGATGCTGCTCGTCGCCATCCCCGGGATGCCGGTACCGGTGATCCTGGCGCTTCTGTTCGCCACCACGCTGGCGAACCCACCGGGTCAGGCCGCCCGCTCGGCCCTGCTACCGCTGATCCTGCCCGGGGACCGACTCGTCGTCGGGCTCTCGGTCAACGCCAGCGTGGGGCAGGCCGCCCAGGTGGTCGGCTACCTGCTCGGTACCGCCGTGGCGACGGTCAACCCCACCGCGGCGCTGCTGATGAACGCGGGTGCCTTCGCGCTGTCGGCCCTGCTCGTCCGGCTCGGGGTGCGCGATCGACCGCCGGCCATGACCAGCGACCACCGCAGTCACCTGCTACGGGAGACCGCCGCGGGTTTCCACATCGTCTTCCGGACGCCCGTGCTACGGGCGATCGCCGTGCTGGTCTTCAGCGCCATGCTCTTCTCCATCGTGCCCGAAGGACTGGCCGCCGCCTGGGCGAACGAACACGCGGGCGAGAGCATGGATCCCGGGCTGGCGCAGGCCGTGATCATGGCGGCCACCCCGGTCGGGTTCATCCTCGGCGGGCTGATCATCGGCCGCACCATCGCACCGGCCCGACGGCTGCTCCTGCTGCGACCGTTGGCCGTGGTCGCGCCGCTGGCGCTGGTGCCCGCGTTGCTCGACCCGCCACCGGTCGTGGTGGCGCTGCTCGCCGCCGTCTGCGGGTTCGCGGTCGCCGGGCTGCTTCCGATGGCCAACGGGCTCTTCGTGCAGGCTCTCCCGGACGGGTTCCGGGCCCGGGCGTTCGGTGTCATGGCCACCGGTGTACAGGTCATCCAGGGTGCGGCCGTACTGGTGACCGGGCTGATCGCCGAACGTTTTCCGATCCCGATCGTGGTGGGCGTGTGGAGCGCCGCCGGGGTGGTGCTGATGTCGATCGTCGCCCTGCGCTGGCCCGACCAGCAGACCGTGACCGCCTCGGTCGAGGAAGCCCGAGCCGCCTCTCGCCGCGCCAACGGGACGGTGGCCAACGGCACACCGCCGGACGGGACATCCCCGGAGGAGCCCGGGTCCGGACATGTGGGCCCGGGACGGCCCCGGCACGCGGTGACCTGAGCCACCGTGCTCACCCGGTGCCGGCCGGGCGAGCGCCGGCCCGGCCCTGGCAGGATGGAACGGTGAATCCCGCAGGTGAGTCCCAAGGCCACGGCGAGGCGGTCACGTTCTTCGACGCCGTCGGCGGCGAGCCCACGTTCCGCAAGCTGGTCGAGGAGTTCTACGTCGGCATCGCCGCCGATCCACTGCTGCGCCCGATGTATCCGGAGGAGGACCTGGGCCCGGCCGCCGACCGGATGCGGCTCTTCCTCATGCAGTACTGGGGAGGACCGAACACCTACTCCGCCCAACGGGGACACCCCCGGTTGCGGATGCGGCACGCCCCGTTCCGGATCGGTGCCGCCGAACGCGACGCCTGGCTACGCCACATGCGCCGGGCGGTCGAGAGCCTCGACCTGCCCCCGGCGCTCGCCACCGAGCTGTGGAACTACCTCGAACGGGCGGCGTACTTCATGGTGAACGACATGGAGGACCCGGCGACCCGCGCCTGACGCCGCCCCGCCGCTAAACGGGGCGGCCGTCACCGCCGGTCGGAGCTTGTCGGGAACCCGCGAGGTTCCCCGACGGCTCTCAGAGCAGGGCACCCTCGTCGTGCAGCCAGTCGACGAAGCTGGTGGCCACGGCGGCGCCGCAGTCGAGCAGCTCCACGAGCAGGGCGTCGTGCGTGCCGGCCGCGAGCGGAACCTGCAACTCCGCGTAGATCGGCAACTGGCCGCGCTCGGTCGCGTCGCCCACGTACGCCTTGCAGAAGCGCCGCGTGTGGTTCCACTCGTTGACCACCCGGTAGGCCCGGTCCGCCCAGTCGGGCGGCACCGTGGCGTGTGGCCGGGCCCGCAGCACGAGGATCTCGTCCTCCGGCCCCTCCAGGGTGACCAGCACCGCGTGCCGCTCCCACATGGCCAGCAGGTTGCCGTCGCCGTCGGCCAGGTACCGCACGTCGAGCAGGTCGAGCGCGTCGCAGATGCGGCGCAGGGTGACCTGTTCGACGGTGGCTGGCATGTCGGCAATCAACGGGCGCTCCGCACCCGGGCAGTCGTCGCCCGGCTGGCGGGGCGCCGGCGGTCCGACCCGGACGGCACCTTCCACCGTGATCCTGCTTCGAGTTTCCGGGTCACCGCCACTGGCGGGACCTGGGCGCCATGACCACCACGGCATCGCTCGCGCACCTCACTCCCCAGCGGATCCAGTCGCCTACGGTGGGTTGGATCCGAGGATGGACGGTACCCGGACAGCCGGAACGAAGCATCCCCCCAACGCCAGCACCAAGCCGGAAGGATGAAGAGAGGTCATCCGTTCGCATGAGCCACAGAGGGCCGTACGACAAGATCCGTGGCCTTCTGCGACCAGACGGCTCCGTACGGTCCCACCAGTCCGACCCATCGTCCGGCCGCGCGTACCTGCACGTCGTCACCATCCGGCGAATTCCCGGACGGACCGAGGAAATCCATCCGAATCAGCCCCTGCACCATCCGCTGGGTCACCTCCACTGGACGGTCAGGCTCGTCGTCCGGAGTGACCACCACCGCCACGTGGTCCAGCAGGGCGTCGCGCAGCATCCGCTGCCCCACCGCCCGGCCGCCGATCCCGTGCTCGGCCGCCTCGCGCAGGGTGCCCGCCGCCGCCTCGGCCAGCCGGCGCAGTTCACCACCCGGCAGCGTCTCGACCCGACGGCTGGTGCCAGGTGGCAGCGCCCACCGCCACTGCGCGTCGCGCCGGGCCGGCAGTTCCGCGCGGCCGGCGGCGAGTTCGGCGAGCAGCTGCCCGGCGGCGACGGTGACGTCACCGGCACCCGGACCGGCCACCGTCCGCACGGCCAGCACACCCCACGGGAGGCGGGCCCAGAGGGCGGTACGCGCGCCGACGGCCGCCGGCCGGAGCCGAACCAGGGCGGCCCGCTCCAACCGCACGAGCCGGGCCAGGAAGGCCCCCGCGTCGGCGACGTCGGTGATGCCGTGCCCGACGCTCACGGCGTGCCGCCCTGCGGGGCGTACCCGAGCAGGAACGTCCGCTCGTGATCGCTGAGCCGCCGGGGCACCTGAAGCGCCAGATCGAACGGCACCAGCACCGAACGGGCCCGGCTGATGAGCAGTTCACCGTCGTACATCTCGTAGCCGACAGTGAAGGACGCGGCGCGCAACTGCTCGACCCACAGCTCGATCCGGACGGTGGGTGCCGACTCGGGGGTGGCCCGGTCCAGGGCGTAGTCGACCGGCCGCAGGTAGTCGACCTCGTGCCGGCGGATCACCACGCCCTCGGCGAACGAGTCCACCCCGTTCGCCCGCGCACCGACGAACATCAACGCCACCCGGGCTTCCTCGTAGAGGGTGAGGAAGCGGGCGTTGTTGACGTGACCGTACGCGTCCAGGTCGGACCAGCGCAGGGTGCAGTGGTAGACGAACCGGTCAGCCACGACAGACCCGCCCGGTCAGTCGCGGGTCAGCTTGCGGTACGTCACCCGGTGCGGACGAGCCGCCTCGGCGCCGAGCCGGTCGACCTTGTTCTTCTCGTACGCCTCGAAGTTGCCCTCGAACCAGAACCACTTCGCCGGGTTCTCGTCGTCGCCCTCCCAGGCCAGGATGTGCGTGGCGACCCGGTCCAGGAACATCCGGTCGTGGGAGATCACCACGGCGCAGCCGGGAAACTCCAGCAGCGCGTTCTCCAGGCTGGAGAGGGTCTCCACGTCCAGGTCGTTGGTCGGCTCGTCGAGCAGGATGACGTTGCCGCCGATCTTCAGCGTCAGCGCCAGGTTGAGCCGGTTGCGCTCGCCACCGGAGAGCACCTTGGTCGGCTTCTGCTGGTCGGGGCCCTTGAACCCGAACGCCGCGATGTAGGCCCGCGAGGGCATCTCGACCTTGCCCACCATGAGGTGGTCCAGCCCGTCGGAGACGACCTCCCAGACGGTCTTGTCGCCGTCGAGGCCCTGCCGGTTCTGGTCGACGTAGGACAGCGACACCGTCTCGCCGACGCGGACCTGGCCGGCGGTCGGCTCCTCCAGCCCCACGATGGTCTTGAACAGGGTGGTCTTGCCGACACCGTTCGGGCCGATGATGCCGACGATGCCGTTGCGCGGCAGCGAGAAAGACAGGTTGTCGATCAGCACCCGGTCGCCGAAGCCCTTGGTCAGGCCGTTCGCCTCGATGACGGTGTTGCCCAGGCGCGGGCCCGGCGGGATCTGGATCTCCTCGAAGTCCAGCTTGCGGGTCTTCTCCGCCTCGGCGGCCATCTCGTCGTACCGGTCGAGACGGGCCTTGGACTTGGTCTGCCGGGCCTTGGCGTTGGAGCGCACCCACTCCAACTCGTCGGCCAGGCGCTTCTTCATCTTGGCGTCCCGGCGACCCTCCACGGCCAGCCGGGCGGCCTTCTTCTCCAGGTAGGTGGAGTAGTTGCCCTCGTACGGGTACGCCCGGCCACGGTCCAGTTCCAGGATCCAGTTGGCCACGTTGTCCAGGAAGTACCGGTCGTGAGTGATGGCGACGACGGTGCCGGCGTACTTGGCCAGGTGCTGCTCCAGCCACTGCACGCTCTCCGCGTCCAGGTGGTTGGTGGGCTCGTCGAGCAGCAGCAGGTCGGGGGCCTCCAGCAGCAGCTTGCAGAGCGCCACCCGCCGACGCTCACCACCGGAGAGCTGGGTGACGTCGGCGTCCGGCGGCGGGCAACGCAGCGCGTCCATGGCCAGTTCGAGCTTGGAGTCGATGTCCCACGCGTCGGCGTGGTCCAGCTCCTCCTGAAGCCGGCCCATCTCCTCCATCAGCTCGTCGGAGTAGTCGGTGGCCATCTGCTCGGCGATCTTGTTGAACCGCTCCAGCTTGGCCTTGGTCTCCGCGACCGCCTCCTCGACGTTGCCGAGGACGGTCTTGGCGTCGTTGAGCGGCGGCTCCTGGGCGAGCATCCCCACGGTGAAGCCGGGCATCAGCCGGGCCTCGCCGTTGCTCGGCTGGTCCCAGCCCGCCATGATCTTGAGCAGGCTGGACTTGCCCGCGCCGTTCGGACCGACCACACCGATCTTGGCACCGGGCAGGAAGTTCAGCGTCACGTTGTCGAGCACGACCTTGTCGCCGTGCGCCTTGCGCGCCTTGTCCAGGACGTAGATGAACTGGGCCACGGTGCGGGCTCCTCCGTCGCTTTCGATCGCCGATTCGCGTGGTACGGACGCGGCTTCAGGGCCGCCGCCCGCCGCCGTCGGCCGGGAGCCGGCCGCGCGCACGCCATCGTCAATCCTGACAGGTACGACGGGCCGCGCCCACATCGCCCCGCCAGCGGCGGTACGCGGCCCTCCGAACCGACCCGGAAATCGGTCGGAAGTGCTCGCCTGTCAACATGATCACGTCCACGGTTCGGCGAGTTCGGGACGGGTAGGTGAGTCCGGCACAGGGGAACAGACGCCGCAGCTACGCTCAGTACGCTCATCGCGGTGGACCCGTCAGCACCCGGAGGTGGCCGATCGTGACCGTCCGTAGCTCCTTTGTCGTAGTGGCGAACCGACTGCCGGTCGACGAGGTGAGCACACCCGAGGGACGGCAGTGGCGACGCAGCCCGGGCGGGCTGGTCACCGCGCTACATCCTGTCCTCGCCGAGCATCAGGGCACCTGGGTGGGCTGGGCCGGCGGCACCGGCGCAGCTCCCGAGCCGTTCGACCTGGAGGGCATCCGGCTACACCCGGTGCCGCTGAGCGCCGAGGAGCTGGAGCGCTACTACGAGGGACAGTCCAACGCGACGATCTGGCCGCTGTACCACGACGCCGTCGAGACGCCGGCCTACAAGCGCCGCTGGCGTGAGGCGTACCGCCTGGTCAACGCCCGGTTCGCGGAGGCCGCGGCGGAGGTCGCCGCCGAGGGCGCCACGGTCTGGGTGCAGGACTACCAGCTCCAGCTGGTGCCGGCGATGCTCCGGGAGCTCCGCCCCGATCTGCGGATCGGCTTCTTCCTGCACATCCCGTTCCCGCCGATCGAGCTGTTCATGCAGATGCCGTTCCGCACCGAGATCCTGCGCGGCCTGCTCGGCGCCGACCTGGTCGGTTTCCAGCAACGACTCGCCGCGCAGAACTTCGTCCGGCTGGCCCGGCACCTGCTCGGGCTGCGCTACGAGGGCCAGATGATCCAGGTGGACGGCCGTCAGGTCAAGGCCGGCGCCTTCCCCATCTCGATCGACACCAAGGAGATGGAGCGGCTGGCCGCCGACCCGGCGATCCAGGCCCGGGCCAAGGAGATCCGCGAGGAGCTGGGCAACCCCCGGACGATCATCCTCGGCGTCGACCGGCTCGACTACACCAAGGGCATCGAGTTGCGCCTCAAGGCGTTCCGAGAGTTGCTCGCTGACGGAAAGTTGACAGTGCCCGACGCGGTTATGGTGCAGGTCGCGACGCCGAGCCGCGAGCGCGTGGAGCACTACCAGGCACTTCGCGTCAAGGTGGAGCGCGAAGTTGGTCGGATTAATGGCGAATTCGGCCGGGTTGGCGTGCCGGCGGTGCATTATCTGCATCAGTCGTACAGTCGGACCGAACTGGCTGCGATGTACGCCGCCGCCGACGTGATGATGGTTACCCCGCTGCGAGACGGAATGAATCTGGTCGCCAAGGAGTACGTCGCGTCGAGGGCGGACCACGGGGGCGCGCTCGTACTCAGTGAGTTCGCCGGCGCGGCCACCGAGCTGCGTCAGGCGTTCCTGTGCAACCCGCACGACCCCGACGCGGTCAAGGACGCTCTGCTACGGGCCGTGCATGTGGAGAAGCCGGAGGCTCGTCGCCGTATGCGGACCATGCAACGCCATCTGCGCACCCACGATGTGGGGCACTGGGCGAAGTCCTTCCTCACCGAACTCGGTGTGCCCGACATGGAGGCGGCGTGAACGCGACGTCCAACGAGATCGTCACGCCCGTCGCCGGGACGATGGATCCGGAGCTGCGCGCCGCCATCGGGCGGATCGCCCGGGTACCCCAGCTCCTGGTCGCCTGCGACTACGACGGCACACTCGCTCCGATCGTGGAGGACCCCAGCAAGGCCGTACCCCTGCCCGAGTCGGTGGCGGCGGTGCGGGCCCTGGCCGCGCTGCCGCAGACCACCGTGGCGGTCGTCTCCGGCCGCGCCCTTCGTGACCTGGCCGCGCTCTCCCGGCTGCCCAGTGAGGTCCATCTGGTCGGCAGCCACGGCTCGGAGTTCGACATCGGCTTCGTCGAGCGCCTCTCCCCCGAACTGATCGCCGTGCGCACCCGGCTGCGTGACGCGCTGCGGGAGATCGCCGCGGAGCACCCCGGTGTTCGACTGGAACGCAAGCCGGCGAGTGTCGCCGTCCACACCCGTGGCGTGGATCCGCAGGTCGCCGCCGCCGCCATCGACGCGGTCCGCAGCGGCCCGGCCACCTGGCCGGACGTCACCGTCACCCAGGGCAAGGAGGTCATCGAGATCTCCGTGGTCGCCACCCACAAGGGGACGGCGGTCGACCAGCTGCGCACCCAGCTCTCCGCCAGCGCGGTCCTCTTCATCGGTGACGACATCACCGATGAGAACGCCTTCGGCAACCTGCACGGTCCGGACGTCGGCATCAAGATCGGCCCGGGTGAGACCAAGGCCGGCTACCGGGTGGCGGAGCCGATCGAGGCGGCCCGCGCGCTCGGGCTGCTGCTGGAGACGCGCCGGCACTGGCTGTTCGGCGAGCGGGCGGTACCGATCGAACGGCACTCGATGCTGGCCAACGGTCGCACGGTCGCTCTGCTCACGCCGGACGCCAAGGTGAGCTGGCTGTGCAACCCCAAGCCCGACTCGGCGGCGATCTTCGCGGACCTGGTCGGCGGCAGCCCGGCCGGACACTTCAGCGTCGCCCCGGAACGCGGGGGCATCCCGCTGGGCCAGCGCTACCGGTCCGGCACGATGACCGTGGAGACCCGTTGGTCGGGTCTCACCGTCACCGACTGGCTCGACAAGCCCGACCCCCGGGCCACGCCGGACGGCCCGGCGGTCATCTCCGGTGACTCGACGCTGATCCGGGTCCTGACCGGCAGCGGTCGGGTCCGGGTCGAGTTCGCGCCCCGGCCGGAGTTCGCCCAGGTCGCCGTGCAGCTTCAGCCGGTCGGCGACGGCCTGCTGGTGCTCGGCTCGAACGAACCGGTCGCGCTCTACTCCCCCGGCGTGGAGTGGGAGGTCGGCAACGACGGCGGGTACGAGACCGCGAAGGCGGTGGTGGACCTCGCCGCGCTCGGCGGGCAGGTGGTGCTGGAGCTGCGGTTCGGTACGCACAGCCTGGAACATCACCGGCTGCCGATCCACGAGCGGCAGGCCGCGGCGGAACGCCCCTGGAAGGAGTGGGTGGCCTCGCTACGGCTGCCGACCACCGCCCGGGACCTGGTCGCCCGCAGCGCGCTGACGCTACGCGGCCTCTGCCACGAGGCGACCGGTTCGATCCTGGCCGCGGCCACCACCTCGCTGCCAGAGGAACTCGGCGGGGTACGCAACTGGGACTACCGCTACTGCTGGCTGCGTGACGCCGCGATGACCGCCCGAGCCCTGGTCGATCTGGGTTCGATCGCCGAGGCCGAGGCGTTCCTGCGCTGGGTGGACGGCTGCGTGGAGCGCACCGGCGGGCACCCCGAGCGGCTGCACCCGCTCTACACGGTCGACGGTTACGAACTGGGCGCCGAGGCGGTCATCGACACCCTGCCCGGCTACGCCGGATCCCGCCCGGTACGCGTCGGCAACCTCGCCAACCACCAGCTCCAGCTCGACGTTTTCGGTCCGATCGCCGACCTGATCGCGGCCACCGCCGACGTGCGCGGCTCGGTACGCGCCGAGGAGTGGCGGGTGCTGGAGAACATGGTCGAGGCGGTCCGCCGCCGCTGGCACGAGCCGGACCACGGCATCTGGGAGGCCCGCCTGCCGCCCCGGCACCACGTCTTCTCCAAGGTGATGTGCTGGATGACCGTCGACCGGGCGCTGCACGTGATGCGCCAGCACGGCGGCGAGGACCGGCCGGAATGGGTGGAACTGCGCGACCGGATCGCCGCCAACGTCCTGGAGTACGGCTGGCACGAGCACGCCGAGGCGTACAGCGTCGCGTACGGCGACGAGGACATGGACGCCTCGTCGCTGTGGATCGGGATCTCCGGGCTGCTCGCCGGCGACGACCCCCGCTTCCTGTCGACCGTGCTGAAGATCGAGGCGGATCTGCGCAGCGGCCCGGTCGTCTACCGCTACCACTGGGACGACGGCCTGCCCGGCCGCGAGGGCGGCTTCCACATCTGCACGGCATGGCTCATCGAGGCGTACCTGCGCACCGGCCGGCGGACCGACGCCGAGGAGCTGTTCATGCAGATGGTCGACACGGCGGGCCCGACCGGGTTGCTGCCCGAGCAGTACGACCCGCTCGCCGAGCGTGGCCTGGGCAACCACCCGCAGGCCTACAGCCACCTCGGGGTGATCCGCTGCGCGCTGCTGCTGGACAACATGCTCAAGCAGTAACGACCGTCAGACGCGGCGGCCGGAGATCCACGTATCTCCGGCCGCCGCGGTTTGTGGGCGCTGCGTGGGCTGGCGTGCCCCGTTTGTGGGCGCTGTTGGGGGTGTGGCCCGCCGTGCCCGGTTCCGGGCGGTCAGGCTTGATTCCTGCGCGGGGCGCGGCGGGCCACACCCTCGTCGT
>NZ_JAXCFK010000023.1:0-51341 GCF_056150025.1 Micromonospora aridisoli | reverse complement strand
GGGAAACGCCCGGTCTCATTCCGAACCCGGAAGCTAAGCCCTCCAGCGCCGATGGTACTGCACCCGGGAGGGTGTGGGAGAGTAGGACACCGCCGGACACACGTCACAGTCGAGGGCCGCCCGGTATCGGGCCGGCCCTCGACTGCGTTGCGTCGTTGACACGGCGCACTCAGGAAGGATGTACCTGTGAGTTCAGCACCTCAGGGCGGGGACCGCCCCCGGGGTTACGAGGGTCGGCCCGCGGATCGCGACGGCGGATCCCGCCGCGACGACCGCCCGTCGCGCCACGACCGGGGAGAGGAGCGGGGCTCCCGCGACGGCGGACGCGACGCCGGCGACCGAACCCGGTCCGGAGGATTTCGGCGCGATGGTGACCGTCGCGAGGGCGGGTTCCGCGACGAGCGCCGTGACCGAGGATTCGGCGGCGGTCGGGACGGTGCTGCGGACAGGGACCGGGGCGCTGGAGGCTTCCGCGCGGAGCGTCGCTTCGGCGACGACCGTGAGGGTGGATTCCGACGCGACAGCGGTGAGCGTTCGGGCGGCTTCCGCGGCGGCGACCGGCCAACTGGCGGTTTCCGTGGTGATCGCCGTGAGGGCGGCTCCCGCGGTGGTGAGCGCCGGGACGGCGGTTTCCGCGGCAACGATCGCCGTGATGGCGACGGCGATCGCCGTGAAGGCGGTTTCCGGGGCGGTGAGCGTCGCGACGGCGGTTTCCGGGGCGGCGACCGCCGTGAGGGTGGTTTCCGGGGCGGTGAGCGCCAGGAGGGGAGCTTCCGGGGCGACCGTCGGGACGGCGATCGCCGTGAGGGTGGCTTCCGTGGCGGGGATCGTCGTGAGGGTGGCTTCCGTGGCGGGGATCGTCGTGAGGGCGGTTTCCGTGGCGGGGATCGTCGTGAGGGCGGTTTCCGTGGCGGGGATCGTCGTGAGGGTGGCTTCCGCGACGGTGAGCGTCGCGACGGTGGGTTCCGTGGCGGGGATCGTCGTGAGGGCGGTTTCCGTGGCGGCGACCGTCGGGAAGAGGGCTTCCGGGGCGACCGCCGGGAGGGTGAGCGTCGCGAGGGCGGTTTCCGTCGAGACGCTGACCAGCGAGGCGGGTACCGCGACGACTCGCGGCGCGACCGTGGCTTCCGCGGTGGTGAGGGCCGCGAGGGCTCCTTCCGTGGTGAGCGTCGAGACGACGAAGGCCGCAGCGGCGGGTTCCGTGGCGGCGACCGTCGTGAGGGTGGTTTCCGTGGCGGTGACCGGCGCGAGAGCGGCTTCCGCGGTGACGAGCGTCGCGGTGGCGGGTTCCGTGACGGTGAGCGCCGTGAGGGTGGTTTCCGTGGCGGTGAGCGCCGTGAGGGTGGTTTCCGTGGCGGTGACCGGCGCGAGAGCGGCTTCCGCGGTGACGAGCGTCGCGGTGGCGGGTTCCGTGACGGTGAGCGCCGTGAAGGTGGTTTCCGTGGCGAGCGCCGCGACGACGAGCGCCGCAGTGGCGGGTTCCGCGGCGGCGACCGCCGTGAGGGCGGCTTCGGTGGCAACCGTCGTGAGGGCGGTTTCCGCGACGGTGAGCGTCGTGAGGGTGGCTTCCGTGGCGGCGAGCGTCGTGAAGGCGGGTTCCGGGACCGGGACCGCTCCGGTAGCGGAGCGGGTGGTTTCGGTGAGCGCGGTGGGTTCCGTCGTGGGGCGGACGAGCGTGGCGGCGAGCGTCGTGGCGGCGGATTCCGGGACGACCGGGACGGCGAGCGTCGTGGCGGCGGATTCCGGGACGACCGGGACGGTGAGCGTCGCTACGGGCGGGACGACCGCGATGGTGGTTCGACCGAGGACGGGCGTACGCCGGCACCGGCACTGCCCGACGAGATCGTCGCGACCGACCTGGACAAGGAGGTCCGCGCCGAACTGCTGTCGCTGGCGAAGCCGGTCGCGGAGACCGTAGCCCGGCATCTCGTGGCGACCGGCCAGCTGATCGACGAGGACCCGGCCGAGGCGCTGGCCCACGCACTGGCGGCGCGGCGACTGGCCTCGCGGATCGCCGCGGTGCGGGAGGCGGTCGGCCTGGCCGCATACCACGCGGGACAGTGGCAGTCGGCCATCGCCGAGCTGCGGACGTACCACCGGATGAGCGGTGCGCAGAGCCACCTCGCGGTCATCGCGGACAGCGAGCGGGCACTGGGTCGCCCGGAGCGCGCCATCGACCTGTTCCGCGGCGCCGACCAGGAGAAGCTCGACCCGGCCGTCGCCATCGAACTGCTGATCGTGGCCGCCGGTGCGCGTGGCGACCTTGGCCAGCGGGACGCGGCGGTGGCGATGCTCCAGGTCCCCGAGTTGACCACCGAGGCGGTGCAGCCATGGACGGCCCGGCTGCGGTACGCGTACGCCGACGCGTTGCTGGCCGTGGGACGGCGGGCCGAGGCGCGGGAGTGGTTCTCCCGCGCCGCCGAGGTGGACACCGAGGCGGAGACGGACGCCGCCGAGCGGCTGCTCGAACTCGACGGCGTGGTCATCGAGGGTGACGACGAGGACGAGGTGACCGAGGAACTGGTCGCCGGTCCGGGTGCCCCCGGAGCGGTGCCGGCCCGTCCGGACGCCACGTCCGCGGTGCCCACCGCCGATGTTTCCGACCGGGACGTTCCGGCCCCGGGCGGCGCCGCTTCCGACGAGCCGGACGTCAATGCGACGGTCGTCGCCGAGCCGAACGGCGAGGACGCGCCGGTCGAGGCGCGGACGGTCGACCACCCGGCAGAGACGCGGTCGGCAGACGATCAGACGGTGGACGAGGAGCCGGCGGTCCGGGACCTGGCGGTCGACGAGCCGGACGCCGATGGTGGGCAGGACCAGGCCGGCGGCGACGGGGTCGAAAACGTGGCAGCGGGCAACGACGTTGCCTCGGAGGCCGCCGAACTCGATGCCGTGGACCGTCGCGAGGAGGACGGGCCTGAGGAGCCGGAGGCTCGGCAGCGATGAGCGGGGACCGGCTGGTGGACGGTTACGCCCTGGTCGTCTTCGACCTGGACGGGGTGATCTACCTGATCGACCAGCCGATCCCCGGCGCGGTCGAGACGGTCGCCCGGCTGCACCAGGAGGGCCGGGCGATCGCGTACGCCACGAACAACGCGTCGCGGCGCGCCGCCGACGTGGCCGACCTGCTCACCGGGATGGGCGTGCCGGCGCGACCGGAGGAGGTGCTCACCAGCGCCGCCGCGGCCGCCCAGTTGCTGGGTGAGCGGCTGCCCGCCGGTGCGCCGGTGCTGGTAGTGGGTGCCGAGGCGCTCCGGTCCGAGATCAGCGAGGTCGGGCTGAAACCGGTCTCCACCGCCGACGAATCCCCGGTCGCGGTGATCCAGGGGTACGGGCCGCAGGTGGGCTGGGCCGACCTGGCCGAGGCCGCGGTGGCGGTACGCGCCGGCGCGACCTGGGTGGCCACGAACACCGACCGGACGCTGCCCAGCGGCCGTGGACCGTTGCCGGGCAACGGCGCGCTGGTCGCGGCGCTGGCCACCGCGCTCGGTCGGAACCCGGACGAGATCGTCGGCAAGCCGTCGCCGGAGCTGTTCGCGACCGCCGCCCGGCGGGTGGAGAGCGGTCGCGCACTGGTCGTCGGCGATCGCCTGGACACCGACATCGAGGGCGCCAACCGGGCCGGTCTGGACAGCCTGCTGGTCCTCACCGGGGTCAGTGACGCTGCCGAACTGCTCGCCGCGCCCGCCGAGCGGCGGCCGACCTACGTCGCGTGGAACCTGGGCGGGCTCTTCGATCCCGGTGGTGTGGTGCGGGTGCCGGCGTCGGGGGCCGACCAGGCCGGCTGGCACGTGACCACCGGGACGGACGGATGGCGGCTGTCCGGCTCGGGGCGTCCACTGGACGCGCTCGCGGCGCTCTGTGCGGCGGCCTGGCGCGGTCACCCGGCCGGCCCCGGTCGGGCGACGTCCACGGAGGCGGCGCGGGCTCTGGAGACGCTCGGCCTGGCGTCCTGACCGGCACCGGCCGGCTCAGAGCAGCTTGCGCAGCTTCATCAGGTCGAACGGGTTCGCCTTGATCGACACGCGGCGGTTGGCGACCGCGCGGGTGACGTCGAGTTCGCCGCGGACCAGGGCGACCAGGTCGTCGCTGGTGGTGCTCATCGCGATCTTCGCCTTCGGGTCGTCGCCGTCGGCCAGGTCCACCAGCCGTCCGCCGGTGAGCCGACCGTGGAACGCGGTCTCCAGATCGGTGATCCGGCAGGCCAGGGTGCGATCCAGGTCCACCCGGTCACGGACGGTCTCCGCGTTGCGTTCGAGCCGGGCGGCCAGATCCTGCAACGCCTGCCGACACTCGTCCACGGTGGCCACCATCGCCTCCTCGCCCACCACGTCGTCTCCCGGCACGGTACCGCACGGGACGGTACCGGCGGCCGGTAGCGTGACACCTGCACAGCCGGCGGGCGAAAGGACTCAGGCATGCAGGACGCGTGGCGCGCCTACCTCGAACTGGCCATGGGCCTGACGGAGGCGCCCCGAAAGAAGGCGCAGGACGCGGTACGCCGGGCGATGGGATCGACCGGGGCGACCGCCGCTCAGCTCCAAACGCTCGCCGAGGAGCTGCGCTCGACCGGCGCGGCCAACCGTGAGGCCCTGACCAAGCTGGTCCGGTTCGAGGTCGAACGTGCCCTCGGCGCGGTGGGCCTGGCCACCGCTGAGGAGGTGGCCGAACTGGACCGCCGCGTGCGGGAGTTGGAGCGCCAGCTTCGGGCGGCTTCCGCCGGCACCGCATCGGGGCCGGCGTCGTCCGCCGCTGCCCCCTCCGTCGGCACGCCACCGACCGCGGCCGCCGCCCCACCCACGAAGGCCGTGGCGAAGAAGGCCGTGGCGAAGAAGGCGGTCGCCAAGAAGACGGTGGCCAAGAAGACGGTGGCCAAGAAGCCCGTCGCCAAGAAGGCGGTGGCGAAGAAGACGGCGGGGGCGGTCGTGCGTACCGCCGATGGTGAGCCCGCGCCGCGACCGGCGAAGGCCACGCCGGCGCGCCGACCGCGCCCGGACGGTGCCGCGTGACCGGCCGACGCACCGGGACCTCCCGGAGCGGCAGGCCGCCGCGTCCCGGTTGCGGCCTCGGCTTGGCGGAGCGCGGGAGAGGGGCGGCATGAGCGCGCCTCGGCCCGGTCCGCCGCCGGGTCCACGTCCCGGTCCACCGCCGCAGCGGTGGACCGGTGACGGCGGCGAGGACGACGGTCATCCGGCGGTGGACGCCGCGGTGCAGGCCATCGCCAACGCCGCGACGCTCGGCCCCGCCGACCAGATCGCCCAGTACGAGGCCGCGTACCAGACGCTGCGGGAGACGCTGGCCACCATCGACCAGGCCTGAGGAGGCGCGTCCATCCATGGCACGGCGTAACCGGCTGGACGCCGAACTCGTCCGTCGCGGTCTGGCCCGCTCCCGCGAGCAGGCGGTCGCGCTGGTGGAGGCGGGCCGCGTCCAACTGCGGGGAGTGCCGGCACGCAAGGCCGCCGCGATGGTCGACCCCGCCGATCCGCTGCTGGTCACCGGTGCCGACCCCACGTCGGAGTACGTCTCCCGGGGCGGACACAAGCTGGCCGGCGCGCTCGCCGCGTTCGCCCCCGCCGGGTTGGCGGTGCGTGGGCGCCGCTGCCTCGACGCCGGCGCGTCCACGGGTGGCTTCACCGACGTGCTGCTGCGCGCGGACGCCGCCGAGGTGGTCGCGGTCGACGTCGGCTACGGCCAGTTGGCCTGGTCGCTGCGCAACGATTCCCGGGTACGGGTCTTCGAACGCACGAACGTCCGGACGCTGACCCCCGAGGCGATCGGCGGGCCGGTCGACCTGACCGTCGCCGATCTGTCGTTCATCTCGTTGCGGCTGGTGCTGCCGGCCCTGGCGGCCTGCACCAGTGCCGACGGCGATCTGGCGTTGATGGTCAAGCCCCAGTTCGAGGTGGGTCGGGAGCGGGTCGGCACCGGCGGGGTGGTACGCGATCCGGAACTCCGCGCGCAGGCGGTGCTCGATGTCGCCGCCGCCGCGGCGACGCTGGGGCTGGGGCTGGCGGATCTCGCGGCGAGCCCGCTGCCCGGGCCGAGCGGCAACGTCGAGTTCTTCGTATGGTTACGCCGGGACGCGCCACCGGCCGACCCGCACCGGGTGCGGGCGGTGGTGGCGGCCGGGCCGGGTGGTCCGGTGACGTCCGGCGACGGGCCGGACGAGGCGACGGAGGAGGCGGCCACGTGAGGGAGCGGAGCAGGTCTCGGCGAGCGAACCGTCAGCGCGGTCCGGTCGGGCGGGCGTCGCGGTGACCCGCACGGCCCTGTTGGTGACGCACACCGGCCGCCGACGCAGCACCGAGCACGCCCGTACGGTCGCCGCGGATCTGATCGCCGCCGGGTTCGAGGTCCGGGTGGTGGCCGAGGAGGCGGAGGATCTCGACCTGCCTGGCGTGGTGCCGGTGACCGGGCCGGAGGCGGCCGAGGGTGCGGAGATCGTTTTCGCGCTCGGTGGGGACGGCACGTTCCTGCGCGCCGCGGAGCTGGCCCGGCCGGCGAAGGTGCCGCTGCTCGGCATCAACCTCGGCAAGGTCGGCTTCCTCGCCGAGGCGGAGATCGACGATCTGGATGTCGCGGTCCGTGACGTGGTGAGCCGCAACTACAGCGTCGACGAGCGGCTGACCCTCGACGTGACCGCGGAGTTCGACGGCGGACCGACGATCGAGTCGTGGGCTCTCAACGAGATCAGCGTCGAGAAGGGCGAGCGGGCGCAGATGCTGGAGCTGCTCGTCGACGTCGACGGGCGACCGCTGTCCCGATACGGCTGTGACGGCGTGGTCTGCGCCACGCCCACCGGCTCCACGGCGTACGCCTTCTCCGGCGGCGGGCCGGTGGTCTGGCCCGAGGTGGAGGCGTTGCTGCTGGTGCCGATCAGCGCGCACGCGCTGTTCAGCCGGCCGCTGGTGACGGCACCCACCTCCACCTTCGCCATCACCGTCGACCCGTTCACCACCCTGGCGGTGCTCTGCTGCGACGGCCGGCGGGTCTACGACCTGCCGCCGGGCGCCCGGGTCACCGTGCGGCGGGGCACCCTGCCGGTACGGATCGTGCGGCTGCGGGACCGGTCCTTCACCGCGCGTCTGGTGGCCAAGTTCGACCTTCCGGTACACGGCTGGCGGGGCAACCGTCGCTGACGGTCTCTGACCGTGGTGGCCGCGCTGGCTGGTCAAGTGTCGGGCCTCGCGTCTACTGTCGGTTGCTGTGCTGGAGGAGCTGCGCATCACCGGACTGGGCGTCATCGAGGACACGACGCTGCCGCTGACCGGCGGTATGAACGTCATCACCGGCGAGACCGGTGCCGGCAAGACGATGGTGGTGACCGGGCTCGGCCTGCTCTTCGGTGGCCGGGCCGACGCCGGGCGGGTGCGGGCCGAGCCCGGCCGCGCCGTCGTCGAGGGCCGGCTGCGCCTGGGCGGCCGGGTGGCGGAGACGGTGCACGCCCGGATCACCGACGCCGGGGGTGAGCCCGACGAGGACGGCTCCGTGCTGCTGAGCCGCACGGTCACTGTGGAGGGTCGGTCCCGGGCGCACCTGGGTGGCCGTGGCATGCCGGTGTCGATGCTCAGCGAGGTCGGTGAGCAGGTGGTGGCGGTGCACGGCCAGTCCGACCAGTTGCGGCTGCTGCGCCCGGCCGAGCAGCGGGCCGCCCTGGACCGGTTCGCCGGTCCCGAGCACGAGAAGCTGCTCGACGCGACCCGGGACGCGTTCACGCGCTGGCGGCGGGTGGTCGACGACCTGGCGGACCGGCGACGCAACGCGCGGGAACGCCACCAGGAGGCGGACCTGCTGCGGTTGGGCCTCGACGAGATCACCCGGGTGGATCCGCAGCCGGGTGAGGATGACGAGCTGAAGGCGGAGACGCAGCGGCTGGAGCACGCGGAGGGTCTGCGTACGGCGGCTCAGCTGGCGCACCAGTGCGTGGCCGGCGGTATGGAGGCGGCCGACGACACCCCCGACGCCACGACGCTGCTGGGCACCGCCCGACGTACGTTGGAGGCGCAGACCGGCACCGACGCGGCGCTCGGTGAGCTGGCCGCCCGGCTGGAGGAGGCCGCCACCCTGGTCGCCGACGTCTCGGTGGAGCTGTCCACGTACCTCGCCGGCCTGGACGCCGACCCGGCCCGACTGCAGGCCCTCTACGAGCGGCGGGCCGCGCTGCGCGCGTTGACCCGCAAGTACGCCGACGACATCGACGGGGTCATCGCCTGGGCGGAGCGGGCGAGGACCAGACTCTCCGAACTGGACACCTCCGACGAACTGCTCGACGAGTTGGACCGGGAGGCGTCCCGGCTGGCCGCCGAGGTGGCCGAGCTGGCCGGGCGGCTCTCGGCGTCCCGGCAGGAGGCGGCGACGCGCTTCGCCGGCCAGGTCACCGTCGAGCTGGCCGGGCTGGCCATGCCGCACGCCCGGATCGAGGTGGCGGTGCTGCCCCGACCCGCCGGTCGGGCCGAGCCGACGTTGCCGGTCAACGGGGTCGACGTCGGCGTCGGGCCCGACGGCGGCGACGAGGTCGAGCTGCGCCTGCTGGCGCACCCCGGGGCACCGTCGCTGCCGTTGCAGCGGGGTGCCTCCGGCGGTGAGCTGTCCCGGGTGATGCTCGCCATCGAGGTGGTCTTCGCCGGCTCCGGCGGTCCGCCCACGCTGGTCTTCGACGAGGTCGACGCGGGTGTCGGCGGTCAGGCGGCGGTGGAGATCGGCCGTCGGCTGGCCCGGCTGGCCCGCAGCCACCAGGTCCTGGTGGTGACCCACCTGCCCCAGGTCGCCGCCTTCGCCGACCGGCACCTGGTGGTGGCGAAGGACACCGGCGGCGCGGTCACCACCAGCGGGGTGCGGGTGGTGGAGGACACCGAGCGCGCCCGGGAGCTGGCACGCATGCTGGCGGGTTTGCCCGATTCGGATCTGGGTATCGCTCACGCGGAGGAACTGCTGGCCGTGGCGGCCAGGGAACGACGGTCCTGAGGACCGCGATTGTGAGCGGAGGCACACCGGCCTTCGCCCATGTGTGCTTCCCTGGGTAGGCGGCCCTGCTCAGGCATGTCGCGACAGATTCGCCTGCCTCACATGCCAGGATGGTCACGATGCGTCTACCCACGTTGCGCCGGACCCGGAACGCGGAACCGGGACGAATCCTCGGCACCGCGCGCCTCGACCGCCGTACGAAGCGGCTGGTCGGCCGGCTCCGCCCCGGTGACATCGCGGTCATCGACCACGTCGACCTGGATCGGGTCGCCGCCGACTCGCTGGTCGCGGTCGGCGTCGGCGCGGTGCTCAACGCCAAGCCGTCGGTCTCCGGCCGGTACCCGAACCTCGGGCCGGAGGTGCTGATCTCGGCGGGCATTCCGCTGCTCGACGACCTCGGCGAGGGCGTCTTCGAGCGGATCCGTGAGGGCGACACGGTGCGCATCGAGGGCAACACCGTCTACCTGGGCGAGGACCCGGTGGCGCACGGCAGCCTCCAGGACGCCGAGAGCGTCGCCAAGGCGATGACCGACGCGCGGGAGGGCCTGTCGGTGCAGCTGGAGGCCTTCGCGGCCAACACCATGGACTACCTCAAGCAGGAGCGCGACCTGCTGCTCGACGGCGTCGGGGTGCCCGAGATCGCCACCGAGGTGCAGGGGCGGCACTGCCTGATCGTGGTCCGGGGCTACGACTACAAGGCCGACCTGGACGTGCTGCGCCCGTACATCCGGGAGTTCAAGCCGGTGTTGATCGGCGTCGACGGGGGTGCCGACGCCCTGGTCGAGGCGGGCTACACCCCGGATATGATCATCGGCGACATGGACTCGGTCACCGACGACGTGCTGCGATGTGGTGCCGAGGTGATCGTGCACGCGTACCCGGACGGGCGGGCGCCGGGGCTGCCCCGCGTCAACGGCCTGGGGGTGCCGGCGGTGACCTTCCCCGCGGCCGCCACCAGCGAGGACCTCGCCATGCTGCTGGCCGACGAGAAGGGCGCCTCGCTGATCGTGGCGGTGGGCACCCACGCCACCCTTGTCGAGTTCCTCGACAAGGGGCGCGGTGGCATGGCGTCGACCTTCCTCACCCGGCTCAAGGTCGGTGGCAAGCTGGTCGACGCCAAGGGCGTCAGCCGGCTGTACCGGCAGAGCATCTCGGGGTCGTCCCTGCTGCTGCTGGTTCTCTCCGCGCTCGCCGCCATGGCCTCGGCGGTGGCCGTCTCCACCGTCGGCAAGGCGTACTTGGGCGTGGTCTCCGAGTGGTGGGACAATTTTGTGTTCCAGCTCGGCCAGCTCTTCTAGCTCCCGACCGATCAAGAGGCGTCAAGCGTGATCAACTTCCGGTACCACGTGGTGTCCCTGACCGCGGTCTTCCTGGCCCTGGCGATCGGCCTGGTGGTCGGTACAGCCGCCCTCAACGGCCCGGTCGCGGACTCGCTTCGGGAGACCGTCAACGAGCTGCGCAAGGACAACCAGCAGATGCGCCAGGCGGTCCAGAGCATGCAACGGGAGCTGGAGCTGGAGGAGGACTTCGCCGCCGAGATGGCCCAGGTGATGCTGCCGGGCACCCTCAGCGGCAAGCGGGTGCTGGTGCTCAGCCTGCCCACCGGCCGCGACCACACCGAGGGTGTGCTCAAGATGCTCCAGCTGGCCGGCGCCGACGTCACCGGGCGGATCGACCTGCAGGACAAGTTCATCAACCCGGAGAACAACAACAACCTGCTCGAACTGGCGGTCACCGCGGCCCGCCCCACCAGCGCGCCGACGAACGGTCTGCCCGGCAACGGCCACGGCGTCGAGACCTCCAGCGCCCTGCTGGCCACCGTGCTGCTGGACCAGCCCGCCAATGCCGAGCCGGTCACCGAGGCCGACCGCCGGGCGGTGCTGGCCGCGTACGGCAATGCGAACTACCTGACCACCTCCGACCGGGTCACCGCGCCGGCCGAGGCCGTCGTGGTGGTCAGCGGGCAGCCGTACGTGGACAAGGACGCCGCCAAGAAGGACGAGTCGGTGGTCAAGATCGCCGAGCAGTTCGACCGGACCGGGGGCATCGTGGTGGCCGGCAACGGCTCGGCCGGGGGCAACCTGGTGGCCTTCGTCCGGGGCGACGCGGTGCTCACCCAGACCATCTCGACCATCGACAACGCCAACACCGTCCAGGGTCAGCTGGTCACCACCCTGGCGCTGGTGCAGCAGCTCGGCGAGCGCAAGGCCGGTCAGTACGGCGTCGGTGACGGCGCGGCCTCGCTGATGCCTAGACTGCCCCAGTGACGGATCCGACGATCTCCGCCGGCCGGCGGGAGGGGACGGCGTGAGCGAGCGTGGCGGTGACGTGAGGGTGTTCGGACGACTGTTGGCGGCCGGGGTCGGCGCGGCCGCCGCCCGGTACGCGCTGCGCGGGATCCGTACCGCACCGGCCGCGCCGGCACTGGAACGGACCAACTTCCGCGGACGCACGGTGACCCTGGCCGCCGGCCCGGCGCTCGCCGTGGGCGCCTCAGGTGCCGCCGCCGGGGCGGCGGCGAGCGTGCCGGCCGGGGCGGCGACGCTGGTGGCCGGGCTCGGCGCCGGTGCGGTGGGCCTCTACGACGACGTGGTCGGCGCTCGCCCGGACCAGAAGTCGGCCAAGGGCTTCGCCGGGCATCTGGCCGCGCTGCGGCAGGGCCGGGTGACCGCCGGTCTCATCAAGGTCGTCGGCGTTGGTGCGGCCGGTCTGGGCGCGTCGATCCTGCTCTCCGCCGACCCCGGGGTGGCCGGGCATCGCCGCCGGGGGCGGCAGGGCGCGTGGGGGCGGGGCGTCGACGTGCTGCTCGGCGCGGGCGTCGTGGCCGGCACCGCGAACCTGATCAACCTGCTCGACCTGCGCCCCGGACGGGCGCTGAAGTCGGGTCTGCTGCTCGGTGCGCCGCTGGTCGGCGGCCGCCACGGTGGGATCGCCTCGGGCGCGGTCGGCGCCGCCGCCGGGCTGCTCCCCGCCGACCTCGGCGAGGACGTGATGCTCGGCGACAGCGGCGCGAACGCGCTCGGCGCGGTGCTCGGGGTCGCCATGGCCGCCCGTACCGGCCCGGTCGGGCGGGCCGCACTGCTCGCCGTCCTCGCCGGGCTCACCGCCGCCAGCGAGAGGGTCAGCTTCACGAAGGTCATCGCGAGCACGCCGGGGCTGCGTGAACTCGACGCGCTGGGCCGACGCGCCGACTGACGTGACCAGACCGGCCCCCCTCGCCGGCGCCGGCCGGGTGGCCGGAGCGGCGGCCCTCATCGCCGTACTCACCGTGGTCAGCAGGCTGGCCGGGTTCGGGCGTATCGCCGTCTTCACCTGGGTGGTGCAGGACAGCGACCTGGGCGCGATGTACGTCCTGGCGAACACCGTCCCGAACATCATCTTCGAGATCGTCGCCGGTGGGGCGCTGGCCAGCCTGGTCGTACCGCTGCTCGCCGGAGCGGTCGCGGCGGGCGACCGGCGGGCGGTCGCCGCCACCACGGGGGCCCTGCTCACCTGGACGGTGACGTTGCTCGTGCCGCTGGCGGCGCTGGTGGCCCTCGGTGCCGGTCCGATCATCGCCGCGGTCGGTGACAGCCGGTCACCGGAGGAACTGGCGTCGGCCGCCCGGATGCTGCGGGTGTTCGCGCCGCAACTGCCGCTGTACGGCATCGGCATCGTGCTCACCGGTGTGCTCCAGGCCCACCGGCGGTTCGCCTGGCCGGTGATCGCACCGCTGCTGTCCAGCCTCACGGTCGTCGTGGTCTACCTGGTCTTCGCCGGGGTGGCGGGCACGGGGGCGAGCGTGGCGCAGGCCGGCCGCGGCGGTGAGCTGATCCTGTCGGTCGGCACCACCCTCGGCGTGGTGGTGCTGTCGTTGTCCCTGCTGATCCCGCTGCGCCGACTGCGGCTGACGCTGCGCCCCGGGTACGCGTTCCCGGCCGACGCCCGGGTCCGGATCCGCGGGCTGGCGGTGGCCGGCGTGGTGACGGTCACCGCCCAGCAGGTGGCGTTGGCGGTGATCCTCTACCGGTTGGCGAGCGGCCGGACCGAGGCGTTCCAGGTGTTCAACCTGGCGCAGACGTTCTATCTGCTGCCCTGGGCGGTGCTGGCGGTGCCGCTGGCCACCGCGGCGTACCCGACCCTCGCCACGGCGGCCGCCGGGGGGGACGACCGGAGCTACCGCGACGTGCTGTCGGCGACGCTGCGCGGGGTGCTGCTGTGCAGTTCCCTCGGTGCCGCGGTGCTGGTCGGCGCGGCCGGCCCGATCGGGCGGTTCTTCCCGCTCGACAGCGACGCGACGGCGGCCGCGATCGCGGGTTATGCTCCCGGGCTGCTCGGGTACGGACTCTTCGCGGTGTTGTCGCGGGCGTTGTACGCGCGCGGCGCGACGCGGGTGGCCACCGCCGCCATCACCGCCGGTTGGTTGGCGGTCCCGCTGGTGCTGTTCCCGTTGTCGGCCCTGCTCCCGGTGGCCGACCGGGTGCTGGCGGTGGCGTTGGCGAACTCGGCGGGAATGCTGCTGCTCGGCGCGCTGCTGCTGGTGGCCGTCGCCCGCTCGGCCGGCCGGGAGGCGCTCGTGGGCGGGGGCCGGGCCGGCGGGGCCGGCCTGCTGGCCGGCAGCACGTCCGCGGCCGCCGGGGTGGCGCTGCTGCGGCTGCTGGGCGCCGGGGGCGACCCCCCGGCGCGGTGGACGGCACTGATGCAGGGCATGCTGTCCGGAGTCCTGGTCGCTGTCGTGTTCCTCGCCGTGGTGTGGTTGGTCGACCGGCAGGACCTGCGGCCACTGCTGACCGGGCTGGGTCGACGCCTGCGCCGGGCCCGGCCTGCGGGCCGGAAGGAGGAAGTGTCCCGGTGAGCGCGAGGAGTGAGCTTGCGAGCCCCGCAGTCGCGAACGGAGTGCTGGTCCGGTGAGCGCGAGGAGTGAGCTTGCGAGCCCCGCAGTCGCGAACGGAGTGCTGGTCCGGTGAGCGCGAGGAGTGAGCTTGCGAGCCCCGCAGTCGTGAACGGAGAGTTGGTCCGGTGAGCGCGGCGAGTGGGTCGGCGGCTGGTCCGGACCGACCGGGGACGGTGGTGCTGCTGCTCGCCTCCAGCACCGGCGGGGTGGGTCAGCATGTCCGGTCGCTGGCGCGGGGACTGGCCGCCGCCGGGCAGCCGGTGCTGGTCTGCGGGCCGGCGGCGACCCAGGACCAGTTCGACTTCGTCGCCGCCGGTGCCCGGTTCCGGCCGGTGGAGATCCCGTCCAGCCCCACTCCGGCCGATGCCCGCGCGGTGACCGTGCTGCGCCGGCTGCTGGCCGGGGAGGCGGTCAGCGTCGTGCACGCGCACGGGTTGCGCGCCGGGTTGGTGGGGGTGCTGGCCCGACCTTCGGCGCCGCTGGTGGTCACCTGGCACAACGCGGTGCTGGCCGGCGGGTTGCGTGGCGGTCTGTCCCGGCTGGTGGAGCGGATCGTGGCGCGGGGTGCCCGGGTGACCCTCGGTGCCTCCGCCGACCTGGTCGCGCGGGCCGCCGCGCTGGGCGCGGGGGATGCCCGGCTCGCTCCGGTCGCCGCCCCTGAGCTTCCCGCGCCGCGTCGTCGGCGGGCCGCCGTCCGCGCCGAGTTCGCCGTCGCCGCCGATCAGCCGTTGATCCTGTCGGTGGGTCGGCTGCATCCGCAGAAGCGGTACGACGTGCTGGTGGACGCCGCCGCCAGGTGGCGGGACCGCAACCCGCCGCCGGTCGTCGTGATCGCCGGCAGCGGACCGGCCTATCTGCCGTTGGCCGCGCGGGTCAGCGCCGCCCGGGCGCCGGTGACCCTGCTCGGGCACCGTACCGACGTGGCCGACCTGCTCACCGGCGCCGACCTCGCGGTGGTCACCAGTGACTGGGAGGCCCGGCAGCTGTTCGCGCAGGAGGCGCTGCGGGCCGGCGTACCGCTGGTGGCGACCGCGGTGGGTGGGTTGCCGGAGCTGGTCGGCGACGCGGCGGTGCTGGTGCCGGCGGGTGATGTGGACGCGGTCGACGCGGCGGTCCGGGCACTGCTCGACGACGAGGCCGGCCGCGCCGAGCTGGCGCGGCGCGCGGTGGCGCGGGCGGCGACCTGGCCTACCGAGGCGCAGACCCTCGCGCAACTGCTCGCGCTCTACGCCGAGCTGGCGCCCGGCCCGGCCACGCCGGACGCCGACGCACCGTCGACGGGACGCCGGTGATGTTGCGCCGAATCACGCCGATCCTGCTCACCCTGGTCGTGGTGGCGCTCGCGGTCACCGCGCTGGCCGCCCGGCCGCAGCACCCGCCGGCCGGGCAGAGCGCCGACTACGTGGTTCTCGTCGGCGTGTCCGGGTTGCGTTGGGACGACGTGGACGCGGAGCGTACGCCGACGCTGTGGCGGCTGGCCCGCGACGGCTCGATCGGGTCGCTGTCGGTGCGTTCCGCGCACCGGCCGACCTGCCCGGTGGACGGCTGGCTGACCCTCGGCGCGGGCAGCTTCGCCGCCTGGACCGGCAACCGGGCCGCCGACGGGCAGTGTGCTCCGGTCGACGTGACGGTGGAGCAGCCGGACGGCATCGGGGCGAACCTGCCGGACCAGGAGAGTGTCGTCCTGCACAACCAGGACCGGCTGCCGTGGGGCACGGTGCCGGGTGCGTTGTCGGAGTCGGTGCGGTGTTCGGTGGCGGTCGGACCGGGTGCGGCGGTGGCCGCGGCCCGACCGTTCGGCCGGGTGGACCGGTACGCCCCGACGCTGCCCACGGAACCGGCGGAGCTGCTCGGCTCCTGCGTGCTCAGCATCGTCGATCTCGGCACGGTGGACGGCGAGGACCCGGCGGTGCGGGCGGCCGCGGCTCGGGCCGCCGACGCGCAACTGGCCCGGGTGCTCGACGGTCGGCCACCGAGATCCCTGGTGATCGTCGCCGGGGTATCCGACACCGAGCGGCCGTCCCGACTGCACGTGGCGGTCGCCCATGGACCAGGCTGGGAGGAGGGCTGGCTGACCTCAGCCAGCACGGGCCGTCGGGGCTACCTGCAACTGATCGACCTGGCCCCGACCGCGCTGACCGCCCTGGGGCGTCCGATGCCGGACCGGCCCTTCCTCGGAAGGCCCGCCGAGTCGGTCGGCGGCCGGCCGGCCGACCCGTCCGCCGCGATCGCCGAGGCCGCCGACGCCGACCGGGAGGCCGCCGCCCAGCGGGAGGTGGCCGGCGGGTTCTTCACCCTGCTGGCGGTCGCCCAGGTGGCGCTCGCCGTGGCGGTGCTGCCGCTGCTGCGCCGGGCCCGCCGGCACGCTGGGCCGTACGGGCCGAAACCGGTGCCGCCCGCGGTGGTGGCGACGGTCGAGGTGCTGCTGGTGGCCGCCGCCCTCGCGATACCGGCGGCGCTGATCGCCGAGGCCGCGCCGTGGTGGCGCTACGCGCATCCGGCGGCGTCGTTCGCCGGGTTGACCGTCGTGCTGCTGGCCGCCACGACGCTGCTGGTACGGCTGGCCCCCGGCTACCGCACCACCCTGGGCCCGCTGGGCGCGGTGGCCGGGTTGACCACGTTGGCCGTCGGCCTGGACGTCGTCACCGGTGCCCGGTTGCAGCTCAACGCTGTGGTCGGCTACTCCGCGCTGGAGGGGGGCCGCTACGCGGGGCTCGGCACCGTCGGGCTCGGCGTGTTCGTCGCCGCTGCCCTGCTCAGCGCCGGCTGGCTCGCCCAGCGGGTACGCCGCGGCTGGCGGCCGATCGTCATGGTGATCGTGGGCGGCGGGGCCGTGGTGGTCGTCGGCAGCCCGTACCTGGGCGCCGACTCGATCGGTGCGATCGCCCTGACCGCCGGGGTGAGCGTGGCGGCGGCGATCAGCGCGGGGGGCTGGCTGACCCTGACCCGGCTCGCCTGGGCGGCCATGGCGGGTCTGGCCGTGACGGTCGGGTTCGCGGTGGTCGACCTCGGTCGCGCTCCGGCCGAACGGGGCAGCCTGGGCCGTTTCCTGGCCGCGCTCGGCGACGGCACCGGTGGGCTGACCGTGCAGCGGGCCAGTGCCGCCAGCTTCGACACCCTGGTCAACAGCCCGCTGACGGTGCTGGCGCTGGCCGGGGCGCTGCTGGTCTGGTTCGCGCTGCTGCAACCCTGGGGCGGGCTCATGCGCCTGTTCGGCATCTACCCGGCGATCCGGGCGGCGATGGCGGGTACCGCGGTGGCGGCGGTGATCGGCGGTCTGCTCGGTGCCGCGGCGCTGGACGTGGCCGGGGCCGCCGCCGCGGTGGTGGTGCCGATGGCGGCGCTGTCGGCGCTGCGGGTGCTCGACCACTCGGCGGACCGGACCCGGCCGGGGGTGGACCGTCCGGTCGAGGGCGAGCCGGGTGTGCGGTCGTCGGCCGAGGTGGTGAGCGGGTGACCGGACGGCGGTACCCGGGTGCGGCCCCGACCTGCCGCCGGGGAGGTGTTACCGTGGAATCCCGTGGATCGCGTGATCACTTCGCTGATCGGCTCGGCGGTCTGCACGACCGCGACGGACGACACGGGAGCAGGCCTTGGCCCCTTCAGCACGGACGACCAGGCACATATTCGTCACCGGGGGCGTCGCCTCCTCGCTGGGTAAGGGGCTGACCGCCTCCAGTCTCGGCAACCTGCTGACCGCGCGGGGGCTTCGCGTGGTGATGCAGAAGCTCGACCCGTACCTCAACGTCGACCCGGGCACCATGAACCCGTTCCAGCACGGCGAGGTCTTCGTGACCGAGGACGGTGCCGAGACGGATCTCGACGTCGGCCACTACGAGCGGTTCCTGGACCGGGCGTTGTCCGGCAAGGCCAACGTCACCACCGGCCAGATCTACTCCGACGTGATCGCCAAGGAGCGGCGCGGTGAGTACCTGGGCGACACCGTCCAGGTGATTCCGCACATCACCAACGAGATCAAGTCCCGGATCCTGGCCATGGCGGACCCGGACGACGACGGCCGTACTCCCGACGTCGTGATCACCGAGGTGGGCGGCACGGTCGGTGACATCGAGTCGCTGCCGTTCCTGGAGGCCATCCGTCAGGTCCGGCACGACCTGGGTCGGGACAACTGCTTCTATCTGCACGTCTCACTGGTGCCGTACCTCGCCCCGTCGGGCGAGCTGAAGACGAAGCCGACCCAGCACTCGGTGGCCCAGCTGCGCAGCATCGGCATCCAGCCCGACGCCATCGTCTGCCGCTCCGACCGGGACATCCCCGACAAGCTCAAGCACAAGCTGTCGCTCTACTGCGACGTGGACGCCGAGGCGGTGATCGCCGCGCCGGACGCGCCCAGCATCTACGACATCCCGAAGGTGCTGCACCGGGAGGGGCTCGACGCGTACGTGGTGCGCCGGCTCGGCCTCTCCTTCCGCGACGTGGACTGGGACGGCTGGGACGACCTGCTGGAGCGGGTGCACCAGCCCCGGCACACCATCACCGTCGCCCTGGTCGGCAAGTACGTCGACCTGCCCGACGCGTACCTGTCGGTCAGCGAGGCGATCCGGGCGGCGGGCTTCGGCCACCGGGCCCGGGTGCAGCTGCGCTGGGTGGCCAGCGACGACTGCGTCACTCCCGCGGGCGCGGCGGCGGCCCTGGCCGGCGTCGACGGCATCGTGATCCCCGGTGGATTCGGCGTCCGCGGCATCGAAGGCAAGATCGGCACCGCCCGGTACGCCCGGGAGAACGGCATCCCGCTGCTCGGGCTCTGCCTCGGCCTGCAGTGCATGACCATCGAGGTGGCCCGGCACCTGGCCGGCCTGGACGGCGCCAACTCCCTGGAGTTCGACGCCGAGGCGGTGCACCCGGTCATCGCCACCATGGCCAACCAGCAGGACATCGTCGCCGGCAAGGGCGACCTGGGCGGCACGATGCGACTGGGTGCGTACCCGGCGACGCTCGCCGAGGGCTCGCTGGTCGCTGAGGCGTACGGCAGCACGCAGGTCAGCGAGCGGCACCGGCACCGGTACGAGGTGAACAACGCCTACCGTGACCAGCTCACCAAGGCGGGGCTGCACATCTCGGGCACCTCGCCGGACGGCCGGCTGGTCGAGTTCGTCGAACTGGACCGTGACCTGCACCCGTTCTTCGTGGCCACCCAGGCGCATCCGGAACTCAAGAGCCGTCCCACCCGGCCGCACCCGCTGTTCGCCGCCTTCGTCCAGGCCGCGGTGAGGTACTCGCACGCCGACCAGCTTCCGGTCGATCTGGACACCGCCCCCGTCGAGCGGGCCACCCGCAACGGCGCCGCCACGAAGGCGGCCTCGGCCTCGTGAGCGAGCGGAGTGAGCGAGCCATGGGGTGCAGTAGCGCGGCGCCTCGCGCCGCCGGGGAGCGAAGCGAGGCGGCGGCGTGAGCGCGGTCGAGCACCGGTACGAGGTGCGCTCCCGGGAGCTGCGCTACCGCGGCCGGATCTTCGAGGTGGTCACCGAGGAGGTCACCATGCCCGGCGGCGGCACCGCGGCACGCGACCTCGTGCGGCACGTCGGCGCGGTGGCGGTGGTGGCGCTGGACGACGCCGGTCAGGTGGTGCTGATCCGGCAGTACCGTCAGCCGGTCGGCCGACGCCTGTGGGAGCTGCCGGCCGGGCTGACCGACGTCGCCGGGGAGGACCCGTCGGTGACGGCGGCGCGTGAGCTGGCCGAGGAGGTCGACCTCACCGCCGGCCGGCTCGACGTGCTGGTCGACGTGCACAGCTCACCCGGGTTCACCGACGAGCTGGTCCGGGTCTTCCTGGCCCGGGATCTCGGCGAGGTGCCGGCGGCGCAGCGGCACGACCGCCACCACGAGGAGGCCGACCTGCAGATCGTCCGGATCGACCTGGACGAGGCGGTCGGCATGGTGCTGGCCGGGGAGATCAGCAACGGGCCGTGCGTGGCGGGACTGCTCGCCGCCGCTCGGGCCCGCGACGCCGGCTGGTCGGGGCTACGGCGGTTGGACGCTCCGCTGCCCCGCTGACCCGCATACGCGACGCAGGGGCCGGGCGGCACGCCGCCCGGCCCCTGCGTGGTCCGTGGGTCAGTCGCGCAGCGGCCGGCCCTGTCCGTCGACGCCGCCGTTCACCAGGATCAGGATGCCGTCGACGAGGCCCCAGATGCTGCCGATGCCGCAGGTCACCAGGGTGACGATCAGCTGGATGACGCCCGTCTTGGTGTCGCCCATGTAGAACCGGCCGACGCCGAAGCCGCCCAGCAGAATCTGCAGGACGCCCGCGACGACCTTGCTCTTGTCAGAAACGCCCTGGGGGTACCCGGGCTGCATTGGAGGAGTGGTCATGGGGCGACACAATAGTGATCCACTCGACCGCTGTCCGCACCGGTGCGCACCAGGTGGGACGATGGGGGTCGAACACTGTCCTGACGGCTGATGTGACGTCCACCGGCGGCCCGGCTTCACACCTGACACATCGTCAACGGCCACGGCGAGCAGGTGTCACAGTGCAGGCCCCGGTGACCTGCGGGTACGCCTAGACTGCCGCCGGCGGGACCGGTTGACCGGGGCGGCAATGGGGCCGCCGCGGCACCGCGCAGTCGGGGCGAACGTGCCCCGAAGGAAGGTGTCTGCATCGTGAAGGTCGGCATCCCACGCGAGGTCAAGAACCACGAGTACCGGGTGGCGATCACGCCCGCCGGCGTCAACGAGTTCACCCGCGGCGGTCACCAGGTCTTCGTCGAGGCCGGCGCCGGGCTCGGGTCGAGCATCACCGACGAGGAGTTCGCCGCCGCCGGCGCCAAGATCCTGGAGAGCGCCGACGAGGTGTGGGACGCCGCGGACCTGGTGCTCAAGGTCAAGGAGCCGGTCGCCGAGGAGTACCACCGGATGCGTGCCGGGCAGGTGCTCTTCACCTACCTGCACCTGGCCGCCTCCCGGGACTGCACCCAGGCCCTGCTCGACCGGAAGGTGACCGGCATCGCCTACGAGACCGTCGAGCTGCCGGACCGGTCGCTGCCGCTGCTCGCCCCGATGTCCGAGGTGGCCGGACGGCTCGCCCCGCAGGTCGGCGCCTTCTACCTGATGCGTACCGGCGGTGGCCGGGGAGTGCTGCCCGGCGGCGTCTCCGGTGTGTACGCGGCCAAGACCGTGGTCATCGGCGCCGGGGTCTCCGGCATGAACGCCGCCGCGATCGCCCTGGGCCTGCAGTCCGAGGTGCTGCTGCTGGACAAGAACGTCGGCCGGCTGCGGCAGGCCGACGCCATCTACCGGGGCCACCTGCAGACCGTCGCCTCCAACGCGTACGAGATCGAACGGGCGGTGCTGGACGCGGACCTCGTCATCGGCGCGGTGCTGGTGCCCGGCGCGAAGGCGCCGAAGCTGATCTCCAACGAGCTGGTCTCCCGGATGAAGCCCGGCAGCGTGCTCGTCGACATCGCCATCGACCAGGGTGGCTGCTTCGAGGACTCGCGACCCACCACCCACGCCGACCCGGTCTACCGGGTGCACGACTCGATCTTCTACTGCGTGGCGAACATGCCCGGCGCGGTGCCGAACACCAGCACCTACGCGCTGACCAACGTCACCCTCCCGTACGCCCTCGAGCTGGCCAACCACGGCTGGCGCGAGGCATCGCGCCGGGACCCGGCGCTGGCGCTGGGCCTGAACACCCACGAGGGCCAGGTCGTCTACGGTCCGGTCGCCGAGGCGCACGGCCTGCCGACCCTGCCGTTGGCCGAGGTGCTGGCCTGACCGACGAGCGGCCGACCGCGGACGAGGCCGGCGGGGGCGACCAGCCCGCGCCGGCCCTGCGCCGTGCCGTACGCGGCTACCTGGACCACCTCACCGTCGAACGTGGACTGGCCGCGAACACGCTCGCCTCGTACCGCCGGGACTTGGACCGTTACCTCGGATCGCTGGCCGCCGCCGGGGTGACCGACCTGGCGGCCGTCTCCGCCGCCGAGATCGAACGCCACCTGACCCGGCTGCGGGCCGGCGCCGACGGGCACCCGCCGCTCGCGGTCTCCTCGGCCGCCCGCGCCGCCAGCGCGGTACGCGGACTTCACCGGTTCGCGCTGCGTGAGGGCCTGGTCGCCGCCGACCCGAGCCGCGACGTGCAGCCGCCCGCCCCACCCCGGCGGCTGCCCCGGGCGCTGCCGGTCGACGACGTGGTCGCGTTGCTGGAGACCGCCGGACCGATCGAGGCGGCGGGGGACACCGCGCCGCTCGCGCTGCGCGACCGGGCGCTGCTGGAGTTCCTGTACGGCACCGGGGCGCGGATCTCCGAGGCGGTCGGCGTCGCCGTGGACGATGTGGACCTCGACGACGGGGTGACGGTGCTGCGCGGCAAGGGCGGCCGGACCCGCCTGGTGCCGATCGGCGGGTACGCGCTGCGTGCGCTCGGTGCGTACCTGGTGCGGGCCCGGCCCGGACTGGCCGCCGCCGGCCGGGGCACCCCGGCGGTCTTCCTCAACGCCCGGGGTGGTCCGCTGACCCGGCAGGGGGCGTGGACCATCCTGCGCCGGGCCGCCGAACGGGCCGGGCTGACCGTCGACGGTCCACGGGCCGTGTCGCCGCACACGTTGCGCCACTCGTACGCCACCCACCTGCTCGACGGCGGCGCCGACGTGCGGGTGGTGCAGGAACTGCTCGGTCACGCCTCGGTCACCACCACCCAGGTCTACACCCTGGTCACCGTCGAGCGGCTGCGCGAGGTCTACGCCACCGCGCACCCCCGCGCCCTGAGCTGACGGCCGCCGGTCCCGCGGGCGCAGGGCGGGGCTCTCGAGGTACGCCTGACGTGCCCCCGGTCGGTGCCGGCGGCCGACACGCCGAGCGGGTGCCGAACGCCCTGCTGGCCGGTGGCGTACAGTCGGGATCGGCGCGGCCCTCGCGGCGATTGGACGGGGTGCGCAGCGGCGCTGCGAAGGGCGTCGGGCGGCTCCGACGCCGGACGGTCGTCGGGAGGGGGCAACGAGGACATGGCTGGCAACGGTGACCGTGCCGAGACCTGGACGTCGGAGCTCCGCGAGCAGCAGAACGCCCTCGGCTCGGACCTGGGCCCGGCCGACCCGGCCGCCTACACCATGCGTAAGCCGATCCCCGAGCCGATGCCCACCGATCGGCACGGGCCCGCTCGGATCATCGCGATGGCGAACCAGAAGGGCGGGGTCGGCAAGACCACCACGACCATCAACCTCGGTGCCGCGCTGGCCGAGTACGGCCGCAAGGTGCTGTTGGTCGACTTCGACCCGCAGGGTGCCCTCTCCGTCGGGCTGGGCGTCAACCCGCACAACCTGGACCTGTCCGTCTACAACCTGCTCATGCAGGACGACGTCACCGCCGACGACGTGCTCATCAAGACGGACGTGGCCGGGCTGCACCTGCTGCCGGCCAACATCGACCTCTCCGCCGCCGAGATCCAGCTGGTCAACGAGGTCGCCCGCGAGATGGCCCTGGCCCGGGTGCTCAAGAGCATCCGCAAGGAGTACGACTACATCCTGATCGACTGCCAGCCGTCGCTCGGCCTGCTGGCGATCAACGCGTTGACCGTCGCACACGGTGTGCTCATCCCGCTGGAGTGCGAGTTCTTCAGCCTGCGCGGGGTGGCCCTGCTGCTGGACACCATCGACAAGGTGCGCGAGCGGCTGAACTTCGACCTGGAACTCGAAGGCATCCTCGCCACCATGTACGACAGCCGCACCACCCACTGCCGTCAGGTCCTCCAGCGGGTGGTGGAGGCGTTCGGCGACAAGGTGTACCAGACGGTGATCACCAAGACCGTGAAGTTCCCCGAGTCCACCGTCGCCGGCTCACCGATCACCACGCTCGACCCGGCCTCCTCGGGCGCCCGCAACTACCGTCAGCTGGCCCGCGAGGTGATCGCCGCGCAGGCCGAGCGGTAGGAGGCGCTGAACCGAGGTGTCCCGACCGTGGACTACCGTCGTCGGCGTGAGCGCCCCGCCCCTCGACCCGACCGCCGCGGCTGAACCGCCGCCCGCGGTGGCTGACCCACCCCTCCCGGACACCGGCGGGAAGCCGACGACCGTTGCCGAGCCGGCGGAGGGCGCCGGGTTCACCGTGCGGCTGGCCAACTTCACCGGCCCGTTCGACCTGCTGCTGCAACTGATCGGCAAGCACAAGCTCGACGTCACCGAGGTCGCCCTGCACCAGGTGACCGACGAGTTCATCGCCTACATCCGGGCCATGGGCGACGACTGGGACCTGGACGAGGCGAGCGAGTTCCTGCTGATCGCCGCGACCCTGCTCGACCTGAAGGCCGCTCGACTGCTGCCTGCCGCCGAGGTCGAGGACCCGGAGGACCTGGCCCTGCTGGAGGCCCGGGACCTGCTCTTCGCCCGGCTGCTGCAGTACAAGGCGTACAAGGAGGCGGCGGCACACATCGCCGCGCTGGAAGAGGTCGGCGGCCGACGCTATCCACGTGCGGTCACCCTCGAACCCCGCTACGCCGAGGCGCTGCCCGACCTGGTGCTCGGCATCGGCCCGCAACGGCTGCTCAAGCTGGCCGTGCGGGCGATGACCCCGAAGCCGATACCCGAGGTCTCCGTCGCCCACGTGCACATGGTCCGGGTCAGCGTCCGGGAGCACGCCGGCATCATCGCCGAACGGCTGCGGCGGGCCGGCACCGCCAGCTTCTCGCTGCTCTGCGCCGACTGCGAGGCCACCCTGGAGGTGGTCGCCCGGTTCCTCGCCCTGCTGGAGCTGTACCGGCAGGGCGTGGTGGCCTTCGTCCAGGAGCAGGCGTTGGAGGAACTGACCGTCCGCTGGACGGGTCCGGCCGACGGTGGCCCGACGCTGGCCTTCGACGAGTACGCCGGCACGCCACCCGAGCCGCCCACCGAGCCGCCGACGATCGGCGGACCGGGGACAGCCGCCGGGGCGACGACTCCCGACCGGCCGCCGGACGGCGCGCCAGCGCGCCAGACTGCTGGTGCTGGTGCTGGTGCTGGTGCTGGTGCTGGTGCCGGTGCCGGTGCCGGTGCCGATGGTGCTGCCGACAGTGCTGGTGGTGCGGCCGGTGCATACGCTGCCGAGGTCGCCGATGCTGCTGGTGGGTCTCTGGCTGCCGAGGGTGTCGACGATGCTGGGGTGACGGGAACGACGGAGGATCGAGCAGGATGAGCAACGAAGAACGGTCGGACTCGCTGGCCGACCAGGCCGCCGCCTGGATCCCACCCTGGCAGCGCCCCGCCCCCGCCTCCCCGCCCTCCGCCCCCACCGACGCCACTCCGCCCGACCCCAGTGCGCCGGACCCCGCTGGACCCGCCACCACTCCCACCGACACCCCTCGACCTGAGGTCACTCCCACCGACGTCTCTCGGCCTGACGCCACTCCGCCCCCCACCCCCGCCGACCTCCCCACCGCGCGGCAACCCGAGGCCGCCGCGGATCTTGGTACGTCCGTGCCCCTCCAGGGGCCGCATCCGTCCACGATTGAGGCGGAGGACCCTGCGGGGGACGGGGAGGGCGGTACCGGGCAGGGCGCTGCGGGAGAAGGGCCTGCGCGGAAGCGGGCGGGGGCTCGGGTCCGGCCGGCACCGGAGCCGGCGCCGGTGCTCGACGACGCGGAGCTACGCGGTGCCCTGGAGGCGATCCTGCTGGTGGTCGACGAGCCGGTGAGCGAGCTGGTTCTCGCCCAGGTGCTGGAGCAGCCCGCCGAGCGGATCGGTCCGATGCTGGACGAGATCGCCGCCGGATACACCACGGCCGGCAACGGCTTCGAGCTGCGCCGGGCAGCGGGCGGGTGGCGGCTGTACACCCGGCCGGAATACGCCACGTACGTCGAGCGGTTCGTGCTCGACGGGCAGTCGGTCCGGCTGACCCAGGCCGCGCTGGAGACCCTGGCCGTGGTGGCGTACAAGCAGCCGGTCACCCGGTCGCGCATCTCCGCCATCCGCGGTGTCAACTGCGACGGGGTGATCCGTACCCTGGTCTCCCGGGGCCTGGTCGAGGAGTGCGGCACCGAGTCGGACAGCGGGGCGTACCTGTACCGGACGAGCACCATGTTCCTGGAGAAACTGGGCCTGAACAGCCTCGACGACCTGCCGCCCCTGGCCCCTTTCCTGCCCGACGACGTAGAAGAGCTTGCCGATGCCGCGCGATGACCGCACCCCCCGCCCCGACGCCCCCGTCTACACCGGCCCGGAGCGCCTGCAGAAGGTGCTCGCCGCCGCGGGTGTCGGCTCGCGGCGTGCCTGCGAGGATCTGATCTTCCGTAGGCGGGTGACGGTCGACGGGCGGGTGGCGCAGCTCGGGGACAAGGTCGACCCGGCCACGGCGGTGATCCACGTCGACGGCGAGCGGTTGGTGGCCGACAACCGGCTGGTCTACCTGGCGATGAACAAGCCGCGCGGGGTGGTCTCCACGATGGCGGACGAGAAGGGCCGCACCGCCCTCGCGGACTTCCTCGGCAACCGGGTCGAGCAGCGCGTCTACCACGTCGGGCGGCTCGACGCGGACAGCGAGGGCCTGCTGCTGCTCACCAACGACGGCAACCTGGCGCACCGCCTGATGCACCCCTCGTACGGGGTGCCCAAGACGTACCTGTGCGAGGTCTCCGGGCCGATCCCGCGCAACCTCGGCCGGCGGCTGGCGGCCGGCGTGGAACTGGAGGACGGCCCGGTGACGGTCGACGCCTTCCGGGTGGTGGACAGTCTGGGGCGTACCGCCCAGGTCGAGCTGACTCTGCACGAAGGGCGCAAACACATCGTACGTCGGCTGCTCGCGGAGGTCGGGCACCCGGTGAGTCGGCTGGTGCGTACCTCCATCGGGCCGATCCGGCTGGGCGACCTGCGCGCCGGGCGCACCCGGCGGCTGACCAACGCGGAGGTCGCCGCTCTGTTCAAGGCCGTGGGTGACTGAGCGGCGGTCGCGGGTACGGCTGAGGGTAGGCTCCCTGACGGCCCGGCCGGTGGCGTACCCGCGACGCCGGGCATGATTGGACATGTGTGCAACCGCTCGCGGTCGTCGCCGACGGCGAATCGTGAGGTACGGGCTGAGGAGGACGACGGTGGAGGAAAACGTGCCGGCCGGGCGCTGCGTGGTCGCTGTGGACGGGCCGTCCGGTTCGGGTAAGTCCACCGTCTCCCGGCGGCTCGCCACGAGCCTCGGCGGGCGTTACCTCGACACGGGCGCGATGTATCGGGCTATCACCTGGGCGGTGCTGCGCTCCGGCGTCGACCTGACCGACGCTCAGGCGGTCGCGAAGGTCGCCGGCGAAGTCGACCTGCGCATCGGCACCGACCCCCAGGGGTACGGCGTGACGGTCGACGGGGTGAACGTCGAGACCGACATCCGTGGCCCCGAGGTGACCGCCGCCGTCTCCGCCGTGGCTGCCGTTCCGGCGGTCCGTGCGCTGCTGGTGGCCCGCCAACGCGATGTGATCAGCAAGGCGGGCCGGATCGTGGTCGAGGGGCGGGACATCGGTTCCGTGGTGGCGCCCGACGCCGACCTGAAGGTGTACCTCACCGCCTCGGCGGCGGCGCGCGCCGCGCGGCGCAGCGCCGAGAACGCCTCCGACGTCGCGGCCACCGCCGCCGACCTGGCCCGGCGCGACCAGTTGGACTCGACCCGCAAGGCCGACCCGCTGGCCCAGGCACCCGACGCGGTGGTGCTCGACACCACCGAGTTGGGCATCGACGAGGTCGTGGCGCGCCTGCGTGCGCTGCTCGCCGAACGGTCCGTGGCGTGACTGACGACGGCTGGATCGAGCTGCGTGAGCCCGACCTGGACACGGAGGAGCAGACCGGCCCACAGCCGGTGGTCGCCGTGGTCGGCCGCCCCAACGTGGGCAAGTCCACGCTGGTCAACCGCATCATCGGCCGCCGACAGGCGGTCGTGGAGGACGTGCCGGGGGTGACCCGGGACCGGGTGCCCTACGACGCACAGTGGTCCGGCCGGGCGTTCACCGTGGTGGACACCGGCGGTTGGGAGCCGGACGCGAAGGACCGGGCCGCGGCGATCGCGGCCCAGGCCGAGACCGCGGTGGCCACCGCCGACGTGGTGGTCTTCGTGGTCGACGCGACGGTCGGCTCCACCGATGTCGACGAGGCGGCGGTGCGGATGCTGCGTCGCAGCGCCAAGCCGGTGATCCTGGTGGCCAACAAGGCCGACAACGCCAGCATCGAGTTGGAGGCGACCTCGCTGTGGTCGCTCGGCCTCGGCGAGCCGCACCCGGTGTCGGCGCTGCACGGCCGGGGCTCCGGCGATCTGCTCGACGCCATCATGGCGGCGTTGCCCGAGGCACCGAAGGTGGTCGAGGATCGACCGCGCGGCCCGCGGCGAGTGGCGCTGGTGGGTCGACCGAACGTCGGCAAGTCCAGCCTGCTGAACCGCTTCTCCGGCGAGGAGCGGGCGGTGGTCGACGCGGTCGCCGGGACCACCGTGGACCCGGTGGACAGCCTGGTCACCATCGGCGGTGACACATGGCACCTGGTGGACACGGCGGGTCTGCGCAAGCGGGTCGGCCGGGCCAGTGGCACCGAGTACTACGCCAGTCTGCGGACCGCCTCAGCGATCGAGGCGGCCGAGGTGGCGGTGGTGCTGCTCGACTCCAGCGAGCCGATCAGCGAGCAGGACCAGCGGATCCTGTCCATGGTCACCGAGTCGGGCCGGGCGCTGGTGATCGCCTTCAACAAGTGGGACCTGGTCGACGCCGACCGCCGGTACTACCTGGACAAGGAGATCGAGCGGGAACTGCGCCGCATCCCGTGGGCGATCAGGTTGAACCTGTCGGCGAAGACCGGCCGGGCGGTCGACAAGCTCGCCGCAGCCCTGCACCGGGCGCTGGACAGCTGGGAGACCCGCATCCCGACCGCCCAGCTCAACGCGTGGCTCACCGCCCTGGTCCAGGCCACGCCCCACCCGGTGCGGGGCGGCCGGGCGCCGCGGATCCTGTTCGCCACCCAGGCCGGCGTCGCCCCACCGCGCTTCGTGCTCTTCACCACCGGGCCGCTGGACGCCGGCTACCAGCGCTTCGTCGAGCGCAAGCTACGCGAGGAGTTCGGCTTCGAGGGCAGCCCGATCGAGATCTCGGTACGCCCACGCAAGAAGCTCGGCCCCGGCGGTCGCGGCAAGGCCCACGGCTGACCCGCCGGCCCAACCTTGTCCTAGGACGCTCCAGGGGGAGTGCGGTGTGCCACCGGCGCGGTCCCGACCGCCGCGGTGACCTCGATCTCGAGGACCGCTCCGGGCAGGAAGAGCCGGTTCACCTCCACCGTCGTGCTGGCCGGCGGGGTGACCTGCCGGCCAGCGGGGAAGAGGCTCCGGCGTACCGCGGCGTAGGCCGGCAGATCATCCAGGCTGGTCATGAAGGTGCGGATGTGCAGGATGTCGGCGAGAGTCGCGCCGTGCGCGGCGAGGACCCCGCCGATGATCTCGAAGATCCGGGTCGCCTGGGCGCTCGGGTCGCCGGGTGCCACGATCGCCCCGGTGTCGTCGACGGCCACCTGCCCGGAGAGCATGAGCAGCGCACCGCCGTCGAGGTCCAGCCGGGCCACGTGTGCGAAGCGATCGCCGAACGGCGCGCCCACGGCCGATGGGTTGTCCAGCGTCAGGTTCATCGGTTCTCCATCCTGATGAGGGACGCCACGTCCGTGTGCTGGTCGGCCGCGGTGAGCAGGTGCAGTGTGGCGCTGGCCACCGGGGCGCCCCGCAGCCCCCGAAGTGCCAGGCGGGCATCCTTGACGGCGAGAGCGGTCGAGAAGGACGCACCGGTAGCGGTCGCCCGCCGGACCGCACCGGCCAGCGGCCCGGAGCCGAGAACCTCCAGCGCCACCGCCCGATCCACACCCAGCCGGTCAGCCACGGCGAGCGTGTCGTGCAACGCGCCGAGCGTGGTCAACAGCGCCGTGTTGACCACCAGCTTCAGTGCCGCCCCCGCCCCGACGGGACCGCAGCGTCGGACGGTCCCCAACTCCCGCAGCGCCTGCTCGGCACGGTCCACCACGGCGGCTGGACCGCCGGCGTAGATCGTCAGGCGTCCGTCCGACGCCGCGTCGATGCTGCCGCCGACCGGCGCGTCGAGCAGTGACACCGAGGTAGGCAGCCGCTCGGCGATCCCGACGACCTCATCGGGACCCATGGTCGACATCTGCACCACGATCGCGCCCGGCCGCAGGGCAGCCAGGGTCGAGCCCGAGCCGAACAGTGCGGCTTCGACCGCGGCGGCGTCGGTCAGCAACGTGACGACCACGTCGGCGCCGGCCACCGCGGCCGCCGGGGTCGCGGCGAGATCCGCTCCGGCCGCGGCCAGCGCCGCTGCCCTGGCGGGGGTGCGGTTCCACACGGTGACCCGGTGGCCTCGCGCCAGCAGCCGCCGCGCGACCGCCGTCCCCATCTGCCCGGTGCCCAGTACCGCGATGTCTGTCATGGCGGCCACGCTAGGACGGCATCGAGTATGCGACCAACGACTGTCTCGCATCGCTGTCATGCGGACATAGCATGTCAAGGATGGACACCCAGCTGCTGGAGGTGTTCCGGGTCGTCGCACAGTACGGCTCGGTCACCGCTGCCGCCCGCCAACTGCGCTTCACCCAGTCGGCCGTGTCGCGGCAGATCGCCGCGCTGGAGGCTGACCTCGGGGTACGGCTCTTTGACCGGCTGCCACGGGGCGTGGCGCTCACCGAGGAGGGGCGCACCCTGCTACCGCACGCCGAGGCGATGCTAGACCGCCTGCTGGCCGCCCGGCAGGACCTCGACGAACTACACGGACTCGGCCGTGGTCGATTACGTGTCGGCGCGTTCCCCACCGCAGTCGCGGCACTCGTTCCCCGCGCTCTCGCGTCGTTCCGCGTCGCCCACCCTGACGTGGCGCTGTCGCTCGTCGAGGGGAAGACGCCGACGTTGCTGGACAATCTCTCCACCGGAGACGCCGACGTAGCAGTGGTGAGCGCGTCGCCGACAGCACCGCTCGACTCCACCCGTTTCGACCTGCACCACCTGATCGACGAGCGGCTGCTCGTAGCGGTGGCACGCGACCACCGGCTCGCCCGACGGCGCCGGATACGGTTGGCTGACCTGGCCGACGATCCCTTCATCGTGGGTTCGGCCACCGCCGAGGAGACCCTGCTGCGGGCCAGCCTGCCCGAGGGATTCCAACCGCGCGTCGACATCGTCGCCGCGGACTGGACCGGCAAACTCGGGTGCGTCGCCGCCGGACTCGGCGTCGCCCTCGTACCGGCCCTGGCCGTGCGGGGGACACCGGCCGACGTCACCCTGCTCCGCCTGCACCACGAGGACGAGACCGTCCGGCGGATCTTCGCCGCTACCGTTGCCGGACGCTCCCGTCCACCGGCCGTCAGCCGGTTCCTCACCCACCTCGGGCACGCCGCGAGCGGATTCGGCTGACGCGACCGGCTGACCAGCCGCCTCGCCCTCGCCAGCCGGGGATCCGTCGCGCGGTCACCCCCTCCGTACGAGGCGGACCAGTATCGACGCCGCGCCGTTCGTACCGGCCCAGGAGGGGTCGGTGCGTACGGTGTGAACGCTGCGCTAAGCTGTACCGGCTGTCGCGGGGGAGCCCCTGCGGTGGCATCGGGACGTGGCGCAGCTTGGTAGCGCACTTGACTGGGGGTCAAGGGGTCGTCGGTTCGAATCCGGCCGTCCCGACAGCACGAAAAGAGGCCGTCAACCGGGGTGAAAGCCCTGGTCAACGGCCTCTAATTCGTATGCGGGTAGTAGAGATTTGCTGATCTAGACTGCGCGTAGCTGGGGACCACCTGGGGACCGACGGGCCTTCAAGTGAGCGCTGAGCGCCGTTCCCGCGTCGGCGAACGACTGCCGGTCGGGGTGTAGGTAGCGCTGGGTGGTGGTCAGCGACCCGTGACCGGCGATCTTCCGTAGGACGTGCACTGGCACGCCAGCATCGGCCATCCACGTCAGGCCGGTGTGCCGCAGGTCGTGGCGGCGCAGGTGTTCGTATCCGAGCGTGGTGACCACCTCATCCCAATGCGTCGCGTCGCGGAGTACGGCGGTGCTGATCCGGCCACCGCGCGGGCCGGTGAACAGTCGGGAATCGGGTTTGGACGCGGCGTCCAGGCGGTGAGCCACGATCGGCCGTACCTCTTCGATCAGCGGCACGGTGCGTGCGCGTTTCCTTTGGTGCCCTTGTCGATGAGGCCACCGGGGCCGGGCGTGGTTTGGCGGCGTACCGTCCACATCCAGGTTTCGCGGTCGATGTCCTCGGCGCGGACGCCGGAAACCTCGCCGATTCGGGCGGCGGTACAGGCGGCGAATATCACCACGTCGGCCCACCCGGTGAAGTGATTCGCGGACCGGTTGACCAGCGCATCGGCGAGAGCGGTAAGCGTTTCCCAATCGGGCAGCGCGAGCGAACGAGGATCGTCCAACTCGTATTCGGCCCGCTGGTATTCGCGCTGCCACCCAGTGACCTGGGCGGGATTGCGTTCGATGATGCCGTCACGTACGGCCTGTTCCATCACGCGGACCAGCACGGCGAGGCTGTTCTTCACCGTGGATCGGCTGTATTCGTCGGCGATCCAGGAATGCACCGCCCGGTCTACCGCGCCGTTGGTGATCATCCGAACGGGAATGTGGCCGAGTGTCGGCACCACCCGCTTGCGCCACCCGGCCAGGTACGGATCAAGCGTCTTGCGTTCCAAGCCGCGTAGGGCCAGCGTCATCACGCTCTCGCCGTACTCGGCGAGGCGCTTGGTTGCGGCGACCGGGTCGACGCCACCCTGTGCGGCGCTGACCATGCCGTCCAGCCAGGCTTGCGCCTCCTCCGGCGTGGCGACCGTCGTTGACTTGGACAGCCGGCGCTTGCTGGTCGGGTCGGTCCACCGCACGCGCGCCCGGTACGGCCGATCGCGGCCGGGCCGGTGCTCAACATCGGTGGCCAGTCGTACGCCGATCGGTGGTTGCTGCGGCGTAGCCATCAAGCCGCCTGCGGGTAGACGCGACGGGCAGACAGCCAACGCTCTACGTCGGCTGTCGCCTACTTCACCACCCGGTCAGAGATTTGGATGAACGGCGGTCCTTGCAGCGGGGGCATCGTGCGCCACCGGCGCACGGTCGACGGGTCGACGTCGAGTAGCCCGGCTAGTTCCTCGGTGGACATGAACGGTTTGGCAGAGAGGCGGATGACATTGTCTCCTTCCTGGCGGTCGGTCGCGTCTGCGGGCTGATTCTGCGGCACGAGTCGCACGGTGAGCGCCTTTCCTAGCGTGGGTGGGTGCTGTGCGGGGCGAAGGGGTGGCGCTCTCAGCGGGCGTTAGAGCGGCCCGCTGAGAGCGCCGTAGAGCCAAGATCTTTGGGTTGCGAGGGTGATGGGGTAGGGTATGTGCTGAAACATGGCGGATGGCGTGTGTTTCAGCTGATCTGACCGGGCCGGTTGCCGCCGGTCGGTTGTCACTGGCCTGTCTCCGCGATTCGGCCGCGTTTCCGCAGGTGAGTGCAGGTCGGGTGACTGTGGTGACTCGGGTGACAGCGGGGACAGCGAGGCGGGTAGCCGGTATCGGCCGCCTGGGTCGCAGGCGACCTGGCCGGCGTCGAGCATCCGGCCGCAGGTCTTCTTGACGTTGTCGGCGGTGAGGCCGGTGCCTTCGGCGATGGCCTTCGGTGTGCTGCCGGGAAAGGTGCGCAGCCAGCGCAGGATTGCGGCGCGGGTGTCGCTGACTTCGTGCTCTGCGGCAGGGCCGTCGAGCATGGTCCACGCCCCGGCGGCGGGGTCGAACGCCAGCGCGTATTCCGACTCGTCCACGTCGCGGCCGGTCACGTGCAGCACCCCATCGGCCGACCCGCGCGGCCGGCGCAGTACGAGCGTGGCGTCAGCGGCACCGGCCAGGCCGTTGGTGCCGGACACGGCCTCTAGAAAGTCGTCCGATCCGGCCTTGCGGACGTGATGCACGAGCACCATCGCCACGCCGTAGGCGTCGGCGACCTTCTTCGCCCGACCTACGGCCGCGTAGTCGGCGTCATAGGCCGACATGCCGGGCGCGGACGTGCCGCGTAGCTTGGCGAACACGTCGATGATGACCATGCGCGCGTCGCGGTTGCGGTCCAGCCATGCGGCGATCGCTTCGTCGCCACCCTGCGGCAGCGGTGGGCATGCGGTGGCGAGGGTCAACCCGGCCGGCGCGGGTCGTCCGGCGAGAACCTTGCCCATCCGCGACTGCAACCGGCGTGGCGTGTCCTCCAACGCGAGGTAGAGCACCGGGCCGGGTTCGGTGTCGATGCTGCCGAAGGCTTTGCCGCCGTCGGCGACGGTGAGGCCGAGGCCGAGGGACAGCCACGACTTGCCGACCTTCGGCGGCCCGGCGAGCAGGTTCACGCCTTCGGACAGCACACCGGGCACCGCCCAGCGGGGCGGTGGGAACTCCATGGCCATGAGGTCGGCGGCGGTCCACGCGGTGCGGATGCGGCCCGGTTCCCGCCGGATAGGGGCGATGACCTCGGCGGCGGTGTCGTCACCGGGATGAATGACGCGCAGGTCGGGACGCTCTGCGGCGGCGGTCATGCGGCACGTCCTTCCGGTGGTGCGGCGGGGCGTGGGTTGGTGACAACCGGGGTTGTCGTCGTGCGCGCCAGCTCGGCGAGCCGGGCCATCTGTTCGGGCATTCCGCGTGTGCCGTCCAGCGGTCGGGCGGCGTGTGGCCAGACCGCTGTCACGGGGTCGGCGTAGTCGCGGCCGGCGAGCACGGTCACGCGGCCTGCCGTGTCGATGCCGAGGCGTCGCGCTTGTGCGCGCAAGGTCGGGACCGTGACGGCACCGGGGGCGTTCATGCGCTGCTCGTAGGGTTCGATCACGGTGTTCGGGGTGAGTAGGCCGTGGCGGGCGGACAGGATGAACAGTCGTCCGCCGAGGCGGTCGGCGGCACGGCGGCACGCGCGGTGGTAGCTGCCGGTGTACATCCGTTCGGCGGGTGCGGGCCGGTCGAGTTTCGCCGTGCCGCAGGGCACGATGACCAACGCGTCATCACGGCCCATCACGGTGCGCCGCATGCGGGTGTTCACCGGGTCGGCGTATGCCTTCGCGGCGGCCTGCCGGGTGATGGTCAGCGCCCGGCCGAGGTCGGCGTACGACCATCCGTCGATGAGCACCAGGTCGACGGCAAGCCACTCCCGCGCCTCACGGCACACAGCCTCCAATGCGGCGAGTGCCGCTAGGGCGTCGGATGGTGTGCGCGCGGTGGTGAATGCGGCTACCTGCTCGGCGACGTAACCGGTCGCCGCATCGAGCTGGGGCGCGCGGTGACAACTGCGGTTGTCACGGATCCCGGTCACGCGGCCACCTGCCGAGGACGACGCGCACCGGCGCGCAGCCCGGATGCGATGGTGCGGGCCGTCTCCGTGCGCCGTAGCCCGGCTGTGAGACCGGCGTCGGTGAGGATGGTTTCGGCGTCGTCTTCGGTGAGCGCGCCACCGGCGACGAGTTGGCCGAGGGCCACCGCGGAGACGTAGAGGGCGTGATTGCGGGTGCCTGCCGTGGCGGTGGTGACCTCGGCGACCTGGCGGCGGATCGCGGCGTCGACGTCGGCGGCGCGCCGTCCGGTGCCGAGGTCGACCACCACGGGCCGCTGTGGTGGCAGGGGCGGCGGCGCGGTGGCGGCGGCGATCCAGCCGGGCAGCGGTGCCGGGTCGCAGTCGAGCGCCACCACGTAGGGGCGGCCGGCGGCGGTGCTGCCGGCGGCGACGACGTAGCCACCGTGGGCGCGGGTGTCGACTTTCCAGCCGAGGCCGCCCCGGTCGCCGGTGGTGTTGCGTAGCTGCGGGCCGGTGTCGGGGTGGCGGTAGTAGAGGTGGGTGCCGCCGCTGCCGGTGAGCACGGTGTAGGTGTGGTCAACGCCGACCGGCGCGGTGTCGTCTGGGCCGAAACCGGCGATCCACCCGGTCGGGGTGCCGTGCCGGTCGGCGAGGATGGCGAACACGTCGCGGCCGTCGCACCCCCCGGCCCACTCCGGCGGCGGGGTGTCGGCGTCGCTCTTGGGAACGTCGAGATCGACCACGACCAGCCCGGACGGCCCGCCCGCGATGCCGATGCCGTACGGGCGGGTCGACCAGGCGCGGCGGATGCGGTCCGGGTCGGTGGTGGCCCGGTCCTCCCACCCGACGTGTCCGGTGCGGCAGCGCGGGTCACGGCCGGTGCACCGGTCGGCGGGGTGGTCGGGGAAGGCGGGTCGCTTGTCGTCGGGACGGAGCGGGAAGATGTGCCATCCGCGTTCGGCGTGGCCGAGCGCGGCGGTGAGTAGGTCGCTCATGGGGGAGTTCTCCTGATCAGGCGGTCTTGCGGTGGGCGCGGGCGGTGTCGAGGTCGAGCAGCGCCGCGCCGGTAGCCGGTGTGCGGCCGGATGGTCGGGCGTTGGTGGCGATGGACAGCCGCAGGTAGAGGCGGCATCGGCCGGCGTCAGCGCCGGTGAGCGGGCGGCGGGTGCCGCGTTGAGCGACCCGGTGCCCGGCGGTGGTGAGCGCGGCGGTGGCGGCGTCCAGTTCGGCCGGGGTGCCGGTGAGCCATATCTCTAGGCCGGTCAGTCGCGGGTCGCGTGGGGACGCGCCGTCGCGGCGCGGCCCGCGCATCAGGCGGCCCGGTGAGGTCGGGGCCGCGCCGCGATGGCCGCGCGGGTCACGGCCTGGCGCACGTCATCGAGCAGGCCGACCAACTGACGCCGCGCGGCCAACTCGGTCGGCGCGAGCGCTACCCGGACGCGTAGCTCGGCGTGCTCCCGCCCGGCGGAGGTCCGCACCCTCACGAGCACGGCCCGTGCCCGTCCGGAATCGACTACGATTTCGTCCGAGCGGTGTTCACCGAGGCCGCATCGGTGGCCACCGGCGCACCATCCGGTGTGCCGGTCGCGGCCGGTCATTGCTGGCCTGCCCGGTACTCCGTGCGGATGTACTCGATCAGCCGGCGGCCGAGGCGCGGCCGGCGGCCGGTGCCGTGGCACCGGTGGCACTCATGCAGCGCGCGGATGATCAAGCCGCGTCGCTCGCCGCGCCCGTGGCAGGCGCGGCAACGCGGCATCGGCGCGGCGTAGCAGAGGATCAGATGCCACGCTGCGTAACCAGCGGTGGCGAGGCTAGCGAGCAGGGCGAGGGTGACCACGAAACGCCTCCAGTAGGCCGTTTTCAGGGTGTGAACGGGTCGCGCCGCTAGGGACTAGGGCGCTGGCCAGGTTTCGGATTGGTCGCTAGTGGTGCCGCTAGGTCTAGCGGGCGTGCGTGCTAGACCTAGCGGCGATCGGCGCGGCTAACTGGCAGCCCGCCCACCGGTGTCGCGGTCACGCTTGGTGATGGCGGTGAGGATGTGCGCGCGGTCGATACCGCGCCGGTTGGCACCCTTGCCGGTGTCGGGGTCGGTGCCCCATACCTGGCCGGTGGTGACGCCGTACGGCTTGAGCGCGGCGGTCAACTGCTCCCGCGTCAACCCGCCGTAGACCTCCGGGCGCAGTCCGGCGAGGCGTTCGCAGACCACCTCGGACCACAGCTTGGCCTCGCTGTCGGACATCACGGCCGCGATGTCGTCCAACAGCGTGTCGCGCCGCACGGCGGTGGTGTCCATGACCTGTCCGGCGGCGTGGCCGGTCAGCGTCCCGGCCTGCTCTCGCAACGTCCGAGCGCGGCGGATGACCTGCTCGGCGGTCGGTCCGTCGATGTAGAACGTGCGGGTGATCGTCGGGTCGTCGCCTTCACCGGCGAGGTAGCCGATCCCCCGATCCCGGCGAGAGAACATGGTCGCTTTGATGCCGGCCTTGTGCATCGACGTGCCAAGGACCATGTCGTTCTCGGTGTGGCCCATGACCTTGAGGCAGAACCGCAGTACCGCGTTGGCGCTGATGCCGGTGGGCAGGCTTTTCGCGTCGGGGCGTTGGGTGGCCAGGATCAGGGTGATTCCGGCGGCCGGGCCACGCTTGATCAGGTCGGTGCAGATCTCTTCGAACTCGTCGCCGTACTTGGGGTGCTCAAACCACACCTGGCACTCGTCCACGCCGATCACGATGGGCTGCAACCCGAGGCGTTTCGTGCTGGCCAGGTCGGGGGTGACCTTGTTTTCCGGGCACAGGTCACGCGGCAGTTCCCGGATGACCTTCGTGCGGCGGCGTAGCTCGGTGCGGATCTCCCGCATGGCGGCCAGGCCGTAGGCGATGTCGTCGTCTTCGTCACCGGCGCGGTAGCGGTGGCTGATCGGCTCCAGCGGCGACAGGTCGCCGGTGCCCTTGAGGTCGAAGGCGAGGATCCAGGCGCGGGGGTCGAGGGCCGCGCCGAGCATGGCCAACCGTAGGGAGAACGTCTTACCCATACGCGGAATCGACCCGACGATCATCGACGCGAACATCAGCGTCAACGTGACGGCCCGGCCGCGTGGGTCGGTGCCGAACGGGAACGGCTTGAACAGGTCCACCGCACCCGACTTGAGCAGCGGCCAGGCCGCTTGCTTGCTGCGGGATAGGTCCTTGTCGGCGACGAACAACACGAGGCGGCCGGGGTGTACCTCGGCGTTGGCCTCGGGCCACACGCAGCCCAGCGGACGGGTCAGCGCGGCGGCCAACTCCTCCCGCTTCTCGACCACCGCCGAGGCCGTCACGCCACGCGGCAACTCCACGTCGGCGCGCCACCCGGTGCCGTTCTCCCGCGTGATGGGTGCGGGGAACCACCGCTTGCCGGTGTCGCCGCGCCGTAGCGCCTGGTTGATGCCGGAGATGTTGAGCGCGGCCAGGGCGCGCACGACCTCATCGGAGGTCAACGGGGTGACCGGGTTGCGGACCACGGCGGTGTCGAGCAACGGCCGGTCGGCGGGTGCGCCGAGGATCCCGAACAGCACCACCACGGCGGCGAGCACCGCCACGACGGCGGCGGCCGGGGCGGTGGCCAGCAGGCCGAGGCCGACCAGCAGCACGAGGCCGGTGGGGATGGTGGTCAGGCCGCGCCACCGCACGCGGCGATCTCGTTGCCGGGCAAGGGTTTGGTAGAGGCGGGCCTCTTCCGGGCGGTCGATGGTGGCGCGGACGACGGATTGGCGGACGGGTTCGCCTTCCAGGTCGAACAACCATCGCAGGTAGCCGCGCGTCACCCGGTAGAGGCCGACCGGGGCACGCCAGGCCAGTTTGCTGGCGTACTTCGGTGCCCGTAGCCCGTGGTAGAGCACGGTGTGCCCGGTCAGGCCGGCGGCCCACGCCAGGTTGCCGGCGAACTCCGTGCGGGAGTGCAGCCAGCCCGGCAGGATCGGCCGACGCTGCGCGTCGCGGAACCCGGCGAGGGTGAACCGCGGGCGTTGCTGCGCGTCGATGCTGTCGACCAGCACCGGCCCACCCTCACCCGGCTCGCCGCTGTCGTCGTCGGCGGGGCCGGCGGCGGCGCGGCGGGACCGGGCCGCGTCGAGGTCGACCACCTCGGCATCCGGCCCGGCGGTGGCGTCGGTCAGGTCGCGTTCGGCGGCCTGCCAGTCGAAACGGTCATCATCAGGGGCAGTCATGATGGGGGTTCCTCCAACGGTCGGGAGATCGGCAGGGGGCCGGCGGCACGGCGCAGGTTGGGAAGCCAGGGGCCGTGCCGCCGGGCAGCGGGGTCAGTGGCGGCGGATGGTGAGGCCGCCCCGGATCTCGTCGGCCTGGCGGCCGACGTGGGCGTTACCGGTGCGGATGTTCTCGGTGCGGCCCGACGTGGGGGCGTCGGTGCTGGTCGGGGTGTCCTTCTTGCTGGTGTCGGCTTTGCCGAGGATCTGACCGGCCTGAACGGCGACGCAGTCGTTACCGGATGCGCGGTTGGTGCGGCCCACAGCGGGGCTCCCTTCGATAGGCGTGCGTGACGGTTGGGGGATGATGGGTCCTCCCCGGTGGCTCTTACGGCTGATCGGTGGGCCGGCGGCACAGCACTGGTTCCTAGGCCGTTGGGCTGTGCCGCCGGGCGGGGCTAGTCGTGCGAGCGAACGAGGTGCGCCAGGGCGGCGCCCATGCCGAGCACCGCCACCGGCAAGCAGGCAACGGCGGTGGTGATCCACCACGGGGCCGACTCGACACCGGCCGCGACCAGCAGGTGATAGGCGACCTGGCCGAGCGCGCCGACCAGCAGCGAGGCGATGGCCGACCACTTCGCGAACCGGCGTGCCCGCTCCGGAACACGGCCGGACAGCCACACGTACAGGGCGTAAGCGCCGTACGTTTCGACACCGATCGGCAGGGTGATCGCGGTGTTGATGGCGAACCCGTCGGCGATACCGGGTAGCGGGTGCACCACCCCGAATCCGGTGAGTCCGCCGAGGCCGACCCACCCGGACCAGATCGCCACGAACGCCGGAAGCGCCAGCAGGATCACCGGCCACACCACCGCCGGACGGCCCGGCTTGCCGGTGGCGGGTGGGGTGGGCGTGTCCGGGTGACCGACCGGCGTGGCCTCGGCCACCGGCGCGGCCGGCGGGATCATCGGCGGCGCGGCGGGCGGCGGCGTGTGCTCGGGCACGACCGGTGCCGGGGCCGGGTCCGGGCCGATCGGCTCGGCGTAGTCCAACCGGAGCGCCGGCGGCGTGTCGGCGGTGGTCTGTGGTGCCAGCAGCGCACCGCGTACCGCCATCGCGGAGCGAAGGGTGTCGGTGCGGTTCCGCTCGGCGTGCTCGGCCCGCAGGCGGGCCAACAGCTCATCGGCCTTCGGCGCGCCGATGCGGAACTCCCGCATCAGCCGGTTCCGGGACGGGAACTCCTGCCCATCGGGCAGGGACAGGGCGCGAGCAGCGGGCAACAGGGCGTCGACGGGTTGCGGGTAGCGGGTGCCGTTGATCGTGGGGGCCGTCATGGCGTGTCCTCCGGTCAGTGGTTGAGGATGTCGGCGAGCAGGTCGCGGTGGGCGGGGAACACCTGGCCGCCGTAGACGATGTCCAGGAACAGGGCGAGGTAGGTGAAGTCGGCGGCGGGTGCCCAGATGGCGCGGCGGGCGTCGTCGGAGCCGGTGACGTCCGGCAGCGGGCCGGCGTGGCGGCCGAGGTCGAAACGGACCGGGGTGGTGACCATCCACGCCTCATCCGAGGCGCGCGGGTCGGGCACGTACCGGGCCGGCAGCACCTCGTGCGGCTCCCGGTCGGGGTTGACGGTCAGGCCGGTTTCCTCGGCCAGCTCCCGTACCGCCGCACTTAGCGGCGTCTCGCCGGGGTTGACGTATCCGCCGGGTAGCGCCCAGCCGTGGCCGTCGGCGCGCTCTACCAGCACGATCCGCCGCCATCCGTCTCGGACGGTTGCGGTGACGATTGCGTCGGCGCACTGCTGTTCGCCCCAGTGGCCGAGTTCGTTGCGGCCGTAGCGGATACCGGTCGGCGCGTACGGGTTGACCGGCCGCCCGTCGACCAGCGGGAACGGGATCGCCGCAGTGGCGCGGCGCGCCGTCCAGTCGATAACGGCGGGGTCCATGGTCGGGTCGGCCCACGACGCTCCGGCGGCGATGCCGTCCAGCACGCTCGGGTGGGTGTAGGTGCGACTCATGCGGCTCTCTCCTCGGGGTAGGCGCAGTCGACGCACTCGCCGAGCGAGCGCGGGATGCAGTAGGGCCGCACCTGCCGGCAGGTCGGGCAGGTACGGCGGGCCGTCAACGCGGCATCGATGGCACGGCGTTGGGCGGGGGTGGCGGTGCGCTTCGGCCGGGCCAAATCGACCCGGTACAGGTACGCGGTGCGGGTGCCACCCACACCGCGCCAAAGGATCTGCGCGGCAACCGGTTGGCCACCGGGCCGTAGGCCGGCGGCGCGGAGCTGGCGGCGGGTGGCGTAGCCCGGCGGCGCGCCGCGCCACCAAAACGTCGGGATGCCGTACTTCGTCCCGTCCGGGTCGTAGTAGGCGGCACGGATGCGCGACATCAGGCCGCGCGCTGCGGGTCGGTGGTACGGGCGGCCACCTCGGCGGCGGCGCGGGTCACGCGGGCCTCAGCCCGACGCAGCCGACGCCAATCCAGGGCGGTCGGCCCGCCGTGATCCTCGGCGTTGAGCAGGGTGATTTCGGCGTCGAGCATGTCCAGTTCAGCGGCGATCAGCGGCCACTCCGACTCGATCGCGGCCAGGTCGGCGGCGGTCGGCTCGGCGGTCACGGCAACGAGGTGCTTCCTCACGGGGTACCTCCGGTACAGGTCGAAACAGCGGGGGAACGCTCAGAACCGGGCCGGTGACGGCGACCGGTCGGCAGTCGTCACCGACCCGGATCCGAGGTGGTGCAGCACGCGATATCCGCTCCGTTCGCCCTGCTCGGCCGGGACCTACCGGCGTCGACCACCACGTGGTTCAAGGCAGGGATGCCGCACGGCGGCGTCTCGCGTGCTCATTCCTGTCGCTGTGGAGTTCTCAATGAACGGCCTGATCCGGCGTCTCATGGGCGTGCGGCAACGGCGTGCCGTCGTTCCCCGAGCCATCCGGCCGGTACAACGTGGCGTTGTATTCGTGACGCTACAGCGCCACGTTGTATTCGTGCAAGCACCTGTACCACGTAGGCTTGTACTGATGACTGACGCTGACTTGCCCGCCGACTGGTGGACGACGGACCACGTACGCACCTACCTGGCCTCGGTAGGTGCCCCGATCAGTCGCGCAACCTGGGCTTCCTACGTTTCACGCGGGCAGGCTCCCGCGCCTGACCGGATGTTCGGCCGGTCCCCGGCCTGGCAGCCCGAGACCATCCGAAAGTGGCAGGCCGACAGGCCGCGTAAAGGCACCATCGGGTAAGTCGGATCATCTGGTGCCTCCCGTCCTCGGCTCCCGTCTGCGGCGGCACCTTGCTCGCCTGCCAATGAGACTGCCCGTCGGGCGACGATCCGGGCAGGTCCTACGCACGGACACGAAGGACACGGCCTATGTCCACTGAGGTCCCACGGCAGTACAAGCCCAATCTCGTGCTGGTCAACCGCCGGAAGGCGGTCGGTTGGGAGTCGCGCAAGCGCGCCGCGCGAGAGCTGCACCGCGTCGGCCAACAGCGCGGCATCCGAGAGACGCCCACGGTTGAAGCCATCGAAAAGGCGATGTACCGCCACGAGACCGGGCGCGTAGCGGTCACCGACCCGATCTACCGGCAGCTCTACTGCCTGGCGTACGACGCGAAGCCGCACGACCTGTTCGGTGAGCTGACCAGCGGCGCTGAGGACCGGCCGCACTTCTCGGCGCGATCCCACAAGTTCGTGACGGCGTTCGTCGGCGCTGAGGGTGCTGCCCGGCTGCGGGTGAGCGCCGGCTGCACGCCGGCCGTGGGGGAGTGGCACACCTGCTATTCGGCACCCGTCGAGCACCCGGAAGGCGACTGCACCCTGTACGTCTGGCCGTGCGGGTCGGCAATCTTCCACCTTGTCGAGCACGTGCAGCTGTCCACGATCGCGGCACTAGCCGCGTGGCGAGAGGTGTCGTACGGCGACAACATCAAATGGGCCATCGAGTACCTCGCACCCATCGCACCCGCCGAGGACGACTCTGCGGTGTACGTCCTCGGCGCTCACTGGGTCACTGAACCGGCGTGGTCGGCTGAGCTGCTGGATAGCGCGCTACGCATCATGTCGACACCAAAGGTGGTGCTGCACCGTGGCCGCGCCCTGGACGACGAACACCTAGCGCATGCCGAGCTGGTCGAGCAGTCGTTGCTGTCCGAGGCGTACGACCACGTAGGCATCGAATCGTTCGGCGTACCTGGAATCTCGGTGGGCTACGCCTCATGGTCCGGCGTCGTGTACCACCCGATCTCAGCCGATCGATCCTTGACGGAAGCCGAGATGGTCGCCTGCGAACTCGCGATTCAATCCATGTGGGCGTATAGCGACGCGATAGCCCGCCAGATCGAGCAGGGGCGAGATCCGCAGGTGCCGCCAGAACATGGATGGCGCTACCTTCGGGGAGCACGCTCCCGACTCACTGTTTCCCGCCTGTGGGAGACTGGACAGCATCAGGCAATGCGCCGAGCGATTCTGCGAACCAGTGACCTAATGCCAGCCCTAGATCAAGCCATCGAAACCCTCCGTGATACGGATCGAGGTTGAGCCAATGACAACGGGTCGCCCTGTACTTGTCGTGACCGACATGCAAAACGGCTTCGTGCGAGAGCAATCGACACACATCGTTCCTGTCGTTGTCGATCTGGTGCGCCGCTGGCAGGCAGTCGGTGGCGATACGCTTTTCACTCGGTACCTAAATTACCCTGGCAGCCCGTTCGAACGCTTCTTTGGCTGGCAACGGCTCCAGTCTTCTCCTGAGATTGACTTCGTGCCCGAGTTGCTTCCATACGTGGATCAAGGCATTACGCTTGACAAGAGGATCTACAGCCCGTTCACCCCGGAGGGTGTCGCGCTCTTCAAGCAGCGCGGATGGGAAGAATTCTACTTCTGCGGCATCGCTACCGAAAGCTGCGTCTTGAAGGGTGCCGTAGACGCATTCGAGCACGACTTCACGCCGTGGCTGATCGCGGATGCCTCGGCAAGCCATGCGGGCACTGAAGCGCACGAGGCGGGGCTACTGGTCGCGCGCCGGTTCATCGGCCCGGGTCAGGTGATTCAGCTGGCTGACCTCTCCCCTCTGCTCATCACCCTGTCACCGTAGTCACCGCTGTCACCGTATGTATCTTGAGCTGCGGAAACAGCGTTCACCGCGGTGACGTGGCAGCGGGAAGCCAAGGTGCCAGGGTCTGGCCGGGTGTCGTCCTGCTGCCGCGCATGGTGCCGCTGTAAGTCGACACCGTCCAGGCTGTCGGTGGGTGACGTTACCCTCACGACATGTCATCTACTCCGGAGGTCGCACCAGTTGCAGAGCAATTGGCGCTTTGGGACGCTGGGCAGGAGGCGGGCGCCTTGCCTGAGCCTTGCTGCGACGTGGCACAGATTTCCATTAGTGATTCAACTGACGATCCTCGCCCGCGAGTTAAGCGCAAATTGACTATCAATGGCCAGAAGCCTTTGCTGCGTACGTACCCAGCATTCGCGGCTTTGCGGCGAAGGTCGACACTTGACGTGCTTCCAGAGCTCAAGTATCTGCCGACCCTCAGCCGAATGTGTCCGTATTGCCAGAATGAATTGAAGGTTACAGAGGATCGTAGTTCGAGCTTGGCTGGGTCCGATCGCTGGGGAGGGAGCCTCCTTGAGCACTGCGAATGGTGTATGTTCTGGCAGATTCACGAATTGCGGATGCAAAGCTACGAGGCCAGGGCGGCCGTTGTAAACGAATTTGACCTATCGGTGTTTTCCTCGAAGCTCCGTGAGTTCAGCCTGGAGACCCCAGAAGGCAGCCTTAGTGAAATTTCGCAATGGCTGAGACGGCATCCTGAAAAGTACCACACCATGTCCCCGCGATACCTTGAGTTGCTTGTGGCTCGCGTCTTTGGGGAAGTCGGAACATACGTTGAGGCAACGCACGTGGGTCGCCCCGGCGATGGGGGAATTGACGTCGTATTGGTTGATGCCGAGGGTGAGTCTTGGCTGGTGCAGGTAAAGCGTCGAGAGAGTCCTAAGGCTGCGGAGCCCGTCGAAACGATACGCAGCCTAATGGGCGTGATGAAGGTGGAAAACGCTCGCTACGGAGCCGTTGTATCCACCGCCGACCATTTCACCCGAGGAGCGCGTAACTTAGCTGGGCGCGCGAAGACGGTGAATGACACTATTGAACTGTTCGATAGAGCATCGTTCGATAAGCTTGTCGGCAAGTCACTGATCCCGCAGTCGTGGGCTCCATTCTTCAACGAATTGTCTGATAAGCGGAGTCGATGGATTCAAGAAGACTGGTGCTTCTGTGGTTGCCTCGAAGGGGATTCCCCTAACCTCTGCCATGATTCTCAAACCTAACTCTGAGGTTATAGCCCGCCATCACCGCTCCATTCCGGGTTGATGCATGGCCCTCGAATCCGACCGTCCCGACGCACGTCAGAGGGCTGATCCGGAAATCGGATCGGCTCTTTCGCCGTTCTGAGGACCAAGATCAGCCAAGTTGAAGCGTGCCTAGCGCTGCTTGACCGCTGGTCAAGCTTCAGCGGCCAGTGCGGTTGATTGCCGAACTGATGAGACTCGCCTTGTGCGCGCCTATCTAGATCTGCGGGAGGGGCCCCCAACGAGGGCGTTTGCCCCCTGTCAGCGGCCCCTGTTCATCAATCAAGCCGAAGTTGCAACGGAAGTGGTCCGCTGCTACGCGTCGGCTGAGAGCCATATGCCGAAGTCAGCGAGGCTCATAGGCTCGCCAGCGTGTTCGGACTCCTCGATGTAATTGGCGAGTTCGTTTGCCACTAACCGGAGCAACTGAGGGCCTGTGACGGGCTGGTTGACATCGACAACGCGCGTTTGATCCTCCATAACCCCATTGGATCACAGGCTGCCACAAGCTCTCCGCCCGCCCGGCTGTACATGATCCTCCGAGCGGGTTGACCTCCCGGTTTGCCCATACCTACAGTTCAATCCCTCGTGTCGAACATCGGCCGCGCACTTGTGAGCGGGCTGCCGGAGCGGCAGGGGGCCTCATGGGCGCAAGTTCGTGCTGCTGCCCAAGCCCTAACCCTTTGGGACATGCAGGGGATCTACATGGCTTGCCTACTCCGCCTACTAACCCGCATGCGCGGTCATCCTCCTGAAGGGACTAAGTCGTGCGGGAGCTAACGCATGTGCCTGGTCGCCGGGTCTGACATGGGTTTCAACCGCACCATCAAGTTCGCAAACCGAGCCGATGGCTCATTTGGTGGGTTCGTCGACGGTGGCGGTGAGGTCGGTCCACTTATTGGAGAGGATTTTGTTAACGACGGTGCCGATGTGGGCGGCCGTGTTCTGGGCCCTGCCGTCGACGATGAGTGTCTTGCCGCCGGCGCCGTCCTTGATTTCCCGCGTCTTCTTCTTGCCGTGCCGGTCAAGTTTGTACCCGGTCAGGCTGATCCAGTGCTTGCGGTAGCGGAGCCAGTCGATTGCGTGAATCCGGTGCGCGAACTCCTCGAAGCTGATGACCGGCTCGGGTGCGTCATTGCCGGACGCCTTCGCCAGGAAGAGTTCTTCAGCTTCCTCTGCCGTGCGATGCTCATCCCCAGAGCCGGTCCCGATGGCAGCAGCGAGGGGGGCGATGAGGTCTCTGCGGCAGTCATGGTAGGCGATAGCCAAAGCCTTGAGGGCGAATGCCCAGCCGTGGATGTAGATGAGTCGGTACGGTTCGCTACCCTTGGGCGTGGGATCGACCCATTTGTTGCCGAATTCGCTGTCGAGCAGTTCAAGGAATTCCCGGCAGAAGGGAAGGAAGTGCTTGATGTGGTAGAGCTTGATCTGCTCTTCTTTTCTTGCACCGCGGGAGATCACGTTCAGGAGGATCTGGTCCATGGTCGAGAGGTCGGCGATGTTCCTCGTCGCGGTCTCGCTTGCTCCACCCGTTCGCCCATCGGCAAGACGATCCTCGAAGACGGTCCCGGCGACGGCCTGGTTGCGTAGGCGGGCCATTGCTGAGGAACTGTCGAGGGTTGCGACGAGGTTTTTATTCTTCTTTGATCCGCGGCCGTTACGGTCAGCAAAGCTCTGCGCGGCGCGTTCGGGCGTGACGTTGAGTTCGATTTCCAATGTAGTACCGAAGGTGTCCAAAGCGCCGGCCTTGATCGCGAGGCCGGTCTGAGCTGCCTGGAACAGCGCGGCGGTTTGGGTCTGGCCGTCAGACTGCATCACAGGCTTCTTGGGCAGGTACAAAATCCCGTACAGGGCCATCGGGTTGCTCTCGTCTAGAGCCACGAAGATTGTCTCGGGAAACACAGCGGCCGACTGCCATCCACTGATGGTTGGAAGATAGGCGACGCGTTCTTCCCGGATAGCTTCGACATTGTACTGCTTGAAGTTGGCCAGGTTCTCCTTCTTGGCGCCCTTAAAGTCTTGCTGGGTCTGCTCGTGGGCCTTCAGCATGCCCTGAGCCTCCCAGTCCTCGATCGGCGGAGCCGAAGGGTCGTACTTAACAATCTCAGTAAACTGCCTCAGCGTTGGGTGCATCGTCGCTGTGATTCGGTAGTTCGGCTTCGCTCCTTTGAGCGCCAGAACCACGCCATGGATCATATGACGCTTTCCCAGTTCGTGCTGAAACTCGTACTGGTTCTGGGCGACCGTGGCCTGCGCCTTCGGGTCGCTCTGGTACCGGACGATCCTTAGCCCGCCGAACTCCTTGTCCTCGGGTATGGCGTCATCGGCAACCAGCTTGGTTTGTGGGAATGTGGGCAGGGTAGCCATCAGGACTCCTTGAACGTCGGCGGCAGCAGGTCGGTCAGGTGGGGGATTGTGGGAACTGACATGGCTGTTTCGACGTCTGGGACGCCGCCCGCTAGGCGGAGCTTGGCGGGTAGTTCGACGAGTTCGATGCCCAGATTCAGCACCTCGATGGTGGTGCGAATTTCGGCCTGGAACGCAAACGCGGCGAGCACGGCCCGGATCGGGCGACCGAACTCTTGCTCCTTCCTGGCCAACGCCAGGTACGTGAGAACCTGGCCGAGCCCCTCGTAGCCTGCGAGGATTTTGAACTCCCATACGCGGATCACTCCGTCGCTGCTGAGCGTGCGCATGTCGGCGCGGACGCGCGATCCGGCATAGGAGTGCTCGGTCTTGAGCAACATCTCCTCCGGCCGGAACTCGGTGAGCCTCCTGGCGTACAGGTCGCGGATGTGGCACTCGTGCGCGTAGCCGTCTTCCTGCGGTGGGGAGGAGGCGGCAAGATCAGTGATCACATCTTCAAGATATCACCGTCCATCGTGGTGCTAACCCTCGACATCTGGCCGATGCCTGAACGTTATCCGCGCCATCGTGTCCGGGCTGGACGCTTGCGCACCCAGCCAAGTTGTTGACGGGATCCCTTGCTGGGCGAGATCCGTGGGGGACCACAGTGGGACCACACGTAGTGCGCGTTGGCGGACGGCAGGCACTCGACCGCGCGGCCTGATCATGGCCGCAGCGGGCATGACCTGCGGGCCCGGGACAAACACAAGGGCGCCGCCGACTTCGCCCTGGTCGCCCTCCTGGGCCTACTCGGGCTGCGGATCTTCGAAGCCTGCGGGTCGACCATCGCCGACCTCGGCGAGGAACACGGCCACCGGGTCCTACGCGTACGCGGCAAAGGCGGCAAGGTCGTCCTCGCCCCACTACCACCGCTCACGGCTCTGCCACGTCGAGCGCACTGAATCATGCGCGTCGAGTGCACTGAATCATGCGCGTCGAGTGCACTGAATCATGCAGGGCTGGCGGGTGGTAGATCGGTTCGGTCCCGTGGGCCGGTAGCTTACAGTCGCTGCCATGGGCCTCCCGACCAGCTTTCGGCGGCAAACGCGCCAGGCCTTGAGTGCGGCCGGATGGTACGACAGCCGCGGCTTCTTCTCCTGCAGCCACGATGGCTCTCCGGTCTTACAGATCGTGCGCAGCGATCACTGGCGACTGGTATCGCCAGTGAGAAGCTACCCGGGCTGCAGCCCGATGATGGCTCCATCAGTCACGCCCTGCATCCGTCTATTCCGCGCGGATAGTGACTACGACGACGCAGCGTCCGCAGCTAGCCGGATCTGCCGCTGTCCGCTCAGGCCGACACCGCCGTCACGCCGGTGTCGGCGGCGGCGTACCCACCTCCTGTCGTAACCGATGAGCGGACCGCCCGTCGAACTTTACTCACGGGGGCGGTCTCCCGTTGGCGTCGAACGCTCGCGACTCAGATACCGAACCGGCTTGCCGAGCGACTCCGCGTAGGCAATCTCCCGTCGAGTTGACTCACCCAAGTAGCCGCCGGGATCCACGACGTACACCTCATCGGCCATGCGAATCTTCTGGAAGTGCACGCGCCCGAGCCGCCCCTTCAGGTCCGAGCTGTCGACTGTCCAGTCGTAGTCCGGCAGCTCGGGGAGGCTGAACATGCCGAGGCTGATCACGACGCAACCTTCCAGCGTGAGCCGCTGGTTAACCTGCGCGAACTCGGACTCGAACTTGGCCGAGCCGCAGAGCGTGACGATCCTCGCCTCACCCTCGGCCGACTGCGGCGGCCTGCTGGTCCTCCATGAGGTTCATGATCGGTGAACGGGCAGGACGAGTCCTTCATCGCCCCTGGAGGTCCGCTCATGCCGCCATCCGCGCGTTGGCCACTGCCCGGCGCAGTGCACTCGATCGTGCCGGCGAGAGTGCGCTTGCGAACTATGCCGGCGCGGAGGTCTATCCGGTGTGGACGTTTCTGAAGCTGAGAGAACACCGAGGTCTAGGGCAGGTCCCGGACTAGGTCAGCAGTGACGACGCCGATCTCACCGTCGTACCTGTCACCGGCTGCGGATCGCGCAGCCGCCGGATCCGTGCCTGGCCACAGGTGGGTCAAGAGTAGGTGTCTAACGCCGGCCTCGGCGGCCTGCCGCCCTACCTGGCGTGCACTCGACAGGTAGCACCGGGAGTCCTCCGGCACTTCATCGACGTAGGTGGCCTCGGCCAGCAGCAGGTCGGCGTCGCGCGCCAGTTCCACCACGTCGGGGCTCGGGCCGGTGTCACCGGTGTACGCGAGAACCCGGTCGCCCGCCGTCAGCCGTACGCCGGCATTTGGCACCCAGTGCGGCAGCAATCGGGTCTGGGCCCGGAACGGGCCGATGTCGAGGCAGCTGCCGACGGTGATCTCATGCAGAACGTGGCGGCATCCAGCATCCCGGGGCGGTCCAGCGCTAACACCGCGTCCAGCGCGCCAGGCAGCGCGTACACCGGTAGCGGCGCTGGCGGATCATCACGCAACGCTCGCGCCCGAAGCAGCGGATTCAGGTCGGCGCAATGATCCGGATGTCCGTGGCTGATGAACACCGCGTCGACCTGGTCCGCGGTGATGTGTTCCAGCAGCCGCGGCACGGTCGCATAGCCGAGATCGACGAGCAGCCGGAACCCGTCGTGCTCCACGAGGTAGCCGCTGCATGCCTGACCCGCCTCTGGCCATGCACCGCACCCGCCGAGAACCCTCAGCCGCACCCGATGGACCCTATCGACCGGTTCGCCAACTGTTCCAATCGACTGGCGCATATCGCTGCCCGAACATCCTCAACTGCCGCCTTGAGCACAGGTGCGGTCGGTTCACCCGTCGCCGTCGGTAGCTGAGTCTGGCTGGCGCGGACGTCGTGCTATACCGAATTTCGTGCGCCGCCTGGTCTGGCGCTCACCGCCGGTATTTGGCCCCGCGTGGCTGCTAACCTCCCTGGCCTATGACCCGACGATTCGGTGACCGAGCGACGTTCGCTGTGGAGATTGGCGCGATGAGCCCGAGCGCTCTCCGCGTCGTTGACGTTTGGGCGGCTGACAGACGGCTGACCACTGCCGACAACATGGCTTACGTTCCGTCCTTCTCGGCGTACATGCGGTCGGACGCGGACCGGGTTCGTCGGCGCGACGTCAGTCCCTGCCCGTTCCATGACCGAGCGCCGGAAGAGATCTTTCATCTTTTACACGGGAACGAGACCGACCTTCGGGAGCACTTTTGGTTCCTGCAGTGGAGCGAGACCCTTGACAATGAGCGTTTTCCAACTGGGTTTGCGTTGGTAGAGGGTGGGTTCGGGTGCCCCGCTGGTGGGTCGGGTTGAGGCTCCCGATAGGACAGCGATCGACCAAG
>NZ_JAXCFK010000022.1:0-51528 GCF_056150025.1 Micromonospora aridisoli | reverse complement strand
CTTGGTCGATCGCTGTCCTATCGGGAGCCTCAACCCGACCCACCAGCGGGGCACCCGAACCCACCCTCTACCAACGCAAACCCAGTTGGAAAACGCTCAATCATGGCTACGTACCTATCAGGGCCGTACCCGGAGACCGCAGCGATCGCCACCGTCAGCAGCGTCGAGTTGGCCGATCAGATCGCTGGGCTGCTCAACCGCATCTCCGCCTGCGCATCCGAGCCTGTGGTCCGAACAATGTCTCCGAGCACCGGCAGCACGCGCCGCGCCAACGACTCGTACCCGGACCTACACCTGCGGGCGCTCACCGACGCTGCCGCGCTCCAGCACCTGACCCGCGACTTTTTCCACAGCCTCTGGTACAGCTACATCACTGCGGTGCTGCAAGCCGACATCAGCATCCTCATACAGATAATCGAGGCCCTTCCAGCCCCGGCGGCCAATGGCATCGAAGCCGAGCTTGCCGAGGAAGCCCGCACCTTGCTCGACGTGCATGCAGGACGTCCCGCCGGCCGGGTCTTCTACGACACCGGAACCGAAGTACGTCCGCTCGGCCTGATCGGCACTGGACTGGCCGTGGACAGCGAAACCGTACGCGCCCTCGACGCACAGCAATCCAAACTTGGCCCGAAGAGGGCCACCGAGGTGTCCCGGCACTTGTGGCTGCTGGCCCGCATGGCCGCCTTCCTCGGTGCCAGCCTCGATCCCCGTAGGGCGCACCTTCGAGGTCGGTGGTGGCCCTGACTACCACTTCCACTCGGCCCGGGTGAAAGCGCCCGCCAGAGCCGGAGACCCGTGGGAGTTGAAGGTCTGCTCACCGGACCGTCTGGCAGTCGTCTGCGATTTGCCTGACCCTATCGACGACAGCGAGCTCGTTCACCTCTTGGGCAGAGCCTGCGAGGCCGAGGGCGGGCTAATGTCTGCATGGTCGCGAGCACCGATAGGGAGAAACCTGAGCATGACACCGTACGAAGTTGTGAGGTACCTTCCCGGCTGAGGCCGCAATGGCAATCATGGACCACAGCGCGCCCGTGGACGCGTTCACCGTTTCGGACACTGCAGCCGAAGGTTACGCAGTGAAGCGGGCAAAGGTCTCGTTGTTGCCGTCGTTGCCCGTCACGCTGCCTTGAGTCGCCGGGAGCCCGTCCCTTACGTCGTCAGTCAGGTCCGGTTGTGCCTGTGCCGTTCGGAACTCCGGTTCGTTTACGCGGCCTGGGAGTACTCAGTCACCAGACCGCCGAGGATTTTTGCGGCGGCGTATCCGTCGGGCGTCTAGGTCCACCACCGGCGGTGGAAGCGTGTCTCGATCGGGTGGGCGTTGCCCGCGGCCCTGATGCGGCCGGTGCTCGTTGCAGTGCGCCAAATGCTCGCCGAGCACAGCCAGCACGCTTGCGCAGGTAGGCGCGGTTGCGGCGGCTGGTGTGCGCCTTGACCGCGAGGACCAGGTCGGGGCAGGTGCGGGGCCAGCCTACCCCGAGACGGGTCACCTTGATGATGCTGGCGATGAGATCCACTGCGGCGCCTGATCGCACAGGGCATGCCGAGGACGTCTCGCCAACCCTTGTCTATCGTTCTCGGTCGACGACTTGTTGCGGCGCGCGAGATCGGAGATCAATTGATCATGGCGGGTCAATCCGCATGGACCGACGGATGGGCATTGCTGGAGCGGCTCCTCGCGCAGGCTACCGATCTGTCCGGTACGGGTTGGCCGGCTGGCCGGATATCGCAACGATCGCGCGCACTTGCGCCGCGGCGACTTGGCCAAGCAGCTGCGGGATGCGCACAGCAGCCTTCGGGTGCTCCTATCGCGGGCAGACTTCCTCAGTGACCTGCGCCTCGTCTACCTGCCAAGTGTCCGTTGGGATGCCTTCCGCAGGGTGGCAACCCTGCGACTACAAGAACTCATGGGCGATCATTCCATCATGCCGAGAGGGGTCTGTCAAGCGAACGGGAAGGCGGACCGGGTTTCACGAGCTTCGCCGCAGGTGCCAGGTGAAGAACAGTCGTACTGCAGTGGGCGCCGTGGTTCGACCAGAGCGGACGACAACTGTCCAGGTCCATAGCAAGAAAGCGGGATCTACGGAACATAGAGCGACTGTCGCGCATCAGACAGAGATGCATGACGACCTATGCACATAGCATGAGGCTACATACAGCTCGGGCCCGGGGGGCGGTACGTGTTGGGCGCAGGAACCCTCGCTAAGCAGTTTGCGGAAGACCCAGGATCAGTCTTTCTCGACGTGATCCGGACCGCGTCCGAGCCGATCAACGCGCAAGCGATCAAGGCCCAGGTGATTGAGGCAGGTGTCAAGAAGGCAGACGCCGATCACCGCTGGAGGCTTTTCCAACGCGGGGTCAAGTGGCATCCACAGATTACTGCCGTGAACAAGAAATACCGATGGTCGGCCGAACGGCTGTCTGCTCGGAGTTCACTCGACGTGCTGGCCGGTTATCTGCTCAAGAAGTTGCCGCCTTGGGTCGCCCAACATCTCGTGCAGAACGTGGCTTCTGCGCTCGACGCCAGCGGGACGACCGCCTCTGGGTGGGACCACGAGTTCGAGGAGGCCAGGCTGGTTGCCGATCTTGCCGTGGCAGTCGAGGTCCTGCAGTCTCGCGGTGACACGATCACAGAAGTCGTGAAGCTCCTCACGGATGAGACGCGGCGCAAGCGGCTGTGGCCGCTCGGCCGGCCCGGCGAGAGTCTCCCATTTGACCCGGACTCCCACGAGGCCGAGTCGGGTGCGCCCGACACCGGAGCCGTCGTTCGGGTCGTGCGCTCCGGCTATATTTGGCGCGGAAGGGGTGAGTCTATCGTGGCCGCCAAAGCGACCGTGGCCCTTTAGGCCGGGCCGTCATGGCCAGGAAGCGCAGCACCAAAAAGCTGGTCAGTGCCCGCGAGCAATCCATCGACACGTTGTTCAACACAGAGTCGTTCGCTCTCGACTACTACCAGCGCGAATACGTCTGGGACGAACCGCAGGTCGCGCGGCTGATGAACGACCTCTCCCGAAAGTTTCTCGATCAGTGGAGCGACGAGCACTCACTGGCCGATGTGAAATCGTACGATCCGTACTTCCTCGGCCCGTACATCATCTGCACCGCAGACGGGCGGACCTCGCTGGTCGACGGCCAGCAGCGCATCATCACGCTTCTACTACTGTTGATCTATCTGCATCGGCAGGCAGCGGCGACTCCGAAGGCAAGCAGCAGGGCCGGCAAACTTTTGACGTTGATCATGTCCGAACGGTTCGGCAGGCGAACGTTCCGTGTGGACGTCGACGAGTACGGCGCCTGCTTCAACGCTCTGCTGAACGACCGTGGATTCGACGTCGCCATCGCGCGGCCTCCTATCCGGCGCATCTGGCAGGCGTACCAGTACATCGACATCCACTACCCTGCACAGTTGCGCGGCGATGTCCTGGTCATGTTCATCGACTGGCTGCTCTACCGGGTCTCCCTGGTCGTGATGGACGCAGGCGACCGCGACCGGGCAGAGGAGATGTTCCAGTCAATCAACGACTGCGGCGTCCGGCTCTCGCCGATGGACCACCTCAAGCGTTTACTGCTCAGTGACGCCGAAGCGGATCCACGTGAGCTAGAAGGCGCATGGACCACGATGGTGTCGGCTCTGGAAGACGTAGAGAAGGGCGCCGCGTTCGCCTACCTTCGGACAGTCTTCCGGGCGAGGTTTCCTGAGGCCGCGCACAAACCGGGGCCGAGCCTGAACGACGCAACACACGAGTGGGTGCGGGCGCACGAGGCAGAGATCTGGCCCAACCGCAAGAACGGCGACCGGATCCGCCTTATCACCGAGGTGCTGTACCCCTTCCACACCACATACGCCACGCTGCTGCAAGCACGGTCCCAGATCAACCCGCATCTACGGGCCGTGCGGTACAACACATTCAACGGCATAGCCGAGCAGTTCGACCTCACCCTCGCTGCCCTGCGGTCCGGTGACTCGGAGATGGAGCGGGTGCAGAAGGCCGGCTTGGTGGCCAATTTTCTCGATCTCTTCTACGTGACGCAGAAGCTTGGCGACGAACCGGTCGAGCAGCGACACATCGATGGGCTCGTCTCCGCGGTCATGCCTGCCGTACGACTGTCCGAGTCGGTTCAGGAGCTCAGCCGCGCCCTCGGGGAGCACGCCGCAGACTGGCCAGTCCGGCTGCAGCTCATCCCGGACCTCCGCTACGACACCAAACGCAGATTCGTGCACTACGTGTTGACTCGCCTGACCGCATGGGTCGAAATGGGCGCGACCAATGGCGAGGCAGATCCAACCGACCGCTTCCTCCTGCGCCGAGACCGTGACCGCGACTTCGAGATCGAACACCTCTTCACCAGCACGGCGTCGAAGTACGCGCACAAGGTGCCCGACGCCCGCTACTACGGCTTCCTGCGGAATCGGATTGGGGCGCTCCTGCTTTTGGACGGCCTGGACAACGGTAGCTACGGCGGGACGCTCTTGGAGAAGAAACTCGCGTCGTACCGGAGGGACACGCTGCTGGCCGGGATGCTCAACCCGGACTTCTTCCAACGAGGCAACATCCGGCTCCGGAAGTTCCTCACCGGCGAAGGCCTGTACGGCATGATCGCTACCTATGACGCAAGCACCGCGCTGGAGCCGTTTATCGAGGCGCGCGGTCGCTTCTACTGCGAGATCGCCAAGAAGATATGGAGCCTGGACGCGCTCGGACTGGCCCCGCCGCCAGCGCCCGGCCCCCTCGCGACCGGGAAGCGCACTCGCTACGGAGTCCGGTTCCAGGACTTGGTTGAGGCAGGCTTGGTAAGTGTGGGAGACCGGCTCGTCGGCCGCAGACGTGGCGAACTGTACTATGCCCGAGTCCGCCCAGAAGGAAGCATCGAGACCGCTTCCGGAGTCGCAAGCGCGCCTACCAAAGCGATGGAAGACGCGGTCGGCGTAGCCAGCAACGGCTGGGCCTTTTGGGAGGTCGAACGGACCAAGGAGCGGCTAGACACGATCCGGCAGCGCTACCTCGAACAGGTAGCCCGTTAGAGCTTCCGATACCACGCGGCACCTGCTCGCCACTTAGCCTACCTCGATTCAGGCACCCTGGTCTTCCGCTTGATCTTGGCGGGTGACGTGTGCGTGCGCAGCGGCTCGGAACGGGGAATTCGAGAATAGTCCTTGGACTCACTCTGATCCCGTGCACTCTCTTGCCGCACCGAGCGCGTGGGCAGCCGGTGTGCCTCGTCGCGGACGGTAGCCGAGCCTCGCTGGCGCGGACGAACCGCCGCTGCCGGCTGCCACCCGACCCCAGCAACCCGCGCCCCACCTCCGCCGGGCCCGAGCAACGCCGCCCGTATCAGGGCGACAGCGAAGCCACCACGCCGCCGCGCGTCAAGGCGCAACGACATCGGTAGCACCACCGGCAGGTAGCCGCCCGGATCGTCGGCGAGCAACAACGCCAGCCCGGCCCGCGCCCGATAGAGTCAGGGTGCATCCTTTGAAGACACTTGCGAGCATCGTGGCAGGAAGTTGTTCGGGTGGGGTCTTCGTGGAGGTATCGTGGCGGCATCCGGAATGCGTCTGCCTCAGCTGGCTGTCTACTACCCGTACATCCACTTCCGCGATCCGCGGTGGTTAAAACTGGCGGCGCTGTACTGGCCACGCATGGTGCGGATCGTGCACCCGGACTACCCGACCCGCAACTCGCGGGTGGTCCGAGTACTTCAGGACCAACTTGGGTTCGTGGTGGATCACTCGCCGACCTCGGCAGCGCAGTCGGTGGTTGGGCCGATCGCCGACTTTCTCAACACTCTTCCCTCCGAGCGTCGTGAGGCGTGGCGTCTCCCGCCGGAGCTTGCCTACCGGGATCCGGAGGAGTTTTCTCCGCCGAGACCGCCTGCGATGTCCGTCCCTGACTCCGACTGCGTTCCCGATCTCGAGCACTACGGTCCGACGCAGTGGGCAGATCCGCAGCGCCTGGCCGAACGGATTCGGGCCGGAGCGCTGGCTGGCGTGCATTCCAGCGAAGTGGCAGTCGGCCTAGCGGAGGATTTGATCGATGCCGGGTTGGCGGTACCGGCTCGGGGTGAGTGGTTCGCCATGCATCCAGAGCTGGCCTGGATCTACAAGTGTCGGCTGACCGAGGAACTGGCCCGGCGCAACAACCTCGCCACCACCACCGATCAACTGACCGCCCATGCGGTCATGTCCGGCCCGCTCGCGTACGAGCCAGCCGATGGTCCGGCCTCAGAGTCGAGCGGCCGGCCGGACGTCTCCACGACGTTTGGCATGCTATCTATCAATGCGTTCGCGCCGCGCGACATCGGCCATGTGCCGGTGGAGAAGATCGTTGAAGTACGGCGTCGCTTCGGCGGACAGTTCGACCGGTGGCGCGAGTACGTCGACATGATAGGCGCGGACCTAGCCGACCAGTTGAGGGATGTGGAGTCACCAATCATTCTCGATGCGTACCTGTCCGAGGCGGTGTCCCGCTACGCTAAGGCACCCGTCGAAGAGCTACGTCGTGGTCTGACAGACGTCGGGATCGACGCTGCTGCTGTGGCGCTGAACAGTAAGTTCGAGCTTCCCGCCGGTTTGGCTGCCGCCGGCATGCTTGCCCAGCCGCAATTGGCGGTCGCAGGCGGCGTTGCACTCGGTGCCCTAAGCCTTCGCCGAGCCAATCGAGTCAAGGCCGAAGCAGCTCGATCCACCGCGCCAGCGGCCTACCTGCTCAGCGTCAAGGAAACACTGGCCCCTCAGACCTGGTTGTCCCGGATCATCGCAGCGGCACGGCGAGCCGCCGGCCTGTCAGATTGACCAAACCTAGGTTGAGGGTCGGCTCCCCTGCGGACCGCACGTCAAACCCTCCATGCCTTGATGCTCTGCTGCTGGGAGACAGCGGCAAGGTCTTCGCCCGGAGCAGCATCCAGACGCTGCGGCTAGGTAGGTGCCGGTCGACCCCTCGCCGGCCATAGCCACTCTCCGCCACGAAACTGGCAAGGCACACCCGCGCAGTGGGTATATCTCCACTGCGCTCGATCATGTACATCGAGTGCGACTCCAGGGCGACCGCGGCCACGAGTTCATGATTACGAATCGAGCTGAATTGTTGCTCACGGGCAGATGACCGCGTCCCGCAATGCTGGTGCCAGCGGATCATTCGAAGAGGTCGCGCGGATGACTCCCATTGCCCGCGGTGAGATCAGCTCGTCTGGGTAACGGTGCATGCTGGGGCGAAAGTCGAACACCGCGTCGACGCGGTCCCAGACCGCCTTTCGTCACCGGTCAGCTCGCGATACGCCCTCATCGCCATCGCCGCACCCTACTCAATCAGCTGCGGTGCCACACCGTGACATCGCTGCTGGTGGGGGACAAGACCTGGCCATTCACGATCTGTAGGAGCGGCCGTTCCAGCGGTAGACGGTACGGGTCACCGCGCCCTGGGCGCAGGAGGGCTCGCAGTTGTTCACCGTGTGCTCGATCTCGTAGGTGCCGTCCTCGTCGGTGTCGACGAGATCCGCGTTGTAAAACCGTCCGCTGTAGTCACCGGGCTTCGGAAGCGTCCCGAGGTCGTCGAAGCCGGCGGCGGCCGGCCGCAGAACGATGACGCCGTTGTAGCGTCCGGAATAGTAGTTGAGGAAGAAGTTTCCGCTGCGCCACTTCCGGCGGTTGAGTAGTTCGGTCTGCATGCGGCCCCAGAACGACTCGATCATGCCGTTGTCGTAGCAGTCGCCGATGGATCCCATTGAGGGTGCCAGGCCAGATTCCTGGACTCGGCGGGTGAAGGCCCATGAGGTGAACTGCACTCCGTGGTCGGAGTGGATCACGGTGCCGGACGGTTGGCGGTTGCTGATGGCCATGCTCAGGGCGTTGGTCACCAGCGTGGCTGTCTGCGTGGCATCGATGGACCAGCCGACGACTTTGCGGGAGAAGGTGTCCAGCACGACCGCGCAGTACACCTTGCCCTCGCGGGTCGGGTGCTCGGTGATGTCGGTGACCCACAACTGGTTCGGCGACGATCTGGCGAAGTCGCGGTTGACCAGATCACTGGCAGTCGGCGTCTGGTGCCTCGGCCGGGGACGGCGACTGCCGGGCAGGCCGTGGATGCCGGCACGGCGCATCAGCATCTCCACCGCGTGATAGCCCACGACGAGTCCGCGGCCTATCCGCAGTTCGGCGTGCACCCGGCGGGAACCGTACGTGCCGCGGGATGCCGCATGCACCGCGCGGATCTGTTCGGTCAACCACGCGTGACGCAGCGCCCGCTGCGATGGTGCTCGGTTGCGCCAGGCGTAGTACCCCGACGCCGAGACCACGAGCCCGCGGCAGCAGATCTCAACGGGGAGTCCCTCAGCGGCCATCCGGTGGATGACCGCGTACCGGTCTTTTGGGGGCACCACCTCCTTGAGCAGTTCAGCCGCGTGGCGATGCACCGCCAACTCAGTCTCCAACTCGGCGATACGCCGTCGAGCCGCGACCAGCTCAACCTGGTCGGCAGAGGTGACACCCGGCATCTGGCCGGTGTCGATCAGCTCCTGGCGGCGCCAGTTGTAGATCGTCTGATCGCTGATCTCCAAGTCGCGGACCAACTCCGCGACAGACCGGCCGGCCTTGAGCAGATCGAGGACCTTGCGACGAAACTCGGGTGGATATCTCCTCGGCACGTCTCTCCTCAACGAGCGACGAGCCTGACGAGTCAACCAACCCGACTCCACCGAACCCGGGGAACATCATCATCTCCACAGAACCCGGGGCGGTTCATCGATGAGGACTTCTGGACCATCGCCAACACCGTCACGACCACACCATCGCCGGACGCGACGCCCTCCCCCACCAACCTTGTCGGGTCGGATCCCGACAACCGTGGCACGCAACCACACACCAACCCGACAACGCCACCGCCCCACACGATCGCCGACCGGCTCCGCCAAGCCACCGCCGTCCATCAGCAGGGACTGATCAGCGACAGCGAATACGACGAGCAACGCGCTCGCATCCTCAACGACCTGCGAACGCCGACACGCGACCTACCCCGTGCGGCGCTTCCGTTCGGCGATACGGTGACCGCCGCCGGGCCACACCTCACACCTGACGACCCCAGCCGACGGGTTGCATCGCGTTACGCGTACGTACCGCCTGCCGGCTCCACCCTGCCGTACGTCACCGAGCCGGCGAGGGTGTGGGAGAGCGCCCCAGGCGGGGTAGAGTTGCTGGTGGCAGCCACGCCTGCCTGACTCCGAGCCGGCTCCGACGCCCCGTGCCGTCACCGCCGAGCGACCGAGGACAAGCCGTCCCTGACACAGCGTGGACGGCACTTTCGTGATCACCACCGTCCTCACGGAGTGCACGGGCTCCCGGGAGAGACCCAGAACTGCGCCGGCGGGAGCGTAACGGAGTGCCAGCGTCGCCCGCAGCCGACTATTCGACGGCAGGCGACACAACCGGCAACGCGCCAATCACGCGTCCGCTCATCGGCACGATCGGGCGCAGGGCATCCACGATCTTCGTCACGCTGGGTAGCGCCCGATCCGTGGCAGATCCGGATAACGGCTGGTGGTTCGGTGGCTTGGCGCGTCAAGGTGAACCGTGATCACTATTCAACGAGTGCGTGTGCGCTGGAGTGCGGCAGCACGTGGAGCGCCGGCGGCGAACGCCCGGCGGGGTCTGTGCAGTCCAGCGGTGCTTCCGCCGTCGATGCCGGCCGGTGATGTGGTCATTCACGACGTGCTTGCAGATGAGGCGGCCCGGTATGTGGGTCATGTCGGCGTTGTCGGTGGTGACCTGGATCGAGCCGCGACCTCCTCCTCCTCGGACTCCCGCTGTTCCTGCGAGTTTCGCTGCGCGCCGGGCTGCCACTCGTGATCGCGACTGGTGCACCGGCGCTGGCCGCGTTCCTCCTCACCGACGACCTCGTGCCGGCCGCGGGTCTTGTGGCGCTGGCCTCGTTCCTCTCGGGGCCGTTCTACGCGCTCGAGCGCTCGCAGTTCCAGCGTGGCGTTCCGGGCGAGGTACGCGGACAGGTCACCGGTGCTCGTACTGCCGTGTCATCGCTGGGGTTTTCCCTTGGGGAGTGGGGCGGGCGGTGCCTTTCTCCGTCTCCAGGTCGACCGGCGGTGGCCGTGCTGGCGTTGGCCTATCTGGTGCTCGCCGTGGTTCCGCTTGCCGTGGAACGGGCGTAACGCCGGGGCGGTATACCCATGACGCGCTTGAAGGCGGTGTTGAAGGCGTGCTCGGACACGTAGCCGAGAGAACTCGCGATCCGGGCGATGGTGTCGTCGCTGTGCCGGAGTTTCTCGCCGGCGAGCATCATGCGCCAACGGGTCAGGTAGGCGATCGGTGTCTCGCCAGCGCGGCCACGGAAGCGCTCGGCGAAGGTGGTGCGAGACATGCCGACGAGCGCGGCAAGCTCCTGCACGGTCCACGGGTGGGCAGGGTCGGCGTGCACCGCGGCAAGGGCTGCGCTCACCTGCGGGTCCGCGAGGGCGGCGAACCAGCCGATCTCGTCGCCGGAGCGGCTGGACAGGTACAGGCGCAGGGCCTGGACCAGCATCATGTGGGCCAGATGCTGGGCCATCAGGTCCGAGCCCGGCCGCGCCTCGCGGAACTCCTCCATCATCAGGTCGATGGACCAGCGCAGCCGGGTGCGGTCGCCGAGGGTTTCGACCAGCATGAGCGGTGGCAGGGTGCACAGGAGCACCTCGGCGTGCGGGCTGGCGACCTCGAAGCGGCTGCCGACCAGGTAGACGTCCCCGCCGCCGTTGTAGGTGACGACTTGGCCGCTGCGGTCAGGATCGAGCACGTCCGACGCTCGCGCCGGTTCGAGGTCCGGGTCGCTGCCGATGACGGCCGTGCTGCCGGTGGGCAGCACGAAGCACGCACCCTCCCGGACCCGCACCGGTTCGCCGCCTTCGAGCGTCAGCCAGCAGGAGCCCTGGACGACGGCGTAGCACTTGATTCGGCCGGCCAGGTCGTCGAGCTCGAGCGCCCAGGGGCCACCGGCGTCGAACCCTGCCGTGAGGTAGCTGCGCGGCTTCAGCAGTGAGAGCACCTCGCTCAGCGGGTCCATCAGGCCTCCGGACGATCGCGAACAAGACTCGTTCTTCCAAGCATAGGTCGTCCGCTCTGATCCGTTTAGGTTCGGATCATGACAACGATCGGCTTCATCGGTAGTGGAAGGATCGGCAGTGCACTCGCGCGACTGGCCGTCGGCGCCGGACATGACGTCGTCCTGAGCAACGGCAACGGGCCGGAGCCCTTGCGGGACCTCGTCGCACAGCTGGGATCGCGGGCTCGCGCGGCGACTCCGGCCGAGGCCGCGGCCGCGGGTGCCATCGTCGTGGTGACCATCCCCGTGCGGGCCTACCGCCAGGTGCCGGCCGAGCCGTTGCGCGGCAAGGTCGTCATCGACACGCTCAACTACGACCCGGTCCGCCAGGGCAGCGTCCCGGAGATCGAGAACGGTGACACTCCGCCCCACCTGCTGCTTCAGACGCACCTGAAGGACTCGTCCGTCGTCAAGGCGTTCAGCACCGTGTACTTCAAGCACCTGCCCGAACTCGCCCGCCCGGCCGGAGCGCCCGACCGCAGCGCGGTGCCCATCGCGGGTGACGACGCCGTGGCCAAGACCGTGGTCGCCGGCCTGATCGACTCACTCGGTTACGACACCTACGACGTGGGCCCGCTCGCCGAAGGCCGTCGCTTCGCGCCCGGCACCCCGGCGCAGCTCGCGTACCTGAACCCGGACGGCATGTTCACCGCCCCCGGCCGCACTGCGGGCGTCGCCGAACTCGCCGCCCTTCTCGACGAGGTGAAATGACGATGAAAGCAGCTGTGGTCACCGCCTTCGGCACCGCGCCGCGGTACCTGGAGATCGACGAGGCGCAGCCGGCGAACGAGCACGAAATCGTGGTCGACGTGCTGGCGGCCGGACTACACCCGCGCGTTCGCATGCAGGCCGTCGGGTCGCACTACACCAGTTCGCGCGACAGCCTGCCCGTCGTGCCGGGCATCGACGGTGTGGGGCGTGGCAGCGACGGCAGGCTCTGGTACTTCATGTCTCTCGGCGGCCGGCACGGTTCGCTGGCCGAACGCGCGGTGATCGACACCCGGCGTGCCTTCGTCCTGCCCGAGGGCTCGGATCCGGTGCCGGTGGCCGCGACGCTGAACTGCGCGATCGCGTCCTGGCTCGCGCTCACGCGGCGGATCACCTTCGAGCCCGGGCAGAACGTCCTGGTCCTCGGCGCCACCGGCGGCACCGGGCGGATGGCGGTGCAGGTGTGCCGGCTGCTCGGCGCCGGTCAGGTGATCGCCGCCGGACGCGACCCCGAGCGCCTCGCCGCGATCCCCCGCGCCACCGCGACCGCCCTGACCGGCGACCCGGAGACGATCGGCCGGCTCGGTGCCGAGGTCGACGTGGTGCTCGACTTCCTCTGGGGTGAACCGGCCGAGACCGCGATGGCCGCCCTGGTCGCCGGACGCACCGACCTCCTCCGGCCGCTGACGTGGGTCAACCTCGGCGAGATGGCCGGCGCGCAGGTCACGCTGCCTGCCGGAGTGCTCCGGTCGTCGCGGCTTCAGCTCGTCGGCAGCGGTCAGGGATCGCTGACCGCCGCCGAGATGTCGGTCGAGATCCCCGCCGTGGCCGCGGAGATCGCGCGTGGCACGTTCGCCGTGGAGCCCGACCCCATCGCGCTCAGCGACGTCGAACGCGCCTGGTCGAGACCGGTCGACAGCAGCAAGCGCATCGTGTTCACACCGAACTGAACGGCTACCGGCGCACGCGCAGACCGTCGAACGCCACCGCCATGTCGATTGAACTCCGCCGCGCCGAGACCGCCCTGCGGCCCGTATCACTCGATCACCGAGTTGACCATGCCGAATAGCAGCCGGGTCGTCACGCCGGGGGCGATGTCCGCGCGGAGGTCGCCCTCGGCGGCCGCTTCGGCGACGAGGGCGGTGGTGATCTGGTCGAACTCGCGGTGGCGGGGCGTGTTCGACCGGGAACCGAGCATCAACGGCACGCCGGTGGGGTGGGCGCCGACATCATCCTGGACGCCGTCATGGGCCCGGGCCTGGCCGAACTGTCGCTGGCCGCGAAGCTCGGCGGCACCTTGGCCACGGTGGGCTGGCTGGACCCGCGGCCGGCGTCGTTCCCGGCGAATCCGTCGCTGACCATCTATCGCTACATGAGTTTCGCGGACATGGTCGACCCGGTGACCGCCCGGCGCGTCGCCGCGTTCCTGGCCGCCGGTGTCCGTACCGTCGTGCTGCAGCCGGCGGTGGACCGGGTGTTCGCGTTGGACGACATCATCGAGGCGCACCGGTACCTGGCGAAGGGAACGCCAGCGGGCAAGATCGTGGTGACGCCGTAATCGTCGGCGAGGCGCCGTAGGCGCCAGCCTGGCCGGCTCCCACCTGAGGTCCGGTTTCGCCGCCAACTTCGACGGCCTCGAACTGGTTCCGCCCTGCGTGATGCCGGCCAGCGACGTGAAGGTCCCGGACGGCTTGTTGGCTATCGGGGCCGGAGCCCTTCGTCCGCGCGTACGTGGCTGCGACGATCCACCGGTTACCCAAGGTGCGCGGACTGCGGGACCCGTCACCGTCGCCAAGTCACCCGGAACGTACGCTGCTGCGCTCGCCGCGGAGCGGGAACTCCCAGCGATCTGGTTGACGCCGCTTCTGCACATCGAGTCCATCGCCGATCGATACGAGCCTCGACGTTTGGGACCGAAGCGCAGTCCAGGTTATGCCCACCGACGGCCAGCCGAATGGCGGCAAAGCCTACACCCGCCGGGCGCCCTCGCTGCCGCTCCGCCTGCAGGCTGTAGTATCAGCGCATGCGCACTCAAGATGCGCACCGATGCGGAAAATCTGTGTCCGAGGGGGGACTTGAACCCCCACACGCGGCGCATACGCCGGAAAACGGCGTAGAAGCATGATCGTCAGCCTAGCAGAACGGGCTGCGTTGATCCTGCTCGCCACGCTGGCTCGATGATGCGGCAGCCGGCACCCCCTAGGGCCTGTGTCGAAGTCGGTCACAGCCACTCGTTGATGACGGCGAGGTGGATGGTGGCCTCGTAGCGGACGGCCAGCTTGTCGAAGCGGGTGGCCACGGCTCGGTTGCGCTTGAGGCGGTTGATGCCGCACTCCACGGCGTGACGTTGCTGGTAGATGTGCGGGTCGAAGGTAGGTGGCCGGCCGCCTTTGGATCCCTTGGCCCGCCGGTTCGCGTCCTGGTCGGCCTTGCTTGGGATGGTCGCGGCGATGCCCCGCCGGCGCAGGTAGGCCCGGTTGGCCTTCGAGGTGTACGCCTTGTCGGCCAGGACCCGGTCTGGTCGTGTTCTCGGTCGGCCGGTGACCAGGCGGGGAACGCGGATCGCGGCCAGAACCGGGATGAACTGGGGGCTGTCGCCGCGCTGCCCGGCAGTCAGCACGATGGCGAGGGGTTTCTGGCCTTGCTCGCAGCCCAGGTGCAGCTTCGTGGTCAACCCACCGCGGGACCGGCCGAGCGCATGATCGGTCGGCTCAACGCTGACGCCGCCGGGTGGCTCGGCCTGCAGATCCCCCTTTTCCTCGCCCCAGCCGCATGCTGGTGGGCGCGGGCGCTGGTCGAGTCCACCGACACGTCCCAGGTGATCCTGCCGTCCGCATCGGCGAGGGCCTGCAACGCGGTGAGCACCTGCTTCCAGGTGCCGTCGCGCTGCCACCTGCGGAACAGGGCATACACCGCCGACCAGGACCCGTACTGCGGTGGCACGTCCCGCCACGGAGCGCCTACCCGGATCCGCCACCGCATCCCGTCGATCAACTGCCGCCTGGTCCATGACGACGGTCGACCCGGCCGCTTCGGCGCCGGCAGCAGCGGCTCCAGCACCGCCCACTGCACGTCGCTCAGGTCGAACCGCCTCGTCACCGCTAGGGTGTCCACGAGGTCTCCGGTTTCAGGTTCTGCTTGGTCGCTGAACCATCTACCGGAGACCTCACCTACTTTCGATCTCCGACACGCGAAGATCCTCAAACCAGCTCAAGCCCTGGCCGGGCCTGTCTCGCTAAGGGCTCTGTCTCACATTCGGTGGTGACGGTGAGTGCCGGTTAGCCGAGCAGGATTCGGTGTCGCAGAAGGTCGAACCCGGCGCGTCCGTACATTTGTCGCTTGATCAGTTTGGTTTTGGTGTTGACGCCTTCGGTGCCGCCGTTGTGAAAGGGGTGGATCAGGGCGGCGTTGACGGCGGCGCGGTCCAGGCCGAGGCCGCGGATGAAGGTGTGCAGGTGGGGCAGGTCTGTGGCCTTGACCTCGGTGATCCACGAGTCGAGACGGTCGTCGTTGCCGGCTGTGGGTGTGAGGAGCGCGGCGAACGAGCCGATGAAGCCGGTCAGCGCGGTCATCTGCGGGCAGGTGCCGGTGAGGGCGTCGACGAGCGCGCGCTGGTGTTCTTTGAGCTGTTCAGGGTCGGTTAGGAGGTAGCGGGTGAGGCGTCGGGGCGACAGGGCTGGGCGGTCGGCTTCGACGCGGCCTTGGGTTATGTAGCGGTAGAGCAGGTTGAGGCTGCCGGTGTAGCCCAGTTCCCTGATCTCGGCGAGGAGTTGGGTGGCGCCGACGGCGGGATCTTGTTGACGGCGGAGGCGGAGGTGCTCGCGGTAGGGGTCGACGAGGGTGGGTCGGTACTGCGGTGCGCGGACCAGGCGTTCAGGTTGGCTGATGCGGGCGTAGCGTTTGACGGTGTTGAGGCCGAGGTGGAGCCGGCGGGCGCATTCCAATAGGCCGACTCCTTTGTCGAGCAGGTCGTGGACCTGCTGCCACCGCTGCCGGGTCGTCACCGCCCGCTTACCCTCCTGCGGCGGCAGGCCGGCGATGGCCCAGCACATGCTGTGGGTGGTGACCTCTTTGCGGACGGCCTCGGCGAGGTTGTGCCACAGATGCCAGCGGTCGGCGACCTGCAACGCCTCGGGTAGGGCGCGGCGGACCGCTTCGGCGTAGGCGCCGGAGGAGTCCCGGCACACCACCTCGACACCGGGATGCTCACGCAGCCACGTCTCTAACGTGTGGGCCTTGCGGTCGGGCAGCACATCGACGCGCTCACGGGTGACCGCGTCGATCAGGACGGTGGCATAACGTCGGCGTCGACACAACGCGAAGTCGTCCACCCCGAGCACGCGGGGCACCGGGCGCTGCGGCAGCGGCAGGCGCAGCAGGGCCCGAAGGGCGGTATGCCGGGAAACGATCACCGCCAGCGCCGACAACATCCGTGCCCCGGCACGGCCAGCCAGATGACGCACCACCGCACCGACCTGGGAGATCAGCCGGGATGTGCGGCGCTGGTAGCGATGCAGAACCCCGGGAAGCTGCTCCCGGAACGTTCGACGACAGCCCTGGGTCGGACACACCAGACGACGTACCCGCACCCGCACCACCACCGGCCGGGCATCGACCGGCACGTCCGCGAGGGTCCGCTCGTGATAACTGTGCACCCGACCCGTCACGGCCGCGCAGCCCGGACAGGCCACCGGCCCTGCGGGAGTCCGAGCCCGCACCAGGATCCGTTCGCCCTCGTCCGTCACGTCGTCGATCACCAGCGGCAGCAGCCCCGAGAACACCGTCTTCGTAAGATCATCGATCTTGCACACATGATCTCAACGACATCGACCATCCTCGGTCACCACCGAATGTGAGACAGAGCCTTTAGATCCACAGACCCCCCTGGCCCGGACTTCGACACAGGCCCTAGTTGACGTCGGCCCGACCATGGAGCCTGTACCGGTTTACGCTGCTGGCGATGCGGAAGGCCGGATCACCTGGACGACCAGCGTGGACTCGATGATCAGCCGCAACACCAACACGGCGCTGGCGCCCACACAGAAGGCCACCTGCAGGAAGAGCCACCCGGCGGCGTACACGACGAACCCGCCGATCACCCCCTCGGACAATCTCGCGGTGGTCCGGCCTCGCACCTGCCCCGACCTGGTTCTGGCGGACACGGCGTACACCAGCGGCAGCAACCGCGCCTACCTGCGCGAGCGCGCGATCATGGTATGCATCCCGAGCAAGAAGGACCAGGACACCCACCGCAGGGCCAAAGGCAGCCGCGGCGGACGCCCCGGAAGTTCGACCGAGGTCTCTACCGGATGCGATAAGCCGTCGAGAACGGCATAAACAGGCTCAAGCGCCACCGCGGAGTGGCCACCCGCTACAACAAGTTTGGCCGTCCGGTTCCCAGCCATCCTGACCATCACCACAATCTGCGAGTGACTCTGACCGGCTAATGAAACACGCCCAACGCCTGGGAGTAGTCCTCATATTCCCATCTCCCTATACGTCCGATCTTCTCCGCCAGACCTTGCCACGTTTCAGCCTCTAGGGGCCATCGACAGCCGGACTCACCGCGAGGTACAGCGAGTCCACGTCGAAATGAACTGGTTGGGTCGCAGCGTCCCATCCGTCGTGAGCAGCGGATGTGTCCGCATCCTCAATCAAAAGCAAGCCATGATCGAAGAACGCCGTAAAGCATCCAATCAGGTTATCGATGTCAGAATGCAAGGTTGCCTCGATTAATCTGAGCTACGGTTCCGCCTTGCGATCGCGCACAGGCCAAACAATGCGGGTAAGCAGTTTGAGGGCTGCCACGCGGCACCATGGTGGTCGGTGGCTGGTGATCCGGGATCCAGTTACCACTGCGTGTTCCAGGCGTAGTCGCGCCGCATGTGTGACACCCATACAGATTACCGGATTCGTTGACCATACCCGCGAACACCGGGCGCATTGATGTTGCCGTCAACCAGCCCAACCCCTTCGCGTGCATGTAGCCCAGCGCCGAGCGTCAAATCGCATGCGCCGGGTCCATTCGTGTTGTGAACCAGGACCGGGGTTTCACCGGCGAGTACATAGTACGTGTGGCGTTGTTACGGTGGTTGCGGCGAGGCCATGGCGTCGATCTTGGCAGGGAGCTGGGCTTTCGCTCAACCACCTGCCGACAGCTCATTGATTGGCGGCGATTTTGACAGCAGTCGTGACAGCAACGTGGGCGCACGGCGGGCCGGCCTATCGGCCGGGCCGCGCGCACGCGCTACAGGCCTACGGCCCCGCGCGCACGCGCCCGCGCGACGACCAGGGCGGCCAGGTGATGCCTCCCAGTCGAAGCGATCAAGGCCATGACGATCCCATCAACGGGTCAACCCACGCGACGGGTTTCGGGGATCGACGCCACGCCGCTACGCGCCGTGCCACCGAGCCACCCCCGCCCACTGTCGGGTCAAACAGATTCAGTCGATACATTTGCATCATGCTCGGCGTCTGACAGCAGCCGTGACAGCAACTCAGGCGCACAACCACGCCTCTTGGCGCACTCCGCAGTCCCGCAATTACTTCGCGTGAAGGAATCCTTACTGCTCATCGGCGGCACCCGGCGTCCCCTTCGAGCTGCATTCGCGCTTCATCGGAGCAAAGCAGAGCAACGTTGAAAGGAACCTCTCCGCCATCCCACTCTGGACCCAACCCAAACGAATTAGCCCATTCAGAAGACACGTCCTTGATCAGCCGAAAGAAGATCTCCCGATCAGCCGGGCTGTCCACTAGCAACAGGTCCGCTCGTTCGATTACCAGCAAGTACGCGCGAGCAGGACACCCAGACAATTCTGTAATGCACTCAGCGAATGCTGCCCAGTTCCAACCAAAGTATTCGGGGAAGCGAAACTCCCGAACAAACTCGGCGAAAAGCGCTTCAGCAGTACGCATTAGCCCGCCGTCAAGCTTTACCACGACCCCGCCAGACACAGGCACTGACCTGCGCAGAGAATCAAGATCGGTCGAATCTGACAGCACGTGCATCCGGGGTTGGCTAGTGGTCCACAGGTCGTCGAAGTTGGCCATCATCAGTACCTAATAAAGGTTTGGTAGTGATCCGGAGTGTAGTATACAGACCCATCAGATCCAGTGACAATTCGTTCGCCGCCAGGCTTAGGGTTTCCCGAGCCGGGAACCGTGCCCCACTCACGGTAAGTTATAGCATCTCCGCCAGCCGTAGTGCGTGGGAGAACCTGCCCACCAGTGCCACCATCATTACGGAACACCTTCGGGACAGTCGGCCCCATCGCCCCGCTTTGAACAAGCACGCCATCCCCTTGAATCCCCTTAATCACATCGAGGGACTCCGCTGGAATCGAGTTTCCGAAGCAACCATTCGTGTTGTGTACGAGGACCGGTGTGTTGCCGGCGAGCACATAGTACGTGTGGAGGTCGTCGACCGTGAGGTTGTAGGCGAGCGCACGCCATGTCACCGCAGCTACTGTGCCGGTGACTTGCACGGGGCCTGTGATGGTGCTGGCGAGTTGGTCGCCGCGTCGGAGGGCGTCGGCGCGTTGCCATTCGCGGTCTGTTTCGTTCCAGAAGGGGTGGTCCTCGGTGGTGTCGAGCGGGGCATCGTTGATCGTGAGGGTATGGAGGTCGTCTTCGTGTACCCAGACGTGGGTGACTCGGCGTTTGCCGCTTCGGCCGGTTTCTGGGTCGGTTGCGTAGACTTCATCGCCGACTTTGAGTTGGCTGATGGGTTTGGTAGTGCCATCGGCTAGGAGGACCCGGGTTTCGGGGCTGAAGCTGCAGAGGGCGCGGATGGCTTTGACGGTTGCCATGATCGCTACGGCGTCGGTGGCGGCTAGCGCGAGTTCCCAGCTGTAGATCCAAGATTCTGGGCAAGGAGCGACGCCGCAGTTCCATTCCCAGCCGAGGCTGTTCATGCAGGCGAAGCGGGCGTAGTTGAAGTCGCCGCATTGGACCTGGATCTCGGCTTTGACAGGGTCGTAGCCGTTCGTGACTGCGTCGCGCATGGCGGCGCAGGTGCTGCGGTGGGCCCGGCAGGCGAGGTTGTCGTCGTTGTAGGTTTCCAGGAAGGCGTCCTTAGCGGCTTTGCGTGCGCGCTCAGGGTCTTTGCCGCCACCGCCGCCGGTCTTAATGGGTGGATCTTTTCGGGGCGGTGGGTCCCTCTTCTCGTGAGGTTGGCGGTGGTCGACAACCTTGTGTTTTCCGGGTGCCGGACTGTAGTCGCGGAGGTTTCCGCCGTGGTCGCCGATGGCGTAGAGGCCGCTGGGGTCGCTGAAGCTGGTGGGGTTGTTGTTGGCGTAGCTGTAGCCGTTCCATTGTTGGGGATCGGCGAGGTCTTGGATGGGGTCGACGCTGATGAACCGGGCCGTAGTGGGGTCGTATTCGCGGGCGCCGAGGTGGGTGAGGCCGGTGTCGTCTTGGGTGCCGCCGACGAATCCTCGGGTGCCGAGGAAGATGGATGGCGGTGTGGTGCGGTCTTCGCCGTAGGGCAGAAGGCGCTTGCGCGTGGCGGTCAGGTTGTCAGCGTTGACCTGGACTTGTTCGGTGCCGTGGTGGTCACCGGCACTCCACACGAGGCCGGTGTGGGTGCGGACGGCGATGGTGCCGCCGGCGGCGCTGTAGTAGCGGGTGCCATCGGTTTGGGTGGCGCCGGCGTTCAGGGTGAGTTCGGTGGCGCCGAGGTACAGGGTGGCCTTGTTGGGGGCGCGGCTGATCAGCCGGTTGCCTTCGGTGTCGTAGATGTAGGTGGTTTCGTCGGCACCTTCGGTGAGGGTGTCGAGGCGTCCTTCGGCGTCCCAGGCCAGTTGCTGCGCCACCCCGCTGTCGGTGTGCCGGGTGAGGATGTTGCCGGCGGTGTCGTAGGTGAACGACCGGGTCGGCGTGGCGGCGAGGGGGCCAGTGGCGGTGATGCTGGTGACGGCGTGGGGTCGGCTGGCACCGGGGTTGGGGTGGGTGTAGATCCAGACGGTGTTGCCGGCGGGGTTGTGGTCGGTCTGTTTGGTGCGGTTGCCGACGGCGTCGAACTCCCAGGAGCGCCAGTAGGGGTCGATACTTCCGCCTCGTTGCGGTGTTTGGTCGCAGGCCGTGGTGGTCGGGGTGTTGCCGGTCCAGGCGGTGGTGAGTCGGCGTAGGGGGTCGTAGCGGAAGCATTCGATCTGGTCGGCGGTGCCGTTGGTGCTGCCGAGGATGGAGGTGACGTTGCCGATGGGGTCGTAGCGGTAGCCGGTGGCGTACTTGGTGGTGAAGGTGCCGGGGGTGTTTTCGAGGTCGATGCTGGTGGCGTCGAGGCGGCCGGTCTGTTGGTCGATGCTTTGGGTGAGTCGTACCCGTTTGCCGGTGGCGCCGAGGAGGAGTTGGTGGGTGGGGCCGTGGGCGTAGTAGCTGGTGGCGGCGACGTAGGCGTCGATGCCGGTCATGGTGGTGGGGTAGCCGTTGTTGTCGTAGCCGAAGGTCAGGGTTTCGGCAGGTAGCCCACCCATGGCGGGCTGCGCGCTGGTGGTGACGTGTCCGGCCTTGTCGTAGGTGAAGGTGCTGGTGTAGGTGCCGGCGAGAGCACCTTCGGCTGCCGGGATGGTGATGCTGGTGCCGGTGGGCTGGTAGCGGTCGGTGTAGCCGGTCACCGTGGTGGTGTAGTTGCCGCCGACATCGTGGCGGGTGGAGGAGGTCAGCTGTCCCTTGGCGAGGCTGTCGTAGACGTAGGTAACCAGTCGGGTGCCAGTGCCGACGTCGCCGGCCCAGCGGCCGATCGCCCGGGACTTGCCGTCGTACTGGACCGAGTTCTTCTGTCCCCGTCCGTCGATGGTGTAGGAGAGTCGGCCGGCGGTGTCGTAGTGGGTGCTGCTGGTGCCGGCGTCCGGGTCGACCTTCTGGGTGGGGCGGCCGGCAAGGTCGTAGGTGTGGGTCCAGGTGTTGCCTGCGGGGTCAGCGACGGATTCGAGTTGGTCGAGGAGGTCGTAGGTGTAGGTGGTGCTCTGGTACGTGTTCGGGTTCGTCGCCGAGGTGTACTGGTCCAGGCGGGTCACGTTGCCGCGCACGTCGAGGTGGTTGACCGTCTTGGTGCCCCCGGTCGGTGGAACGACCATGACGCGGTCGCCGTAGTAGGTGGTGGCGGTCTGCCGCCACGCGGCGCCGAGCTTCTTGTCGATCTGGGTAATCGGCCGGTTGAGGTGGTCGTAGCTGGTCTCATGGGTCGCCGGAACGGTGGCCAGGCTGGGATTGACCAGCCCAGATCCGGCGGCGGAGCTGTTGTGGAAAGGGTCGGTAGTGGCGGCGACGTTGCCGCGGACGTCGTAGGTGGTGGCGACGACGACCCGTCCGCCGTTCGGGCCGGGCTGCTGGGTTTCCCTGGCCCGGCCGAGACCATCCACGTACTGGTACGAGTTCAGGTAGACGGGGCTACCGCTGTGGGATTGCAGCGTTTCGGTCCTGGTCCGCGCGGGGGCGGTGGGTTGGCCGATGCCGCTGGAGGTGATCTGGTAGCTGAACCGCAGCGACGGCACACCAGACGATCTGGCCTGTCCAGGGAGGTACACCTCGGCGAGACGACCAACGGGGTCGTAGACAAGGTCGGTGATCTTGCCGTTCGGGTCGGTGATCTTCGACGGCTGGCCGGTGTGCCGGTCGATCAGTGTGGTGGTGGTGTGGTTGAAACCGCCGCCGACGGTGCTGGTGATCCCGTTGTCCGGCCAGTTCACTGTCGGGCTGTAGCTGGTCGTGGTGGTCAGGCCAGCGGAGTCAGTCGAGGTGTGAATCCGACCCGTGTTGTCGTAGGTGCTGCGGCCGCTGGAGACGTAGCCGGTCGGGCTGTGGTAGGTGCGGACCTCGGCGACGTTGCCGTCGAACGGGGTCTGGGAGCCTTCGACGGTGTACGTGTCGTAGAAAGTGACCGCGCGCGACAGCAACGTGCCCGACCCGCAGGTGTCGCCGGACCAGGTTTCCACTCGCTCCGGGAAGCTGATCATGTAGAAGGAGTTCGGTTCGTTGCGCTGGGCGTAGGTGTACGAGGTACAGGTGTTGTCCGCTACCCCAACCTCGTTGTACTGATGGAACCGGATCGGCAACCCGTACGTCGACTCGTAGATGGTCCTCTCTTCGCTGGTCCGCCAGCTGCCGTCGTCGAGCTTGACCCGGTTGCTCTCCAGGCCGGTGCGAACTTGGCGGGGGTTGGCGTAGCCGGGGCCGTTGAAGCTGCCTTGAATGACGTGGTCGTAGCGGGTGCTGGCGACCTCGGTGTAGGCCGCGTTGGCCGGATTCGCGTTGTAGGTGGTCATCCGGTAGTGCCGGGTTTGCAGGGTCCGGCCAGCGCGGGCGTAGTGATCGTCGTAGGTGTCACCGGCGTAGTCGGTAACCGTGGTTTCTTTGATGCCGCCGCCGCTGGCCTGGTCACGGATGTCGTGGTACATGCCGCGGAAGAAGTTCGACATCGACACCGTGTACTTCGACGGATCCGTACCAGAGCCCTGCACAACGCGGACGCGGTTGTAGCCGGCGAAGATACTCCACGATTCGTTGTCGTCGGGGACGAGCGGGTTGTTGGGGTTTTTCCAGGCCGGGTTGCCGACCGAGTAGTCGTACTGGGTGACCTGGTCCGGTGACCCGCCGACCTGGTCTTTCACCACGACCTTCTTGACCAGGTACTTGTGGAAGATCCCGAACCCTGGGTCGGCGCCCGGTGGTGAGTGGAAGATTGGGTAGCAGTCCTCGGTGTTGATGTCCCAGTTGCCCACCTTGCCGTTGTGCCAGGTGTTGTAGCCCGACTGGTTCGACCCGCCCTGCGGGCACGGCTTCTGCGTGCCGTAGGTGACCTCCGTGCGGCCACCGAGGCCGTTGCGGACCACCAGCAACCGGGGCATCCGCATCGCCGACACACCCAGACCGGCCTCGTCGTAGTCGACCCGACCGTCACGGAAGTTCGGCTGGACGCCGTCGACGTAGTCGAAGTCCACCGGCGGCAGGTCGATTTTGTTCGCGTCCGCGCCGATCAGCCCGATCGGCCGCACGTAGTCCAGGACGAACACCCGCTCGGTCAGACCGGTGGGGTTGGACACCTTGTAGCGCAGCTGCACCCGGCCGATGTTGTTCCACGCCGCGGTGCCGGCGTTCCACTGGTACGACGTCACCCGGTCCAGGATCTTGCTGGTGAAGAACGACTGGGTGTAGTTCCCACACGACGACGACCCGCAGGACAGGTCACCGGGCACGTCCGGGTAGGAGGTCGGGTTGGATGACAGCGACGGACACGACGGCGGTGTGTTGTTCAACGGATCGTCCTCGGCGGTGCGCTCCACACAGCGGTTCGCCCAACTGAAGACCACCCGGCCGACCGGAACCGCCCCGGCTTCGGTGACGTTCTTCGCGTACTCGATCTCCGACAGATAGCCGCCGCGGTCGTACTCCAGGACCGAACCGCTCAGTGCCCGCTTGTAGTGGTTCGTCTCCCGCGTCCAGTGCAGATACGTTTCGTTCTCGTTAGCGTCACGAACCCGGTCCAGGTTCCACCGCCACGGATCCCGACACGACGCCGGATACACGTCGTGGCACGGCTCCCCCGCCTCATCACCGAGGAACGACATCTTCCACACCGAGTCCCGCACATACCCGAACCGGTACTCCGTGCCGTCCTGCGTCCACACCTTCCAATAGCCGTCGTCCTCGGCCCCACCGGAGAGGAACTCCACCCGCCACCCGAGATCGTCGACCGGCTTCCACACCCCCGCCGTCGTCTTCACGATCTGCGTCGACTGCCCCTGCAACGAGATCGTGATATGCGACGCCGCCACATCGTTGGTGGCCGCCTCCCCGTCCTCACCGTCCGGGGACTCCCAACACATCTCCGTGCGATGCGTCCGACACGGCTTGTACGTCCGCTCGATATAGCCGGGCGAGTACGACCAACCCAAACCGGCCGGGCCGGACTGGTTGTTCGTCCCATGCGTCATCCCATCCACCGCCGACGAGCTGTACGACAACTGCAGCCCCAACGCCTGCCCGTACGGCAGCGGCGGCTCCGGCAACGGATGCGAATAGGTGAACGACCCCGCGCTCTCCCCCACCTGCCACGACCCCGACGGCTGCAAATCCGTCGCCGTGTACGAACCGGTCGACCCACCCGACGCGGTCGACGTCAGCGCGTACACCCCGGTCGACTCGACCGTCGACTCCGACGCGAAGCCCTCGAACACACCCGTACGGCGCCCGTCACCGGTCGGGTCGCCACTGACATCCACCACCGCCGTCAACGTCCTCGCGTCCGGGTCATTCGTTGTTGACACCCACACGGGATCCGCCGAACACTCCGGCACCTCCGGCGACGTCGCCGCGCACCCCGGCAACCGCACCAACGTCAACCGATCGGCGAACGAGCCCCCATACGCCTGCGCGAAATCGGAATAATCGATCACCACCTGCACCGCACCGGCGGCCGCGGAGCCGTCAGCCCGGGCAAGGGAGTACAACGGGCCCGCGTTACCCAACGCCACCGATGCCGACCGGTCGAACGACCGCACCCGCACCGATCCCACCTCACCACCGGTCAGGGCCCGCGCCGCCACGCCCTCCTCCGCAGGCGCCCCCTCAGCGGGTTCGACCGTCAGCCCGAACGCCTCCCGGTCTGCGGCATCCGCCTGAAGGTCGAGGACCGCCTCACCGCCGACAGGGAATCGTCCTGCCGGCAACGGCTCCGTCACCGTGACCTCGTCATCAGGGTCCGGATCCTGCGCCTGCTGCCGCACCGCAACACTCGCCACCGAACGGGAATCACCCGGCTCCACCGCCGGCGCCGCCGCCACCGCCGGCCCACGCAATTGCACCACCGGCAACAACCCCACCAGCAGCGCCACCGCCAAGACCCCAGCCCGGGTCCTCCCCCGCGCGCCGAAACGGTCAAACGCAGTGCCCCCACGGCGGCCAGCAGGCATCACACACTCCCGATGATCAAAAAGTGATCGACACGCTAGACAGCTGACAGACCTCGGCACAAGAGCGGGGGCGATCTTGCCAACGACAGCGTCCACCAGGGACGATCACGCTACGCACATACTGGGTGCCTATCCCCCCGCCTGGCCGTAGCCAGCTATCGCCACAAACCGCGCAACAGAGCCCAGCTCGCCAATCGCCACCCACCAGCGTCCTCACGCAAAGCGATCTTCAGCAAATTCTCAACCGACGCTAAGACCGCCACGGTGTCGGCTGCCGCCCGACCCGGTGGCTGCACACCACGACGGGCCAACCCGCGTCCGCGCACGAGGGGGCAGCGCACAGCGGTACACACCGAGCACCCAGCAGCCATCAACATTCGCTAGTACACCCATCTGACGGCCCCGATCACGGCAGACACAAAGATCATCTACTAGACGACGCATACAGACCCAACGGCGTCCGCATTCTGGCCGCGCTCCCCTCCAGCGCCGATATGGGCGGAGTTGCGCGGCGTGTTGCGTTCATGGTCAGCGCTCTGACCGCGCTGGGCTGGCGGGGTCGAGGGCTGACCGTGCCAGCTTGATGGAGTGGGTGAGCCTGGTCAAACTGCCCTGGTGAGCTTCGACGTGATGCTTCTCGATCCGGACAATGTTCCGACCGTCGAGCAGATCTACGGGTCCCTTGAGTCGAATGAACCGGAGGTGCCACCGAGCCCGCGCCTGAGGGCAGCGATCGACGAGTGTTCCTCCCTATGGCCCGCCTACGACCACGCCGTCAACGAGATCGACTCGCCGTGGGCCTCTTGGCCGCTCGGGCGCGAGGTGGAGCTTCCTGTCATTGAGGTAAACATCCGCTGGGATTACGTCGAGGCCGTGCTTCCGAGGCTCATCGAAATCGCCAGCCACCACGAGATTGTGTTGTACGACCCGCAGAGAAACGAGATTCATCTTCCGCCGCGGCTGAGGTAGCTCGCCTGGGGTTGGCACAGCCGGTCGAGCTTGCCTCCGGTCACGTCCGCGCTGGTGGCGTAAGAGACGGCCATCGCGGGATCCGGGTCTGATGCTATGCGGCGATCGGTGTTGGGTCGTGCTGGTCGGTGTGGTGTTGGCTGGTGTCGATGGTGATCAAGCGGGCTTTTGTGAGCAGTTCCAGGCCCATGTAGCGGCGTCCTTCGGTCCATTCGTCGGTTTGTTCGGCGAGGACGGCGCCGACGAGGCGGATGGTGGCCGGCCGGTTGGGGAAGATCCCGACGACGTCGGCGCGGCGGCGGATTCGGTGGCCGGGTTGCTCGTGTTCAAGGCACCGCCAGCGCTGACCGTGAGCAGAACAAGGCGATCCGGGCATGGGCCAAAAAGGCGGGGAGAGATATCTCCGGCTGCGACCGGATTCCGCAGGAGATCGTGGACGAGTACCACGCGAAAGCGGGCCGTTGACCCGTTATACGGGTCCAGGGCCTGCCCTGTCGATCATGCTGCCAGCGCCAGCCGCTGCCTCGACGTCGCGCTCGCCGGCAGCGTCGCGACCCGAGTTGCGATAGCCGGTTTCCCAGGTCGCCATCAACTCGCTACGGCTCTCGTCGACCGCGTACACCGACCGGGCTGCGCTGCTGACAGACCCGGGGTTCGCGTCATCGCCTTCCCTTCCGAATGCTCGCCGCAGCCTATCGGTGACGGCGCGGGTCACACGCACGGTCCCGCGTGTGTGACCCGCCAGCCGACCCCGCCTATACGCGCTCGCCGATACCCAGTCGCGCCTGCGTCTCCTGTGCCCGCTCGGCCGCGGCGCTGGCGCCGTAGTGGCGGGGCATGTCCTCTGAGGTCCAGCCGAGCAGCAGCATCAGGTCACCGGTGTCGCCGCCGGCGCGTTTCCACTCGTGGGCGAAGCTGTGCCGCCACCGGTGAGCGTGCACGTCCACCACGCCGGCCGCTGCGCCCAACCGTTTGAGCAGGATCTTGATGCCGTTCGGAGTCAACGCTGCGGTGCCTCGTTCGGCCAGCCACAGGTTCGGCAGGGCGGCGCCCTTGTGCTTGTCCCGGGCCCGCAGATACCGCGACAACGCCCGAGCCGTCTTGGGCCCGAACCGCACCCGCCGATCCTTGGCGCCCTTGCCGTGGAAACGCACCGACTCCGTGTTCAGGTCCACGTCGTCGATCAGCAGGTTGCCGACCTCCGACAGGCGTGCGCCGGTGTTGCAGTACACCCGGATCAACGCCTCGTCACGCAGGTTCGCGAAGCTCTTTCCCTTGCAGGCGTCGAGAAGCTTGCTGGTGTCCTCGTCGCGCATGACCGGGATCAGCTTGCGGGGTGTCTTCGGCTGCCGCACCCGCTGCATCGGCGACCGGTCGATGGCCTCCTCGTCGAGGAGCAGCCACTTGAAGAACTGCTGCAGTCCCTTGTGCTTGTTCACCGCCGTCGACGCGGACTTGGTCTCGATCATCCAACCCTGGAACGCCTCCACATGCGCCCGCGTCACCGCACACGGATCCTCCGCCGCATCGGCGGCGTCCGGATCCGGCGACCGCTCCCCCAGATAGCGGCCAAGCTGCGCGGCGGCGAGGAGGTAGTTGTAGCGGGTGGTCTCCGGATAGTTCCCAGCCCGCAGCGAGCGGTCCCAGTCGCGGAGGAACCCGGCCCAGGTCCGGGAGAGCCCGACGCTGAGTTTCTGAAGATCCAGTAGTGGCATGACAACCTGCCCGAGTCAAGGAGTCCAACAGCGGCGTGCTAGACCAGGCATCCATGCCGAGCAATGAAAAGAGGGCTCCCGCAAGCCTCTGACCTGCGGAAACCCTCTCCCTGTCGGGACGGCCGGATTCGAACCGACGACCCCCTGTAACGGAACGTAGCAAAATCCAACCTGTCTTTGATTGCCAAAATCAGGCGTTGAGCTGCACAGACACAACCAGACACTGGGCGCTTCTTGTCACTGATTGTCGACATTCAGCGAGGGTTTTCGGGGGGTAAACGGGGGGCGATATCCTGTCGGCTTCCGTCCCCCGCCCCCTGGCCACTGCGTCGCCGGCCGCATCCAGACGCCCACCAGCCACTCTTATCAGGGTCACCACTGCACCGATCCGGGTCACGGTGGCCGCCGAGTCCAGCCATGAACTGCCGGTGGCCGCGGTGCGGGCGGGGTCATTCAACCGACACAGACAGCATGCATCCATCGGGTGATGTAACCGCCTCAAGCCCTCGGCCATCGGCGGTCTCGGCGGGCACGAGCCGGTAGCCATGTCCGTCTCGTCCACGGCGGTAGTACGCACGGCGCGCAGTCAGGTCGCGGCCAACGAGTTCCTCCAGCGGTACCAGCAGCTCGTCGGCGACGCCCGTACGCACATGGACAGCTCCGCCGGTCGCACGGCCCGCTCAACGCCCGCACCCTCGGCACCGAAGTGGAGTACGGTTTCGCCTTGCTCTGCCTCGGCCACCCGCAGGACGTGCAGGCCCACCTCGGCGAGACGATAGAGGCACTGCGCCGCCGGTACCCGATGGGGCACTATACGATCATGCGCACGACGTTCCTGCTCGCCCAGGCCGGGGCGCAGCTACGCGACTACGACTCGGCCCGCGAGCTCTTTCAGGCCGCCTACGACGGCCTGCGGCGTACGCTCGGGCCGCGGCACCCAGAGACGCTGGCCGCGCAGTACGGGCTCGGAGTGGCGCTCGTTCTCACCACCTCCCGGTGGGGACGGAATCGGGCTGATCTGGCAGGTGCTGCGGACGGCACCGTCGGTGGTCGGCGTACGGACCGACATGTTCGGCCAGAGCCTGGTCGCAGTTCTCTTCCTGCCCATGCTGCCCCGCTGGGTGCTCCGCCTGATCGGCCAGATCGACTCACCCGCGCAATAGAACGTCTGGGCTACCTCCGGCCTGTGGCTTCCCGGCGACCCCATAACCCGCGTTCTGTGCGCCCACGCCTACCTCGCCGTCACCGCCGCACAGGCCAAAAGGGGGCGCTGGATCCGATGACGGCCTCATTCCCCTCACCCTCGGCGAGGTCCGACGTCTCCTGGCACACCTGATCACCACCGCCCGACCCTTCGACCACATCCATCGATGGTCACGATGGCGACGACGACACCAATACCGCGCCAGAACAGCCCACTACCAGCGAAGACTCCAACTCCACCAGGTGCGGCTGGAGTACTAGGACGTCCTCGGGGCGCGGCTCTCCTGCCATCCGACCCGGATATCCCGTCGCCCAGGGCCGGACCGGCCCAGAGTGAGTTGGGCAAGTTGAAGGGCCAGCCACCCCCATACACGCCTGTTCGTCGCTCGACCGGCATTACTCTAGGCAAACACCTGGACGGATTCAACCATCAGGATTGCCGGAGGAGAGATGAAGAAGAACTACATCCGGTTCGGTCTGGTCCTGCTGATCAGCCTTGCGGTCATGTTCGTCCTCACGCTGTCCCAGATCCGCAGGTGGTCGGACTTCTATCTGAATCTGAGCAACTTCTACATGTCGGTGATCATGGTGGCGGTCATGGGTGTGATCATGATGGCCGTCATGCATCAGATGTTCACCGATCGACGTATCAACATCGTGCTCTACGCCGTACTGGGCGCCCTCTTCGTCGGTGGGTTCGCGGCGGTACGCACCGAGCCCTTCGTGGGTAACGAGAACTTCCTCAGTCGATGATTCCCCACCACTCCCGGGCGGTCCTCGTCTGTCAGGAGTCCAACATCACCGACCCGGAAATCATCAAACTCTGTGACCAGATCGTGAAGGCACAGGAAGAGGAGATCACCCAAATGAAGCGAATCCTCGACGATCGGTACTGATTTCCGCGCTCTCGGGCCGGCCATCCGTGCCGACAGCGTCGCCCGTCAACCGCCGTAGGGGAATGGGCCGCAGGGCCGACTCAGCGGCGGCCGGCGCCAATAGCCTTGATAACTGACGGTGTGGAGTGACGACCACCTGCGCCGACAACGCCACCCGCACACCCCTCGTTGACGTGTCGAGGCACCTCTGCCCCACTGCACCCCTGCAGCCCCGGGAGGAACCGGATGCCGCGCACCGTCGAGTTGATCCTTCCCGCCGAGCGAACGGCGGAGGTCGTGGCGGCAATGCGTCGCCTGAACCCGCTGTCGCTGCGCCTGCAACCTGGCGTGGCCCTGCACCCGCCCGGTGACGTGCTCACCGTCGAGGTCACCAACCATGACCTGCAGCAAGTGATGCGAGTCGCCGATCGCTGCGGGATCGGCAGCGACACCAGAGTCTCCCTGTCCACCAGCCGCCCGGCGAGCGTGGTGTCCGCCGGTCGCGCCGATGACGTGGTCCAGGACAGCGACACCGCAACCGTCGAGGAAGTGGAACTGGCCATCGGCCAGGAAAGCACGATGACCGCCGGCAAGGTGGCCATCATGCTCGTGGCCGGAACGTTCGCCGCGCTCGGGCTCGCGTCGGGCACCCTGCACCTGCTTATCGGCGCAATGGTCATCGCGCCGGGCTTCGAACCGTTCAGCCGGGTCGCGCTCGGTATCGCGCACGGCAGCCGAGCCCTCCGCCGGGGCCTGATCGACACCGCGAAGGGCTACAGCGCACTGACCGCTGGCGGCGCGGTCGGCGCCGCGGCATGCGCGTTGTTCGGTTCCAGCTGGCGCGACGCCGGCGTGAGCAGTTACCTGCCCGCTGCAGCCCTTGAGGCGTACTTCTCAACCACCAGCTGGACCAGCGTGACGGTGGCGGTACTGGCCGGCGCCGCCGGCGCTTTACTGCTCGTCGTCAATCGCCGGGTGCTGACCGCAGGAGTCATGATCGCGCTGGCCCTCATCCCAGCATTCGCCCTCACCGGCATGGCGCTGGTCGGCACTGAGTGGAGCCTCGCCGGGCGGGCCCTCGGGCGGGGCCTCGTGGACGCCGTCACCGTCACCGTGATGTCCGCCGCAGTCTTCGGCTGGCACCGGCGCAGCACACGCCGACAAAACAGGGTCTGAACCAGGACCACTGAGGTGCGTAGGGGACACGCCGCGTGCGCCCGAACCGAAGGGGACCGAGGTGCGTCCGAACAGCTCGAACCTGGCTGGCGCAGGCTAGCGGCCCAGCCTCCCGCGGTCGCCGGCCGCCACCTTGGACACGATGTGCGAGGCCCGGGCGGAGTCCGGTTCACGAGCATGGTGATGATCACCACGTTCGGCCAACTCTCCCCTGACGGAAGGGTAGGGTAGGCCCCGGTCGTCCCAGTGTGCCCGGATGGCTGCTGCGGCGGCCCTGACCGAGTCCAGGTTGATGAGCTCCTCGGTCCGGCAGGACCGACTGTTGTTGTTAGTAGCTGTGCCCCAATGGTGTGGGCTGGACCTGCCTGCGTCACGTGACGCCCTGAGTGGAAATGGCTGTATGTCTGCTGTGCTGTCCGCGGTCTCCCGGCCGCGTCTGTCCCGTCCGTCGTGGCTGTCGCCGAAGGTGTTCCGCACCGAGGTCCTGGCTGGCCTGGTCGTCGCCCTGGCGCTGATCCCGGAGGCGATCTCCTTCTCGATCCTGGCCGGGGTCGACCCTCGGGTGGGCCTGTTCGCCTCGTTCACGATGGCGGTGACGATCGCGATCTGCGGCGGCCGGCCGGCGATGATCTCGGCCGCGACCGGAGCGATCGCCCTGGTGGTGGCGCCGCTGGCGAAGGAGCACGGGCTGGACTACCTGATCGCGGCGGTGATCCTCGGCGGCGCGCTCCAGGTCCTGCTGGCGGTGCTCGGGGTGGCGAAGCTGATGCGGTTCATCCCGCGCAGCGTCATGGTCGGCTTCGTCAACGCCCTGGCGATTCTGATCTTCGCCGCCCAGGTTCCGCACCTGCTCGGCGTGCCGTGGCTGGTCTACCCTCTCATCGCCGTCGCGCTGGCGATCATGGTCGGGCTGCCCCGGCTCACCCGCGCCGTTCCGGCGCCACTGGTCGCCATCGTGGTGTTGACCGTGATCACTGTCTTCGCGAGCGTGGCGGTGCCGACCGTGGGCGACGAGGGAGCACTGCCGGACAGCCTGCCCACGCTGGGGCTGCCGCAGATCCCATGGACCATGGGCACCCTCACCCTGATCGCCCCCTACGCCCTGGGAATCGCGCTGGTCGGGCTGATGGAGTCCCTGATGACCGCCAAACTGGTCGACGACATCACCGACACCCCGTCCAGCAAGACCCGCGAGTCCTGGGGCCAGGGTGTCGCCAACATCGTCACCGGGTTCTTCGGCGGCATGGGCGGCTGCGCGATGATCGGCCAGACGATGATCAACGTGAAGGCGTCCGGCGCCCGGACCCGCCTGTCGACCTTCCTGGCCGGTGTCTTCCTGCTCGTCCTGGTCGTCGCGCTCGGCGACGTGGTCGCCGTCATCCCGATGGCCGCCCTGGTCGCGGTAATGGTCATCGTGGCCGTGTCGACGTTCGACTGGCACTCCGTCGCGCCGAAGACACTCAAGCGCATGCCGTACGGCGAGACGATCGTCATGCTCGCCACCGTCGCCACCACCCTGGCCACCCACAACCTCGCCGTCGGCGTCGTCGTCGGTGTGCTCACCGCCATGGTGATCTTCGCCCGGCGGGTCGCTCACCTGGTCGAGGTCACCAGCGTCTTGGACCCCGACGGCGGCACCCGGATCTACTCCGTACACGGGGAGTTGTTCTTCGCCTCCAGCAACGACCTCGTCGGCCAGTTCGACTACGCGAACGATCCGGAGAACGTAGTGATCGACATGACCCACGCCCACGTCTGGGACGCCTCCTCCGTCGCCGCCCTGGACGCGATCACCACCAAGTACGCCGCCCGCGGCAAGACCGTCGAGATCGTCGAGCTGAACAAGCCCAGCGCTCGCATCCACGACACCCTCGCCGGGCAGCTCGGCGTCGGCCATTGATGGCCGCCACTAGCCGCGACACCGGGCCGGAGCGGCACGCCTCCGGCCCGGCAACCGGCCGCCTCATGCAGATCGGCGAAGCCGCCGAACGGGTCGGGCTGAGCATCCGCACCATCCGCCACTACGAGGAAGCCGGCCTGATCGTCCCCTCCGCCCGCAGCGAGGGCGGCTTCCGCCTCTACGCCGAACCCGACCTCGACCGCCTCGCCGTGGTCAAGCGGATGAAGCCCCTCGGCTTCACCCTCGACGAGATGCGCGACCTGCTCGCCGTCCTCGGAGCGCTGGACACCGCCACCGGCACCGACCGCGCCGGGCTCCTCGACCGGCTCGCCATGTTCCACACCGCCGCCACCACCCGCGTCACTGCCCTGCGCGACCAACTCACCATGGCCGAAGGCTTCGCCGACGCCCTCCGCGGCAAACTCGACCACCACGGCGGCCCCCCACTCTGAACACCGCCGTCCGCGCCGAACAGCACGTCCCACAGCGCGCCCCACCAAGGGGCGCACCGGAGCAGGCGGTCCCGGCCGGCCCAGTACGGCGTGACAGCGGGTCTGCCGTGACCCACGGAGAAGTCAACGCGTGGGAGATCGGCGCTGTGGGGAGCGTCCTGGAGCGTGCGGTCTTCTCGGAGGCGGAGGCTGTCCGGCTTCTGCCGGTGGCGCAGTAGACGCTGCACTACTGGCTAAAGGGCGACGAGTGTAAGGGGCGTCGACACAAGCCCGTGCTACGCACGGAGCCGCGCGGCGGCCATTCCGTCACGTGGGCCGAGTTCGTCGAGGCCGGGCTGCTGCGCCAATACCGACGCACCCACCGGGTGCCGACGGTCGAGTTGCGGGCGTTCATCGACCTGCTCCGCGAGAAGTTCGGGGTGCCTACCGACGGATGATGTAGCGCGTGGGTCGTCGCTACGAGTTGTCTGACATCGAGTGGGAAGCCTTCTCCCGGTACCTGCCGTCAGCGGTGGCGGGTGGCCGGCCTCGGTCGATGACCGGCGGGTGCTCAACGGGATCGTGTGGAAGATCCGGGCCGGAGCGGCGTGGCGGGACGTGCCCGCCCGCTACGGGTCCTGGATCCTGGCGGGTCCGAGCGACGACAGCCGGACGTTCGGAAGGAAACCGGCTAGTTCGTGGGGTGATCAGAAACACTTGGCGCTGCCGTCAAGCCAGTTAGGGGCGTTCCCAGAAATCGGGTCCAATGGGGTCCTTGTAGTCGGAGGAGGCGACGAAGAACCCTTCGTCGTCGATCTCGATCGGGAGTTGGGGCAACGGCCGGCTGGCGGGACCGAACACGGGCTTGGCGTTTTCAGTGATCAGAAACTGCGACTGGTGGCAGGGACACAGCAGCCGATTGGTCTGCTGCTCGTAGAGGCTGGCGGGGCAGCCCGCGTGGGTGCAGATCTTGGAGTAGGCGATGTAGTTGCCCCACATCCAGTCGATCTTGCCGACGTCCTCGTTGTTTTCCCGTGCCGTGAGGGCATCCTGAGCGCGCAGGTGGATGAGCAGGGTGACCGAGTCGGCGTACTGGTTGCTGACGCCGTGGGGGATGCCGGGGAAGACGGTGACCTGCCCCCCGGGCAGCAGGTCAGCCGGGCGGACCGGGCGGCCGTCTTCTCGCACCAGGCGGATGCGGGTGAGCGCGCCCTGCTCGTCGGCCGGGGCGAAGCCAGTCTGGTAGAGCTCCCGGTCCCGGTGTGGATCGCGGATGAGACCGCCGATCAGGGGTGCCACCGCGACCGCGCCGACCGGGACGAGACCGGCGAGCAGGGAGACGCCGAGCAGTGGGCGGCGTTTGACGCCGAGTTCGTCGACCATGTGCAGCATGGTCTGGCCGGTGAGCCGCTGGTCGTCCGGGGAGACGGCGACTTCGTGCCGGTCCTGGATGGACACCTCTTTGGGCAGCAGCTTTTTGCCCCACATGAGCACGCCGAACCCGACCGCCAACAGGGCGATGCCCATCGTCGCACCGAGCAGCGGGGTGTAGAACTCCTCCATGTCGGCTACCAGGCGATAGCGCCACGGCCACCAGATGAACACGGCCAGGAAGACCAGCGAGGACAGCCCCGCGATGACAAACAGCGCTGCGACGGCGCGCACCAGTCGCCGCTCGGCCTTCGAGCCGGGCGCAACCTGCGGCTCGTAGTGGACGATCTCGATATCGTCGCGGCGGGCGCCCTCACGAACAATGTCGAGGCGGGACAGCGACGGGTCGTTGACGTTAACCGCCGGACGACTCTGCTGAGCGGCGTGTTCGCTCACGACTTGCCCGCGATCCACAGGCTGGCGAAGACCAGTGCCACGATGCCGACCAGGAACACCGTCAGGCCTTCGGTGGACGGGCCGTAGCGACCGAGGTCGAACCCACCCGGATCGGTGTCGGACTGCAGGACCCGCTGAATGTAGGCGATGATGTCGGCCTTCTCGTCCGGAGTCAGCGTGTTCTCCCCGAAGACCGGCATGTTCTGCGGACCGCTGAGCATCGCCGCATAGATGATCCGGTCGCTGGCCGGGTAGAGACTCGGGGCGTACTTGCCCGACGACAGGGCCCCGCCGCCACCGCCGAAGGCGTGGCACTGCGAACAGTTGACACGGTACAACTCCCCACCGCGCGCCAGGTCCGCGCCCTCAACGCGAGCACCGATGTCGTCCGGCACCACCGGACCCACCCCGAGCGAGTCGATGTACGCCGCCAGCTGCTGCACCTCCTCCTCGGAGTACTGCGGCGGCTTACGCTGTGCCTGCGATTCCTGCCGGGCTAGCGGCATCCGCCCGGTACCCACCTGGAACTCCACCGACGCCCCACCAACGTTGATCAGGCTCGGACCCCGGCCCTGCACCCCACCGGCACTGCGGCCATGGCAGGTGATACAGCCGACCTCGAACAGCGCCTCACCCGCTGCGGCAGCGGCGCTCAACCGCGGTTCCTCCTGTGCCCGCGCCGCCGGCGCGAAGAGCGCGTACGCACCGCCGGCCAACAGCAGCGCCACCACCAGCCGAACGGCTGCGGTGAACCGTCGACGGACCGGTCCTGGTCGCCATGGGCGACGCCAGATCCGGCGAGAACCCGAGCGAGTCGTCTTCCCCATACCGTCCTCTGCCTCGCAGTGCCCAATTCTGATGAAAAACTCAATTGGTCCCAGTTTACGCTTCTATGGGTAAAACGCTCGGCGAACGTACGCAGGCGTTGTCTGGTGAACGGCCAGGCGATGGGGTGGGCTCACCCACACCGATCACTCCATAGCTCGTCCCGGCGGGCGCACGGTCCGAGGAGCACCCGCGGGGGTGGTATCCCGCGGTTGGGTGTGCGGGGTGGAAAAGCCCCAATTAGCCTGGGCGCGGCCTGCCCCGGACACAGCCACCATCCCGCAACGGGCGGGATCCCGACGAGGAGGACCGACGTGGCGCGCTCGATCAAAGGTTCCGGGTTGGGAGGCCTGCTGCTGTCCGGCATGACGGCAACCGGACTACTGCTCTCCGGATGCGGCACCGGCCAGGTCGCCGAGACCGCCAACAAGGTGCCGTCGGTGCAGGGCGTGAACCTGGAGACCGCCAACGGCGAGTACGCCATCCGCGGCCTGCTGGTCGCCTTCCCCGGTATGGACGGCTACGAGGCCGGCGACAACGCGATCCTGAACGTGGTCCTCTACAACGACTCGAGGAACCCGGTCACCGTGACCGTCACCACCGAGGACGCCGCCGGGATCGCCGTCACCGATGCCACCGTGACGCCGGCTCGGGTTCCGTCGGCCGCCCCGTCAACCACACCGACCAGGGGCACCGCGTCGCCGGGCGGCGAGACCAGCCCGACCGACGGTCCCCTCCCGACCCCGGCGGGCCAGCCGGCCCGGGTGGAGATCCCGCCGCTGGGCTTCGTGCAGCTCAACACGGAGGCCCGTCAGGTGCTACAGCTCATCCGCCTGGACGAGTCGCTGCGCCCTGGCCAGAACGTCTTCGTGACATTCGACTTCGGCAACGGCCAGGCGATCACCGCTCCAGCGCCGGTCGCCGTGCCGCTGACCCCGGCTGCTCCCCCGTCGCCGATCATCCAGCGTGAAGGTGGCTACGAGGGTCAGGACGAGGACGGGCATGGCGGCGGGAACTGAGCCCGTGACCGGTTGTTCGACGCACGCTCGCCGGATCGGTGACCAGGAACCACCGCGCCGCTCGACCTCGTGTGCTACGTCATGCCAGCGACGGCTTCGTCGTACCCGCGAAGCTGACGTCCCGGTGCCTATGGCTGCGCCTTTCGCCTGCCGTACGTGCTCCTCCAGGTTGGCGCGACCACTGACCTGATCCGGCTGTTACGGTCTCGCCCCAAATCCCAAGTGTGGCGTCGTGTGCGGCAGCAGGACCGTTCCCGTCAATGATCTCCTCGCGGACAGCAGCCTGAAGGAGCGCGGTGATGCGGTCCTCCGGTAGGCGTCGTGGACCTGGTCGGCCTCCGCTGGAACCGAACCACAAGGTGATTCTCGCCCGCGTCCGACGGGTCCTCGACCCTTCCGAAGCCGAACGGCGGCTCACCGCCATCCTCCGAGAATGTCTGCTCCCCGCTGTCCCCAACGTCGACCAGTAGCGCGGTATCCATTCCACGTTCACGCCGGATACCGAGCGGCGTTCGCCGCCAGTGTCGGTGATGATCCGCCCTGTCGACTGCTCAACGGCGCCGCTGAGCCGAACAGAGGCAGCTCGTCGGCAGACGCCCACCAAGTGGTCGCCGAGCGTCCGCTCGTAATGCCCACAGACAACACCCAAACCGACCTCCGTTCGAGACCGACCTGCCACACGCTGGTGCCGCCGATCCACCTGTCCTCGTACGGCTTTTCCGAGGTGCCGCCGTCGCCGGCTGCCTATGGTGAGAACTGCGCCGGACACGCATCGGCCGGCCGCGGCCGAGAACGATGGGTAAGCAGCATGGCGCGGTTCCTGGAGATCCTGTGGGATACGAGCAGCGTGAACGGGCGCCTCGTGACCAGCGTCGTCTTGGTCCTGCTGGCCGTCGTTTCCGCCGCCCTGGCCGGTCGTCTGGCCACACTCAGAGTGAAGGACACCACGAACCGCTACTACCTCCGCAAGGCAGTGCACTACCTGACCGTCGTCGCCCTGCTCTTCGCGCTGGCGCTGCTGTGGCGGCCGTTCGCTGGCCGGATCGGCGTGGTCGTCGGCCTGCTCGCCGCCGGTCTCGCCCTGGCCCTGCAGGAGGTTCTCGGCGCATTCGCCGGCTGGGTCAGTATCCTCACCGGCCGGCAGTTCCGCGTCGGTGACCGCATCCAGATGTGCGGCGTACGCGGCGACGTGCTGGACATCACCCCGCTACGTACCCGAATCCTGGAAAGCGGCTCCTCCTCCGACCCGGAGTCCTGGATCCGCGGCCGCCAGTACACCGGCCGGCTGGTGTCCCTGTCGAACCGTTTCGTGTTCACCGCACCGGTGTTCAACAGCAGCATGGTGCTGGACCATCTGTGGGAGGAACTGACCCTGCCGGTCCCCTACGAGGCGGACTGGCACCTGGCGGAACGAATCCTGTGCGAGGAGGCGCAGAACATCTCGTCTACGGCCGAGGCGCAGCACGCTATCAAGCAGATGCGCCACCGATACCCGGTCGCTGAGGCCGAGGTCGATCCCCGTGTCTTCATCCGCGCCACCCCGAACTGGATTGAGCTGTCCGCCCGGTTCGTGGTGCCGGTACGCGCCGCCCGACAGGTCAAGGATCAGGTCACCCGACGAGTGCTGGAGCGCTTCACCGAAAACGGCATTCGTGTCGCCTCCGTGACTCAGGACATCACCATCCACCCACCTCAGACAACAGCGACTCTCACACACCCGGCAGCACCATCAGCCGACGGTCACTGACCCCCGCGCATACCTGCGACGACCACGTGACCATCGGGGAGGTCCGCCCACCTTGAGCGCAGCGTCAACGGGTCGCTAGACGGCGCCGGATCGCCAGCCGGTGGGCCGGAAGTGCGACGGAGTCCAGGTCGGCGACGACGGCGTCGAGCAGCCTGTTGATCCGTGGTTGCCGGTCGGCGGTCCTTCGCAGCTCGTCGATGATCATCGTCAGGTACGTGTCGTAGGTGGGATGGTTCGCTTGGGCCCGTACCGTGCCGTCGTCGTCCCGGACGATCCGCGTCGGATCAGGCCGGGTCGCGAGGCGGCGGAGCAGGTCGTGCGCCTCCTGGACGGCCCGAACGGCAGTGGTGACGTCGTTGGAGGCTGGGGACAGTGCGCGGGCGGCGATGTCGGCCAGCTGCCGGATGCCGAACCCCACGTCCTGACCTGGTGTGCGCTCCACGCCGATGGTGACCGCGTGGACGACGCGCTCGGCGGACAGTGGGCGGGGCGTACCGCTGGGCAGTCGGTGGCAGTGCAGCAACGGTGCTCCGGCGACCACGAAGTCACCGGGCGCCGGTACGACGGTGACGGCGCAGTCGTGCTCCCGGGCGAGCCGGGCGATCAGGGCGAGGTCGACGTCGGTGACCATGCCCGCCTCGGGTGCCGGCACGACCTGCACCACCTCGCCGACGACCCCGGCCGGCTCCTCCCGGTCGGGCACGTGCCGATCGATCGTCCGGCGGGTCTGCGCGCCGATGGCGGCGATGATGTGGGACACCCGCATCACCGTGGTGATGTGGTGCAGGTAGTAGATGAACATTGCGGTACTGGCCAGGACGAGCGACATCGACACGGCGAGCGAGAGCTCGGGCAGCCGCTCGCTGTCGCGGGCCGGCAACGCCGCGAGCACCACCATCGCGAACAGGAACGTCGCGACGAACGTCCCGAGCGTGGCCTGGATGACCCGGTCCTGGAGGAACGTGCGCAGCACGCGTGGGGAGTACTGACTGCTGGCCAACTGCAGCGCCACGACCGTGATGGAGAAGACCAGTGCCGTGAACGAGATCATCGCCGTGATGATCGACGACAGCAGGGACCGCGCGCCAGCGGGACCGCTGGGCAGGAGGGGCTCGAACGGCAGCATCAGTCGCAGCTCCAGGACCGACAGGCCGATGGCCACCACGACGGCGCCCGCTGCGAAGAGCGCCGGAATGAGCCAGAAACTCTGCCGTACCTCGGCGAACCGGGCGGAGACCGTGCGGGGGCGGCTCACGCCGCCGTGGCCTTGCGTTCGCCGTCGGCGCTGAGGCCGACGGTGCCGAACGTCCCGGCCAGGGTGCCGAAGGCGACCACCGGGTAGACCGCAAGAACCGACTCGCCGGAGGTCGGGGGAAGGTGGGTACGGAAGGGGACGAGCGGTAGGTCGGCACCCTCGCCGCAGAGCACGTCAAGGCACACGATCGCATGGGCTGGCGGCGGCGTACCCGCGTCGTTGGCGATGCAGCCGGCGGCGGCGATCACCCTCGTTTCGCCGGCCAACAATGCCACCAGCCAAATCGGCGCGTCACGGTCGGTCCTCCCGGCGGTCGTGCGGCGGCACCGCGGTCCTGCCCTCAACTGGTCCGCTACCCGAACTCTTCGACGGCAAACGGCACAGCCCTCGACCGGACAGGTCAGCGGGGTACAGCCGATGGTGCGGACCGGGCCGAATGTCGCGGGGTCGGCGGCTCAGGAGTCGCCCTTGACCTGAACGGCGTGGGTCAAGGTCATCAGCAGCAGCCCGCCCAGGAGGTTCCCAGCGCCGGAGAGGACGATGTTGAGTCCCAAACCCGGGTAGGAGACGGGCGCGCCGAGCCAGATGCCGAACAGCAGGTGCAGACCGGAGACCACGACATGGTCGAACGGGCCGAGGGCGAGGAAGAACCCCACCACGTACGCCAGCGCAATCCGGCTGCCCACCGATCCCACCGCATGCAACAGGTACGACAACAGCGTCAGCAGGGCGCGTCGACCAGGTGCCCCACCCCTGAGGCGAAGTCGAGCGCCGCCAACTCCCGAGCCACACCCAGCGCGACGATCCCAAACACGATCGTGACCCCGGCGATGAAACCTGTCGAGGCCTGCTCCAGAGCGCTGGCGGACGACCGACGCTCGCCCTCAGCACGCGCGCTGTCGTAAATGCCTTGCGGAGATGGAGCTCGTAAAATCCCGACCGCATACCCACACCGACGCGACCAAATCAGCCTTCTACCATTTCGCCCGGCGGTCAGCTCTTACGCATTCTCAACCAACCGACGACTTACTCAAACCGCCCCCGACCCACCGCATCACGCGACGTGGGGCTGTCTCGCTAACGGAGACCTCTCTGCTGCCAACGCCTTGACACAGAGAGGTGCCGTTAGATCTGTCCAGACTCCCCGAGCGCCATGCGGCAGATCCGTGCACTCGCGGGCAGGCTGCCCGCCGGTGAGTGATCCGATCTCCATGTCCGCAGCGGACCAGCGGAACACGGAACCTGCCGCAAGCGGACCGGTGTTTTGACGCGTGCGTACGGAATCTCTGGAGCCAGGTCGTCCATGCGCGATGTCCCGTGAGGATCCGGGGTGTCTGCCGACGTGGTCACCGTGACGCTGTGGTGGCGGCTCACCACGACGTGAGACACCAGTCAGCGGATTGGCTGGTCCGCCGACGGATGCCCTGGTCACCTCCGGCACCCGCGCGGCTCAGGTAACAGAGGATAGGTTTCCGAGCAGCTGCTCGCCCGACACCGACTGAATACTACTCCGTCGATGAGTTCGCGTAGGGTTCAACACATTTGTCACCTCCATCTCATGATCCACGGAAGATTTTCCGTGGAGGTAAATGGATCAGGGCGCTTGTGCGTAAACCCCGTGTGGAACGAGAACGGAAGGACTTCGCGGACTTCTATCAGCGCTTCCGGGACAACTGCCTGCGTGCCGTACTAGCTGGTACGGGCGATCGCACGCTGGCCGAGGATCTGGTCGCTGAGGCGTTCGCGCGAGCCTGGGCCTCCTGGCCACGGCTGAGCCACCATCCGGCACCGGCGGCATGGGTGGTACGCACCGCCCTCAACATCCGGGTGTCCTGGTGGCGGCGACGCCGGCGGGAGGTGGCCCTCGACGGCCACGAGCGGGCGTCCCTCATCGAGGACGACCTCGACATGAACGACGCCCTGCTGGCCGCCGTCCGCCGGCTGCCGCAACGGCAGCGTGAGGTGGTCGTGTTACGTATCTGGCTCGACCTGGACACCAGCTCCGCGGCTGCAGTGTTGGGCATCTCCGCCCAAACCGTAGCCGTCCATCTGTCCCGTGCCACCGCAACCCTGCGGGCGCAGCTCGCGCCCGCAGCCCGTTAGGAGACTCAATCATGAACGATGATGAGGTGTGGGACGCGGTGAAACAGACCCTTTCCGACGTACAGATGGATCGCCCGGTCGAGGCGATCGAGCAGCGCGGCCGAGCCCGGCGGCGCAAGCGCCACCTGCTCGGCCTGGCCGCCGGCGGTGGAGTCGCGGCCGTGGCCGCGCTCGCGCTGGCCCTGCCGATGGCCACCGGATTCGGCACGGCCCCGCCTCCGACCGGCCCGGACAGTCAGGCCGGGGCCGCCTCCCCGACACCGGCAGGCAACACCAAGCTCGTGTCCCTGGCAGCCAACCTCACCGCAGACAACGCCTCGCTGCCGGGTGACGCGTCACTGATCGTCGAGAAGGTCGATGTCCGTCGGGGCACCGTCCCATCTCGTACCCGCTACCACCTGTACACCGACAGCGGCGAGTACTACTACACGGAGGCCAGGAACGAACTCCCACGGGTGATCGCTCGTGGCGAGAACCTCGGCAACGGCTTCCACACCCGTGGGGTGACGGCAGCGCGGTACGCGGCAACCGGAGACCTCGCCACAGCCCGGGAACAAATGATCAACTCCGTGTACGACGAGGGAAAGCCCCCTGCCGACGCCGAGCAGGACCGAACGGAGATCCTTCGGCAGAAGGGGGTCGCAAACCCGTCGCCGCTTACCGATGAGGACCGGGAGAAAATCGCCGCCAACCACCTCTGGGTCAACAGCGTCGACGTCCTCTCCGCAGGGGGAGGCGACCCGAAGGTACGGGCGGGCGTGCTCCGCCTGATCTCCACCATCCCGGATGTCACCGTCGCGGATTCGACGACCGACGGGCAGCCCACCCTGACCCTCACCGCGAGGGTGTTTGGGGACAACACGGAGCACGTGCTGACCATCAACGCCCAGAACGGGGTACCGATCAGCTCCAAGGTGAACTCCCCGGAGACGGGAACCACCTTCGAGGGAACCTACAAGGTCTCCCGCGTGACGGTGGCCGACATCAGCGCCAGCAAGTCCTGATCCTGAACCCTGCACCGTGCGCGCCGTCCGCACCACCTGGACGGCGCGCACGGACCGCGCCTATGACAACCCGTCGCTTGCGGATCGGTCGGGACGCGCGGGTACGGGAGTCCGTACTGTTGCCCGGAGCCCGCGTGCCAGCAGGCGCCGTCGTGGATTCGGCCGTCGTCCTGAGGGACGGCACGGTCGTGGACCGAGCGCAGGAGCTGGCACCCCTGGCCTCCCCGTGCCTGGCAGCGTCGACGGGGGGTGCGTGATGGCCGGCTGGAACGGTTCGGACGGCGCGACCGTGGTGGTCGCCGACATTTGGGGCGAAGTCTTCGGCGATGACGTCGTCGCCGCAGCCATGATCGACCGACTCGTCCACCACGCCGAAGTCATCTCGATGAAGGGCGACAGCTACCGACTCAAGGACCGCGACCTCGGCCGCGTCCCTGCAGCAAACAAGACCAACGACTAAAGATCAACCAACCGAGGTGGTCCAGTTTCAGCCGGACCACGGTGGTCAGAGTTGGAGCGGCGTTGACAGGCGCGGTGGCCGGGCGCAGCCCGGCGGTCGCTTTCCGCCCAGCGCATGCCGCCGAGGTTGCGATCCTCGCCCGGCGCGGTGGCCGGGCGCAGCCCGGCGCGGTGGCCGGGCGCAGCGAGGCGTCGATCACCTACACGCTCCGGCTGGTGGAGACGTTGCGATCCTCGCCCGGGCGCGGTGGCCGGGCGCAGCACCGATGTCGGTGACGGCGTCGAGCTGACGTTCATCTCGTTGCGATCCTCGCCCGGCGCGGTGGCCGGGCGCAGCGTTCGGCGTCGGTGATGTCGGCGAACGTGATGGTGGGGTTGCGATCCTCGCCCGGCGCGGTGGCCGGGCGCAGCATCTCCAGCCCGTTCGGGGACCGGCCAAACTTCGCCTCGTTGCGATCCTCGCCCGGCGCGGTGGCCGGGCGCACCCGGTTCTTGCGTTCACCGCCCCGCCGGGCAACCGGGTTGTTGCGATCCTCGCCCGGCGCGGTGGCCGGGCGCAGCATCCACCGAGTTGACCTCGACGCGGGCGTCGACGAGCGCGTTGCGATCCTCGCCCGGCGCGGTGGCCGGGCGCAGCACCGGCGATATGGCAACTCGGCAGACTCACCACTCCGTGTTGCGATCCTCGCCCGGCGCGGTGGCCGGGCGCAGCAACGAGGCGTTCAGCCCTCACGACCCGCTCAAGAACAGTTGCGATCCTCGCCCGGCGCGGTGGCCGGGCGCAGCTGGTGCCGGCGCTGAAGACGTGGAAAGCGGCGTACAGGTTGCGATCCTCGCCCGGCGCGGTGGCCGGGCGCAGCTGGCGACCACCGCGCGGGCTCGGCGCACCGAGCCCGACGGTTGCGATCCTCGCCCGGCGCGGTGGCCGGGCGCAGCTGGCCGGCGCCTGACCAGATCGGAGATCCCCCCTCATGTTGCGATCCTCGCCCGGCGCGGTGGCCGGGCGCAGCTTTCCAGGTCGGATGGTCCGGTGCCGCGGGTGACGTGGTTGCGATCCTCGCCCGGCGCGGTGGCCGGGCGCAGCTTGCTGGACATGTGGCCAAGTCGCCGGAGCCGAACCCTGTTGCGATCCTCGCCCGGCGCGGTGGCCGGGCGCAGCGCAGGGGATGCAGCCGGCTGAAGTCGCGGCGGCGTTGTTGCGATCCTCGCCCGGCGCGGTGGCCGGGCGCAGCGACGTAACGATCGTCTTCGCCGACGGACGATGGATGTTGCGATCCTCGCCCGGCGCGGTGGCCGGGCGCAGCACACCGGCGGCGGATACGCCTCCAGTTCGTCCTTGGTGTTGCGATCCTCGCCCGGCGCGGTGGCCGGGCGCAGCCCGGGTGGACCTGGAGCAGGCCCGCCGGCAGATCCGCGTTGCGATCCTCGCCCGGCGCGGTGGCCGGGCGCAGCTCCGCACCCAACCGGATCGCCTCAGCGCCCGCCTTCGTGTTGCGATCCTCGCCCGGCGCGGTGGCCGGGCGCAGCCGTCTCTGTTCGATGGCTTGGCGGGGGTGGCGTTGTGTTGCGATCCTCGCCCGGCGCGGTGGCCGGGCGCAGCGTTGTAACCGATGTCGGACCAGCCTCGCCGGTCCATGTGGTTGCGATCCTCGCCCGGCGCGGTGGCCGGGCGCAGCATCCGCGAGTGTTCGTCACCGCCAACACGACGCTACCCGGTTGCGATCCTCGCCCGGCGCGGTGGCCGGGCGCAGCCGCCGACGTGGACCTGACCGACGAAGACCGCGAAGCCATGTTGCGATCCTCGCCCGGCGCGGTGGCCGGGCGCAGCGGTTCGTGAGCAGCGAAGATAGTCACCTAGCGATCGGTTCTCTATGAACGCGTAGTCCGTTTTGCGCAATTGATGCGCCTTCCGGAGCTCGGAACCCCATACGGTTTCCGTCTTCACTTGGGGTCCCTAGATCACCAGGGCTCCTCGTGGTTCGATCGGTCGGGGCTTGCCGAGGTGTTCGACATCGTCGAGTGCGTAGGCGGGTAGACGGTAGATCCGGACGCTGTCCTGGGTAGGGTCGATGGCACTTTGGAGTGCGGCGATGAAGCGGACTTTGTCGGTTTCGCGGCAGACGACTTCGAAGACTGATTTTTGGACGCGGTGGCCGTACGCCTCACAGATCTTGGCGACCTTGCGGAGTCGGCGTTGTCCTTGCGGGGTGACGGTTTCGACGTCGTAGGTGACGAGGAGGTCCATGCTTCAGTTCACCGTCCATGGCTGGTACACGGTCAGGTCGCCGCGCAGGTGACGTGCGAGTAGGCGGGCCTGTACGAGGGGCAGCAGCGCGGCGGGTACCTGGCGGCCGAGTTGTGCGTGGGGCCAGTCGCGTTGCCGGCTGTGTTGCCAGGCGGCGAGGACGGTTTTGCGGCCGGTGTCGGTGAGTCGGTATGCGCCGTTGGGTAGTTCCTCGAAGTCGCCGGGGGTGAGTTCTCGTCGGTTGAGCAGGGTGAGTGCGAGCCGGTCGGCTAGCAGCGGGCGGAACTCTTCCATCAGGTCGAGGGCGAGTGCGGGTTTGCCGGGTCGGACGGCGTGCAGGTAGCCGATGTAGGGGTCGAGCCCGACTTGGTCGAGTGCGCCCTGCACGGCGCCGCGGAGCATGCCGTAGAGGAAGGAGAGCAGGCAGTTCAGCGGGTCGGTGGGTGGCCGTTTGTTGCGTCCGGTTGCTTTCCAGTCCTTGTTCTCGCCGAGTAGGTAGGGCATGGCGGCGAAGTAGTCGCGGGCGGCGATGCCTTCGACGCCGAGTACCTCGTTGGTGGTGGTCGCGGTGGCAAGTAGCTCAAGCCGGCCAGCGAGGAGTTCGGCGCTTGCCCGTAGAGCGGTTTGCCGGTGGCCGCTGGTGTCGCGGGCAGTGCGGAGCAGCACTTGCCGCGCGTTGTGGATTTTGCCGGCGACGAAGGCGATCGCGATGGGCAGTTGCTGGTGCGGTGTGTCGGCGGCGCGGTGTTGGGCTTGGCGTAGCAGCGGGTTGCCGTGAGTAGGGCCGATCAGGCCGGCGCGGAAGCGTCCGTTGCCGGTGAGCCAGCTGACGGAGCGGCCGTCGTCGGCGCATCGTAGGAGCAGGTCGTCGCTGGGTGTCACGCCGGCGAACAGCACGAGGTGGTCAAGTCGGACGAGTGGCAGGAGCCGGCGGCCGGGGTGGTCGGGGTGGTAGATCCGGACGGTGTCGCCGTCGAGGTGCAGGCTGGTGCCGGGGGTTTGGACGTAGAGGGTGTTGAGTAGTTCAGTCACGCCACTGTCCCAATGGTCGTGGGGTCAACAGGTTTGGTGTGCTCCGCCGGCGGCCGTCGGTCAGTTCAGGCAGGCAGTCCTCGCGCAGTGAGCATCGTCGGCAGCGGGCGTCGTTGCGTGCCGTCGGCAACGTCGGGGTGTCGAGCAGCCGGCGTACGGCCACGGTCGCGGCGACGACTCGGGCGAGGAGGTCGTCGTCGACGGGTATGGGATGTCGGCGGCGTTCGGCGACGGAGTAGATGTAGCCGGTGGGGACGGCGAAGCCGGCTTCGATGAGGCAGAGGGCCTGGCCGCCGAGTTGCAGTTCGGCGGGCCCGCCGGGCTTGTAGCGTCCGACCTTGTACTCGACCGGCGTGGCCGTGCCGTTCTCGAACTCGACGATGTCGCAGATACCGCGCAGTCCGTGGGTGTGGCTCCACACCGGCAGTGACCGGATCACGGTCACGCCGCGGCGGCGGTGGATGCCGGGCAGGTCGACAGTGGTGTGGCTGAGGTCGCCGCGGACTGTTTCGACGTTCTCCGACCAAACGCCCTCGACGTGGATCAGGGCGGTCTGCCGGTGGCAGTAGGCGTAGTGCTCCAACGCGGACAGCGGCACCTCCCGCAGGTCGGTGCCGCTGCCCTCCGGGTGGTCGTCGGTCACGGCCAGAGGTCGACCAGCTTGGTCAGCTCGACTCCGTCCGGCAGGCCCGCCTCGTTAATGGTGCGGGTGTAGTCGGTGTGGGCGCGCGGCGCCTTGTCCCGGTTGTCGCGGTCGAGCGTGATGCGTTGGGTGAGGGCGGCGGAGGGGGCAACGCCGAGGGCGTCGGGGTGGCTGAACACGTAGAGGCCGCACAGTTTCATCTCACCGCGGGTGGCCGCCCGGTCGTGGTCGAACATGACGGTGATGGCCTGCCACAGTGCGGCGAGGTCGTCGCTGGTCACACCGGTCTTCGTGGCGCGGGGCGCGGAGTAGAACAGGTGCGCCCGGTACAGGCCGTACGGGACGGTCCACTTGGAGCCGATTTCCGTGCTCTCGCCTTTGTTGATGTCTTCCTGGCGGGTCTGGGTGACCCGGGTGATGGTGTGGTCGGTGGGCAGGATCGCATCGATGCTGCGGGCGAAGGTGAGCTGCAGCGGACCTCGGACCTGGCCGGCGCCGCCGCCCTTGCCGGTGGACAGCACGCCGCCGAACATGCGGATGTCGAAGTAGTGCTCGCACATCCACCGTTGTGCCTCGTCGGCCTTACCCGGGTTGGCTTTCAACGCCGCCTCGATCCGGGTGTTCAGGGCGTGGCCGGCTTCGACGAAGATGCCGTAGCGGGGGTCGTCGCCCCGCAGCAGCGACACCGTGTCGCGGATCTTGCGTTTGATCGCCACGTCGGTGACCAGGCCCTGTCCGCTCTCGTCGTCGGTGCGCGGCTGGTTACCGGCGTCCGGGTCACCGTTGGGGTTGCCGTCGCTGACGTCGAACAGCAGGACGGCGTCGTGGCGGCGGGTCGGGTCCAGGTGCGCGGCGGTCATGCGTGGTCTCCTTCGTCGTCGGTGCGGGCTGCCACGTCGTCGGGCTGCGGGGGCAGGTCGGTCTTCTTCTTGTTCGCGGCGGCTGCGAGTCGTTCGGTGCGCATCTCGGCGCGCTGCTGGTGGTAGCCGAGGATGAACTGGGCCTTGTCGGTCAGCACCGCCCCCGAGGGGATCGCGTCGAGTTGCACGAACAGGTCGTCGAGCCGCCGTTCGTACGCCTCCGACCAGTTCGGCCGGTGCAGGGGGCCGCGGAGCCGTTTGAGCCATGCCTGCACGTTGCGACGGCCGGACACGATGACGACCTGCGGATTGTCGATGGCTCGGCCGAAGTAGCGTTCGGCGAAGGTGGTGTTCAGCTTCTGGTCCGCGACCCGGAACACGGTCCGTTGCAGGTCGTCCATGACGGCGAAGATGCGGCCGGACACGTACGCCGGCTGCTTGTGTGCCACGTTCAAGGTTGGTGTCAGCCTTTCTCGTTCATGCTCGGGCAGGGTCGGGTGACGGCGAAGGGCAAGCCGGATCAGTGCGGCGCGGGCCGTGTCGAGGCGCCCGTCGATCCGGATCCGGCCGACGACGTGATTGAGCAGCTTCGGCGGCAACGGTCGCTTCAGCAGCGCGGCGCCGAGCAGCCGGTGGAACACATCGGGTGGCCGGTGCTCCCCCTTCGCCCCAAAGTTGGTCCAGGTTCCGGGGCCGCCGTTGCGTCCCGCCTCGAACCGCCCGGCTGCCCGAGCGAGCTGGGAGACCTTGACGGTGGCGACGTCACCGGTCCACGCGTCGACCATCGTGTGGTCGTCGAACCAGGCCCGGATGTTGTCCTTCACCCGGCTGATCGGCTGCTCAACCCAGTCCCTCACGACGACCCGGGCGACGTTGCCGCCCACGGTCACCGAGCAGTACCGGGACGACTCGTCGACCGTCGCTTCCGCGCCACCGGCCGGACCGGCCAGCAGGTTGCGGATCTGGGTGGGGTCCAACTGTTCGACAGTCGCCCACGGGTCGAAGGTCGACCCACCCAGCACCCACCAGGCCAGCCGGGAGTTCTGCCCGGACAGGGCGGTGCTGTGCGCCGAATTCGAGAGCAGGTCGGTCAGCGCTGTCATGAACTTGAGACCGCAGTCAGCACAGATCGGCGTGTTGGTGAGGAACTTCTGCAACTCGTAGCCGTGCACGGCTTCGTTCATGCTGACCAACGACGCGCTCTGCGTGGCGCCCGGCACCCAGCGTCGGGGAATCTGCTGCGGCACCGTCTTCAACAGCGGCTGCACCTGCCCGCAGACCAGACACAGCCCCGAGCGGCCCGAACCTTTCCGGTCACCAGCCACCCCGGCCCAGAACCGCCGCGCCGCACCAGTGTCCGCCGCGTAGACACTGTCGACCGACAGACCGATCAGGTCGCCTCTGCTCCACTCCGCCGGTGGTTGAAGTGTGGCGGCGTGTCCGTCGCGGTAGAAGGCGACGATCGCCGGTCCTGGGCCGTCAGGCTCGGCGGCAGCCCATTCAGTGATCAGGGCGCGGAAAGCGTCGTGCTGCTTCGCGACCCGTTCCGGTTTGGCGCCCTCGGACAACCAGCCGAAGACGTACTCGCCGTTGTCGACCGCGAGGGCGGGCGAGATCCCGACGGTACGGGTCACCGCCGGTACAAGGCGCGGCGTGCCGAACCGGCGCTGCGGGTCGTCCTTGTCCGCCGTGCTGACGAAATCGCCTCGGGGTACGCCGTTGCCGTCGATGTCCAGGCTCCACCGCACCGGCTTACGGGCGTAGAAGGCCGGGATCACGTCCTCACTGGTGTCGGCGTACTCCACCAGCCTCTGCAGCAGCACTACGCCACCTGGCCTTCCGGCAGCGTCAACTCGATACCCCGCTCGGGCACATACAGCACCCCCGCCACGACCCGCGCGGCGAACCACTCCATCCGCGGCTGACCAAGCCCACCGTCGCGGTGGATGGAGTGCAGCATGATGCCGATCTCCTCGTTGACATCCGCCCGCGGGGTCTCATCCGGCCAACCGAACTCGGCACTGAACTCGCGCGTGCCCAGGTAGGGCTGCTGAAAGCATGCCCCCTTGCGGACCCGGCGGCGAAGCTGGTCCCGATACGCCGCAACCGGCTTGTCCGCGTGCGCCGCCAGCTCGATGTGCGCGTGGATCCGATACGCCACATCCCGCAGGCACACCGCATTGCGCTGGTCGCGGTGCGCGGCCGTGTCCACCCGCCGGACGCCCTTGATCGCCTCGGCCAACGGTGCCACATCGGACGTCTCGTTACGCCGCACCGAGAACTGCCGTACCGGCTTGAGCACCTCGATCGCCACCACCTGGTACCGCATCTCCGGCTTCCAGAAGATCGACTCCAGAACACCCACCGCAGCCGACGGCGTCATCACCGGATAACTGACCCGTTCCACCTTCAACTCCGGCCGCGAAAACAACGCCGCCTCACCACTGAGCGCTTTCCATCTGGGGTAGCGCGAGCGGGTCAGGCGTTGGGTGTCACTCGCGGGTGAGTCCCGGTGGCAGCGCGTCTTCGTCGGGTCGGACC
>NZ_JAXCFK010000021.1:0-52548 GCF_056150025.1 Micromonospora aridisoli | reverse complement strand
CGGCCTCGGCCTGGACCGCGACGCCGTCAACGCCGCCCTGACCCACCCCTTCCACAACGGCGGCACCGAAGGCGTCAACACCAAAACCAAACTGATCAAGCGACAGATGTACGGACGAGCGGGCTTCGCTCTCCTGCGCCATCGAATCCTGCTCGGCTGACCAGCACCCTCCATCACCACCGAATGTGAGACGGAGCCGAATGTGAGACAGAGCCGTTGGCCGAGACAGGCCCCCCAAACTGATGCGTAGTTCGGGTTGGTGTCGTGGTCCCGGTAGACGAGGGTTTTGAGGCTGATGCCCCAGCCGCGTTTGAGTCCGAAGTCGAGCCAGGGGACAGTTCGTCGGCCAGGAGCATGCTGAGGGCGAGGACCTCAGGAGCGAACGCGATGGCCTCGCGTTCCAGGATCTGCTGCCGGGCTCGGCGTCGTGATGCAGGGTAGGTGTCCGAGTTCGTGTGCGGCTCCATCAGCGAGCAGGCCTTATCGGTCTTGGCGGGTTGCGGAAGACGAAGGGCCGTTGGCCGCACCAGCGAGAGAAGTCGTCGACCCGTTCGAAGACCTCGGGTGGTTGCCGGCATTGCCATCGGGTGCCAGGCGCTGCGAGCACTCGGCGGTGGCGTCCCGACCTCCAATGTGGGACGAGGTCGACAGTGCCTGTATGGCAATGGCGGGCAGAAGATCTCCACGACGCCACCGGTTCAAGGACCGACCCGTCCAGGCTTTCGGGTTTCCCAATCTGTTATTGACGATCTCACCAGCGACCGCGCGCTCGTCGGCCGCCGGAGTGGCGGGCTGGGGGCCCGGCCGGCGTCATCGCCAGCCTGCTCCCAATTTAAGGGGTCACAGCCAAGAAGCTCGTTACCGACCCTTCCGGCAACGAGCTTCTCAGCTGCAGATATAGATGGTGGGCGATACTGGGATCGAACCAGTGACCTCTTCGGTGTGAACGAAGCGCTCTCCCGCTGAGCTAATCGCCCTCAGCGCGGACGACTCTACCCGATCCAGCGGTCGGCCCGCGAACCCGGGGTCAGTGCGTCGCGAGGTAGCGCAAAACCTGGGCGATCACGTCGATGCCGAGGCTGTACTTGATCGACATCAGCGCGACGGTGCCGACGAAGACGATGCCGACCGAGCCGATCACCAGGCGTACGGGCAGTGACTGCTTCTTCACCCAGGCCGTCCAGCCGTGCACGTGGCGGCGGGTGAAGGCGAGCAGCCGCCGGGCCCAGTGGAACTCCACGGCCCAGATGCCGAGCCCGGCGATCACCAGCAGCCAGCCCGGCCCGGGTAGCGGGATGAGCACGATGCCGAGGGAGACCACGAGGGCACCGAGCACCCCGAAGATGATTTTGAGTGCGATGCGGCCGGTGGGATTGGCCCGGATCAGTGCGAGGGTGGTGGACAACCGCTGCCGCCAGCGCGCCGGGTCGCGTCGCTCGGACACGGCGACACCACCCCCCTCACGCCCTGCGCCTCCGGTCATCTCCCCTCGATGCCCCCTCCCGGTCGATCTACCCCGATTCCCCCCGGCGTAGCCCCGTCCGTTGCGCCCGGCCCGACCGCCGGTCACCGGGCCACGGTCGCCCGCGGGGACCAGGTCCGCCACCGGACCACGGTCACCCGTCGCGATCAGGTCCGCAACCTGGCCACGGTCCCCGACGGTGATCCGGTCGGTCGCGACACCACGGTCGGCTGCCGGTACCCGGTCAACCATCGCGCCGCGTTCACTCACCCGACCGCGATCGGTCCCTGACCGACCGTGCCGGTTCCTCCGCTTCTTCGGCACCCCGTACCCCCGCTGTTCGGCTGCGCGGACCGCGACGTTCGACGGGCCCCGCGCGGTCACCGGATCCACTGAGGATCGCTTCCGCGACCATTTCACGCCCAAGTGTGGCGCGGGCCCGTCACTGCAACGGCCGACTGGACGTTACCGGAGTAAGTCGACGACTCAACAAACCCGATGCCGGGCGGGATGAACCCACTGGGCAGAATCGGAAATCCTACATGAATTTTCACGTTCACGAGGCATCTCCGACCCCCTTCCCACCACTGGGTGAAGTCAGCGTATGGCGGAGCGTAGCCAGGAGTAGCGGCTGAGTATGGGAAAAGCGGGACACGCGCGTTCCGCAGCGGTGCCGGGGGGAGAACGTTCATGAGTGTCATCCGACCGACGACCGTAGAGGTCGAGACGTCGCTAAGGCTCGTCGCACCTGACGCCACCGCTTTGCCGGTGCGCGCCAGTCTGCGCTACGACCCTGCTGACCCGTATGCGGTCCATGTCCTGTTCCACGCCGAATCGGCCGGCGGCGAGGCGGTGAGTTGGTCCTTCGCCCGCGAACTGCTGGTGACCGGGCTGGACGAACCGGCGGGCATCGGGGACGTACGGGTCTGGCCCTGGGCCACCCCGCGCGGCGACTTCGTCGCGCTGGCGCTGTCGTCGCCGGACGGCAACGCCCTGTTCGAGGTGCCGCGCAGCGTGCTGGTGCGCTTCCTGCGGCGGACCTACGTCGTCGTTCCGCGCGGCCGCGAGGCCGAGCACCTGGACGTCGACACCGCGGTGAACCGGCTGCTGGCCGGTCGCTGACAGACGAGAACCCGGGCCGCGCGGATCTGCCGAGTCCGCGCGGCCCACCCAACCCCCACTCCCCACCCACCCCACATTTCCCGCGTCGATCTTGCACTTGTGGTCTCCGTTGTGCGGCTTTGGCGCCTTATGCACCGACAGAAACTGCAAGATCGCGGGAGACAGGGCGAGGGCGCGGGAGGGCAAGGGCGCGGGACGGCAGGGCGCGGGCGGGGAGGGTCAGCCGTGGGTGGTGATGCCGCCGTCCACGGGGATGACCGCGCCGGTGAGGTAGGCGCCGGCTCGTGACGCGAGGTAGATGGCGGTGCCGGCCATGTCCTCGGGGCGGCCGATGCGGCCGAGCGGGACCTGGGCCTCGATGGCCGACCGGGAACCGGGGTCATCGAGCGCGAACGCCATCATCTTGCTCTCGAACGGACCGGGCGCGATCGCGTTGACGGTGATCCGCTCGCCGGCCAGCTGGTGGGCCAGGCTGCGGGTCAGCATGTGCACCGCCGCCTTGGTCGCCGAGTACGCGTACACCTCCATGAACGGCACCCGGATGCCGTCGATGGAACCAATGTTGATCACGCGAGCGGGGTCGTCGTGGCTCGCGGCGGCGCGCAGCGTCGGCAGCAGCGCGGTGGTCAGCCGGAACACGGCCTTCACGTTGACCGCCCACAGCTTGTCGAACGCGCTCTCCGGATAGCTCTCCAGCGGCGCGCCCCAGGTGGCACCGGCGTTGTTGACCAGCACATCCAACGTGTCGACCCGGTCCTGTACGGCGGCGGCGAGCTGCTGCGCACCCTCGTCGTGGCTCAGGTCCGCGGGGATCGCCTCGCAGCGGCCGTGCGCGGCCAGCTCCTTGGCCACCGCCTCGCAGACGTCGGCCTTGCGGGACGAGATGATGACGTGCGCCCCGGCCGCGACGAAGCCCCGGGCGATCATCAGGCCGATGCCCCGCGAACCGCCGGTGACCAGGACGGTCTTGCCGTCGACGGAGAACAGGTCCTTCATGCTCATCCCCTCGCGGTACCCGGCCTGGGGCGGCCGGTGTCGGGGCCGCCGCCACGGACCGTTCGGGCGCCACGACGACCAGGTCACTACCGATCAGTAACCTAATCGCCCCGCCACACCGGGAACAACCCCACCGGCCGGATTCCGTGCCACCGGCGTCGGCCGACCGCAGAACCTGGGCGGCGAAGGATGCGGCCGGGCCGGTCCCGGGCTAACGTCGCAGGTGATGGTCCCTTCCGGTCACCTCGTCACGGCTCCGCCCCATGCTGCCGCCGGCCCCGTCGAGATCGACACGGTCACACTCGGCGACCTCGCAGCCGACGCTGGGTGGCGACGACCGGTGCTGCTGGACCGCGAACTGATCGTGTTGACCACGGGCGGTCACGGGCTCGCCGAGGTGGATTTCCGCGCCCTGCCGTGCCGGCCCGGCACGCTGCTGCGGGTCCGTCCCGGTCAGGTGCTGCGCTGCGCCCTGCCCCAGTTGGACGCCACGGTGGTCCGCTGGCACCCGGAGGCGCTGCACGGTCTCGACATCGATGCCGACGACGTGCCGCTCTGGGTCCAACTCGCCGGCGAGGACGAGGACGCGATCATCAACGAGGTCAGCCAGTTGACCGTGGACGCCCACCGGCACCGGGACACCCCGGCCGCCCGCAGCCTGTTGCGTCATCAACTGACCGTGCTGCTGCTGCGGTTGAGCATGCTGCCGTCCTCGGCGGGGCGGACATCCCGCCCGGAGGAGGACACCTTCCGGCGGCTGTGCCGGGAGGTGGAGCGGGGCTACCAGGACACCCGCCGGGTCGAGGACTACGCCGACCGGTTGGGCTGCTCGGTGCGTACCCTCACCCGGGCCTGTCTGGCGATCACCGGACGCAGCGCCAAGCAGGTGGTGGACGAACGGGTCGCGCTCCAGGCCAGCCGGCTGCTGGCCGCCACCGACGAGCCGATCGCCCGGATCGGGCGGCAACTCGGCTTCACCGAGCCGACCAACTTCGGGCGGTTCTTCACCCGCGAGGTCGGGATGAGCCCGGGGGCGTTCCGGGCCGCCCGCGAACGGCCCGCGCCGGCACCGATGGTGCGACCCCGCCCACCCGTCGACGCGCGAGCCGAGTCCCACCGGGTGTGACGGCGCCGCCGGACGGTCCCGGGGGCCGCGCATTCGGCATGATGGCAGGGTGCAGATCTCCGCGCGTGGCGACTACGCGGTACGGGCGGCGCTGAGCCTCGCCGCCGCGTACCCGTCGCTGCTGTCCACCCAGGCCGTCTCGGCGGAGCAGGACATGCCCCGCAAGTTCCTGGAGGCGGTCCTCGCCGATCTGCGTCGGGCCGGCATCGTCCGGGCCCAGCGTGGCGCGGAGGGCGGTTACGCCCTGGCGCGTCCGCCCCGCGAGGTGACCGTCGGCGCGGTGCTGCGGGCGGTGGAAGGTCCGTTGGCCGGCGTCCGTGGCCAGCGTCCGGAGGAGACACGGTACGAAGGGGTGGCCGCGCACCTGCCGGAGTTCTGGGTGGCCGTACGGGCCGCCCTGCGGCGGGTGGTCGACGAGGTGAGCCTCGCCGACCTGGTCAACGGTCGACTGCCCGCCCACGTCCGGCGGCTGACCACCCTGCCCGACGCGTGGGAACCCCGCTGACGTCCACCCCACCCTGCACACCGAACCGGCCCGGTCCGAGGGCTTCCCCGGTCAGGCTTCGGACCTTCGACCGTTCCGGGTGGACGCTGCCCTTGGACGGAGGGCGCATCTCCGCGCCGAAACCTGCCGTCGTGCCACGGAATCGGCCTGGTTTGCCGAATCAGCGCAACGGGCATCTTCGAGCCCGCACGGGGAAGCATCGAAGGGAGGCCCACGATGGGTGTGATGTTGCGCAAGCGCAAGAAGTTCGGGCCGCTGATTCTGCACTTCACGCAGAACGGCTTCTCGTCCTGGAGCATCAAGCTCGGTCGGTGGTCCTGGAACTCGCGGGCCCGGGCGCACCGCGTCGACCTGCCGGGGCCGCTGCACTGGAAGCAGGACAAGTCCGCCTGAGTGCCTGACGTTCAGCGGGGCGCCGCCGGCATCCCCCGACGCCCCGCTGAACGTCCGGCACGGCGGGACGACCGGCATGGTCATGCTCGGTCCAGGATCGAGTGGCTTCGGACAGCCCGGATGCCACTCGGTCCTGGTTCAAGCGTGACGCGTTTCAGCGGCCCGGATCGCCGACGCGGCGGACCGGCCGGGGAGCGGCGGTCAGGCGCCCGACGGGACCGGTGTGATCAGCACGTCGCCGCCGAGCCGGCCGTCCGGCGGTGTCCGGGTCACCTGGCCGGCGTCGAGCAGCGCGGTCAGGGCTCGTACCGCGTCCGCCGCCCGGTAGGCCGTGACGGTGACGGCGTGACGCCGTAGTTCGGTGACCGTGCGCGGACCCTGCCGGGTCAGCTCGCCGAGCAGGACGCGGCCCAGCGGTTCCGGATCCACCGGGGGCGCGGTCGACAGCGGTGCGCCGTCCGGGTCACGGAACCGCGACCCGGACGCCCAGAGGGTCTCCTTGATGGTCTCCAGGCTGCGGTCCGATCCGGTGCCGAAGCCGATCCGCCGGTCGGTGTCGACCAGCTCAACCTCGGTGGCCAGCGGAAACCCGGCGTCGGCGAGTGCGGGTCGCAGGGGTGTGCCCGCACCGGCGACCACGAGCGCCTCGGCGGCCCGGCCGGCAGCGGCGGCGGTCAGCGCCACCGGGTCGGGCAGGTCACCGGCCTCCAGGTAGGACAGCACCGGCGCGCCCGCGGCACCAGCCGCCCGCAGCGCCACCGGCAGCCGGCTCGGTGGGCCGGGCATCAGATGTACGGCGACCTCCGGCGGCAGCCCCGCTTCGGCGGCGCCGAGCCGGGCCGGCAGCTCTTCGGTCCCCTCGGCGAGCACCAGCACGGTGAGTCGGCAACCGCGCTGGCGGTTGGCGTGCTCGCCGGCCAGCCGGAGGGTCCGCTCGGCCAGGGTGGGGTCGCTGCCGTCGTACCCGAGGGCGACGGCGGCCCGCCGTGCCCGGCGCAGCGCGGCCGGCACCCAGGTGTCCAGGTGTCGGAGGAACGTTTCGTGCCCGGTGGCGTCGGTCGGCATCCTGCCGTTCTACCCCAACGGCCGGGTGGGCCGGCGACGCCGGGCTCAGGCCGGCACGGAAATGCCGACCCCGCCCCGGGTGTCCCCGCCGTAGCGGCTGATCTCGGCGGCCAGGTCGAGGCGGCCGATCCTGGTCCGGGCGGCGAGGGCGGCGTCGTCCAGCCGATCGGCGGGCACCAGCCAGACCACCTCGAACTCCAGCCCGTCCGGGTCCTGACCGTAGAGGCTCTTCGTGGTGCCGTGGTCGGAGGTGCCGACGAGCGCGCCGGCCGCGGTCAGCCGCCGGGCGGTGGCGGCCAGTTCGTCGAGCGTGTCGACCTCCCAGGCCAGGTGGTACAGGCCGACGGTGGCGCGGCCGGCCGTCGAGCGCCCGGCGGTCGCGCCGATCTCGAACAGGCCGAGGTCGTGGTCGTTGGTGGAGCCCGGCGCCTGGAGGAAAGCGGCGCCCCGGAACCCCTCCGGGGTCATCGGTACCCGGCGGAAGCCCAGCACGTCGCGGTAGAACGCGACGCTGCGGTCGAGATCACTGACGTAGAGGACGGCGTGGTTGAGGCGATGGATTCCCATGCCTCGAGGCTAGCGCGAGTTAGTTGAGGGTTCAACTAACGCCGTATGATGTCGGTCATGACCCGCTGGCTCGACCCCGACGAACAACGCACCTGGCGCGCGTTCCTGACCGCCTCCCGGGCACTGATGGACACGCTCGACCGCAAGCTGCAACGCGACGCCGGCATGCCGCACGCCTACTACGAGATCCTGGTGCGCCTCTCCGAAGCGCCCGAACGTCGGCTGCGGATGAGCGAACTGGCGGAGGCCAGCGGCTCCTCCCGGAGCCGGCTCTCGCACGCGGTGGCCCGTCTGGAGGCCGCCGGCTGGGTCCGTCGCGAGGACTGCCCGACCGACCGGCGCGGCCAGATCGCCCACCTCACCGACGAGGGTTTCGCCGCGCTGGCCGCCGCCGCACCCGGCCACGTCGAGGGGGTACGCCGGCACCTGTTCGACGCTCTCAGCCCGACCCAGGTGGAGCAGCTACGCCGGATCAGTGAGGTGCTGACCGACCATCTGAGGCAGGCGTGACCGGATCCTGACCGAACCACTCCGGCGCGGGTCTTGTACTAAACGTCGTCGGATGAGCACGATGGGGCGTGCCCTCCGGCTTCGGTGAACTGACTGATCAGGCGCACGACCTGGTCTCCGCCGGCGATCTCGCTGGCGCCCAACGGCTGCTCGCCGACGCGCTGACCGGCGCCGACCCGCGCCCGGCCAACGCCACGCCCGAGATGGCCGAGGCGGCCAGCCTGCACGCCCGAGTACTGGTCGCGCTCGGCGAGCCGCACTCGGCACGGGGCTGGGCCGCCTACGCGTACGCCGCCAGCACGCGGCTGCACGGCCGCTCCGACCCGCGTACGGTCGCCGCCGCGGCCACCCTGGCGGCGGTGCTGCACCGGGTGGGCAGTTGGTCGCGGGCGGCACGGCTGTACCAGGAAGTGATCATCGAGCTGACCGCGTCGGACGGACCGGAGTCGCTGCGGGTGCTCGCCGCCCACGCCGACCTGGCCACCGTCGAGTACGCCCGGGGCCAGTGCCAGGTCGCCCGGGACCGGCTCCAGGACGCCTGGGAGCTGCACCGCGAGGTCTACGGTGACGGGCACCCGAGCGGAATCAAGATGCTGGCTCGACTCGGGTCGATGCAGCGCGACTGCGGACAGTTCGCCGAGGCGCACGACAACCTGGCCCTGGCCCGCGAGCTGGCCCGGCAGCACCTTCCCTCGGACGATCCGCTGGCCGGCCAGGTGGCGGCGCTGGCCCGCGCCGCGGCCAACCCGGCGCACGTCTGCGCCGACAACCCGCCGGTCAGCGCGGAGGAACCGGTCGTACCCGCCGCCCGCACCCCGCCGCCCGACCGGACCCCACCCGCGCCGACCTGGCCGCACCCACGCCTGCCCGACGACGGTGCTCCTGCGGCACCACCACCGCCAGTCGGGCCGTCGGTCGGCACGGGTGCGGCACCGGTCGGCTGGCCGGTCGATGGTGGCGCAGACGCGGTCGCATCCGGCCCGGCGTCGGAGGCGTCCCAGCCTCCCGCGTGGACTCCGGCATCGGAGGCGGAGCATCCACCACCCGACGATCCGGCCGCGCCCTCCTGGGCGACGGACGGCGAGCCGGATCCCTCCTGGACGACGCCGACCGACGACGGGACCGTCCCGTCCTGGACGACGTCGACCGACGACGAGACCGCCCCGCCCTGGGCGGCGACGCCGAGCGATCCCGGAACGATCTGGCCGGCCACGGCGGGCAATGAGTCGAGCGCCGCCGCTACGCCGGGCGGGTGGACGACGGACGGGGAGCCGTCGTGGGCGACGACGTCGGCAGAGGACGAGCCGTGGCGGACGGCCCACCACGCCGCCGCGGAGGAGCATCCGGCAGAGGGCTACCACCCGAGCCACGGGTACCCGCCGGCCGGTCAGCCGCCAGCGGGTACGGCGTCGCCGGTGCCCACGCCACGGCAACCGGTCGACGGCCCGGCCGGGCCACCCGACGACTGGTGGGTCGAGCCGGAGGGTGAGCAGCCGGGCCCGAGTCCGTACCCCGAGGCACCCCCCGCCAGCGGGCCCGTACCGCCGAGCGTGATCGGGTTGACCGGCGCGCCGCAGGCTCCCGGCGTGTACCGGCTGCGCCGGGTCGAGCCGGAACGCCCCGGGCCTCCCTCCCCCCTGCTGCCGGTGCCGGTACGCCGTACCGCCGTGCCGCCGCCCGGCCGGCCGAACCGGCTGGTGCCGATCGTCGCGGCCGGAGTGCTCGTGGTGCTGCTCGGTGCCGCGGCGGTCATCGCCGGGGTGTCGCGGGTCGACGGCGGGGACCCGGCGCCACCGGCGGCGAGCGGCGATCCGAGTGGCCCGGCAACTCCGGCAGCCACGCCCACGGCCGACGACGCTCCCTCCGTCTCCCCCGTTGCCCCACCGACCGACCTGTCGCTGCGCGACAACCGGGACAGCGTGACGTTGCGCTGGACGTACCCGGCCGGGGCGGAGGGACCGGTGATCGTCTCGGGCGGTCGGACCGGCCAGCCGCAGAACGCCTTCGCGGATCTGCCCGCCGGCAGCGACAGCTTCGTCGTCTACGGTCTCAACCGCAGCCTCGACTACTGCTTCACGGTCGCGGTCGCCTGGTCCACCGACACCGTGGCCCGCTCCGGTGAGGTCTGCACCGAGCGCCGCTGACGTCCGAGCGCGCTATCTTTGGCAGTTCAGGCACAAAAAAGAACGGCTCCATAAAGCCGTTCTGAATGCGAATTCTAGCCAATCGGGAGACGGATTGTCAAGGCACTCCGGCGGTTCGCCGTCCGACGACGAGATCGGCCGCGAGCAGGAGTACGTCTCGATGCTCTATCAGCGCCTCGACGACCTGCGTGACCAGGCGGCGACCCGGCTGACCGAGGAACTGCGGTCGACCGGCGGCACGCTGCAGGCCCGCTCGCAGCGCGACAGCTCGGTACGCATGTACGCCGACCAGGTCGAGCAGTTCGCGGCGGTGGAGAACGGCCTCTGCTTCGGCCGGCTGGACACCGACAGCGGCGAGCGGCACTACATCGGCCGGATCGGCATCTTCGACACCGACGGCGACTACGAGCCACTGCTGATGGACTGGCGGGCGCCGGCCGCTCGCGCGTTCTACCTCGCCACCGCCGCCAACCCGCAGGGCATCCGGCGTCGCCGGCATCTGCGTACCCGGCAACGCAAGGTGGTCGGCCTCAACGACGAGGTGCTCGATCTGGCCACCGCCTCCCCCACCGCGCACGAGGAGCTGACCGGTGAGGCGTCGCTGCTGGCCGCCCTGAACGCCGGGCGGACCGGCCGGATGCGCGACATCGTGGAGACCATCCAGGCCGAACAGGACCGGATCATCCGAGCCGACCTGCCGGGCGTGCTGGTGGTGCAGGGCGGGCCGGGGACCGGCAAGACCGCGGTGGCCCTGCACCGGGCCGCGTACCTGCTCTACACCCACCGGCGGGAGCTGTCGACCAGAGGGGTGCTGCTGGTCGGCCCGAACGTGACGTTCCTGCGCTACATCTCGCAGGTGCTGCCCGCCCTGGCCGAGACGGGCGTGCTGCTGCGTACCCAGGGTGATCTCTTCCCGGGCGTGAGTGCCCACCGGCCCGAGCCCGCCGCCACCGCCGCCCTGAAGGGCCACCTGGCGATGGTCGAGGTGCTGGCGAACGCCGTACGCGATCGGCAGCGGGTGCCCGACGAGCCGGTGGAGATCGAGCTGCCGCAGCGGGAGGTCCTCGTGTTGGACCCGGCGACCGTGCACGCGGCGCGCGAGCGGGCCCGGCGCAGCGGCCGGCCGCACAACCTGGCCCGCGCCGTCTTCGACATCGAGATCATCCATGCGCTCGCCGACCAGGTCGCCGAACGCATCGGCGCCGACCCGCTGGGCGGGGAGAACCTGCTCGAAGAGGCCGACCGCGCCGAGATCCGCCGCGAGCTGCGCGAGGAGCCGGAGGTCCAGGCCACGCTGGACGAGTTGTGGCCGCTGCTCACGCCGCAGCGGCTGCTCGCCGACCTGTACGCCTCGACCGACCGGATCGACGCCGCCGCGCCGATGCTCACCGACGTGGAGCGGGCCGCGCTGCACCGCGAGCCGGGCGGCTGGACACCGGCGGACGTGCCGCTGCTGGACGAGGCGGCGGAACTGCTCGGCGAGGACGACCGGGCCGCCGCCGCCCGGCGGGAACGGATCCGCGCCCTGCAACGCGAGTACGCCGAGGGCGTCCTGGAGATCGCCCGGGGTTCGCGCTCGATCGACGTGGAGGATGAGGCCGAGGGCGGCGAGATCCTCGGCGTGACCGATCTGCTCGACGCGGACCGGCTGCTGGAGCGGCAGGAGGAGGCGGACCGGCTCACCACGGCGCAGCGCGCGGCGGCGGACCGTGGCTGGGCGTTCGGTCACGTCATCGTCGACGAGGCGCAGGAACTGTCGCCGATGGCGTGGCGGCTGCTGATGCGCCGCTGCCCGAGCCGTTCGATGACCATCGTGGGTGACGTGGCGCAGACCGGGGCGCTGGCCGGCACGCCGTCGTGGGCGCAGGCCCTGGCGCCGTACGTGGCGGACCGGTGGCGGCTGGCCGAGCTGACCGTCAGCTACCGCACCCCCGCCGAGATCATGGAGGTGGCCGCGGGCGTGCTGGCGCAGATCGATCCGGCGCTGCGCCCGCCCCGCGCCGTACGCTCCAGCGGGGTCGCGCCGGTCCTGCGGGACGTGCCGGCGCGGCGGCTGGCGGCGGAGCTGGTCGAGGTGGCCACCGCCGAGGCGGCCGGACTGACCGACGGGCGGCTCGGCGTGATCGTTCCGGCCGGCCGGGTCGACGACCTCGGTACGGCACTGACGGCGGCCCTGCCCGAGGCGGCCGTCGGCGAACAGCCGGACCTGGAGAGCCGGGTGGTGGTGCTCACCGTCGCCGAGGCCAAGGGACTCGAATTCGACTCGGTGATCGTGGTCGATCCCGACCACATCGTCGCCGAGTCCCCCCGCGGCCGCAGCGACCTCTACGTGGCCCTCACCAGAGCCACCCAACGCCTGACCACCCTCACGCCCACCCACCCCTGACCCAGGTTGATCATGAGGTTGGCGGCGATCTCGATCTCTGACGTTGCCGCCAACCTCATGATCAACGACGCTCCTGGGTGGGTTACTCGAAGCTGCCCAGGTGGGTGGCGGGGGTGGACTGGTCGCTGGTGGTGCCGCCGGCCGGGGTGCTCATGCCGCCGGTGGTGGCGTCGCCGGTCGTCGTCGGGGCGACCTTGCCCCGGTGGCGCTCCGGCTGGCGGGCCACCCGTCGTACGCTGGCCGGTCCGGCGGTGCCGCCGGTCGTGGTGATCGCGCCCTGACCACGCGTCGGCCCGCCGTCACGCAGCACGTTCGGGTCGATCGGCGCGTCCGCCGGATCGTCCGGGTCCGCACGCTGCAACTCACTCTCCACGTCGGTCGGCGGCACGGTCACCTCGTCCAGGGCACCTTCGCCGTACACGCCGCCGGTGATCCGCTCCTCGGCCCGGCGGGCGGCGTCCTGTCGCATGTCGTCCTCACGCACGATCCATCACCTCGCAGAAGGGTCGGTCTCGGTGCGTGCCCGGTGACCGGCGCGGCAAACCCGCACCGCCGGTTCACCGGACCGTCGTGCCGCGTCTGCCTGCCCGCCGTGCCGGCTGCCGATGCTGTGCAGCGGATTCGGCGGGAGATCCCCGCGGAAGGGAGAGGACAGCGTGCGCACCGTACGCCGTACCGCCGTCGCGGCCCTGGCTGCGACGATCGTGACGACCATGCTGGCGGCACCCGCCGCGGCACGACCGCGACCAGACCGGGACTTCGACCTGCAGGCCCACCGCGGTGGGCTCGGGCTGCGGGTGGAGAGCACCCTCGCATCGTTCGGCAACGCCCTCCAGCTCGGGGTGAGCACCCTGGAACTGGACGTCCAGATCACCGAGGACGGACGGGCCGTGGTCACCCACGACCGGCGGGTCAGTGCCACGAAGTGCACCGACACCGCTCCGGCCGTCCCGGGTGACCCCGAGTTCCCGTACGTCGGGAAGTACGTCAACACGCTGACCCTGGCGCAGGTACGCACCCTCGACTGCGGTTCGCGCACGCTGCCGGACCGGCCGGGGCAGCAGGCCGTGCCGGACGCCCGGATGCCGCTGCTGAGCGAGGTGTTCGCCCTGGTCAAGCGGTACCGGGCGGACGACGTGACGCTCAACATCGAGACCAAGGTGGAGGCCGGCGCGCCGAGTGAGACCGCGCCACGGGAACAGTTCGTCCAGGTCACCGCGAAGGAGATCCGGGCCGCCGGGCTGCTGCGGCAGGTGACCGTCCAGAGCTTCGACTGGGGCGCGCTCAAGCGGATGCGTCAGGTCGAGCCGCGCCTGCCACTGGTGGCGCTGACCAACTACGACTTCCTCCAGGTCGGGCAACCCGGCGCGTCACCGTGGCTGGGCGGGCTGGACATCGACGACTTCGGCGGGGACCCGATCCGGGCGGTCCGCAGCCTCGGCGTCACCGCGTTCTCGCCCGTGCACGGCTTCCCGCAGAACGGCACCGTCTCCGACCCCGGCTACCGGCCGTACGTGACCCGGGAGATGGTGACCCACGCGCACCGCAACGGGATCAAGGTCGTCCCGTGGACGGTGAACGACGTACCGACCATGGCGAAGCTGATCGACGACGGGGTGGACGGCATCATCACCGACTACCCGGACCGGCTGCGGGACCTGCTCAAGCAGCGCGGCCACCGGCTGCCCCGGGCGTACGCCTCGCCGTTCGACATCCAGGCACACCGCGGCGGCCGGGCCACCCGGCCGGAGAACACCCTGCCCGCCTTCGCCAACGCCCTGGCGAACCCGGCGATCTCCACCCTGGAACTGGACACCGGCGTGACCTCCGACGGCCGGCTGGTCGTACTGCACGACCGCACCGTCAACGGCTCGCACTGCATCGACACCGCACCGGTCCGGCCACGCGACCCGCAGTTCCCGTACGTGGGCAAGCTGGTGCACCGGCTGAGCCTCGCACAGCTCAAGACCCTTGACTGCGGTACCCGGACCGCCGCCGACATGCCTGCCCAGGTGCCCGTCCCGGGTGCCCGGATCCCCACACTGGAGGAGGTCTTCGCGCTGGTGAGGGCCAGCGGCCGCACGGACGTCCGGTTCAACATCGAGACGAAGATCAGCCCGTTGGTCGACGACACGGAGCCGTACCGGAGCTTCACCCGCAAGCTGGTCACCGCCGTCCAGCGCGCCGGCCTCACCAGCCGCGTCACCATCCAGTCGTTCGACTGGCGCACCATCACCTACGCCCGGCAGCTGGACCGGCGGATCGAGACGGTGGCGCTGGTCTGGCAGTACGGCCCGACGGAGTGCGCCGGGCTGGCCGACGAGTGTTCGCTGCGGGCGGTGTACGGCGACCCGTCGGTGAAGAGCCCCTGGACCGCCGGGCTGGACTGGTGGAAGTACCGGGACCTGGGCCGCCTCACCCGGGCGGCCGGCGCCGTCACCGTCTCGGCGAACTGGCAGGTGCACGACCCGACGCAGGGTTCCGTCGCCCACCCGGACTGGTACCTGCGGCAGGACCGGACGTACTTCCACGGACCGGACGTACGCACCCTGCAGTCCCGGTACGGCCTGAAGGTGATCCCGTACACCGTCAACGACGCCGGGATCATGCAGCGGGTCATCGACCTCGGGGTCGACGGCATCATCACCGACGACCCGGACCTGCTGGTCGACGTGGCCATCCGCAACGGCCTCCGCTGAGCCTTTCGTGGGCGGCGGCGTGCGGCGCCGCCCACGAAATGGCGAGAATCCCGGCCCTGACGTGCGTTACTGCTCCCCGGGCGGGGGGTAGACCCGGGGTGCCCCCGCCAAGTACGCGAACCGTGCCGTGGCCGACACGCGGTAGCGGGGCGAGGGTCGCAGGTTACGACTCATCAATCCTGAGGAGGACAGATGAGCACGCAGGCTGCATCCACCAGGCCGATGAACCGCCCGGCGCAGGACGCGCAGAACCGCTCGTCCATGCAGGAGGCACCCACCCGTCCGATGCCGATGATGCAGGACGGACACCGGCAGCCGATGCCGGGAGTGGGTACGGAGACCAAGCAGTCGTTCCTGACGACGGAGTTCTGGATCTACGCGGCTGCCGTCACCGCCGTGGTCATCGCCGCCTTCTGGCGTGGTACCACCGCGTACGGGCTGAACCTGAACAACCCCGGCCAGGCGTGGTTCTTCATCACCCTGCTGACTCTCGGTTACCTGGGTAGCCGTGGTCTGGCGAAGGCCGGTAGCCCGAAGCGCTCGGGCGAGGAGCGTAAGCGGGGACGGTGACCCCGGGGTGGGCGGGACCGAACCGCCCGCGTCCGCACGGTGGCCCTTCGGGAGCAGATCCCGAAGGGCCACCGTTGCGTGTGTCTAGAACTCCTCGAAGCCGCCGAAGTCGCCGCCACCGAAGTCGCCGCCGAAGTCACCGGCGGCCTCGGCCACCTCCTCCTCGGCACCCTCGAAGGCGTTACCGATCATGTGACCGGCGAGCATGCCACCGGCTGCGCCCAGCGCCGCGCCGGCCACGACACCACCCATGCCGACGCCACCACGACGCTGCTGCGGGTGGCCGAACTTGTTCGGCGCGCCGTAGCCCTGCGGGCCGAACCCGGGCGCGCCGTAGCCCTGCGGGCCGAACGCCTGGGCGCGCAACGCACCGAAGCGGCCGATCGTCTCCTGCAACCAGCCGTCGACCACCTGCACCCAGTCGGAGCGCTCCGCGTCGGCGTGCGACACCTGGTAGCGCCCGAAGACGTCGTGCCCGGGAGTCAGGAACCCGCCGCGCTTGTCGCACTCCAGCACCACGTCCACGCCGTGCGGGTTGGTGACGAAGGTGAGTTCGAGTTCGTTCACGGTCTGCGCGTACTGCGGCGCGGCGAAGAACTCGATCTCCTGGTAGAAGGGCAACGTCTGCTGGACGCCGTGGATGCGGTCACGCTCCAGGTCGGCCGACTTGAACCGGAAACCGAGCTGGAGGAACGCCTCCAGGATCCGCTCGTGCACCGGCAGCGGATGCACGTTGACCTGGTCGAGGTCGCCCTTGTCCACCGCGCGGGCGATGGCCAGTTCGGTACGCAGCCCCAGGGTCATCCCCGGCAGTCGCTGACCGTAGACGTCGGTGATCGGGGTCTCCCACGGCACCGCGATCTGGAACGGGATGGAGAGCGTCTGCTTCGGGGCGAGCTGGAACTGACCGCTGACCGCCTGTCGGTGGAGCTCCATGACGCCGGCCTGCTCACCGACCTCCACCCGGGTGACCAGCCCGACGACGATCTGCTCGATGTCCGCCGCGGCTTCCCCGCCGAGCAGGTTGACCTGGCCGTCGAGGGTCAGCCCGGGCCGGGTGTTCGGGTTGGTCAGGACGGTGTCCACACTGGGACCGCCCACGCCCAACGCGCTCAACATCTTCTTGAAGACCATTGGTACTCCTGCGGGGTCTGATGCCCGAACTCCATTGTGGGAGCGGACGCGGACCAGCGCACGCTATCGAGCGGGCCTGTGAGATCGCTGAAAAGCCTGCCCGTCGATCCGGCAGGGTGGAGCCGGGTCCGATACGCGTGCCGTATCCGGACCCGGCTCCGATGCCGCCGGCCGTCGGCCCGGCCCGGCGAGAAGCGCTGTCAGATCAGGGGCGACGAATCGTCTTGGTGTTCGGGTAGGCGTACGGGCACTGGCTTGACGATCCGGTGCCGACGACGACATAGCCGGCTGGCACCGGCGATACCGAGCAGACAACGGTGGTTCCGGAGGTCGCCGGGACCCGGATGGTCCAGGTGTTCGGCCAGGCGTACGGGCACTGCGTGGAACTGCCTTCCGCGATGATGACGAACCCGTCCGGCAACGGCCCGGCCTTGCAGACCACGGTCGTTCCGCTGGTGGATGGAATACGGATCGTCATCGTGTTCGGCCAGGCATAGGGGCACTGGGTGGAGTTTCCCTCACTGAGCATCACGTAGCCGGCCGGAATGGTCGACACCTTGCAGACCGTGGTGGTGCCGGTGGTGGACGGCGTGGTGATGATCCAGGTGTTCGGGTAGGCGTACGGGCAGGAGCTGGAGGAGCCCTCGGCGATGATCACGTAACCGGCCGGCACTCCGGAGCTCTTGCAGATGGTCGTGGTCGCCGCGCTGGCCGGCGACGAGGCCGCCAGGTTGACGCCGATTGCCGCGGCGAGCACCACCAGCATGGTCACCACCGCCCGCAGCCGCACCTGACCCGTCTGACGCAACAAATGCACTGAGTCCTCCATCTGTCAAGACTTGCATCGCTTTTCCGGGAGTCGGCCGCCGCGGCTTGACGCAATCACAATGATGCAAGTTAATGCTCACATGAAGTCAAGATCTGGTGGGCGATCGATGACTATCGGCGAGTTGGCCGGCAGGTTCGGGCTGGCTCCACACGTACTGCGACACTGGGAGTCGGTGGGTCTGCTCGTGCCCTGTCGACGGGCCAACGGGCGCCGGTATTACCAGCGGAAACACGTGGACCAGGTCGGCATGATCCTGCTCGGCAAGGAGGCCGGCTTCAGCCTGGGTCAACTGCGGACACTTCTGGTCAACCGGGGCGACGCGACGGCGCGGCGACAACTGCTGGCGGAACAGCAAAGCGTGCTACGGCGACGAATGCGCGACACGCGAGCGTCACTGGCAATTGTTTCCCACGCCCTGGACTGCGACCATCCGGACTTCACCGAATGTGCCGAACTGGTGAAATGCGTGAACAAGGTCATTGACCCGGCCGTGACCTCTCCTATTTCTCGCGGATCAGACAGTTCCGACTGACGACGAGCGGTGGCCGGGCCCGTGCGGGCCCGGCCACCATGAGGGGTACGAGGTCAGCTCGCGGTGCAGGTGATCGCGGGTACCGGGTTGGTGCCGTTCCAGCTGCCGAGGAAGCCGAAGTTCGTGCTGGCTCCGGCGCCGAGCCGGCCGTTGTAGTCGACGTTGCGGGCGGTCACGCTGGACCCGCTGCTGGTGACCGTGGCGTTCCAGGACTGGGTCACCGTCTGGCCGTTGCCGAACGTCCAGCGCACCGTCCAGCCGTTGATGGCGGTACTGCCTGCGGTCACCCGGACGTCGGCCTGGAAACCACCCTGCCACTGGCCGGTGACCGAGTAGGTCGCCGAGCAACCGGCGGCCGGCGGCGGGGTCGACGTCGGCGTGGGAGTGGGAGTCGGCGTCGGGGTGCGCGTCGGCGTCGGGGTCGGGGTCGGGGAGCTGCCGCCGTAGACGCTGGCCTCGCGGGCGGTCTGCCGGATGCCGTTGGTGCCGTTGAACAACCGCTGGCCCCAGCTGGTCAGCTGGTTCGGGTCGAAGCTGGTGGCCATGTCGAGGTACTCGACGCCACCGCTGTTGCCGCTCCACGACCAGCCCAGCCAGCCGATGCCGTTGGCCTGGGTGTAGGAGAGGATGGCGTCCTCGTCGGGGTCACCGTCGGAGTGGTAGTGCCCGAACTCGCCGACCACGATGGGCAGTCCACAGCTACGGAACCGGCCCAGGTAGTCGCTGATCTCCGCGGCGGTGTCGAAGACGCCGTACATGTGGATGGAGAAGACCGTGTTGCGGGCCGGGTCGGCGTTGAACACCGTGGGGGCGTTGTCCCGCATGGTGAAGGACCAGTCCTGGCCCCAGTTCGGCCCGTCGACCATGATCGTGTGAGTGAGGCCGCCGTTGCGCAGCCGACGGATCGCGTTGGAGGTGTCGGTGGCCCAGGAGGAGTAGTTCTGGTTGCCGTACGGCTCGTTGCCGATGTTGACGATGACGTACGCTTCCTGGCCGTTGAGCGCGCTGGCGATGCTCAGCCAGTAGTCGACCGCGCGGTCCAGGGTGATCGCACCGCTCTGCTCGCCGTACCCGGTGGTGTCGTGCACCTCCAGCACGCAGATCAGCCGGTTCGTCTTGCACAGCTGGATCACGTTGGACACGTCGGCGGCGCTGTTGCGGGTCCACCGGTCGCCGCTGGAGAGCACCACCCGCACCGAGTTGGCGCCGAGGGCCTTGACGTTGGCGAAGGAACTGGTCTGGTTCGTGTACCAGGTGTGCGCGTGGTTGACCCCGCGCATGATGAACTCGTTGCCGTTGGCGTCGTAGAGCCGACCGTTGCTGACCGTGAAGCCGGCGGCGGCGTGCGCCGTGGGTCCGAAGGCGAACACTGCGGCGACGGTCGCCAGCAGCACGGCACCGGCGGCCGCGAACAGTTTTCTCATGCATTCCTCGCAAGAGGTGGCGCCCCCGTGCCCAGGGGGTGCGGTGAGTGGCAGATGCGCGGCTACAGCCCGACAGCCGCGGTTCGGGGCCCGGCGAGGCAGACATCAGCGTATGCCGATGAAACGGCTAAAGCAACCGGTTCAGTACGCCGGCCGCCCGTGACGACCCCAGGAGACACGAGCCGTCACGGGGGTGGACATCCCCACCACAGGATGCGCACCACGCCGGGATTCTGAACCGGTTCAGACAACGGTAGGCAGGCGGCCGGCGCACCGTCAAGCGTCAGGCAGGGTTGACCGTTCCGGGCCGGGGTATCCGGAATGATCCGCCCCGGCCCGGAAGGAGACGTCAATGGTCAGCGTCGGCTACACCCTGATGTGCGAGCAGGCAGGTCCGAAGGAACTCGTCGACTACGCCGTGCGTGCCGAGGCGGCCGGTTTCGACCAGCTCGTCATGTCCGACCACTACTACCCGTGGCTGGAGTCGCAGGGGCACTCGCCGTACGCCTGGTCCGTGCTGGGCGCGGTCGCGCACGCCACCTCCCGCGCGGAGCTGATGTCCTTCGTAACCTGCCCGATCCGCCGCTACCACCCGGCCGTGGTGGCGCAGAAGGCGGCAACGCTCGGGGTGCTCTCCGACGGTCGGTTCACCCTCGGCCTCGGTGCCGGGGAGAACCTCAACGAGCACGTCGTGGGCGGGTGGCCGCACGTGCAGCAGCGGCACGAGATGTTCGAGGAGGCGTTGCAGATCATCCGTCCGCTGCTCAACGGGGAGACGCTGACCTTCTCCGGCAACCACTTCGACGTGCCCGACGCGTACCTGTGGGACCGTCCCGACACGCCCGTGCCGATGGCGGTGGCCGCCTCCGGCCGGCAGTCGGCGACCCTGGCCGCCGAGTACGCCGACGCGATGGTCGCCACCGATCCGGAGCCCCACCTGGTCGAGATGTACGAGCAGGCCGGCGGTGCCGGACGTCCCCGGTACGGACAGGTGGCCATCTGTTACGGACCGGACGAGGCCGAGTGCCGCAAGATCGCTCACGACCAGTTCCGTTGGTTCGGGCTGGGCTGGAAGGTCAACACCGACCTGCCCGACACCGACGCCTTCGCGGCGGCCACCCGCAGCGTCCGCGAGGAGGACGTGGCGGCCGAGATCTCCTGCGGCCCCGACGTGGACAAGCACGTGGCGGCGTTCAAGAAGTTCGTCGACGCCGGCTTCACCCACGTGGCACTGATCCAGATCGGTGGCGAGAGCCAGCCGATGTTCCTGGACTGGGCGCAGGAGCAGTTGCTCCCCCGACTGCGCGAGCTGTGATCCGTCGACGGTCGCGGGCGGGCGGACGGCCCGCGACGCCCGCCGCCCGCACCGTACGCCGTCCCGCCGTCGACCGCCCCGGCCGCGCCTGGCTCCGCCTGGCGTTGTCCGCCCCGGCGGACGCGGCCGGCCTGACCAGTGACTGGCGCACGGTCGACGGTCTGCGCACCCACGTGCGTCGCGGCGTCCGGGAGGACCGACCGAACCCGCCGGTGCTGCTGGTGCACGGGCTGGCCGTCTCCCACCGCTACCTGACCCCGCTGGCGGCCACGCTGGCCGACACCCATCCGGTGTACGCCCCGGACCTGCCCGGGTTCGGGCTCACCGCCCGCCCGCCACGTGCCTACGACGCGCACCGGCACGCCGACCACCTGGCGGCGCTGCTGGCCGCGTACCGGCTGCCCCCGGTCTGCGTGCTGGGCCACTCGTTCGGCGCGGAGGTCGCCGCCGCCCTCGCCGTACGCCACCCGGACGCGGTGTGCGCCGTGGTCCTGGCCGGGCCGACGAGTGATCCGGAGGCCCGCAGCCGGCGTGCCCAGATGGGCCGGTGGCTGGTGACCAGCACCCGGGAGGCGCTCTGGCAGGCCCCGATCCTGCTCCGTGACGTGGTGGACGCCCGCCCATGGCGGGTCTGGGCCACCCTGTCGCACTCGGTCCGGAACCGGATCGAGGACGACCTCACCCGGATCACCGTGCCCACCATGGTGATCGCTGGCGCACGCGACACCGTCGTACCGGCGGCGTGGCGGACCCGGGCCGCCCGACTGGTGCCCGGCCCCGGGGTGGTCCCCGGTGCCGGGGTGGTGTCCGTGCCGGGCGCGGCACACAACATCGCCACGACCGCACCACGGCAGGTCGCGGAGACCGTCCGCCGCCTGATCGGTACGAGCGTCCCGACGAGTTGACGGAGAGTTGAGCCCATGCGTATCGGCAACACGGAGATCCGCCCCGCCGGCGGCGGTGTCGGCTGCCTCCTGATGATCCTCTTCTCGATCGTCGCCTCGATCGTCCTGACCGTCCTGCTCAACCTGCTCCTTTGACCCGCTCGCCCCCGCCCTTGGCGACCAAGACGTTTTGGTCCGCGGACTCGGCGTGTCGGGCCGAAAGCTCTTGATCAACTGGGCGGGGCGGGGTCAGGACGAACTCCGCGAGGAGCGGGTAGTGGTCGGAGGCGTAGTCGGTGTCGCCGTCTCGGACGACGCGCACCTGGACGAGGTGCGCGGCCAGCGCGGGGGTGGCGAGCAGGTAGTCCAGGCGCATGTCGGCGAACTCCGCCCCACCGTGGGCGGTGGGCACCGTCGCTCCGGCGGCCACTCCGAGATCGATCAGGCCGCTGGCGAGCAGGCGGGCCACCGCGCGGGTCTCCACCGTCCGCCCGTCGCGGCGCAGGTGCCGCCGACGGTACGCGGACGGTAGCCGGCCCACCCGGTCGGTGTGCTCGGCGTACGGGTCGAGGGTGTTCAGGTCACCGGCGAGCAGCGCCAGGTCGTCGCGGGTTCGGCGCAGCGCAGCGGCGGCCCACCCGGCCTCGACCAGCCGACGCGTCCCCGAGTACGGGTCGAGGTGGGTGCCGACCACCGTGAGCGGACCGGCGTCGGTGCCCACCACCACGCGTTGAGCCGCGTGGTGGAACGGCCGGCGGACCGGCGCGGCGGCCAGCACCGGCCACGACGGGCCCACCAGCACCGCTACCGGTTGCCCCAGCCAGGAACGGGCCAGGTACGGCCGCAGCCCGACGTCGGCGGCGAAGCCCACCACGTCGAGCCCGCGCAGCTCCTGCACGGCGAGCACGTCCGGGCGCTGCCGCGCGACCACCCGCGCCACCAGCTCTCGGCGGTCGGGACCGTCATGGTCCCGACCGCCGGTGCGGATGTTCCAGGTCATCACCCGCAGCACGGTCGACTCAGCCCGGCCCGCCGGCCCGGGCCAGCTCGTCGTCGAGGGTGTCCACGTCCTCCGACTCGATGGCCGGCTGGTTGCCCTGATGGACGTCCTCGTTGGGACGGATCACCCAGTAGAGCAGGCCGATCCAGGCCGTGGCGAGGATGATCGCGCCCATGAAGTCGGTGGGGTGGTGCATGCCCCGGTACATCCGGGAGACCGCCACCCCGACCGGCATGATCACCGCCGCGGCCACGAAGAGCCAGCGCCACCAACGGTCCGTACGCGGCAGGACGATCACGGCGATGGCGATCCACACGCAGAGGGTGGCCGCGATGTGGCCCGACGGGAACGACGACGTCGGCATCGGACCGTCCAGGTTCTCCACCGGCGGACGCGGCCGGTCGACCGCCGCCGCGGCGGCGAGGAAGAGGGTCAGCTCACCGAACATGGTCAACGCGACGAACAGCACCGGTCGCCAGCGCCGCCAGATCGCCAGCACCAGGGGGCAGAAGACCAACGAGATCGCCATGATGGCGTGGGTGTCACCGGCCTTGCTCCACCACCAGCTCAACCCGTCGAGGAAGGGCGTGCCGCGCTCGGCGAACCAGGCCGGCACCGCCTCGTCCAGCCGGGCGAGGAACGTGTCGTCGGCGTAGTAGCTGACGAACATGCCGAAGCCGTAGAGAGCGCCGAAGACCAGCACCCAACCCACCACGATCTCGGCGACGCCGGCCCGCGCGTGCGGCAACAGCTTCTTCTCGTCCGGTGCGGGGGCCACCTCGTGGGCGGCCTCCGGCTCCAGCCCTTCGATCAGCGGCGACGCCGGCCGGCCCCGCTCCAACCGCCACAACCGGAAGGCGTACGCGGTGACCCCCAGCCAGGCCGCGCCGAGCAGCCAGGCCCCGATCACATCGGAGAGGAAGTGCACGCCGAGCGCGACCCGGGTGAACCCGATCAGGAAGACGACGGTGCCGACCAGGACCGTCGCCGGCCGACGCCAGCGCGAACCCATCGCCGGCAGGAACACCAGCAGCAGCGCGCCGTAGGCCACCATCGACCCGAGGGCGTGGCCGCTCGGGAAGCTCTGTCCCGCGTACGCGCCGATCGGCACGTCCACCTCGGGACGCAACCGGTCCACCAACGTCTTGAGCGACGGGTCGAGAATCAGCGCGCCCGCGCCGGTGACGATCAGAAAGACCGCGAGGCGGCCCTGCCGGCGGATCAGCAGACCGACCACGGCAACGGTCACCAGCCAGACAATGACCGCGCGGCCACCGAGGTCGGTGATGGCGTTGAGCACCGTCACCAGCGGCCCGATCGGCGAAACCCGGTCGTTGAGCCACTGCGCCACGCCGTGGTCCACGTCGTACAGCGGCGTCCACCGCACGCGGACCAGCACCAGCAGCAACCCGAAGCCGACCCCGGCACCGAGCACGAGCGCCAGACCGGCGAGCGTACGTTCGGTGAAGTGCCCGAGGGGTCGTCGCAGTACGTCCCTGACCGCGCCCACGGCAGCCTCCTTCGCTTCTGGCGTGGCGCAGTACCCGGTGCGCCGCTCCGGTACACCCACCGGCACGGCGGCCCGGGCGCGCCGTGGCGCGGCGGTCTCTCAGAGCGCGGTCATCTCGCCGGTGTCGTGCAGGGCGGCGCGTTGCGTGTCGGGCTCCCACAGGTCCGGTTTGGCCGGCTCCTGCACGCCGATGCGCACCGCCTCCAGTTGCGCCGCGAAGGACAGACCGCCGAACAACGCCATCCCGGTGAGGTTCGCCCAGAGCAGCAGCGCCATGATCCCGGCCAGCGCACCGTAGGTCTGCCCGAAGTCCTCGCTGAACCGCACGTAGCCGGCGAGGAACAGGCTGGCCAGCCACCACAGTGCGGTGGCGATGCCGGCGCCGAACAGCAGCCAGGACAGACCGGGCTGACGGCGTCGGGGCGCGTGCCGGAACAGCACCGCGACGGCGAGCACCGTCAGTGCGAGGCTGAGCGGCCAGCGCACCACGTCCCACACCGTGCTGGCGACGTCACCCCAGGCGTAGTGACGTTCCACCGAGTCGCCCATCGGCCCACCGCCGACCAGGATCAGGAACCCGGCGAGCGCCGGTAGACCGGCGGTGACGGCGAGCACGGCCGCACGCCGGTACTTGCGCAGGGCCGGGCGGTCCCGTTCGACGCCGTAGATGCGGTTGGCTCCCCGCTCGATTTGCGCCATCGTGCTGGTCAGCGCCACCAGCCCGGTGATCAGGCCGAGGGTGAGCGCCACCTCGCCGATCTCCTCGACCCGCTCGGCGCCCACCTCGTCGTCCTCACCGAGCAGTTCGGCGACCACCTGTTCACTGGCACCGGGGGTCAACGCCAGCACCGTGTCGGCGACCACCTCGCCGCCCTCGGCCACCCCCAGCTCGGAAATCAACCCGGTGAGAGCGATCAGGAAGGGCACCACGGCGAGGCAGAGCTGGAACGCGAACGCCCGGGAGTGACTGAACCCGTCGCCGTAGCGGAACCGGGTGAAGGCGTCGCGCAGCAGGTGCCAACCGCCCTCCCGGCGCAGCGTCTGCCACGCGTGATCGGCGCAGAGCTGCTCATCGGACATCAGCCGGGTCTCCGGCACGATCCTGGTGCTGCTCACCGGACCGCCCACCCTCCGCTCGCCACCGCGGGGCTCGCCAGCTCACTCCTCGCGCTCACCTCGGCCCTCCTCGACCAGGCGCTCACCCCGCTCGGCGGCGGCTGCCGCGTCCTCGGCCAGGTCGGGTGCCCGTTCCGGTAGCGGCACGCACAGCCACAACGCCCGACGCCGGATCTGCACCCGAAGGACCCGGCCCGGTTCGATCAGGTCGCCGTCCAGCTCCCGAGGTTGCGTCCGGTTGCTGGTTATCTCCACTCGGCGGGCGCGGTACACCTCCATCCGCGGCACCCGGCCACGCCGGCGCAGCACCCCCCACCCGAGCGAGAGCCAGTGCCGCAGGGTGCGCGGCGTGAGCACGGCGACATCGAGGTACCCGTCGTCGGGCTCCGCCTCGGTCAGCAGGGTCACCCCGCCCTGGAGCCGGCCGACGTTGGCCACCAGCACCGAACGGGCGCGGCGGCGCAGCGGCGGCTGGTCGTCCAGCCGGATCGACACCCGCATCGGCCGGTCCCGCAGGTGTCGCGCGGCGCCCACCACGTACGCCGGCCAGCCGATCCGCCGCTTGGTCGTCTCGCTGGTGGCGGCGAGCATCTGGGCGTCGAAACCCATGCCGGCCATCACCGCGAAGTGCTGCCCGTCCACCTCACCCACGTCGAGCAGGCGTCGCCCACGCTCGACCGCGACCGCCAGGCCGGCGGCCAGGTCGTTGGAGAGCCCAAGATTGGCCGCGAGCAGGTTGCCGGTGCCCTGCGGCAGCACGGCGAGCGCCACCTCGGTGCCGACCAGAGCGTCGACGCAGGCCATCACGGTGCCGTCACCGCCGCAGGCGAAGACCAGATCGACCCCGGCGGCGAGGGCCTGCCCGGTCTGGCCCCGGCCGGGATCGTCCGCGGTGGTCTCGAACCACAGCGGCTCGGGCCAGCCCGCCGCGGCGAGCGTGTCACCGACGGTACGGCGCAACGCGTCGGAATCGCCCACCTTGACCGGGTTGACCACGACCGCGCTGCGTAGCGGCCCTTCGTGCCGTCCAGGTTCCACCGCGTCAGTGTGCAGCACGGTGCCGCGCCGGGCGACCCGGCGACCTGTGGGTCGGTTCACCCGCCGGTGCCGCTCGTCGGGGGTTTCGGCCGACGACCGGCGGGGCACGAGCACCCACCCACACTCATGTTCCACCCGCTGGGGGATGCGGGGAGGGTCAGGCGCTGGCGCGGAGGGCTACCTCGATTCGACGACGCACGTCGGCCAGGTCCACACCGGCCTCGCTGAGCACCAGCGCGGCGAGCCCGTTGCCCTCGCGCAGCAGGCCGAGCAGGATGTGCTCGGTGCCGATGTGGCGGTGACGCAGCCGCAGCGCCTCGCGCAGCGACAGTTCCAGCACCTTCTTGGCGCGGGCGGAGAACGGGCCGCCCGCCGACCGTCGCCGCCCCCATCGGCGGCGTGGCGTTGGCGCCGCCTCGCGCAGGGCGTCCGGGCCGAAGGACTCCTCGATCCGGGCGACGATGGCGGCCAGGTCGATGCCGATCTCGCGCAGGGCGGCCGCGTCGGCCTCGCCGAGGCCACTGTCTCCGGTCTCGGTGTGGCGGCGGATCCGCCGACGCAATTCGTCGGCGGTGACGCCCGCGTCGCGGAGCACCCGCACGGCCAGGCTGTCCCCGTCGGCGAGGATGGCGAGCAGGATGTGCTCGGTGCCGATGGGCCGCTGCCCCTCGGCACGCGCCTCGTCGCGCGCCTGCCGCACGACCGCGCGGGCACGGTCGGTGAATCGTTCGAACATCACGCCTCCCAGGAGGATTCGACCGCCGGTCGTCCGGCGTGCTTCTTGTGCACCGCCTGCCGGCTGACCTCGAGTGCGTCGGCGATCTCCTGCCACGACCAGCCCTGACGTCGGGCGTTGTCGACCTGGACCACCTCGAGCCGCTCGAGCAGCCGGCGTAGGGCGCGGACCGCACGCAGGCCGACCCGGGGGTCGGTGCTGCCGGCCGCGGCCGCGAGTTCCGTCGCCTGACTCATGCTGTCAACCTACATTGACGCCATAGGGTTGTCAACCTCGGTTGACACTCTCGTGGTGCTCGCCTTCGCTAGGGTCGTGGCCGCGCGCAGCTCCGCGTCAATCGTCAGGTTGGAGGTCCAGTGAGCCGGGACGCGAGAGACGAGGTACGTCGCTTCACGCTCACCGACCTGAATCTGGAGATGGCCGGCGGCAGCGTGGTCGGCAACCGGTACCGCGACAACTACGACGTACTTCACCTCGATTCCGCGCTCCCATTCGCCGTGGTGGCCGACGGCATGGGCGACGGTGAGGGCAGCCGTCGCGCAGGTGCCGCCGCCGTACCCACGTTCGCCGCGCTGGTCCGCGAGGCGTGGCCCGACGTCGGGGCAGAGCGGTTACGCACCGTTACCCAGGCGGTCCAAGCCTCCGTACTCGAGGCCGGCCGGGGTAGCCCTCAACTGACCGGCTGCACCCTGACCGGTCTGGTCGTCGAGCCGCAGGGTGGGCAGGGCTGGGTGGTCCAGTTGGGTGACTCGCGTGCCTACCGGCTCCGCGACGACCTGCTGGAACTGGTCACCACCGACCACACGGTCGCCTGGCTGGGTCTGCTGCACGGCTGGTACCCGGCCGACTCTCCCGCCGCCGCCCGGGCCCGCTACCAGCTCACCCGCTACGCCGGCCATCCGGCCGCACCGGAGGCCGACCTGTTGGCCGTGACCCTGCGTCCCGGCGACACCTGGCTGCTCTGCACCGACGGGGTGAGCGACCAGGTCAGCTACCACCTGATGCGGGAGGCCCTCACCCAACCCGACCCGGCGGACGCGGTCCGGACCCTGTTGCTCGCCTCACTGGACGCCGGCGGGGCGGACAATGCCAGCGCGGTCGTGCTCCGGGCCCGGCCCGCGCACTGACCGCCCACCCCGAGCTGTCGTCCCGGGCGATCACGCCCCGGGGCCGTACCGGCGCGACTAGCCTCAACAGCAGGCCGAGTGCGACAGCTGCGGGGGTGATGGCGGATGGCCCCAGGCATCGACGCGCCGGTGCTCGTCGGCGTCGGCCCGGAGGACGCTCTGCCGGTGGCCCGGATCGCCGCCCGGGTCGCCGCCGCCCACGGACGCGAGCTGCACCTGCTGCACGCCTTCAACTGGGCCGCCTTCGACGCGCCGGCGGTCTCCAGTTCCCGGGCCGACGCCGAACGGTTGATCGCGGAGGCGACCGCGGCGGCCAACCAGAGCGCGCCGGGCGTGCCGGTCACCGCCGAGATCGCCGAGGGATCGGCCGTGGCGAACCTCGTCCGCCGGTCGGAGGCGTCCTTTCTGGTGGTGGTCGGCGACGGCGGCATGGCCCATTGCGACCGCTGCATCCCGGCCGACAGTCCGGCCGTGCAGGTGGCCGCCCGCGCCGACTGCCCGGTGCTGGTCGCCCGGCGGGAACCGCCGCCGTCCGGCCCGATCCTGGTCGGCCTCGACGGCTCGGCCTCCGCCGAGATCGCGCTGGAGTGGGCGCTCGCCTGCGCCACCCGGCACCAGGCGCGGTTGCTGGCGACGTGGGTGGTCGACTCCGACGGGATCGTCGACGAAGCCACCGAGCGCCTCAATGAGCTGGTCTCCCGTCACCGGACCGGTCATCCCGACGCCGCCGTGGAGTGTCACGTCATCGAGGGCGAACCCGGTGACGTGCTGGTCGACCAGTCCCGCTCGGCGCAGCTGGTGGTGGTCGCCGCGCGGGGCGAGGAGCCGTGGCGCGGCATGCTCGGCGCGGTCAGCCAGTCACTGCTCTACCACGCCCCGGCCCCGGTGATCGTGGTGCGCGGGGTGACCGGCGGTCCGGACAGTGACGGGTCGTGACACCCGGGCCGGCGGGACCAACGGCCCTGATCCAGAATCGCCGATTCGGCGAAGCTGACAGAGGAAACCCGCGCGTTGCGGATGCAGGATTCACCGACCCGCGAGAGGCTCAAGCAGTATGGACACCGCCGTAGACCTGCAAAGCACCCTGACCGATGACGAACTGCGCCGACTCGACGCCTACTGGCGGGCGGCGAACTACCTCACCGTGGGGCAGATCTACCTGCTGGACAATCCCCTGTTGCGCGAACCGCTGGCCCCCGAGCACGTCAAGCCCCGCCTGCTCGGGCACTGGGGCACCTCCCCCGGGCTGAACCTGATCTACGCGCACCTGAACCGGGCCATCGTGGCCCGGGACCTCAGCGCCATCTACATCACCGGGCCCGGGCACGGCGGTCCGGCGCTGGTGGCGAACACCTGGCTCGAAGGCACCTACAGCGAGCTCTATCACGACATCGGCCGCGACGAGGCCGGCATGGCCCGGCTGTTCCGCCAGTTCTCCTTCCCCGGCGGCATCCCCAGCCATGTCGCGGCGGAGGTGCCGGGCTCGATCCACGAGGGCGGCGAACTGGGGTACGCGCTCAGCCACGCGTACGGTGCCGCCTTCGACAACCCCGACCTGCTCGTCGCCTGCGTGATCGGAGACGGCGAGGCGGAGACCGGTCCCCTGGCCGGCAGCTGGCTGTCCAACGTGTTCCTCAACCCCGCCCGGGACGGGGCGGTGCTGCCCATCCTGCACCTCAACGGATACAAGATCGCCAACCCGACCGTGCTGGACCGCATCCCCGAGTCCGACCTGCTCGACCTGATGCGGGGCCAGGGCTACCAGCCGTACGTGGTGGCCGGCGACGATCCGGCCGTGGTGCACCAGACCCTGGCGGCCACCCTGGACCGGGCCCTCGACGAGATCGCCGAGATCCAGCGCCACGCCCGCTCCGGCGCGACCGTCGAACGTCCACGCTGGCCGATGATCGTCCTGCGTACCCCGAAGGGCTGGACCGGGCCACGCGATGTGGACGGCAAGCGGGTCGAGGGCACCTACCGTGCCCACCAGGTGCCGCTGTCCCAGGTGCGGAGCAACCCGGAGCACCTGGCCGAGCTGGAGCGGTGGCTGCGCAGCTACCGGCCGCAGGAGCTGTTCGACGCCACCGGCGCGCCCGTCGCCGAGCTGGCCGACCTCCCGCCCAAGGGAGCGCGGCGGATGAGTGCCAACCCCGTCGCCAACGGCGGCTCGGTGCTGCGCGATCTGGTCCTGCCCGAGTTCCGCGACTACGCCGTCGAGGTGCCTCGACCCGGCGAAACGGTCACCAGCGCCACCGGCGAACTCGGCAAGTGGGTCCGGGACGTGATCGCCGCGAATCCGCAGACGTTCCGGCTGTTCGGCCCGGACGAGGTCGCCTCCAACCGGCTCCAGGCCGCCTTCGAGGTCACCGACCGGGCCTGGGTCGCCGGCACGGTCGACGGCGACGAGCATCTCTCCCCCGACGGGCGGGTGATGGAAGTCCTCTCCGAGCACCTGTGCCAGGGCTGGCTGGAGGGCTACCTGCTCACCGGCCGGCACGGCATCTTCACCAGCTACGAGGCGTTCATCCACATCGTCGACTCGATGGTCAACCAGCACGCCAAGTGGCTGAAGGTCACCCGCGGCATCCCCTGGCGGCAGCCGGTCGCCTCGCTGAACTACCTGCTCTCCAGCCACGTCTGGCGGCAGGACCACAACGGCTTCTCCCACCAGGATCCGGGCTTCATCGACCATGTGATGAACAAGAAGGCCGAGGTCGTACGGGTCTACCTGCCGCCGGACGCCAACACGCTGCTCTCCACCATGGACCACTGCCTGCGCAGTCGGCACTACATCAACGTGGTGGTGGCCGGCAAGCAGCCCGCGCCCAGCTGGCTCACCATGGACGAGGCCATCGCGCACTGCCGGCGCGGGGTAGGCATCTGGGACTGGGCCAGCACCGACGACGGCAGCGAGCCGGACGTCGTCCTGGCCTGCGCCGGCGACGTGCCGACGCTGGAGACCCTGGCCGCGGCCGACCTGCTGCACCAGCACCTGCCCGAACTGAAGGTCCGGGTGATCAACGTCGTCGACCTGATGCGCCTCCAGCCGGCCTCCGAGCACCCGCACGGCCTGCCGGACTCGGAGTTCGACACGCTGTTCACCCAGGACAAGCCGATCATCTTCGCGTACCACGGCTACCCGTGGCTGATCCACCGGCTCACCTACCGCCGCACCAACCACGACAACCTCCACGTGCGCGGATACAAGGAGGAGGGCACCACCACCACGCCGTTCGACATGGTGATGCTCAACGACCTGGACCGCTTCCACCTGGTGATCGACGTGATCGATCGGGTACCGGGGTTGGCCGCCCGCGCCGCGCACCTGCGGCAGGAGATGACCGACGCGCGCCAGTCGGCCCGCGACTACACCCGCCGGTTCGGCGAGGACGACCCCCGGGTGGCCGAGTGGCGCTGGGTCCGCGAGACCGACCCGACCAACCGGTGAAGGGGGTACCTGTCATGAGCGAGCGCAGCACCACGCCGTCGAGTGGCGCGGAGATCCTGGTCGGCTACGACGGCTCGCCGGACGCCGCGGCGGCCCTGGAGTGGGCGCTGGATCAGGCCCGCCGCGACGGTCGGCCGGTCCGGTTGGCGTACGTCTTCGAGTGGTTGACCGTGGCCGGTTGGGTCGGGCCGGGCGTGACGCCCGGGATGTGGCCCGACGAGCAGGCCCGCCGCCAGGTCGAGGAACTGGTCGGCAAGGCGGCGGCGGACGCCGCCGCCGCCCACCCCGGCCTGGACGTACGCGGTGAGGTGCTCGACGGCCCACCCGCCCTGATGCTGGAGGAGGCTTCGGCGCAGGCCGGCCTGCTGGTACTGGGCAGCCGCGGGCACGGCGGCTTCGCCGGGCTGCTCGCCGGTTCGACCGCCGTCAGCGTCACCGCGCACGCGCACTGTCCCGTGGTGGTGGTCCGCCACCGGTCCGCCGAGGGGGCCCGGGCCGGGCACGTCGCGGTCGGCGTCGACGGCTCCGAGCAGTCGCTGCTGGCCCTCGGCTTCGCCTTCGAACAGGCCGCACTGCGTCGGGTGCCGCTGCACGTGGTGCGGGCCTGGCAGCCCCGACGCGACCAGTGGAGCCTGATCGGCGATCAGGCCCGCGACGCGGCGGGCGCCGAGCACGCGGCGGAGCTGGACGAGGCGCTGCGCCGCTGGCGGGACACCTTCACCGACGTCGAGGTGACCGTCGAGACGGCCGCCGCCGCACCGGCCGGCCTGCTCATCGACGCCAGCCGCAACGCGCAGCTGATCGTCGTCGGCACCCGGGGGCGCGGCGGGCTACGGGGAATGCTGCTCGGCTCGGTCAGCCAGCAGCTCCTCCAGCACGCCCACTGCCCGGTGGCGGTGGTCCGGGAACGCTGAGGCACGCGCGGGCCGGCCGGTGTCAGGCCGGCCCGCGCGGCCCACCGCCGAGTGCGCGCAGCGCGTTGAGGATCACCAGCACGTCGATGCCCTCCTGAAGGAACGCGCCCACCACGGGCGGCAGTCGACCGGCCGCCGCGAACCCCATCGCCACGACCGCCAGCCCCATCCCCACCGTGGCGCTCCGCACGGCGATCCGACGGGCGTACCGGGCCACCTCGACGGCGTCGGCGAGCGGGTCGAGGCGGTCGACGCTCAGCACGGCGTCGGCGACGTCGGCCGAGGCGGTGGCTCCGGTGGCGCCCATCGCCACGCCGACGTTCGCCTCCGCCAGCGCCGGGGCGTCGTTCACCCCGTCGCCGACCATCACGGTCACCGCCCGGTCCGCCTCGGCCCGTACCCGGCTCACCTTCTCCTGCGGGGTGCAGCGGGCCAGCACGTCGTCGACGCCCACTGCGGTGGCGACCCGCCGGGCATCCTCCGGCCGGTCCCCGGTGACCATCACGATCCGGGTCAGCCCGGCGGCACGCAGCCGCTCCACGGTCCGCCGGGCGTCAGGGCGTACCGGGTCCTCCAGCAGGACCGCGCCGAGCGGCCCGGCCTCGTCGGCCACCCAGACCAGCGAGTGTCCCGCCGGGCCGGCCCGACGGCGGGTCGACTCGGCCCACTCGGGCAACTCCGCGGTGAGTTGCCCGACCCGGACCCGCCGGCCGTTCACCCGTCCGCTCACCCCCCGACCCGGCTCCTCGATCACCTCCTCCGGGGTGACGAGGCGCAGACCACGCTCCCCGGCGGTCCGCACCAGCGCCGCCGCCAGCACGTGCGGGGACAGCTGCTCCACCGATGCGGCCAACCGCAGCACCTCGTCGGGGTCGCCGCCCGGAGCCGCGACGGTGTCGGCGACCCGGGGACGGCCGGCGGTGAGCGTGCCGGTCTTGTCGACCAGCAGGGTGCGGGCCCGACCCAGGACCTCCAGGGAACCGCCGTCACGCACCAGTACCCCGCGCCGGGCCACCCGCGACAGCCCGGAGACGATGGCGATCGGGGTGGCCAGCAGCAACGGGCACGGTGTCGCCACCACCAGCACCGCCACTGCCCGGAGGAACTCGCCGGAGAGCACCCAGGCCACCCCGGCCAGCACGAGCGTGAACGGTACGAAGGCAGCGGCGTACCGGTCGGCCAGCCGCACCGTCGGCGCCTTGTGAGCGGTCGCCTCCTCGGCCAGCCGGACGATCCCGGCGTACGTGCTGCGTTCCGCGCTCTCGGTCGCCCGCAGGCCGAACGCCGCCCCGGCGTTGACCACGCCGCTGGCCACCGGCGCCCCGGCCGCCCGCTCCACGAGCCGGGACTCCCCGGTCACCACCGACTCGTCCAACGTCACGGCGGTCTCGGTGAAACCGTCGACGGCGACCACGTCACCCGGGCCGACCAGCAACCGGTCGCCGACCGCCACCCGGTCCACCGGCACGACCTCGATCCCACCGTCGGCGGTGCGCCGCCGCGCGGTACGTGGTGCCCGCTCCAGCAGTGCCCGCAGATCACGGGTCGCCCGGCGCTGCGCGTACGCCTCCAGGGTCCGGCCGGTGGCGAGCATCACCGCGACCACCGCGCCGGCCAGGTACTCGCCGACCACCAGCGCTCCGCCCAGTGCCAGCACCGCGATCACGTCCACGCCGAAGCGCCGCCGCCACAGCTCGCGCAGCACCGACCCGGCTGCCGGCAGCAGCGCGACCAGGGTGGCCACCGCCCACACGGCATCGGCCGCACCCGACCGCCCGGCCAGTCGTACCGCCGCACCGGCCAGCACCAGCAACGTGAGTCCGGTCAGCGGGAGCCACAGCCACCAGCCCCGGCGTCGCGGACCGGACCCACCAGGCTCGGGCCGCGCCGGCTGCTCCGGCAGGCATTCGTCCGCGCCTCGGTCACCGGCCGGCCGCTGCTCTCCCACCTGCGGATGGTCCCAGCCGGCAGGCTCCCGTGTCGGGCGGTCCGGCCAGAACGCGGCTCACCGGTGCGGGTCGTGCGGGCCGTTGGACGATGGCGCAGGATGAACCGGACCGCACCCACAGCCGTACCGAGGTGCGGCACCATGGGCAGAGACGGAAAGGTCGTGAGGATGAGCCACCAGACGCCGGCTACCCACCGCCCGTTGACCACCGCTCTCGCGGAGGCCGCCGCGATGGCCGGTCACGCGCCGTCGGTGCACAACAGCCAGCCGTGGCGCTGGCGGGTGCTGCCCGACGCGCTGGAGTTGCGGGTGGTGCGCGACAGCCAGTTGGTCGCCACCGACCCCCAGGGCGAGCTGGTCACGCTCAGTTGCGGAGCGGCGCTGCACCACGCCCGGCTGGCGCTGGCCGCCGAGGGCTGGGCGGCGACGGTCCAGCGGATGCCCGACCCCGACGACCCCGACCTGCTCGCCCGGCTGGCCGAGCCACGCGCCACCGGCGCCGACCCGGACGCGATGCGGTCGGTGCAGTGCATGCAGGTGCGGCACACCGACCGGCGACCGGTCAGCGACGAGCCGGTCGCGGACGACTCGTTGAGCGCCATCGCGTCCGCCGCCAGCCGGGAGGGCGCCCAGCTGGAGATCCTCGACCGCGACCAGGTGCTGCAACTGGCGGCCTCCGCCTCGCACGCCGCCACCGTCGAGGCGGACGACTCCCGGTTCCGCGAGGAACTGGAGTACTGGACGAGCCGTACGGGCGGCACCGGGCTCACCCCGGAGGTGCTGCCGGAGCAGCCCGCGCAGACCACCGTGCCGGGCCGGGACTTCGGCCGCCCGGGCACCCTGCCGGTCGGGCCCGGGCACGACCAGTCGGCGTCCTACGGGGTGCTCTACGGCGACGAGGACGAGCCGGTCGACTGGCTACGCGCCGGTGAGGCGCTGTCGGCCGCCTGGCTGGCCGCCACCCGGCTCGGTGTCTCGATGGTGCCGCTCAGCGGCGTGGTGGAGGTGCCGGCCACCCGGCAGACCCTGCGCCGGGTGCTCTCCGGGCTCGGTCACCCGTACCTGGTCCTGCGCCTGGGCGTCGCCGACCCGGCCCACGCCGGCCCGCCGCACACCCCGCGGCTGCCCCGCGAGCAGGTGGTGGACACCTCGGCGGTGTCCGGCAACGCCGGGTAACCGACGTTCGGTGACGCCGAGTGGCCGGCGTTCGGTAGCGAAGGGTGGCGGGCGTCGGGCGTTTTCCCGCCGCCCGTCGCCGGTTAGCATCGCCGGGTGACCGTCGGTGCACCGAACCCCCGGCACGAGCCACCGTCGCTCGGCCTCAGCCCGCTGTCCCGAGTCCGCCTGGACGAGCTGCTCCAGGAGATGCTCGACCGCGTCGGCGAGGTGGTGACCAGCCGGGAACGGCTCCGGGCGCTGCTCGACGCGGTCGTCGGCATCGGCACCGACCTGGATCTGCGCAGCACCCTGCGACGCATCGTGCAGTCGGCCTGCGACCTGGCCGGTGCCCGTTACGGCGCGCTCGGGGTCATCGGTCCCGACCGGACGCTGCACGACTTCATCACCCACGGCATCTCCCCCGAACTGCACGCGAAGATCGGTGACCTGCCGCACGGCCGCGGCGTGCTCGGCCTGCTGATCGACGATCCGAAGCCGCTGCGGATGCCGGACATCACGCAGCATCCGAACTCCTACGGCTTCCCGCCGAACCATCCGCCGATGCACACCTTCCTGGGCGTGCCGGTTCGCATCCGCGACCAGGTCTTCGGCAACCTCTACCTCGCCGAGAAGCAGGGCGGCGCCGAGTTCACCGAGGACGACGAGGAGATCGTCGTGGCGCTCGCGGCGGCGGCCGGCGTGGCGATCGAGAACGCCCGGCTGTACGCGCTTGCCCACCGGCGGGAACGCTGGCTCTCGGCGACCGCCGAGATCACCTCGCTGCTGCTCGGTGAGGTGCGCCGCACCGACGCGCTGACCCTGGTGGCGCGCCGCGCCCGGGAGGTCGCCGAGGCCGAGCTGGCCCTCGTACTGCTCTACGACGCGGATGCGGACCACTTCACGGTGGAGGTCGTCGACGGTGCCGGTGCCCAGGCCCGCGCTCTGGTCGGCACGGTCCTGCCGGCGGCGGACACCAGTTTCTCCGGCCCGGTGGCACAGGGCCGGCACGACTCGGTGGAGGATCTCGCCCATGCCGCCCCCTGGCCGGCGGTGCTGCACACCGGGCCGGCGGTGATCTCCCCGTTGGCCACCGCCGACACTCTCCACGGGGTGCTGGTGATCGCGCACACCGTCGACCACGGCGGTGCCACCGACGACGACGTGACGCTGCTGGGCAGTTTCGCTGGCCAGGCCGCGTTGGCCATGGAACGCGCCCGCGGCCAGGAGGAACGCGAGCAGTTGGTGGTCCTGGAGGACCGTGAGCGGATCGCCCGGGACCTGCACGACGTGGTGATCCAGCGGCTGTTCGCCACCGGCCTGCAACTACAGAGCGCGGTGCCGCTGACGGCGCGGCCGGAGGTGGCCAAGCGCATCAACGCCGCCGTCGACGACCTGGACACCACCATCAAGGACATCCGCCGCACGATCTTCGAGCTGCGCACCCCGATGAGCGCGGCGTTGCGTACCGAGATCCGCGAGGCGGTGGAGGCCGCCGCGGAGTCGCTGGGGTTCCGGCCGAGGCTGGAGCTGACCGGGCCGATCGACAGCGCCGTGCCGGACGAGGTCCGCCCCGATCTCACCGCCGTGCTCCGCGAGGCGCTGTCCAACGCGGTACGCCACGCCGAGGCCACCGCCGTGTCGGTGGCGATACTCGTCAACGCCGCCCGGGTCACCGTCACCGTCACCGACAACGGCGTGGGATGCGACCCGGCCGCCGCCCGGGGCGGGCTGGTGAACCTGCGCGAGCGCGCCGAGCGGCACGGGGGCACCTTCGAGGTACGCCGTGCCGAGCCGCAGGGCACCGAGCTGTTCTGGTCGGTGCCGCTGCGCGACTGAGCCCGCGCTGCGCCGCACCCGCCGGTCCGGTGCACGGCTGAGCTGCTCCGGTCGGTCCCGCCTCAGTGGGTCTTGCCGAGCAGGCGGGTGGCCAGCACCGCGGCCTGGGTACGTCGCTCCAGGCCGAGCTTGGCCAGCACGCTGGAGACGTAGTTCTTCACCGTCTTCTCGGCCAGGAACATCTTGCTGGCGATCTCCCGGTTGGTCAGCCCTTCGGCGACGTACTCCAGGATCCGCCGTTCCTGCTCGGTGAGGGACTGCAACTCGCGGGGCTGCTCCACGCCACTGCGGATGCGCTCCAGCACCCGGGTGGTGATCGCCGGGTCGAGCAGCGACTGGCCGGACGCCACCCGGCGTACCGCGTCGACGAGGTCGGTGCCGCGGATCTGCTTGAGCACGTACCCGGAGGCACCGGCCATGATCGCCGCGAACAACGCCTCGTCGTCCTCGTACGAGGTGAGGATCAACCCCTTGATCGAGGAGTCCACGGCCCGTACGTCCCGGCACACGTCGATGCCGTTGCCGTCGGGCAGCCGGGCGTCGAGGATCGCCACGTCGGGCCGCAGCGCCGGAATTCGGCGGGCCGCCTCCTGGGCGGAGCCGGACTCGCCGACCACCTCGATGTCGCCACTGGCACTCAGCAGGTCGGCAAGACCACGACGGACGACCTCGTGGTCGTCAAGCAGGAACACCCGGATCATCCCACCTTTCTACCCGCTTCCACCCACCCCCGACACGGGCCAAAGGTCCCCTCTCCCCATCCCGACCCGGGCCGGGGCGTCCTGGGGGTTCGGGACGTGTGGCCCTGCTCGACGGGGGTGTGCGGGGCGCACCGTGGGGATGTACCAGGCGAGCGCGAGGGGGCACGACCATGGAAACCGGCTACACAGTCGAGCAGCTGCGGGCCGCCGCGACCGACGCGGTCCGTGCGCCGTCCCTGCACAACATCCAGCCGTGGCGGTTCCGGCTGCGTGACGGCGGGATCGAAGTGCTGATCGATCCGGCCCGCCGACTGCCCGCCACCGACCCGAGCGGCTGGGGTGCCCGGGTCGCCGGTGGGGCGGCGCTGTTCAACCTGCGCCTGGCCCTGGCCGTGGCCGGCACCCCGGCGAGCGTGCGGCTACGCCCGTACCCGGCGGAACCGGACGTGCTGGCCCGGCTGGTGCCGGACCTGCCACGTCGGCCCACCCCCGCCGAGCAGGACCTGTACGCGGCCATTCCACGCCGATTCAGCAACCGTGCACCGTTCTGGCCCGACCCGGTCCCGGCGGACTCCCGCTGGCGGCTGGGTGAGGCCGCCCGTGCCGAACACTGCTGGCTGGAGCTGCTGATCGGGGTGAGCGCCGTCAACGCGTTCGCCGAGATCGCCAACGGGGCGCACCGGGTCCTCGAACGCGACCCCGGCTACCGGGCGGAGCGTGCGGCGTGGGTACGCGCCGGGCACGCGCCCGACGGCGTTCCCGTCGCGGCGGGCGGCCCCCTGGCCGAGCCCCAGGACCTGCTCCCGTCGCGCGGCTTCGGCGGCATCCAGCGGGCGCCCGGGCGTGACTTCGAGCCGGAGCCGCTCGTGGCGGTGCTCGGCTCCGCCGGCAACACCGCCATCGATCAGGTGGTCGCCGGCCAGGCCCTGCAGCGGGTGCTGCTCAGCGCCACCGACGCCGGGTTGTCCGCCTCGATGCTGTCTCAGCCGATCGAGGTGCCCTCGGCCCGGGAGCAGCTCCGGTTGTCGCTGGGGCGGTTCGGCACGCCGCAGATGGTGATGCGGATCGGGTACGGACAGCCGGGCCGGCCCACCCCGCGCCGCCCGGTGGACGAGGTGCTGGACCTGCCGGTGCATCTGGCGTAGAGCTTGTCTCGAAGTCCTTGGTCGCGCCGAGGCGGTGTCCAGGCGGCGGCCGACACGGCGAGGCGAACCGCTGCCTCCGGTCGCGGCAGGCTGGTCCGGACCGGCAGGCGGCTCCGGGCCCACCGGCCGACACCAGGCAGGCCGGCGACTGCCGGCGGTCACCGCCCGGCCCGTCACCGCGAGGGTGCCGGAGCGGTGTGGTCGAGGGCGAGCGCGCCGAGCAGGTCGGCCTCCCGGGCCGGGTCGAGACCGACCGACGCCCGCGCCGGCCGGCCGGCGCGGGCCGGCACCGAACCCACCTGGCGCAGCCACGTCCAGGTGTCGGCGACGGTCTCGGCCACCGGTCGACAGGTGAGCCCGTCGCCGTACGCACGGGTGACGTCCATCTGCTGCATCCACCGGTACGCGTGCCCGGGCGGGATCCAGACCGGCAGCTCGTTCCACGGCTCCACGCCCGCGGCGAGCAGCTGCTCCGGCTCCGCCCAGCGCAGCCGGACGTCGGCGCCGGTCGCCGTGGCGCAGGCGCCGAGCAGCTCACCCATGGTGCTGTGCCCGGGGCGGCTCACCACGTTGACCGCTCCGCCCCGGCCGGAGACCGCGGCGTCCAGCAGGAAGATCGCCAGGTCCCGGACGTCGACGTACTGCACCGGCAGGTCGACCGGCCCGGGGGCGAGCACGTCGCCGCCACGGGCGACGCGGTTCAGCCACCACGGCAGCCGGCCGATGTCCTCACCGGGGCCGAGGATCAGCCCGGCGCGGGCGAGCAGCACCCGGTCGCCGAGGACCGCGCGGACGGCCCGCTCGGCGCCCGCCTTGAGCGTCGGGTAGTCGCCGTCGACGGCGTCCGGGGCGGCGTCGACAAGCGGCGCCTGCTCGGTCACCCCGGCCGGCACCGGCTGGGCGTAGACCGAGCCACTGGAGACGTAGACGTAGTGGCCGACCCGGTCGGCCAGCATCCGCGCCGCCGCCCGGGCGGCCCTGGGCGCGCCGTCCCAGGTGTCGACGACGAGATCCCACTCCCCCTCGGCGAGTGCGGCCAGCCCGTCGACGGCCGTACGGTCACCCACCAGCTGCCGTACGCCAGCCGGGGGCGCCCCGTGCCGCCCCCGGTTGAACACCGTCACCGCCCAGCCCCGGTGGATCGCCTCGGCTACCACCGCCCCGCCCACGAATCCCGTTCCGCCCAGCATGAGGAGTCTCATGGCAGACACCATGCCCCCTGCCGGCGGCCCTGGGACGGCCCGTTCACCGTCAGCGGATCTGCCCACGGCAGAAGCCGGGCGATGAGCTGCGGACGCCTGCCGGAAGACAGAAGCCGTGTCCGGCGGACGGCGTGGGCGTCCGCCGGACACGGCCGGGCGGTGCCGCGGGCACGGCGGGCACCACCAGCCAGCTCCTTCAAGGAAGGACGGCGAGTCAATCGTCGGTCCCGCCGGACGGGCACGTCAACAACTTCCGGAAAATTATCGAGACACAACCTAGGCGGGGGCGGCGCTGTCCCGGATGACCAGTTCGGTGGCGAGCTCCACCCGCGGGCTCTCCACCTTCTCGCCCCTGGCCAGCCGCAACACCGTACGCGCCGCCAGCATCCCCATCTCGGCCAAGGGCTGCCGCACCGTGGTCAACGGCGGCGACGACCACCGCACCTCCGGCAGATCGTCGAAGCCCACCACGCTGATGTCGTCCGGTACCCGCAGGCCCCGTTGCCGCACCGCCTCGTACACACCCAACGCCATCTGGTCACTCGACGCGAAGATCGCCGTCGGCGGCTCGGTCAACCCCAGCAACCGCACCCCGCCCGAGAAGCCCGCCTCGTGATAGAAGTCGCCCGGGCACACCAGTTCCTCGGCGAAGGACAACCCGGCGGCCTCCAGGGCGGCCCGGTAGCCGTCCATCCGCGCCCGACTGCACATCAACTGCGGCGGCCCGGCGATGAATCCGATCCGCCGGTGCCCCAGCCCGATCAGATACTCGGTCGCCCGCAGACCTCCGGCCCAGTTGGTGGCACCGATCGTCGGCGCCTCTCGGGCGGGCAGGCCGTCCGCGTCGACGATCACCACGGGGATGTTCAGTCGACGGAGCTCGGCCTGCAGGGGCGGCTCGACCATCGAGGTCACGAAGATCACGCCTTCGGTGCCCCGCCGGCGCATGCCGTCGAGCCACTGCTCGGCGGAGGAGGTCTGGCGGTGGATGGCCGACACCACGGTGCCCACGCCCACGGCGTGGGCGACGTCCTCCACGCCCCGAATGATCTCCACCGCCCACGGGCTGTCCAGATCGTTGAAGACCAGGTCCACCAACCCCGAACTGGCCCGCATACTCGGCGGCCGACGCCGGTAACCATGCCGCGTCAGCAACTCCTCCACCCGCTCACGGGTTTGCGGAGCCACATCCGAACGACCATTGATCACCCGGGAAACCGTCGGCACCGACACTCCCGCCAGGTCCGCTATCGCGGAAATTGTTATCTTCCGGGTGTCTCTGGCAACCACGACACTCTCCACCCAACCGGTACGGCGACAGCCCGCACCGTCCCCCGGGGCGGCCGGGGCGGGCAACCGACCGCCTGCCCACACCCTAGTGCCGGAAATTTCACTCGACTATCGGTAGTTGGCGCAGCTCACTCCGACGACGCCCGGTCGACCCGCGGTGTGGCCGCACTGTCCCGAATGACCAGTTCGGTGGCGAGCTCCACCCGCGGGCTCTCCACCTTCTCGCCCCTGGCCAGCCGCAACACCGTACGCGCCGCCAGCATCCCCATCTCGGCCAAGGGCTGCCGCACCGTGGTCAACGGCGGCGAACACCACCGCACCTCCGGCAGATCGTCGAAGCCCACCACGCTGATGTCGTCCGGCATGCGCAGGCCCCGTTGCCGCACCGCCTCGTACACACCCAACGCCATCTGGTCACTCGACGCGAAGATCGCCGTCGGCGGCTCGGTCAACCCCAGCAACCGCACCCCACCGGAGAAGCCCGCCTCGTGGTAGAAGTTCCCCGCCTGGATCAACCGGTCGTCGATGGGGATACCGGCGGCCTCCAGGGCGGCCCGGTAGCCGTCCATCCGCGCCCGACTGCACATCAACTGCGGCGGCCCGGCGATGAACCCGATCCGCCGGTGCCCCAGCCCGATCAGATACTCCGTCGCCCGTAGGCTGCCCGCCCAGTTGGTGGCACCGATCGTCGGCGCGTCCTGGGCGGGGACACCGGCCGGATCGACGATCACGGCCGGTATGTTGAGCCGGCGCAACTCGGCCTGCTGGGGCGGTTCGAGGGTGGAGGTCACGAAGATGACCCCCTCGGTCGACCGGGTCCGGATGTTGTCCAGCCACTGCTTGGCCGAGGAGGAGCGCCGGTGGATGGCCGACACCACGGTGCCCACCCCCGCGGCGTGGGCGACGTCCTCCACGCCCCGAATGATCTCCACCGCCCACGGGCTGTCCAGATCGTTGAAGACCAGGTCCACCAACCCCGAACTGGCCCGCATACTCGGCGGCCGACGCCGGTAACCATGCCGCGTCAGCAACTCCTCCACCCGCTCACGGGTCTGCGGAGCCACATCCGAACGACCATTGATCACCCGGGAAACCGTCGGCACCGACACTCCCGCCAGTCGGGCGATGGCCGCGATGGTCACTGTCCGGTTGTCGTTGGCAGCCATGCGCCCTCCCTTTCTCGCTCATCCCTTGACGCTGCCGGCGACAGCGCCGACGAGCAGACGTTCACCGACGGCATGGCGCCAGAGCGCCAGGACCGGCGGCAACACGACGTAGGCCGGAGCCCGGGCGGCGTCAGCGTACTGCTGACCAGCACGATCGGGCTGTCGACAGCCGGCAGCCGCCGCGCTCGCGCGGCGTCCGGGTTCCGGCTGCCCGACATCTGCCCGTTACTGCTTCTTCGCGACCCTGGTGATGTCCTTGACGATCTGCTCCGGCCCCTTGGTGCCGGCGATCAGGGCGGCCACACTCTCGTTGACCTGCTTGCCCACCGCCGGCGGGTACGCCTGGTCGAGGTAGAGCTGGAAGCCGGTCGCGATGCCCAGGTTGGCGGCCACGACCTGGTTGTTCAGGTCCTTGATCCCGCCGGCTGCGGCCTGGTTGGTGGGCAGCACCGCTCCGGTCTGTGCGGCCCGCCGCTGGTTTCTGGCCTGCAGCAACGTGCGCAGGAAGTCGACCGTGGAGGCGGGGGCGTCGCGGCCGACCACGAAGCCGTTGCCGCCGCCGAAGGCGTCCGTCAGCGCCCCCTGGCCGCCCTCGACGGCCGGGAAGGGGAAGAAGGCGAGCCGGTCACCGAGGCCACGCTTGCTGGTCGAGGAGGACGCCTGCACCGACGGCGCCCACTGGCCCATCAGCTCCATGGCGGCGTCCTCGTTGCCCATCGTCGCGGCCTGCCCGGTCTCGGACCCGTACTCCGCGCGCAGGAAGCCCTTCTGGAACGGCTGCATGTCGACCAGATCCCGGAGGCGCTCACCGGCGGCGACGAAGACCGGGGTGTCGAAGTTGCGGTCCTCGGCCGCGCGTTGCATCGCCTCGATTCCGCCGATCCGCATCGCCAGGTACGCCCAGTAGTAGTGCCCGGGCCACTTGTCCTTGCCGGCGAGCGCGATCGGGGCGATGCCGACGGCCTTGAGCTTGGTCACCGCCTCCAGCAGCTTGCCCCAGGTGTTCGGCGGCGTCTCGATGCCGGCCTTGGCGAAGTGGTCCCGGTTGTACCAGAAGCCGACCATGCCGATGTCGAACGGGATGCCGTAGATCTTGTCGTCCACGGTGTAGGGCTGCAGCGAGGCGGGCAGCAACTGCCCGATCCAACCCTGGACCTCGCTGGTGATGTCCTTGACGAGGCCGGCTTCGACCTGCTGCCGCAGCGCGCCACCACCCCATGACTGGAACAGGTCCGGCGGCCTCGCCGCCTCGATCGCGCCGTTCAGCTTGGTCTTGAAGTCCTCGACCTCCAGCGGATGAACCTCGACCGTGACGTTGGTGTGCGCGTTCTCGTAATTACGTGCCATGTCAGCCCAGACGCCGAGCATCGGCTCCGCGTCCTGGACGTGCCACCATCTGATCGTCTGCGGGCTCCCGGAGGCGCCGCTGTCCCCATCCCCACAGGCACCGAGCAGGAGCGCGCCGGCACCCGCGCCGGCCAGCCCCAGCAGCGACCGGCGGGAGATGTGCGATGTCATGGTTCATCCCTTCGAGAGGCGTAGGTGCAACGGAGGGAGCACCACCGCGATCGGCGGCGGCCATGGAAAGCGGGATCGCAAGTTTCGCTTCGATACCGATATTTTCGATGTGATGGCCGGCACGTTACGACGGCCTTGCGCCGCCGGTCAAGGGGGTGTCGCGAGCGGACGTCAGCCGATACCGTGAGCGCAATCTTGGCACTTCCGGAGTATTTCCGGGAAACATCGGGATCGTGACCCGAAGGAGTCGAACATGTCGACCGAGATCGCAGACGTGGCCCTGGCCCGGTCGATCCGCAACCCCGTACTCACCGGTTTCCACCCGGACCCGTCGATCCTGCGGGTCGACGACGACTACTACCTGGCCACCTCGACCTTCGAGTGGTACCCCGGGGTACGGGTGCACCACTCGAAGGACCTCGTCCACTGGCGGGAGCTGGGCGGGATCATCACCGAACGACGCCTGCTCGACCTGCGCGGTTGCGGTGACTCGAACGGGATCTGGGCACCGGACCTCACCTACCACGACGGACTGTTCCACCTCGTCTACAGCGATGTCGCCAGCTTCGCCAGCGGCTACTGGGACGCACAGAACTTCCTCACCACCGCGCCGACCATCACGGGACCGTGGTCGGACCCGGTACGACTGCACTCGCACGGCTTCGACGCCGCACTCTTCCACGATGACGACGGCACCTCCTGGCTGCTGGCGATGAGCGCTGACTGGCGGCCGGGGCGTGACCGCTTCGGTGGCATCGAGATTCAGCAGTATGACCCGGCCCGACGGCAACTGGTCGGCCGACCCCGGATCATCTTCACCGGCACCGAGGCCGGTCTGACCGAAGGACCGCACATCTACCGTCACGACGGCTGGTACTGGCTGGTCACCGCCGAGGGCGGTACCAGTTGGGAACACCAGGTGACGGTCGCCCGGTCCCGGGACCTCTTCGGACCGTACGAGGTGGACCCGGCGGGACCGCTGCTCACCTCGCTCGGCCGGCCGGAACTCACCCTGCAGAAGGCCGGCCACGGCAGCCTGGTCCGCACCCAGCGTGGCGAGTGGTACCTCGCCCACCTGGTGGCCCGCCCCTACACCCCGCTCGGCAACTGCGTTCTCGGGCGGGAGACCGCGTTGCAGAAGGTCGACTGGTCGCCGGGGACCTGGCCCAGCATCGCCGGTGGCGTTCCGGCCGACGAGATCCCCGCACCCGACCTGCCGGCCCATCCGTGGCCCGACGAGCCGGTGACCGATCACTTCGACGGCCCGAAACTGGACGCCCGCTGGTCGACGTTGCGCCGACCGGCGACGGACGACTGGATCGACCTGTGCTCCCGCCCGTCGCACCTGCGGGTGCACGGCGGCCAGTCACCCGTCGGCAAGCAGACGCCGAGCCTGGTGGCGCGGCCGGTGGGGGCGGTCCGCTGCTCCCTGGAGACCGTCGTCGAGTTCGACCCGGGTGACCACCGGCACCTGGCCGGCATCACCGGCTACTACAACACCGAGAACTGGCACCACCTGTACCTCACCCGCGCCGACGACGGACGATCCGTGCTGGAGCTGCTCAGCTGCGACGGTGGACACCGCACCGCCTATCCCCAGCTCACCGTCGACACCGGTGGTCGCCTCCGGGTGGGCCTTCGGGTCACCTTCGACGGCCCGGCGCTGCGCTTCGCCTACGACCTGGGCGAAGGCTGGCAGCAGCTACCGGTGGAGCTGGACGCCACCATCCTCTCCGACGAGCACGCGGCCCGGATCATCGACGGCGAGCCGGCCGCGTGGGGCTTCACCGGCGCCCTGCTCGGCCTCTGGGTGCAGGACATCGGCGGCGACGGCCGCTACGCCGACTTCGACCACGCCACCTATCTCGAACACTGACCGACGGCGGGCGAGTCGCCCGCCGTCCCCACCCGCTGCCGGCGGGCCCTGAACCCGGGCCGGCTCGACCCGTCACGGAACCCGCGGGACGAGCCGGCCCGGCCACACCCACGACCGTTGCGGAGGGTCGGCCGACGCTCACCGTACGGTGCCCGGATCCGAAAGTTTCCGGTTGGAAACCAGAGGTTCCAGCAGTGCACAGGGCCCACTTCCGGAAGTTTTCGCGGTTGACGGGGGGCATCGATGGCCCTAACGTTTCGACCAAGTTACCGATCGACATCCCGAAAATCTCGGCGCCACCGCGACCACCCGACGCGTCCGGCCGGCGCCGGTCACCGCTTCCAACTGCTCAGCCCCGGACCGACCCTGCACTTCATGATCGACATGTGTCGATGATACCGAGAGGAACGCAGATGAAGTTGAGACGGTGGATGACCGTCGGCGCGGTCGCCGTTCTGACCGCGGCGGCTCTCAACTCGGTGCCGGCCACCGCCGGCAAGCCATACGACCCGACCAAGCAGACCCTGGGTGCCCTCGGCCTGCGCCACGGCCTGCAGATCGGCACCGCGGTCAGCCTGGACGCGCTCAACGACAGCAGCGACCCGCAGTACCGCAAGATCACCGCGTCCGAGTTCGTCTCGGTGACCGCGGAGAACGCCATGAAGTGGGAGAGCCTCGAACCGACCCGCGGCACCTACAACTGGGGCCCGGCCGACCAGCTCGTCGACTTCGCGAAGCGGAACCGGCAGAGCGTGCGCGGCCACGTGCTCGTCTGGCACAACCAGCTGCCGCAGTGGTTGACCGACGGGGTCGCCGACGGCTCCATCAGCAAGCAGGAGCTCCGCGAACTGCTGCGCAAGCACATCACCACGGTGGTCAAGCGCTACAAGGGCAAGGTCTGGCAGTGGGACGTCGTCAACGAGGCGGTCAGCGACCCGTGGGACAACCCGCCGACCCTGCACTACAAGGGCTTCTGGGCGGAGAACCTCGGCCCCGGCTACCTCGCCGACGCGTTCCGCTGGGCGCGTGCCGCCGACCCCAAGGCGCTGCTGTTCTACAACGACTACAACATCGAGGCGTTCGGCTCCGGTAACCCCGCCGACGACAAGACCCAGTTCGTCTACGACATGGTCAAGCGCCTGCGCGCACAGGGCGTACCGATCGACGGCGTCGGCTCCCAGGGCCACCTCGGCACCCAGTACGGCAACTACAACACCTTCCAGGTCATCGACGCGCTGAAGAAGTTCACCGCCCTCGGGGTGGCGACCGCGTTCACCGAGGTCGACGTGCGCAGCCAGATGACCGAAGCCGTCCAGGCCGGCAACTCCGAGGAGATCAACCCCAGGTTGCAGGCGTCGGCCGCCAACCACAGCGTCCTCATGAAGGCCTGCCTGGCCGTCCGCAGCTGCCTCTCGTACACCGTCTGGGGCTTCAGCGACAAGCACTCCTGGGTGCCGGGCTGGTTCAGCGACCCGCCCGAGGGCCTGGCCACCATCTACGACGAGAACTACCAGCCCAAGCTGGCCTACCACGAGATCAAGGCCGACCTGATCCTCGCCGGCCCACCGTACGTGCTGCCCCGCATCACCCAGAAGCCCCGCCGCTGACGCTCGTCACGGCGGGCGGACCAGCCATCCACCACCAGCGGGCCGTGCGGGGCGCTCAGCGCCCCGCACGGCCCACCAGCGGAAGGTCCGAACGATGTCGTCCACCACGCAGCCCCTGCGTCTCCCGCGTGCCGCTTCCGGTACCGACATCGGGCCACCGCCCGCACGCCCCGCCGAGGTGATCGGCACCGAGCGGGCCGTGTGTCTCACCTTCGACGACGGACCGCACCCGGTGCACACCCCGCGACTGCTCGACGTCCTGGCCGCCCACCAGGTCCGGGCGGTCTTCTTCCTTCAGGGTGACCGCGTCATCGAGCACCCCGAGCTGGTCCGCCGGATCGTCGCGGCCGGACACGCGCTCGGCAACCACAGCATGCACCACGACGACATGGGCTCCTGGACCGCCGGCCGGATCGCCTCCGACCTGCTGGAGACCAACGCGGTGATCCGGCACGCGGTCCCGCACGTCCGGGTTCCCTACTTCCGGGCACCGTACGGTGCCTGGGGTCAGACCCCCACCGTCTCGACGGCCCTCGGCATGCGGCCGATGGGCTGGCGACTCGCCGTGACGGACTGGGAGCCGCCCGGCACCGACGAACTGCTGCGACGCCTCATCGAGGGTGTCGCACCGGGCGCGGTGGTGCTGCTGCACGACGGCGGTGGCGACCGCAGCCAGACCGTCGACGCCGTCGACCGCGCCATTCCCGCACTGCACGCCGACGGTTGGCGCTTCGCGCTCCCGACCGCCCGTTGACCTTCCCGCTTGACCCCGGCCACGCTGCCCTGGTCCGACCTCGGGCAGCGCCACGGGTCAGCCGCGCTTGTCGACCGGAACGTGCAGCGAGAGGTGCGGGGTCAGGGCGTCGAGGAAGTCCGGCGCGTCGAAGGCCGCGCCCGCGGAGGCGACGCCGGTGGTCCTGGTCCGGCCGGTGAGGATGCGGTCGACGGCCTCCACCGCGAGCGGCGCGCTGACCGCGTAGATGTCCTGACCGGACGCCACCAGACGCCGTTGGACACCGCCGGAGCGCACCACGACGTCAACGACGAAGGTCTGCGCGGATCGGCCGCGCTCGTCGACCGGGGCTGGCGCCGAGTCGTCCGGAGCGGACAGGTCGGCAGCGGCCGTGGCAGTCATATAGGTGCGGATCCGCGGGACGGTCAGGTGGCTGGGGACGGTGACGACATCGGCCATGGTGAACTCTCCGATGACCCGCTGGGGGCCGAGCGGGGGCGGGAAGGGCCACTCCAGGGTCGGCAGCGCCTCGTCGTGGTACTCCAGTCGTCCGCCGGTGTAACGGACCCGGCGGTCACCTCGACGCTGCGCCGACACCACGCCCGAGGCCCGGGTTCCGGCGGTGGGACGCCAACTGCTCAGACCGTAGGCGACGTGCGCCTCGTCCGCTGCCGTCCAGTCGCCCATCGCGGTGGTGACCAGCAGATCGCCGAGGCCGCCGAAGAAGGCCATCGCCGGGACCACCGCGATGCCCGCGGCCCGGGCACGCTCCGCGAAGTGGCGGAACGTGTCCAGGTTCGCCTCGATCTCCGCCGCCACGTCGACGTACGGGATGCGGGCACGCAGCGCCGCCTCGACCAGCGGGGCGGCCGTCGCCGCGAACGGCCCGGCGCAGTTGATCACGGCGGTCGCGCCGCGCAGCGCGCGGTCGAGGGAGGCCGGATCATCGGCCGACGCCGGCCGCGCGTCCAGCCCTGGCCGGGTCTGCGCCAACGCCAGCAGCCTGTCCAGATCCCGGCCCAGCAGCAGCGGCACGTACCCGCGCTCGCCCAACTCCGCGACCACGAACCGGCCGGTGTGCCCGTAGGCGCCGAACACGGCCACGTTCCGACCCGACCCCATGCCTGCCTCCGATGTTCGAAGTGATCTCTGGAAGAGACTCTGGCGGGGCCGACGCGGCGACGCGAGTGTCTGGAACGACACGACCCATACAATTCCCGACATGAGCATTGCCCCGCACTCCGTGGCGATCGCCGCCACCGACGGAATGCTGCACTTCGAACTGGCGCTGGCCTACGAGGTCTTCGGCTCCGCTCCGGACGCCGTGCCCGGCCCCTGGTACGACGCCAGGGTGTACGGCACCCGCCCCGTCCACGTCGGCCGGTTCCTGCTGGAGCCGGACCACGGCCTCGACCAGCTGGTGCACGCCGACACCGTGATCGTCCCCGCCCTGGCGGACGTCGACGCGGACCCTCCCACTGACCTGGTCGAGGCGGTGCGTACGGCCCACCGGTCGGGTGCGCGGGTGGTCTCCCTCTGCACGGGTGTGTTCGTGCTCGCGGCCGCCGGCCTACTGGACGGACTGCGCGCGACCACGCACTGGGCCCACACCACCGAACTGGCCGAGCGTCATCCCCGGGTGACGGTCGACCCGGACGTGCTCTACGTCGACAACGGCCGGGTGCTCACCTCCGCGGGCAAGGCCGCGGCCATGGACCTGTGCCTGCATCTGATCCGCCGCGACCATGGCTCGGCGATCGCCAACGTGGTCGCCCGCCGCCTGGTGGTGCCACCCCACCGGGCCGGCGGTCAGGCCCAGTTCGTCAGCACACCGGTACCCACCCAGGACGACCATCCACTGGCCGATCTGCTCCCCTGGGTCATGCACCGACTGGACCAGCCGCTCACCGTCGAGGATCTGGCCCGCCGGGCGAATCTGAGCTCCCGCCAGCTCGCCCGCCACTTTCGTTCGATCACCGGCACCACTCCGTTGCAGTGGTTGCTGACCCAGCGCATCCGCCGCGCCCAGGAACTGCTGGAGAGCACGGACGACAGCATCGACGCCATCGCCACGGCGGCGGGCATGGGCACGGCGACAACCCTGCGCCGCCACTTCCACCGCACGATCGGCGTACCGCCGGACACCTACCGCCGTACCTTCCGAAGGTGAGCCGCGGCCACGCACGTCACCCGCGCCCGAACCGCGTCCGCACAGCCGGGGCACCGCGCGAAGGATGGTGGAACTCGTGGAGGCCCTTGCACACCCCTGTTGGGAGGCAAAGCGTCTGCTCGGCATGGCCAAAAAGTGGGCGTCACGGGACGAAAGCCTCCGATAGAACCGGCAGAATTGCCTCAGGCGGCGGGGACCAACTGCTCCAAGTTCCGCCAGTCCTTGGCCGCCCAGTCCATCAACTGGCGCACACGCTCCTTGCCCTCGTTGATCACAACGTCGATGAAGCACTCACACTTCGTAAGCTCCCGTTCGTTGAACATGCACACCACGATGCCCGCGATCTGCATACCTCTCGACACCGCTACGAGCTGCTGATCCCAGGGCAGCGGTATCCGCTTGGCGATCTCTTTGCCGAAGACCCTGACCACGCAGGGCGTGCTGAGCCACTCCAGCAGAAAGCCCACCAGATCGCCGATCCGATCATGAAGCCAGTCCTTGCCGTCCAGGGCGGCACGGGCGAGACGAGCAAGTCCCTTGCAGTTCCGCCCTGACCAGTCGACCGTCAGCCGGTCCCAAGCATTGTCGCCCGCGTACCTGGCCGCCTGAGCTGCGGCGGCATTGACCGCTCCGACCGCCAACGTCGCCTCGAAGTAGTCGACTGCTTCGGCCACCAGGGCGTCCCGCGCTGCGGGTGAGAGCCTGCGACGTGGCCGAGCCGACGCCCTGGCTGGACGCGGCGGACTTGCCGCTCGTCGAGTTCGCGCCGGTGAACTCGGCTTGGCCTTCTTGGGAGACTGCTTGGCGTACTCGGACAGGCGCTTGCCCGGCGGCACTTCCGGTCGACCGACATGCTGCGGACACCGCTGACCGACGCGGCCGACCCGCCGCTGACAGGCACGCCCGTCCTCGTCACGCGGACCCCGGCATTTGATCTTTTGCTTGCGCGGCCTCTGAGCCATAGCCGAACGTAAACTGGCCAACACGCAGCATGACAGCCGCCGATCATGTCGGATCTAGGACATGGCGCACGCCGCGATCCCCGGTGGTTCAGTTTGCACACAACCCTGCAAGGCGCACCTGATCCAGGGGCTTGCGAACCCGGACTGGGAGGTGCGGCGACTACTCGACATTGCGGAAGATTGGGATAAAGCCAACCAATAGAGTATACTTTTCTCAGAAATGTTAAAGATAGACCGCATACCCGAAGAGCGTTCTTCGATGCAGCGCGCCGAGCGCCCCGTGCGCCGGATTCGATCTACTCTCTTCTGTGTGAAAACAAGGACCGCACTCGCATCGTGGCTACCAGCCCTGCTTGTGGGTTTTGTGGTGGTGGTGATCGCCTACATCCCACTGAAAGGGCGCGAAGACTCGCTCGCACTCTCCATGGCCGCCGGGGCCGCTGCAGCCTATACAGTCCTTACCTATCTCTTAGCGCGGCGGGCAACCGATCAAACAGCGACGTTGGCGCAACAGCTCGACGTACAGAGACTGGCGCTCGATGAGACCCGCAGGCAGTTTGAGACCCAGATGAAGCTGACCACCAAATCAGTGAGCGTTTTCCAACTGGGTTTGCGTTGGTAGAGGGTGGGTTCGGGTGCCCCGCTGGTGGGTCGGGTTGAGGCTCCCGATAGGACAGCGATCGA
>NZ_JAXCFK010000020.1:0-75047 GCF_056150025.1 Micromonospora aridisoli | reverse complement strand
CCCCGGATCGGCAACCACCGCCTCCAACACCCGCACAAACCGGGACGCCAACACCACCGCCGACTCCCGATCAAACAAATCAGCCGAAAACTCCAACACACCCCGCAACGCGGGCAGACCGTCGGCGTCGTGCCATTCGCGGAGAGTGAAGGCGAGGTCCGTGCGAGCAACGGTTCGCTGGACGCGTCGGCCCTGAACACGCAGCTCCGGCAGCCGCACGATCCCCACCGAGTTGGACAGATCGGTGTTGTCCAGGGCCAGCATGACCTGGAAGAGGGGATGCCGGGACAGCGACCGCTCCGGATTCAACACCTCCACCAACCGCTCGAACGGCACATCCTGATGCGCATAAGCAGCCAGATCCGCCTCCCGAACCCGACCCAGCAGATCCTCAAAGGACGGATTCCCCGACACATCAGTCCGCAACACCAACGTATTGACGAAGAAACCCACCAACCCGCTCAACGCATCATCAGTACGACCCGCGATCGGCGACCCGATCGGCACATCCGACCCCGCACCCAACCGCGACAACAACACCGCCAACGCCGACTGCAAAACCATGAACAACGTCGCACCCGAAGACCGCGCCAAACCCACCAGACCCCGATACAACCCCACCGGAATCTCCACCGGCACCCGACCACCCCGATACGACGCCACCGAAGGACGCGGCCGATCAACAGGCAACACCACCTCATCCGGCAAACCCGCCAACGCACCACGCCAAAACGCCAACTGCGCCGCCAACGGAGAATCCGGATCGTCCTCGGTGCCGAGTTGCTGGTGTTGCCAGAGCGCGAAGTCCGGGTACTGGACGGGCAGTGGCGCGAAATCGGGGATCCGCCCCTGGGAGCGGGCCGCGTACGCCACGCTCAGATCCTGGGCGAGGATAGGGTTCGACCAGCCGTCGCTGGCGATGTGGTGCATCACCAGCAGCAGGACGTGCTCATCAGCGGCGACCTCGAACAACCACGCCCGCACCGGCAACTCCACCGCCAGATCGAACGCATACCGAGCAGCCTCCGCCACATCAGCATCCACCCCACCCACCGACGACCGCACCACCACCAACTCCGGCCGCGCCACCTCCGCATCCACCACCACCTGATGCGGACCAACCCCATCCTCGGCAAACACCGTCCGCAACGACTCATGCCGCCCCACCACATCACCCAACGCCAACCCCAACGCCGCCACATCCAGCACACCGGCGAGGTCCATGGCCATGGTGACGTTGTAGGTGGAACTCGGTCCTTCCAGCCGGTACATGAACCACAGCCGGTTCTGGGCGTAGGAGAGCGGAATGCGGTCCGGTCGCGGTTGTACCGGCCGGACGCCGCGGACAGCGAGACCCGCCGAGTCGAACGCCTCATTGAGCGCCGCGACGGTCGGCGACTCGAACACCTGCCGGACCGACAACTCCACGTCGAACATGCTTCGGATCCGACTCGCCAACCGCGTCGCCAACAACGAGTGACCACCGAGGTCGAAGAAGTTGTCGTCGATGCCGACCCGGTCCACCCCCAGCACCTCAGCGAACAGGCCGCAGAGAATCTCCTCACGGGGGCTCCGCGGCGCTTGTCCGGCGGAGACCGCCGCATAGTCGGGAGCCGGCAGTGCTCGGCGGTCCAGCTTGCCGTTGACGGTCAGCGGCAGGTCGGGGAGGACGACGAAGGCCGCCGGCACCATGTAGTCCGGCAGAGCACGCATGGCGTGCTCGCGCAGTTCGTCGACGGTGACCCCGGTCGCGGTCACCAGATAGGCGACCAGGCGGCGATCGCCCGGCTGGTCCTCACGGACGATCACCGAGCAGCGGGTCACTGCCGGATGGATGGTCAGGACGTTCTCAACCTCACCGAGTTCGATCCGGAATCCGCGCACCTTGACCTGGTCGTCCACCCGACCAAGCACCTGCAAGGCGCCGTCCCGGGACCAGCGACCCAGGTCCCCCGACCGGTACATCCGAGAACCGTCCCCGGCGAACGGGTCCGGCACGAACCGCTCCGCCGTCAGACCTGCCCGGCGCCAGTAGCCCCGAGCAACCCCGCAACCGGCCACGTACAACTCACCCGCCACCCCCGGCGGCACCGGGCTCAGCGCCTCATCCAGCACGTACACGCGGGTACCGGCGAAGGGCCGGCCGGCGGACACCGGGGCCTCGTCGAGCACCTCGGCCGGGTCGACACGCAGTTCGGCGCAGTTGACCGTGGTCTCGGTCTGTCCATAGGCCGCGTACACGACCACCCCCGGATGCCGTTCGCGCCACCGCTGGAGCACGGCGCCGGAGAGCATCTCGCCGCCCAGCACCAGTGCCCTGGTAGGGGAGGCTGACGCCGGCAGGGCGTCCAGGGTCTCCAGATGGCTCGGGGTCATCTTGACGAACGACGGCTGCGGCGCGCCCGACTCGGCCAGTTCGGCCAGGTCTCCGAGGACCACCCGACCGCCGCATGCCAGCGAGGTGTACAAGGCGGTCACCGTCATGTCGAACGACACGGGCGTGTGCAGCCACGACACCCCCTTGGCCGCGTCCGCGTAGACCTGGGCCGAGCGCCCCACGTACGCGCCGAGGGTCCGGTGGGAGATGACGACGCCCTTGGGCCGGCCCGTCGAGCCCGAGGTGTAGATCACGTAGGCGGGGTGGTCGGGCAGCCCGGCGGTTCGGCGTTCCGTGTCGCGCACCGGGCCATCCGGAAGGTTGTCGAGGTCCAGTTCCTCCATCACGACCACGGGCACGGCGACCTGCGGTACCACCTCCGCCACGTCCGCGGACGTCAGTACCGCCACCGGGTCCGCGTCACCGACCATGAACGTGATCCGGTCCGGCGGGTACGCCGGGTCAACCGGCACGTACGCCCCGCCCGCCTTCAGCACGGCGAGCAGCGCCACCACGGCGTCCACCGACCGCGGCATGAGCAGCACCACAAGGGTCTCCGGGCGTACGCCCAGACCGATGAGGTGCCGCGCGAGCCGAGACGAGCGTGCGTCCAGCTCCGCGTACGACAGTTCCGCGGTGCCGCAGGCCACCGCCGGCGCTGCTGCCGAGGTGGCCACCTGGGCGGCGAACCGTTCCAGGAAGGAGACGGTCGGGCCGAGGGTCGGCTCGCCCTGCCAGTCCCCGAGCACGAGCGCACGCTCGGCCTCGTCCAACAGCGGCACGTCACGCACCGGCCGGGTCGGGTCGGTGAGCGCCGCATCGAGCAGCCGGACGAACCGTGCGGCCATGATGTCGACAGTTGATCTGTCGAACATGTCAGTCCGGAACACGATCACGCCGCGCATGCCCGCCGGGGCACCGTCCGTCGTGCGCTCCTCAAGGGTGATGCGCAGGTCAAACCTGGCGATGTCACCAGCCACCCGGTTCGGTCGCACAACGAGGTCAGGCAGGCTCACCTGAGCCCGGCCGGCCGGGTCCGCGCTGTCGACCGCCAGCACGACCTGGCACAGCGGGTGCCGGGCACTGGAACGTTCCGGGTTGAGCCGCTCGACCAGCCGCTCGAACGGCACGTCCTGATGGGCGTACGCGTCCAGTGCGGTCTCCCGGACCCGCCGCACCAGCTCGTCGAACGTCGGCGCACCGGACAGGTCGGTACGCAGCACCAGCGTGTTGACGAAGAAACCGATCAGGTGCTCGAGGTCGTCGTCGACCCGGCCGGCGACCGGCGTGCCGATCGCCACGTCCTCGCCCGCGCCGAGGCGGGAGAACAACGCGGACCAGGCTGCCTGCAGCACCATGAAGGGTGTCGCACCACTGCGCCGGCAGTAGGCCGACAGCCGGGCGTGCAGGTCGACGGGAAGCGCGAAGTCCGTCCGGTCGCCGCGACTGGAGGCGACGGCGGGGCGTGGCCGATCGGTGGGCAGTTCCAGCTCGGCCGGGAGCCCGCGTAACTGTTCGGTCCAGTAGGCGAGCTGCCGGGTGAGCACCGAGTCCGGGTCATCCTCGGCGCCGAGGAACCGCCTCTGCCACAGCGTGAAGTCGGCGTACTGCACCGGCAGGTCCGGCCAGGCCGGTTCGGTGCCGTCCGTGCGATGCCGGTAGGCGGCGGCGAAGTCGCGGGCGAGCACGGGGATCGACCAGCCGTCGCCGGCGATGTGGTGCACCATGACCAGCAGCACGTACTCGCACTCGTCGACCTGGAACAGCCAGGCACGCATCGGCAGTTCCGCGGCGAGATCGAAGGCATGCCGGGCGGCAGCGGCCACCTCGTCGTCGACCTCGGCAGCGGTCGTGCGCACCACCGTCAGGTCGGGCCGGGCCGAGGCGAGAACCTGCTGGTACGGGCCGTCGGCGTCCTCGCCGAACAGCGTCCGCAGCGACTCGTGCCGCAGCGCGACGTCGGCCAGCGCGGCACGCATCGCGTCGACGTCCAGCGGCCCGGAAAGCCGCAGTGACAGCGGCATGTTGTACGCCGCGCTCGGGCCGTCGAACCGGTGCAGGAACCACAGCCGCTGCTGCGCGAACGACAACGGTATCCGGTCCGGGCGGGCCCCGGCGGCGATACCGGGCCGCGCCTGCCGGGCCCCGTCGAGTAGCGCACGCACGCCGGCCACGGTGGGCGACTCGAACAGGGCGCGGATGCCGACCTCGGCGCGCAGGGTCGCCCGGATCCGGCTGGCCAGCCGGATGACCAGCAGCGAGTGGCCGCCGCGCTCGAAGAAGTTGTCGTCCACGCCGATGCCGGGCACGCCGAGGACGTCGGCAAAGATCTCGCAGAGAAGCTCTTCCTGGGCGTCGCGGGGTGCGCGTCCGTTCCCGCCGCCGGCGGCAGGTGCGGGCAGGGCGGCCCGGTTCAGCTTGCCGTTCGGTGTCAGCGGCAGCCGGTCGAGCGTCACGAAGGCCGAGGGCACCATGTGGTCCGGCAGTGTGCGGGCCAGCGCCGCGCGCAGTCCCGACGCCGCCGGAGCGGCGCCGTCCGCGGGCACCACGTAGGCGACCAGGCGTCGATCGCCTGGCCGGTCCTCGCGGACGACGACGGCACCGCGGGCGACACCGACGCACTGGGTCAACGCCGACTCCACCTCGCCGAGCTCGATCCGGAAGCCGCGCAGCTTGACCTGTTGGTCGACTCGTCCGAGGAACTCAAGCGCGCCGTCGCGGCTCCATCTGGCCCGGTCGCCGGTTCGGTACATGCGCCGGCCGGGCCGGCCGAACGGGCAGGCCACGAACCGCTCGGCGGACAGGCCGGGACGTCGCAGATACCCCGGCGCCACCCCGATGCCCGCGATGTACAGCTCCCCCGCGACAAGGGGCGGCACCGGCCGCAGTGCCCGGTCGAGGACGTACACCTCGGTGTTGGCGATCGGCGTGCCGATCACCGACGTCGGTCCCGGATCCGCGGCCACCTCCGCGGCGGTCGACCACACGGTCGTCTCGGTCGGGCCGTACAAGTTCAGCACGGAACTGGTGCGGCGGGACATCGTGCGGGCCAGGTCGGCGGGGAGGGCCTCACCGCCCACCAGGGCGCGTACGCCGCCGAGGTCCCGGTCACCGGCCGCGTCCAGCAGGGCGTGCCAGAGGCTCGGCGTGGCCTGCAACACGGTGATCCGCTCGTCAACCACAACGGACGCCAGCGCGTCCGGGTCGCGGACCAGGTTCCGGGAGGCGAGCACAACCGTGCCCCCCGTCAGCAGCGGCCCGAAGATCTCCAGTCCGGCGATGTCGAACCCGACGGTGGTGACCGCCAGCAGCCGGTCGGCTGCCGTGAGCGGCACGGTGGACGTCATGGCGTGCAGAAAGTTCGACAGCCCGGCGCGGGACACCACGACGCCCTTCGGACGTCCGGTCGACCCGGAGGTGTACAGCACGTACGCCGGCTGCTCGGCGGAGAACTCGCCGGCGTCCGGCACGGTGCCGGGTCGGGTGGCCAGGTCCGCTTCGATGGCCGGGTCGCCGAGCACGATCCGCTGCCGTGCGACCTCGCCCCAGGTGGGTGGTACCTCGACGGCGGTCAGCAGGGCGACCGGTTCCGCGTCGGTGAGCATGTAGTCGACCCGGTCGGCGGGATAGTCCAGGTCGATGGGGAGGTACGCGCTGCCGGTCTTCAACACGGCCAGCATCGCCACCACGAGCCGCTCGGTGCGCGGCAGCGCGACGGCGACCAGCCGCCCCGGACCGACGCCCTGAGCGAGCAGGTGGTGGGCCAGCCGATTTGCCGACGTGTCCAGCTCGGCGTAGGTCAGCGTCCGGTCGCCGTACCGCACGGCCTCGGTGTCCGGCCGCAGCCGTGCCTGACGTTCCACGATCCGCGTGAGCGGGTCGACGGGGACGGCGGTCGCCGTCGCGTTCCACGCGCCCAGGAGGAGGTCCCGCTCGTCGGCGCCGAGCACGGGAAGGTCTCGAACGGACCGGTGCGGCTCTGCCACCGCCGCGCGCAGGATCCGGACGAAGCGGGCCGCCAGCGACTCCGCGGTCTGCGGGTCGAACAGGTCGGTGCTGAACTCCAGGCCACCGCGTACACCGGCCGGCTGGCCGTGCTCGTCGTGCTGCTCGACCATCGAGAAGTACAGGTCGAAGCGGGAGGTTCCGGTGCCCACCAGATGGGGACTGATCTCCAGGCCGTCGAGTCCGGGACGCGGGCTGTTCGGAGCGCCGGCTGACGCCGCCAGCAGCACCTGGAAGAGTGGATGCCGGGACAACGACCGGGCCGGGTTGACGGCCTCCACGACCCGCTCGAACGGTACATCCTGATTTGCGTAGGCGGCGAGGTTGGTCTCGCGGACCCGGTCGAGCAGTTCGGCGAAGGTGGGGTCGCCTCCGGTGTCGGTCCGCAGTACGAGCGTGTTGATGAACAGCCCCACCAGGCGTTCGGTGTCCTGGTCGACCCGCCCGGCGATGGGCGTGCCGATCGGGATGTCGGTTCCACCGGTCAGGCGGGTCAACAGGGTCGCCAGCGCGGCGTGCAGGACCATGAACACGCTGACCGAGTGGATCCGCGCCAACTTGGTCACGGCACTGTGCAGCGCCACCGGCAGGTCGAAGCGAATGCGTTCTCCCCGGTGGGACGCCCGCGCCGGGCGGGGTCGGTCCGTGGGCAGGTCGAGCTCTTCGGGCAGCCCGGCGAGGCTGGTCGTCCAGAAGTCGAGCTGCCGGTGCAGCATCGATTGGGCGTCGTCGGCGGAGCCCAGCCGCCGCTCCTGCCACAGGATGTAGTCGACGTACCCGATGGGCAGGTCGGGCCAGGCCGGAGCTCGTCCAGCGCGGTGTGCCGCGTACGCCTCGGCCAGGTCGCGGGCGAGCACCTCCATCGACCAGCCGTCTGTCGTGATGTGGTGCATCACCAGCAGCAACGCGTGATCCCGTGGGGAGATCCGGAACAGGGTCACCCGCAGCGGTGGTCCGGCGGTCAGGTCGAAGCGGTGACGGGCGGCCCCGGTCAGCCGGCTCGGCAACTCCTCCTCGGTCACCTCGACGGTCTGCCAGGCCGGTGCCGCGTCCTCGCGGACCACCTGGTACGGACCGTCCGCGTCCTCGGCGAAGACGATCCGCAACGCCTCATGACGGCGTACGACGTCGGCCAGCGCCTGCCGCAGCGCGGCCTCGTCGAGCGGGCCGGACATCCGCAAGGCGGTGGGTATGTTGTACGTCGCGCTGGGTCCTTCCAGCCGGTGGAGGAACCACAGCCGGCGCTGGGCCAGCGAGAGCGGGATCCGGTCGGGGCGTGGGCCGGCGCCGACCTCGGGGTGCTCGTCCGGCGGGCCGCCGGAGAAGCTGCCGGCGGTCTCTTCCAGCCGAGCGGCCAGCTCGCTGACCGTGGGATTTTCGAAGAGCAGCCGCACTGGGATCTCCGTGCGTAGCTCCGTACGTATCCGACCGACGAGCTTCGTCGCAGCCAGCGAGTGACCGCCCAGCTCGAAGAAGTCGTCGTGCACGCCGACGCGATCCATGCCCAGCACCTCCGCGAAGTGCTGGCACAGGATCTCCTCCACCGGTGTCCGGGCTGGGACGAACGTCTCGGCGAACTCGCGTGGTGTGGCGGTGAGTGCGGCCAGAGCCTTGCGGTCGACCTTGCCGTTGGGCGTGAGCGGCAGTGCGGGGAGGAGCACGAACTCGGCCGGCACCATGTGATCGGGCAGAATCTCCGCCAGCAGCGAGCGCAGGTCGCGACCCAGGCCGTCCGCGCGGCCCTCGACGGCCTGCACATAGGCCACGAGACGCTTGTCGCCCGGTGTGTCCTCGCGCGGGACCACCACCGCTTCGGACACGTGCGGGTGGCGGCGGACGGCGGACTCCACCTCGCCGAGTTCGATGCGGAAGCCACGAATCTTGACCTGCTGGTCGACGCGACCGAGGAAATCGAGCTGGCCGTCGGCCCGGTAACGCACGAGGTCACCGGTCCGGTAGAGGCGAGCCGACCCCGGCCTCTGCACGAAGCGTTCGGCGGTGAGTTCCGGCCGGTTCAGGTAGCCGCGGGCCAGGCCGTCTCCGCTGATGTACAACTCGCCCGGCACGCCGATGGGCGTCGGTCGCCCGTACCGGTCCAGCACCAGCACCTGGGTGTTCCCGATCGGCCGACCGATCGGCGTGGCCCCGACACCGTCCCACTCGCGCAGGTCCGCACAGCAGGCGAAGGTCGTGCTCTCGGTCGGGCCGTAGCCGTTGATCAGGCGGGTTCCGGGTGCCTCCGCGATCATCCGCCGGACGTACGTCGGGGACAGGACATCCCCACCGGCGAGCACCTGCCGTACGCCCGCCAACGCCTTGAGGTTCGTCTCCACCATGAGATGGAATAGCTGGGCGGTGAGCCACAGGACGCTGACGCGGTAACGGCCGAGGTACCGGGCGATGTCATCCGGGGTCGGCGGCACGGGTGGCATCACCGCGAGCCGGGCACCGTTGATCAGCGCCACCCAGATCTCGAAGGTCGACGCGTCGAACGAGATCGGTGCCATCTGGAGGAAGACGTCTTCCGTTCCCACGTCGACGTAGTTGGTATTGCAGGACAGCCGGGTCACGCCCCGATGGGGTACGGCCACACCCTTCGGCTGACCGGTGGAGCCGGAGGTGTACATGACGTAGGCGAGGTCCTCAGCGGTGCCAATCGTGGAGAGGTCCGTCGTTGGCCGGTCTGCGAGGAGGTGCCGGTCGGTGTCGAGACAGAAGACCTCGTAATCTGCCCGCGGCAGTCGATCCTTCAGCTTCTCCTGGCTGAGCAGGATCCTCGTGGCGGTGTCAGCCAGCATGAACGCCAGCCGCTCCGCAGGGTAATCGGGATCCAGCGGCACATAGGCACCGCCGGCCTTGAGGATGGCCAGCAACCCGACGATCATGTCCGGCCCGCGCTCAAGGCAGATCCCGACCAGCACGTCGGGACCGACCCCTCGGTCACGCAGGTGGTGCGCCAACTGGTTTGCCCTGGCGTTCAGCTGCGCGTAGGTCAACTCCTGGTCTTCGAAGACGACGGCCGTCGCCCCGGGAACGCGCCGGGCCCGCTCCTGGAACAGCTCGTGAACGCACCGGTCGCGCGGGTACGGGACCGTGGTGTCGTTCCACGCCAGCAACTGCTTGCGCTCCGCGGCAGTCACCATGTCGAGCTGGCTCACCCGAGCGTCCGGGTCGGCCATGACCGCGTCCAGCAGCACCCGGAAGTGGCCGGCCATCCGCTCGACGGTCGAGGTCGGCAGGAGCGACTCGTCGTAGCTGAGAGCCACGTCCAACGTCTGGGCGACAGTGACGACCAGCGTGATCGGGTAGCGCCAGCCGGACCCGTCGACCGGCACCTCGACCGGTCGTTGCTGGTGACTGCGCAGCCAGTCAGCCACCGGCGAGTCGGGCTGGAGGTGTGTTCTGATCTCCCCGGACTGGCCGGAGACGATGGCGCTGAACGTGACATGGTCGCTGGCCAGGTAACGATGCAACAGAATGGCCCAAACCCCTTGGACCAGTGCGTCGACGGTGATCCGCCGAGCCGCCGCGAACCGACGGATCTGTTCCGTGGCCACCGTCGAGTAGGAGAAATGGTGACCGGTGCCGTCGGCGCGGGCCGCCGTGGCAGGCGAGGGCACCGACCGATCCGGCTCCGTCCGGATGGTCAAGGCCAGCGCGGCCGGTGTCGGGTTCTCGAAGATGTGCCGCACCGTGAGCTCCACCGTGAAGGCCCTACGGATGCGGCTGGCCAACTGCGTGGCGAGCAGGGAGTGCCCGCCCAGGTCGAAGAAATCGTCGTCCGGGACGACCCGACCGACGCCCAGCACCTCGGCGAAGAGCCCGCAGAGGATCTCCTGGTCCGGGTCGATCGGGGCGGCGTGACCATTGATCGCGACGTCGGCAAGTGCGGCCCGGTCGACGGTGCCGTCCGCGGTCGACGGGAGCCGCGGCAGCGGCACAAGCAGCGACGGCACCATGTGTTCGGGCAGCCGCGACCGGAGGTGACGGCGTACGACCGACCGATCCACCGTGCGGCCGGCGGCCGAAGCCAGGTAGGCGACAAGCCGGTTGCCGCCGGAGCGCAACGGGCGCGCCAGCACCGCAGCGTCAGCGACGTCCGGATGATCGACCAGCACGCGCTCGATCTCGCCGAGGGCGACCCGATTGCCGCGCACGGTGACCTGGTCGTCGACCCGACCGAGCACCTGCAACGCGCCGTCCGGTGACCAGCGCCCCAGATCCCCCGACCGGTACATTCGCGACCCGTCCGCGGCGAACGGGTCGGCCACGAAGCGCTGGGCGGTCACACCCGCTCCGGGCGACTGATTCCGGGCAAGGCGGCATCCGGCCAGGTACAACTCACCGGTCACCCCCGTCGGCATCAGACGCAACGCCTGGTCCAGCACGTACGCGCGCAGGTCACCTGCCGACGCGACGTGCGGGTGCGAGCGCAGCCAGTCTCGCGCCGTCGCGTCGGACAACGTGCGCCGCTGGTCGTGCTGACCGGCCACGGGCAGCCGACCGACGAGTTGGTCGGGTGCGTGCAGCACGGCTTGCAGGATCTGCTCGAAGCGGGCGGCGATCGCCGTCACGGCGTCCTCGTCGAAGACGTCGGGGCGGTAGTTGAGCTGGAACCGTAGTCGCCGGCCCGGACCGGCCAACAGCACCAGCGGATAGTGCGAGGCGCTGCTGCTGCGCACGTCGACCACCGGCACGACGCCGTCGAGTTCGCCCCAGCCCGCGCTGCTGGACGGATAGTTCTGGAAGACACACAATGTGTCGAACAGGTCGACGCCACCGGGCACCCCGGCCACCTGCCGCAGTTCCGCCAATCCCACGTGCTGATGGGCCAGCAACCTGACCTGCTCACGCTGCAACCGCTGCAACATCCCCGCCAGCGTCTCCGCCGGTCGCACCCGCAGCCGCAACGGCACCGTGTTGATGAACAGCCCCACCATCGAGGCGACGCCGTCCAACTCGGGCGGGCGCCCGGACACCGTGATGCCGGCCACCACGTCGTCCCTGCCGGTCAGTTGGCTCAGCACCAGCGCCCAGGCACCTTCCACCACGGTGTTCAACGTCAGCCCACGACCGCGCACCCACCGCACCAACGCCTCGGTGTCGGTCTCGGACAGCCCGAACTCCACCTCGCACGGCAGCACCGGCGTCCGGGCGGCGCCCGGCGCGACCACCGTCGCGCCATCCAGATCGGACAGAGCCTCTCCCCACGCCCGCAGCGCCTCGTCCCGGTCCCGGCTGGTCAACCACATCAGGTAGTCCCGGTGGCTTCGCACCGGCGGCAACGTCGCATCGTCGCCCGCCACGTACAGCCGGAACAGGTCCCGCACCAGCACGGGCAACGACCAACCGTCGAAGGCGATGTGGTGACTGGTCAGCACGAAGCGGTACCGGCTTCCCGCCAGCCGCACCACCAGGAATCGCAGCAGCGGCGGCACACCCAACTCGAACCGCCGCGACCGTTCCTCCGCGATCAGTCGATCCGACTCCACCACGCCCACGTCGGCCGGCAGGTCGCTCAGGTCGACCTCGCGCCACGCCGGATCCACCTCGCGCAGCACCAACTGCGCCCATTCACCCGACCGGCGCTGCCGAAAGCACGACCGCAGGCTCGAATGCCGCCGGAGCAGGGCCGCCGCGGCGGCGCGCAGGCCCTCGAAGTCGACCGCACCATCGAGGTCGAACACCGACTGGCCGGTGTACACGTCGAGACCGGCCCCGTCGTACACACTGTGGAAGAGCAAGCCCTCCTGCAAGGTCGACAACGGCAGAATGTCCTCGATGATGCGTGAATCCCGGCTCATATCGGCGACTCCGCTTGCAGCTCGCGTTCGAATTCTTCGATCTCGGACTGGTCGATGGCGGACAGGGTCACGTCGGAGGGCGTCAGGCCGCCGGCGCCCGGTCGTAGTGCGTGGGTCACGAGAGTTTCCAGGGCGGTGAAGAATGTCTCCGCCAGTCGGTTGACCTCCGTGCTCGAGATCGCGCCCGGCGCCCAGGTCCAGACAGCGGTCAAGGTAGGCCCGGCATCGGTGTCCAACGTCGCCGCGTTCACCTCCACCACGTGCGCCAGCGGCAGCGCGGGGTCCTGGTCGGCGCCGGTGTCGACGCCCGCCTCCATCGCCCAGTCCGCCCCGTCCGGCACGGCGAAGCGGCCCAGGTAGTTGAAGCCGATGCGCGGCCGGGGCAGCCGGGCCAGTTCCACCGCGGTACGCGGGTTCAGATAGCGCAGCAGGCCGTAGCCGAGACCGGCGTTCGGCACCGCCCGGACCTGCTCCTTGATGTGCTTGATGAGGCGGCCGGTGGCAGGGCCACCGGACCAGAGGTCAGTCGGGTCGTCCGTCCCGACATCCAGTCGGAGTGGGTGGACGCTGGTGAACCAGCCCACGGTGCGCGACAGGTCGGCGCCGGGTGCGAGCTGGTCGTCACGGCCGTGACCTTCGACGTCCACCAGAACGTGCCGGCCGGGGGTGCCGTCCTGTGTCCCGACGGCCAGCGCCAGCGCGGCGAGCAGGACCTCATGCACCCCCGTGCGGTAGGTGGCCGCCACGGTGGTCAGCATCTGTTCGGTCAGCTCCGGCGGCAGGCGCCGGCGGAGCTTGCCGGCCCCGCCGTAGGTGTCGTCGGGACCCACGTCACGTCCGCCGGGCAGCACAGACGGCGCGGCGACCGCCTGCCGCCACCAGTCAAACTCGGCTTCGCGGGTCGGATGAGCGGCCTGCTCGGCCAGAGTCGACGCCCATCGGCGCAACGACGTGCGGACGGGTTCGAGCCGGACCTCACGCCCGTCCACCACCGCCCGGTACGCCGCCACGAGGTCGGGCAGCAGAATCCGCCAGGAAACCCCGTCGACCGCGAAGTGGTGCACGACCAGCAGCAGCCGGCCGGGCCGGTGGCGGCCACGGTCGAACCACACCGCCTGCAGCAGCCGACCCCGCCCGGCATCGATCCGCGCCCGGGCGGCGTCGCCTCCGTCGCGCAGCGCCGCGGCGTACGCACGGTGGTCGGCGTCGGTGGCGTCCACGCGGTGCAGCAGCTCGTCGGGCGGCGCCGCTGCCGGCTCCGGCACGGTAAGCGACCACTCGCCCTCATTCACCGTGAGCCGCATGCGCAGCGCGTCGTGATGGGCGACCACCGCCGCCAGCGCGGCGGCGAGCTGCCGCTCCTCGACGTCGGCCGGCACCCGGATCACCTGCGACTGGGTGAACCGGGACGTCGGAGTGGCCCGCTCGGCGAATCGCCGCATGATCGGGATGAGCGGAAGGTCTCCGGTGCCGGGCTCGGCGTCAGCGACGAGGGCCGGCGCGCGGTCGGTGGCCACCCGCGCGAGTGCCGCCACCGTCTGGTGCTCGAAGACGTCACGGACGGTCAGCTCGAGACCGGCCCGGCGTAGCCGCCCGACGAGATCGATCGAGAGAATGCTGTCGCCGCCCAGGCTGAAGAATCCGTCGTCCGCACCCACCTCAGACAGATGCAGCACCTCGGCGAACACCCTGCACAGCAGCGCCTCCCGGTCGGTCCGCGGCTCCCGTTGGCTGGACTGCCGGCCGTAGTCGGGGGCCGGCAACGCCGTCCGGTCGACCTTGCCGTTGCGCGTCAACGGCAGGCTCTCGACGACCACCACGGCGCTGGGCACCAGGTACCCCGGGAGCTGGGTGGCGAGGTACTGGCGCAGCTCCGCTGGATCGCCACCGGACTCCACGGCCGGCACCACGTACGCCACGAGGCGCCGATCGCCGGGTCGATCCTCACGGACCACGGCGGCGCTCGTACGCACGTCCGGGCGCACGTTCAGGACGTACTCGATCTCGGCGGGCTCGATCCGGAAGCCGCGCAACTTCACCTGGTCGTCGGTGCGGCCCGCGAAGATCAGCTCGCCGCTGTCGGTCCACCGGGCCAGGTCCCCGGTGTGGTACATCCGCTGGCCGGCCGGTCCGTACGGGTTGGCCACGAACCGTCCGGCGGTCAACCCGGGCCGGCGGAGGTAGCCGCGGGCCAGGCCCGGGCCGGCGAGGTAGAGCTCGCCGACGGCGCCGGGCGGCACCGGTCGTAGGGCGGCGTCGAGCACGTACGCCCGGGCGTTGGCGAGCGGCCGCCCGATGGGGATCACGGCTTCGGCGGTGAGCGGACCGCTGGCTGTGGCGTTGATCGTGCATTCCGTCGGGCCATACGCATTGATCAACTGCCGTCCGGCCGCCCACCGTCGCACGAGCGCGGCGCTGGGGGCCTCGCCGCCGACGACCAGGGTGCGCACGCGGTCCGGAAGTTCCGCCTCGGCGGGCAGCGCCGCCACCACTGCCGTGGGCAGCTTGACGTAGGTGATGCGTTCGCGCGCGATGAACTCGGTCAGCGACGCGTCGGCCACCCGCAGGTGCTCCGGCACCATCACCAGCGTGGCGCCGGCGAACAGTGCGGTCCACATCTCCAGCACCGACACATCGAACGAGAACGACGCGAACTGCAGGACCCGCCCGTGCTCGGTGACGCCGTGGTCGGCGGCGAGCAGCGCCAGGCTGGCCGCGCCGGCATGCGTGATCACGACCGCCTTGGGCTGCCCGGTGGAGCCGGAGGTGTACATCACGTACGCCGCGTGGTGCGGTGCGACGGCGGCGAGCCTGCCCGGATCCGGGTCGCGGTCGGGCTGGTCGGCAAGCTCCGGCAGCGCGTCCAGCACCAGCGCCGGTCGGGCGTCGTCGAGCATGAACGCGATCCGGTCGGCCGGCAGTTCGACGTCCAGCGGCAGGTACGCCGCGCCCGCCTTCTGCACGCCGAGCACCGCGACCAACGCGTCGCAGCCCCGGGGCATCCGGACGGCGACGATGTCCTCCGGACCGATGCCACGGCCGGCGAGCCAGTGTGCGAGCTGGTTGGCCCGTGCGTTGAGCCGTAGGTACGTCAGGCGGTCACCGGCGTGCTCGACGGCGGTTCGGTGCGGAGCGCGACGCACGACCGCCTCGAACAGGTGCGGAACGGTGCACGCCGCAACCGGCCGGTCGGTGTCGTTGAAGGCCCTCAGCACCCGGTCCTGTTCGGCGGCGGTGAGCAGCGGCACCTCGCTGAGACGCTGCTCGGGATTCGCGACGACGTGCGCCAGCAGGCGCACCAGTCGCTCGGCCAGCGTGGCCACGGTGCCCGTGTCGAACAGGTCTCGGTTGAAGGTCAGGCGCCCGGTCAGCCCGGCCGGCCGACCGTCTTCGCCGCGTTCGAGCATCGAGAAGGACAGGTCGAACTTGCCGGAAGGGACGCCGATCCGTTCGTGTCGCACGGCGAGGTTGGGCAGGTCGATCAGTGCCCGCAGCGCCTCCTCGTGCTTGGCGCCGTCGAGGTTGAGCATGACCTGGAAGAGCGGATGCCGGGACAGGGAACGCTCCGGGCTCAGCACCTCCACCAACCGTTCGAACGGCACGTCCTGATGTGCGTACGCGGCCAGGTCCGCCTCGCGGACCCGGCGGACGAGCTCCACGAAGGTCGGGTCGCCGGACGTGTCGGTGCGCAACACCAGGGTGTTGACGAAGAAGCCGACCAGCCCGCTCAGCGCGTCGTCGGTACGGCCCGCGATCGGTGAGCCGATCGGCACATCCGAGCCCGCACCCAACCGCGACAACAACACCGCCAGGGCCGACTGCAACACCATGAACAGCGTCGCGCCCGACGACCGGGCCAGGCGCACCAGGTCAGCATGCAGCTCGGCCGGCACCTCGAAGCCCACCTCACCGCCGCGCCCCGAGCCGACCACCGGGCGCGGCCGATCAGCGGGCAGGTGCACCTCCTCGGGCAGACCCGCCAACGTCTTCCGCCAGAACGTCAGCTGGGCCGCCATCAGGCTGTCCGGATCGTCTTCCGCGCCGAGCACCTCGTGCTGCCAGAGCACATAATCCGCGTAGGACACCGGCAGGCCGGGCCAGTCCGGCACGTCACCGACGCACCGGGCGGCGTACGCCCGGGTGAGGTCGGCGGCCAGCAGCGGCATGGACCACCCGTCAGCAGCCGCGTGATGCACCACCAGCACCAGCACGAACTCCTCGTCACCCAGCACCAGCAGCCGGGCCCGGATGGGCGGCTCACGGAGCAGGTCGAACGGCTGTGCGGCGATGCCGGCGAGCAGGTCCGGCAGGGCTTCGTGGGTTGCGGTGGCCACCTCCAACCTCGGCACGGCCAGTTCCGGCGGCAGGACGACCTGGTGCGGTCCCTGGCGGTCCTCGGCGATGACCGTCCGAAGCGGCAGGTGGCGTTCGACCACGTCACGCAGTGCGGCGTGGAGCGCCTCCCGGTCCAGCACGCCGGACAGCCGCAGCGCCGCCGGGATGTTGTCGGCCGCGTTCGGGCCGCGTAGGTGCTGCACGAACCACAGCCGCTGCTGGGCGTACGACAGTGGCAGCCGGGCCGGGCGGGTGGCCACCGGAGTGATCGCCGGGCGAGCCGGGCCCGCCGGGTGCCCCAGCACCGCCGCGAGTCCCGCCACCGTCGGCGTCTCGAAGACCTGCCGGATGGAGACCTCGATGTCCAGCGCGACGCGGATCCGGCTGACCAGCCGGTTGACCATCAGCGAGTGACCGCCGAGCGCGAAGAAGTCGTCGTCGAGTTGGACCGAATCCACCCCGAGCACCTCCGCGAACACGTCGCAGAGAATCTGCTCCCGCGGGTCGCGCGGCGATCGGCCCGGCCCGCGGGTCTGGTAGTCCGGGTCCGGCAGCGCCCGCTGGTCCAGCTTCCCGTGCGCCGTCCGGGGCAGGGTGTCCAGCAGCACGACGGCAGCCGGCACGAGGTGGTCGGGAAGCTGCCGGGCGGCGAACTCTCGTAACGCGGTGGGGTCGGGCCGGGGGCCCTGCGGGACGACGTAGGCGACCAGGCGCCGGTCGCCGGCGGGGTCCAGCCGGACCACGACCGCGACCCGCTCGACACTGTGGTGGCCGGCGAGCGTCGCCTCGATCTCACCCAGTTCGATCCGGAAGCCGCGAATCTTCACCTGCGCGTCGGCCCGGCCCAGATACTCCAGAATGCCGTCGGATGTCCATCGGCCCACGTCGCCCGAGCGGTAGAGCCTGCCGCCGGCCGGCCCGTACGGGTCGGCGACAAATCGGATGGCGGACAGGTCCGGCCGGTTCAGGTAGCCGCGGGCCACGCCGGTGCCGCCCACGTAGATCTCGCCGCTGACACCCGGCGGCACCGGCCGGAGCCGGTCGTCGAGTACGCGCACCGTGAGATCGGCGATCGGCCGACCGACCAGGCTGCGGGCGCGGGCTCCCTCGGCGGTCGCACGGTCCACCCGCAGGTGTGTCACGTGCACCGTGGTCTCGGTGATGCCGTACATGTTGACCATCTGCACGGTCGGGTGCCGGTCCAGCCACGGGCGCAGGCTGGCCAGGTCGAGCGCCTCGCCGCCGAAGATGACGTACCGCAGCGTCAGCCGGTGCTCCAGATCCTCGTCGGTGCGCCGGGCGTCGGCCCGCATCAACTCGGCGAACGCCGTCGGTGTCTGGTTGAGCACGGTGACCCGCTCGCTGGCGAGCAATCGCCGGAACTCCTCGGGATCCCGGCTGTCCGACTGGGACACGACGACGAGCTTTCCGCCGTGACGCAGTGCGCCCCACAACTCCCAGACTGAGAAGTCGAAGGCGTACGAGTGGAACAACGTCCACACGTCCTGCGGACCGAAGCCGAACTCCCGGTCGGTCTCGGTGAACAGCCGCTCGACGTTGCCGTGCGTCACGACGACGCCCTTTGGCCGGCCGGTGGAACCGGACGTGTAGATGACGTAGGCGGGATGCGCGGGCCGCAACCGGCCGGTCCGCTCCGCGTCGCCGACCGGTGCTGCCGAGCCCTTGTCCAGATCCGCGCCGTTGAGCACGACAACCGGCGCCTCTGTGTCCGGGAGCCGGTCTGCGACCTCGGCCGCGGCCAGCACGAGCACGGGACGCGCGTCGGCGACGATCAGCCGGATCCGCTCGGCCGGGTACTCGGGATCAACGGGCACGTAGACGCCGCCGGCCTTGACGACGGCGAGCAGCGCAACGACGAGTTCGGTCGACCGCGGCACCGCCAGCACGACCCGCGACTCAGGGCCTACGCGCCGCTCGATCAGGCGGCGCGCCAATCGGTTCGACCGCGCGTCGAGCTCGGCATACGTGGTCTCTTCGTCGCCCTGAACAACGGCAACGGCGTCGGGCCGGGCCCGGACCTGGGCCGCGAAGGAATCCAGAAGGGTCCCGGGCGCCGGGCCTGCGGAAGTGGCGTCCCCCCACGCCAGTACACGTCTGCGCCCGGCCGCACCCAGAATGTCGATGTCGGCTATCGATCGCTGCGCATCGGTGGCCACCGCGCGCAGTACCCGGACCAGGCAGTCGACCATGCCTTGAGCGGTCGACCGGTCGTACAGATCGGTGCTGTACAGCAGAGCACCGCGCAGGCCGGCCGGGGCGCCGGCGGCGTCTCGGCGCTCACCGACACCGAACAGCAGGTCGAACTTGGCCACCCCGCTGCCCACGTCGTACGGGGCGACGGTGAGCCCCATGAGCTGCCCGACCCGCTCGGCCGCCAGTTCCTGCGCCGAGTTGTCGAAGGCGAGCGCCACCTGGAACAGCGGATGTCGAGCCATCGACCGCTGCGGGCTGAGCACCTCGACCAGCCGCTCGAACGGGAGGTCCTGGTGACCGTATGCGGCCAGATCCGTCTCCCGTACCCGGTCGAGCAGCTCAGCGAAGGACGGCTTGCCGGACAGGTCGTTCCGCAGGACGAGCGTGTTGACGAAGAATCCGACGAGGTCCTCGACGGCGTCGTCGACACGTCCGGCGATCGGCGACCCGAGGGGCACGTCCGTGCCGGCGCCCAGCCGGTACAGGACGGTGGCCAGGGCGGCCTGCACCACCATGAACAAGGTGACGTGCTGCTGCCGGGCGAGCCCGAGTAGGGCCTCGTGCAACTCCGGCGGGAGCTCGTACGTGATGCGTTCCCCGCGATAGGAGGCGATCGCGGGTCGCGGCCGGTCGGTCGGCAGGTCGAGCTGCTCTGGCAGCCCGGCCAGTGCGCCACGCCAGTAGCGCAGCTGCTCGGCGCCCAGCGAGTCCGGCCGGCCGTCGTCGCCCAGCAGCCGGCGCTGCCACAGGCTGTAGTCGGCGTACTGCACCGGCGGGGCCACCCAGCCGGGTTCCCGGTTCTCCCGCCGCGCGGCGTACGCGCTGGCCAGGTCGCGCGCGAGTAGCGGCACCGACCAGCCGTCGCCAGCGATATGGTGCATCAGGAGCAGCAGGACGTGGCGCTGCGGCGCGACCTGGAACAGGCGCGCGACGATCGGGATGTCGGCAGCCAGGTCGAACCGGTGCCCGGTCGCCTCGGTGAGCCGCCCGGCGAGTTCGTCCGCGGTGAGGATCTCGAGCGGCAGCGCCGGTCGCGCCTGAGCGGCGTCGACCACCACCTGGTGTGGCCCGTCGGCATCCTCGACGAACCGGGTGCGCAGCGACTCGTGCCGGGCCACCACGTCGGCGAGGGCCGCTTCCAGGGCCGGTCGATGGAGCTCGCCGTCGAGGGTCAAGGCCAAGGGCATGTTGTACGGGCTGCTGTTCTCCTCCAGCCGGTGCAGGAACCACAGCCGCCGTTGGGCGAAGGACAGCGGCAGCCGGTCCGGGCGGGCCACCGGCGTCAGCCGTGGGCGCTCCCCGGCCGTATGCGCCGACAGCATGCTGGCCAGGCCCGCCGGAGTCGGCGTCTTGAACAGCTGCCGGATGGTGACCTCGACCCGGAACATCGCCCGAACCCGGGATGCGAGGCTCGTACCGAGCAGAGAGTGCCCGCCCAGCTCGAAAAAGTTGTCGTCGGGATCAACCGAGGGCACGCCGAGCACCTCTGCGAACATGCCGCACAGAATCTCCTCCTGCGGGCTCGTCGCGGCTCGTGTCTCTCGGGTCTCCTGCTCCGGCGCCGGCAGCAGCCGGCGGTCCACCTTGCCGCTGAAGTTGACCGGCAGCTCGTCGAGACGCACGTACACGGGCGGCACCATGTGATCCGGCAGCAGCCGGGCCAGATGCGCCCGCAGCTCGCCGGGCTCGACCGGGCGGTCTCCCGGCACGACGTACGCGACCAGTTGCTTCGCGCCGGGCCGGTCCTCGCGCAGCACGACGGCGGCCTGGCGGACCGCCGGGTGCGCGGTCAGCGCGGACCCGATCTCACCCAGCTCGATCCGGAAGCCGCGCAGCTTCACCTGGTCATCGGAGCGACCAAGGAACTCCAGTTCGCCGCTGCGGTGCCAGCGCACCCGGTCACCCGTGCGGTACAGCCGCGAGCCGCCTGGGTCGAACGGGTTGGCGATGAACCGCTCCGCGGTCAGGTCGGGGCGGCCGAGGTATCCGCGGGCGAGCCCGATGCCCGCCACGTACAGCTCGCCGGGCGCGCCGAGCGGCACCGGGCGCAGCCGCTCGTCCAGCACGTAGACACGGGTGTTCAGTGACGGCCGTCCGATGGGCACCACGTCGGTGCGGCGGGCATCGCAGCGCCAGCTCGTGGCGTCCACCGTGGTCTCGCTCGGTCCGTAGGCGTTGTACATCAGTCGCCCGGCCGCCCAGGTCCGGATGAGGTCGGGGGCGGCGGCCTCACCGGCCACGACCAGGGTCAGATCGGCCGGGACACCGGCCGGGTTCATGACCGCCAATGCGGCGGGCGGCAGGGTGGCGTGGGTGATGGCGCGGGTGGTCAGGAACCGCGCCAGCGGTTCGCCCGGTTCCCGCTCGTGGGCCGAGGGCACCACAAGCGTGGCACCGGACAGCAGGGCCATGCAGATTTCAGAGACCGAGGCGTCGAAGCCGACCGAGGCGAACTGCAGTACCCGGTCGCCTGGCCGTACCCGGAAGGCCGTCACCTGGGTCTTCAGCAGGCTGGGCAGTCCTGCGTGGGTGACGACCACGCCCTTGGGTCGGCCCGTCGACCCGGAGGTGTAGATCACGTATGCGGCATGTTCGGGACGGAGCATCCCCCGTCGTTCCGGGGCGGGCAGCTCTGTGCCGCCAGGCCCGTCCGCGCCGCCGGCGGGGTCGAGCAGCACTTGGACGGCGGCCTGTTCCGGCAGCCTCGCAGCCGTCTCACGGTCGGTCAGCACGGCGACGGGCGCGGCGTCCTCGAACACCATCCGGGTGCGTTCGACGGGATATTCGGGGTCGATCGGCAGGTAGGCGCCCCCGGCCTTCAGGATCGCCAGCAGACCGACGATGAGGTCGGCGGACCGTGGCAGTGCGATGGCCACCACGGTTTCCGGCCCTACCCCGACCGCCACGAGGCGGTGCGCCAACCGATTGACCAGTCGGTCGAGTTCCAGATAGGACAGCGTGACGTCGCCGTGTTCCACCGCGGTCAACCACGGCGTGCGCCGCACCTGCTCCTCGAACATGTCCGGCAGGACGGCGTCGGGCACCTCGTCGCCGGTGGCGTTCCAGGAGTGCAGGAGCAGGGCGCGCTCGGCCTCGTCCGTCACGTCCACTTGGCTGAGCCGCACCGTCGGGTCGGCCACCACCTGCCGCAGCACCCGCTCGAGTCGTCCGACGAGGGACAGTGCGGTCTCCGCGTCGAACAGGTCCGCGGCGAATCTGATGCCGCCCGTGATGCCCTCGGGTGTCCCGTCCCGGGTGAACTGCTCCCCCAGGTCGATGGAGAGGTCGAACTCGGCGCCGCCGGTGTCGGTGTCGAGCAGCTCGACGCCGAGCCCGGTGACGTCACCGACCATCCGCAGCCCGTCCTGCCGGAACGTGTTCTGGTAGCTCAACATGACCTGGAACAAGGGATGCCTGGCCAGGGACCGCTCCGGCCGCAGGACGTCCACCAGACGCTCGAACGGCACGTCCTGGTGGGAGTACGCCCGCAGGTCGGTCTCGCGGACCCGATTCAGCAGTTCACCAAAGGTCGGGTCGCCGGAGGTGTCGGTGCGCAGCACCACCGTGTTGACGAAGGCGCCGACGAGGTCTTCCACGAGGTCGTCGCCGCGCCCGGCCACCGGGGACCCGATCGGGATATCGGTGCCCGCACCGACCCGCGTGAGCAGCACCGCCAGGGCCGCCTGCAACACCATGAACACGCTGGTGCGGGTCTGGCCGGCCAGTCGGTCGACGTCGGCGTGCAGGTCCGCCGGCAGTTCCACCGCCAGGCGCCGACCCCGGCGGGAGGCGACCGACGGTCGGGGCCGGTCGGTGGGCAGGACGAGTTCCTCCGGCAGGCCGTCCAGCGCCGACCGCCAGAACTCGAACTGCCGGGCCATCGGGCTGTCCGGGTCCGCCTCGTCGCCGAACGCGGCGCGCTGCCAGAGCGTGAAGTCGGCGTACTGGACGGCGAGCGGTCTCCAGTCCGGCTGCCGGCCGTCCCGGCGCGCGGCGTAGGCGACGGCAAGGTCACCGACGAGCCGCTCCATGGACCAACCGTCGCCGGCGACATGATGCACAAGCAGGAGCAGCACGTGCTCCCGCTCACCGACCGGGTACAGGGTCACCCGCAGCGGCAGGTCTTCGGACAGGTCGTAGCGGTAGCGCACGGCCCGTGCGAGCTCGTCCTCAAGACGCTGCGGGGCGACCGCGCCGACCGTCAGCTCGACGGTCGCCTCGTCCGGTGGCACGATCACCTGCCGCAGGTCGTCGGCCTCGCCCACGAGCAGGGTACGCAGGGCCTCGTGGCGGCGGAGCACGTCGTCGATTGCCCGCCGCAGCGCCGACCGGTCCAGGTCACCGGTGAGTCGCAGCGCCGCCGGAATGTTGTACGTGGCGTTGGTCTCGTCGATCCGGTCCAGGAACCACCACCGGTGCTGGGCGAACGAGGCGGGAATCGGATCCGGACGAGGCGCCGGCTCGAGGCGGGGCAGCGCGGCCGCGCCGCCGAGCAGCATGGCGGCCACGCCGGCCACCGTCGGGGTGTCGAAGAGCTGTCGGATCGGCAGGTCCACCGCGAACGTCGCCCGGATCCGCGCGGCCAGCCGGGCCGCGAGCAACGAGTGCCCGCCGAGGCCGAAGAAGTCGTCCCGCACGCCCACCTGCTCGACCCCGAGCACCTCCGCGAACAGTCCGCACAGCGCCTCCTCGGCGAGGGTATGCGGGCCCCGGTCGGCGCCCTCGGCACCGTAGTCGGGGGCCGGCAGCAGGCGATGGTCCGCCTTACCGTTGGGGGTCAGCGGAATCTCGTCGAGGACCATCACGGCGGCTGGCACCAGGTACTCGGGAAGGGTCGCGGCGAGCGCCTCGCGCAGCGCGGCGGGCGACGGTGCGGCACCCTCCGCCAGGGTCACGTACCCGACCAGGCGGTGGTCGCCCGGCTGATCCTCGCGGAGCACGACCACGGCCCGGGCCACCTCCGCGAGTTCCGTCAGCGCGGCCACAACCTCGGCCGGCTCCACGCGGTGGCCACGAATCTTGACCTGCTCGTCCGCCCGGCCGACGAACTCGAGCACTCCTCCGGAGGTCCACCGGGCCAGGTCACCGGTGCGGTACATCCGCGTGCCGGGCGGACCGTGGAGATCGGCCACGAACCGCTCCGCGGTCAGGTCGGGCCGGTGGCGGTAGCCGCGGGCCAGTACCGTGCCGGCGATGTAGAGCTCGCCGACGGCCCCCTCGGGAAGCAGGTTCAGCCCGGCGTCCAGAACGTAGGCCCGGCTGCCGCGGAACGGCCGGCCGACCGGGACCGGGCCGGCGGGCACCGGTTGGCCCGGTTCGATCTGGTAGTCCAGGCAGTTCACGGTCGCCTCGGTCGGCCCGTAGGCGTTCACCACCACCGTGTCCGGGTGCCGGTCGCGCCACCGCTGCAACGCGCTGCCGTGCAGCGCCTCACCACCCAGGACCAGACACTCCGTGGGTGACGCCTCGACGGGCAGCGCGTCGAGCAACTCGAGGTGGCTCGGGGTGAACTTGGCGAAGGTGCTCGTGCCGGCCGCCCGTACGCCGTCCTCGGTGAGCTCGGCGATCCGCACACACCCGCCGCTGACCAGGGTCGTGTAGAGCGCGGTGACGGTGAGGTCGAAGGAGACCGGCGAATGCAACAGCGCTTGTCCGGCTGCTGCTGGGTAGGCGCTGCGGGATCGGTGCAGGTAACCGGCCAGGGATCGATGCTCGACGACCACGCCCTTGGGGCGACCGGTCGAACCCGAGGTGTAGATGAGGTAGGCGGGATGCGCGGCTCTCAGCGGGGTGGACCGATCCGCGTCGGTGACCGCTTCGGCCGGGCAGCAGTCGATCTGCGCCCGTTCACCTGGGTCGTCGACCACGACGGTGGGTAGGCCAGCGGGAAGCCGGGCCGTGGTGTTCGCAGTGGTGAGCACGAGCGCCGGGCGGGCGTCCGCGAGCAGCAGGGCGATCCGCTCGTCCGGCAGCCGCAGGTCGATCGGCAGGTAGGCTGCGCCCGACCCGAGGACCGCCAGCAGTGCGGCGGCAAGGTCGGTGGAGCGCGGCATGGCCACCGCGACGAACGACTCGGCGACCGCCCCGCGGGCGATCAGGTGGCGGGCGAGCCGGTTCGCGTGGGCCGAAAGGTCGGCGTAGCTCAGTGCACGGTCGTCGTCGGCCACCGCAACGGCATCGGCGCTCGCGCGCGCCTGCGCGGAAAACATCTGCGGCAGCAGAGCGGCAGTTCCGTCGTCGCCGACGGGGCCGGTGGATCCGGCGAGCAGCCGGGGCCGGTCGTCCGCAGGCACGGTGCCGGCACGGCCGACCGGGCGCTCCAGGTCGTCCAGCAGCTCGTCCAGCAGGGCGAGGAAGCTGTCCCGGTGCCGACGGACCGCCTCCAGCGGGTAGCGCGTCGGGTTGCCGTCGAAGTCCAGCCGGACGCCGCTGCCGCCGTCGGGGGTGCCGTAGACGTGCACCGAGAGGTCCTTGACCCGACCGGTGGAAAGCTGGCGGGCGACGACCCGGTGGCCCCCGAAGTCGACGGTCTGGTCGAACGTGATGAGGTTGACCACCGGGCCGGTCATGGTGGTGTCGCCGGAGCGGCCGAGGGCCGCGTGCAGGTCCTCGCCTCGGTAGCGCTGGTGCCGTACGGCGAGGGCGAGCTTGCTGGCCGTGTCCCGGACGAGCGTCCGGAAGCTGGTCGCCACCGACCCGGTCAGCCGCAGAGGTACCTCGTTGGAGACCATCCCGGGTGTGCGGAGCGCCGCCGCGTCGGTTCTTGCCGACACTGGTAGGCCGAGCACCACCTCGTCGCCCGCGGTCATCCGCTGCACGTACGCGGCGAAGGCGGCGACGAGTACAGTGCTCCACCGGGTCGCGGCCGCCTGGGCGACCTCGCGCAGCCGGGCGAGCCGGGTGGCGGTCAGCATGACGGTGGCCCGGAGGTCACTGTGCCCCGGTGCGGCTGGCGACGACAGCAGGCTCGGCTCGTCGACGTTCCCGACCTCGGCGAGCCAGTAGGCCCGGTCTCGCTGGTACCGGCCGGACGCTCGGTATGCCTCCTCACGGGCGAGGAGATCGGTGAGGCTGCCGAACGGAGACGGGGTTGCCGCCGCACCCGCCAGCTGGCAGTTGTAGAGGTCGGCCACCCGCCGGCAGTACAGCGTCTGGCCCCACCCGTCCAACAGGATGTGGTGGTAGCGGAGGTAGAAGACGTCGCGGTCCGGCGCCACCCGGATCAGGGCGTGGGTGTAGAGCGGACCCTCCGCCAGATCGGCCGGCGTGGCCAGGTCGGCGCGCATCCACGCGTCGGCGGCGGCTGCGTCCCGGACGTCGACGATCCGCAGGGGTTCCTTCGGTACGGGGGCGAACGTCTGCCAGATCCTCTCCCCGTCGTCGCGGAAGCTGGCCCGCAGCGCGGGTGTCTCCTCCAGCGCCCGGGCGACGGCTCGGGACAGCATGTTCGCGTCGACCGGGCCGGGCAGGTCGAAACAGACACCGCAGTGGTACAGCGGTTCGCCGGGTTGCAGCTGCTGCGCCACCCACACGCCGCGCTGCGCGGCGGAGAGGTGATGCCTGGAGTGTTCCACTTCAGCCGTGATCAATGTGCACTCTCCTGAGGTCGCGGCAGCGCGGGCCAGAAGGCCTCAGCGGGCGTCGACGGCATTGGGGTTCCGGGCCAGAAAGCTGACCAGGTCATCGACCGACGGGTGGTCCCACAGCAGGTCGGGATCCAGGTCGACGCGCAGCCGGTCCTCGATCTCGGCGACCAGCGCGACCGCGGACACCGAGTCGAGCCCCTGCTCGGCCAGGGCCAGATCCGTGTGGAGGCGGTCCGGTGGCACGTCCAGCAGCACCGCCGCCCGGTTCACGAGCCAGGCGGACAGGTCGGTAACGGACTCAGCCACGTCACACCAGCTCCCGGTCGCGGGGGACATCCGCAGACGCTGGCCTGACCCCGATCATCGGGCGCCAGCGTTCGTCCACGTCGACGTGTTCGGCCACCAGGTCGCCCGCCCGAACCAGCTCACGCATGGTCGTCCGCTCGATCTTCCCGCTGGTCGTCCGCCGTACTCCGCCGCGCCGCAGCAGCACGACGGCGCAGTCGCCGATACCGAACTCGCGCGAGATGGTGCGTCTCATCTCGGCGGCCAGCCGGGCCAGGCCGGCCTGGTCACGCGGGTCGGCCACCTCGTGCACCACGACCAGCAGATCGTCCGTCGCGTCGTCAGGCGCCGGAATGGTGAACACGGCGCCGACGTTGCCCAGTCCAGCGTGTCTGGCGCGCAGATCGTCCTCGATGTCCTGTGGGTAGAGGTTGCGACCCCGAACGATGACCATCTCCTTGCGGCGTCCCGTCACGTAGAGCTCGTCGTCGTGCACCGTGCCAAGGTCCCCGGTCCGTAGATATCCCCCGTCGCCGTCTGCGGTGACCGCCCCGAACACCTCTGCCGTGGCGTCCGGACGACGCCAGTAGCCCGCGCCGACGCTGGCGCCGCGCAGCCAGATCTCGCCGATCTGGCCGGGCTTCAGCACCACGCGGGTCAGTGGATCGACGATGCGGACCTGGTAGCCGGAGGCGACGCCGTTGCTGGGCAGTTCGCGAACCGCGACCGGATCGGAGGTGGGCCGGAAGCCGCCGCTTTCGAGCCGGGCCGCATCCACCCGGCTGGTGACCATGGGTCGTGGCGGCGCGCCGGAGACGAACACGGTCGCCTCCGCGAGGCCATAGCACGGGCAGCACGCCTCGGCCGAGAAACCCGCCGGCGCGAATCGCCGCGCGAACGCGCGCATGGTGGCAGCGCGGACCGGTTCCGAGCCGTTGACCGCGTAGCGCCACCGCGACAGGTCCAGGTCCCTCAACTGGTCGTCGGTCACCCGCTTGACGCAGTACTCGTAGGCGAAATTCGGTGCCGGCGACCAACCGACGTCGTACCGGTCGATCATCCGCAGCCAGGTGTGCGGTCGCTTGAGGAAGGTGGTCGGGTCCATCAGGACGCAGGCGCTGCCACCGAACAGGGCCGGCAGGGTCTGCGCCATGAGGCCCATGTCGTGATAGTGCGGCGCCCAGCCGCCGAAGCGGACCGCGGGCGACACCCGCAACGTGTCGAGCAGGGTGGCGCTGTTGACGAGAAGGTTACCGTGGGTCACCATCACGCCCTTGGGAGCACCGGTCGACCCGGAGGTGTACTGCAGCAGCGCCAGGCTGGTGCGGTCCACAGGTGGCGGCGCCCAAGCGCCCGGCTCCGCGTCGAGGACTCCGTCGGTCGCCTGAACATCGAGACCGGCCAGTGCTGTGGACGCGACGGAATCCCGCACCTCGGCCAGGTGAGCGGTCTCGGTGAGGATGGCGGAGACACCAGCGTCGGCCGCGATGCCGTGGACGCGGCGCTTCTCGTGCCGGTAGCGGCCGGGCAGCGGGGCGGGCACCGCCACCATGCCGGCGTACAGACAACCGAGAAAGCCGACGATGAACCGGACCGGCGAGTACATCAGCATGATCCGCGATCCGACCGGGTGACGCCGCAGCAGCTGCGTCGCGACGGCGCGGGCCCGCTCGTCGAGTTGCGCGTAGGTCAGCGTCTCAGCGTGCTGTCCCCCGGGCTCCTCGGCCCAGATGATCGCGTCGGCCGTCGGCCGGCTGGCCGCCCAGCGCCGTACCGCCCGAACCGCGTCCGGCTGGTCGAGGATCTCGGTACCGACGTCCCCACCTGGCTGTGTCATCTCGATCTCCCCGCCGCGATCGTGGCCATCTGACGTGTCGCACCTCGCCGTCACGTACGGGTGTCCGCCGGGCCAGTGACGCGCGCGTCTATCCATTTCGTTGATCTGAAGGCCGGATTGGCGAACAATCTCATTCATCGACGTTCGGCAGCGCCACCGTAACGAGCAGAATTGATCCGGTCAAGCAATGAGTTCGCGTCAGAATGAGGGCTTCCTTAGCCACCGGTTGAACATTGAGGTAGCCCCCCGGAGAGCAATCTTTCGGCTGCCTCTAAGAATTCTGCTGCGTCTTTCGTGCAGCGCTGAAAGTCGATGCCACCCCGCCGCGCCGGTGTTACGGTGCGAAGGCAGACAAGCGACATTGCTCGCACTGAACCTTCCCGGAGCCGTCACCGGGGCACGCGCACCATTTGGACGAGACTCCCCGACGGATTCCACGCACCTGCGAGGCGAACGATGATTGCGCCGGAAAGGGGCGAATCTTCGATGTCCGAACTGACCAGTGACCGGACACCCACTTCCGGCACCATCTCGGTGACGCCACCGGAACCGTCATCAGCCGTCATGCCGACGGTGAGCGCCGGCGTTTACCGCGGCCTGATGGCCACCTTCCCCACGGGCGTCGCTGTAGTGACGACAGTCGATCTGGATGGTCGGCCCTGGGGTGCCACCTGCTCCTCGATCTGCAGCGTCACGCTGGACCCACCGACCCTGCTGGTGTGCATCCGCGAGCAGAGCCCGACGCTGCACGCCCTACTGCGCCGTCGCACGTTCGCAGTGAACCTGCTGCACCGCAACGCCGAGCCGACCGCCGCACTTTTCGCGTCGGCTGATCCCGAGCGGTTCACCCGGGTGCGGATCCGCAACACCGGCTCGGAGGCCGGACCTCACCTGACCGACGACGCCCATGCCATCGCCGACTGTCAGGTGACCGGCACCGTGCCGGTCGGTGATCACGTGATCGTACTGGGCCGAGTGGGCCGGGTATTCGGCGATCACGCTCAGCCGCAGCCCCTACTGTATGGACTCCGGAGGTTCGCCGCGTGGCCCACTGTCTGAGTGCCCGGAGGCCGTTCTGATGAAGATCATTGGAACGGAGCTTCCCGACGTGTTCCGCATCCACCCGCAGCACCACGACGATCGACGCGGAACCTTCCACGAGGCGTGGCGCGCGGATGCGCTGACGAAGGCCATCGACCGACCGTTCGTGGTCAGGCAGGTCAACTTCTCGGTGTCCGTACGCCACACGCTACGCGGCATCCACGGCACGATCACCCCTCCGGGCCAGGCCAAACTCGTCACCTGCGTGCGTGGCGCCGCCCTGGACGTCGTGGTGGACATGCGACTCGGATCCCCCACCTATAGCCAGTTCGAGGTCACCCTGCAGGAGGCCGAGTCCGGTATCGGGGTCTACATGGGCGAGGGCCTGGGCCACGCGTTCCTGGCCCTGACCGATGACGTGTGCATGAACTACCTCTGCACCACCGAGTACGTGCCGGGCACCATGGTCGATGTCCAGGCGCTCGATCCCGAGATCGGCATCCCTTGGAACCTGACTGCGCCGCCGGTCATGTCCGACAAGGACGCGGTAGCGCCGACTCTCGCCGAGGCGGCGGCTGGCGGTCTGCTGCCCACGTACGAGCAATGCCGCGCGCTCGCACGCGGCGACCGACTGGCCGCGACCGGCGGAGACCACATGCCGGCGAAGACCGCGGCGACATGATGTCCCAGGACGTGAACGAGCTCGACCGCGAGAACGTACCCGGGGTCTTCGCAGCGCATCCGGACGATCCGCTCCTGTCATTGTCAGACTTCGACGCCTGGCTGGCGGGCCGCCGTCGCGCCCAGCCGTACCGCGTGACCCGCGTACCGCTCGCTGAACTCGACGGATGGAGCCGCGAACCGGACACCGGAAATCTGGTGCACGCCAGCGGCCGGTTCTTCTCCGTCGAAGGGCTCGACGTGCGGACCGACCGGGAATGGGCCGCACACTGGCGGCAACCGATCATCGTGCAGCCCGAGGTCGGGATCCTCGGCATCCTGGTCCGGCGGTTTGGTGGCGTGCCGCATCTGCTGATGCAGGCCAAGATGGAACCGGGCAACGTCAACGGCATCCAGCTCTCCCCCACCGTGCAGGCGACCTGGAGCAACTACACAGGTGTCCACGGCGGCCGAACCGTCCCCTACCTGGCGCACTTCCTCGGCCCGCACCGCGGCCGGGTCGTCGTCGACGTGCTGCAGTCAGAGCAGGCGGCGTGGTATCTGCACAAGCGCAACCGAAACATGATCGTGGAGGTCACCGGCCCGGTCGAGGAACGGGAAGGGTTCTGCTGGCTCACCCTCAACCAGGTCCGGCGGCTCCTGCACCGGGACCATCTGGTCAACATGGACACTCGGACGGTGCTCGCCTGCCTGCCGCCGTCCGAGGCCGTCCGAGGCGGCGACCAGGACGCGCAGCCGTTCGGCAAGCTGGTCGGCGCATCGCTGGTCGGACACGGTCAGCCGGCCACCCCCACATGGGAGCTGCTGAGCTGGCTGACCGACATCCGCGCGCGACGGCGGCTGGTCCAGCAACTCGTGCCGCTGTGGGCCACGGCGGGGCACGGTTGGCGGCTGAGCACCGACGAGATAGCCCACGAGGACGGGAAGTACTTCACCGTCATCGGCGTCGACGTGCAGGCCGGCGACCGTGAGGTTCGGTCGTGGCGTCAGCCGCTGTTCGCACCGCCCGAGGAGGGTGTCGTGGCCCTACTCGTCAAGTCGATCCACGGCGTGCTGCACGCTCTGGTGCAGGCGCGCATCGACGCCGGGGTGACGAACGTGGCCGAGTTGGCGCCCACGGTGAACTGTCAGCCTGGCAACTACCGCGACGTTCCGGCACGTTTCGCCCCGCGGTATCTCGACGAGGCACTGCGGGCCGATCCGCGCCGCATTCGCTACGACGTGGTACACACCGAGGAGGGCGGCAGGTTCTACCACGCCCGCAACCGCTACCTGGTCGTTGAGGTCGCGGGGGACTTCGCCACCGACCCGGGCGAGTACTACCGGTGGGTCACCTTCCGGCAGCTCTCCGGTCTGTTGCGGCACTACAACTACCTCAACGTGGAACTGCGCAGCCTGCTGGCCGGCGTCCACGCCCTGCAGTGACGGGAGACGGCGATGGTATCCCCGGTACGTCCGCTCCGCTTCGGCATCATGGGTTCCGCTGACATCGCTCAGCGCCGCATGCTGCCCGCGCTCGAGGCCGAGCCGTACGCGACCGTCACCGCCGTGGCCAGCCGTGACCTCGCGCGGGCCAGCAGGCTCACCGACCGGTTCGGCGGCGCGCCCGTGCAGGGGTACGCACGGCTGCTCGAGCGCGATGACGTCGACGCGGTGTACGTCCCACTGCCGGCCGTGCTGCACGCCGGGTGGATCGACGCCGCGCTGCGAGCCGGCAAGCACGTACTCGCCGAGAAGCCGCTGACCACGGACCTGACGCAGACCCGGAACCTGTTCGCGCTGGCCCGGCAGCGTGGGCTCGTCCTGTTCGAGAACTTCATGTTCCTGCACCACTCGCAGCACGCCGCAGTGGCCAAGCTGGTGACCGACGGAGCCATCGGCGAACTACGGGGGTTCACCAGTACGTTCACCATCCCGCCCAAGCCACTCGGCGACATCCGCTACCAGCCTGAGGTGGGCGGTGGGGCGCTCGACGACATCGGTGTCTATCCGGTGCGCTGTGCGCTGCACTACCTCTCCGGCGACGTGGCGGTGACGGGCGCCGTGCTTCGCGAGGATCCCGCGCACGGAGTCGTCGTCTCCGGTACCGTCCTGCTGCACACACCGGACGGAGTGCCGGCCCACGCGCACTTCGGCATGGAGCACTCGTACCGCAGCAGCTACGAGCTCATCGGAAGCACGGGCAGGCTGCTGCTGGATCGTGCCTTCACGCCGCCACCGACCTTCCAGCCGGTCATCCGGATCGACCGGCAGGACCATCGCGAGCAGATCACGTTGCCCGCAGACGACCAGTTCCGCAACGTGGTCCGGCTGTTCACCAACGCCGTCGCGACGCAGGACGATCTCGCGGAACTCTCCGCGGCCACCGTCCGCCTCGCCGAGACGATGGACCGGATCAACAGGACCGCCGTCAGGAAGCCGACCGCCACCACGGACGAAGGCGCCCACGTCTCCCGGTAGCTCGACCCGTCACCACACCCCCGACGGGGGCCCCGCCTGAAGGCAGGGCCCCCGCGGCTTCCCCGACGTCCTACGGGGGATCGGCGCCGGGAAGACGACTCCACGCGAGACCGGTGGTGGCCTACACGGGATCAGTGCTCTCCCGCCGCCCGGCCGCTGAGCGACCGTGCCCGTACCAGATGACGATGCCGAGCAGCGGAGCCAGAACGACCAGCCAGACCCAGCGAGTGCGGGAGCTCGTGCTCAGCGGCGCCCGGATGATGCTGCGCAACGTAAGCAGGATCAGGATCGTGTAGGCGACGACGATGGCGACCCAGAAGGCGATCCCGGCGATCGTCGTTCCGGTGTCACTGGCAGCGATCACGCGGCCGATGCTGTCGGAGCTGGACATGACTGTCTCCTTAGGGTGACGTTCACGGAGGTCTTCGAAAGGTCCGGTCAGGTGGCGTCACGGCGGCTGAAGCTGAACGCCCCCACGCCGAGCGCGAGCACCACGTAAAGGATCATCACGGCGGACGCTCCCGCCGGCGAGAACAGGTAGGGATAGTTGGTGTTGACCACCTGCGGCGGCAGGTTCGGAAGCAGGATCGAGGCGACCCGCAGGTGCCACTCCCCCGGCAGGAAATGCGCGAAGATCGGCGCCACCAGGACCAGACCGGCCACCGACACCAGCGCGGCCGCGGTAGAGCGCAGCACGGCTCCGAGACCGAGTGCCACCAGCCCGGTGGCGAGGACGAAGAGCGCCGCGCTGAGCACCGACGGGATCGCATCGGTCCAGTTCGGCCAGGGGTTGATCGGCGCTGGACGGTCACCCATCAGCAGGGTGGCGCCAGCGAACGCCAGCAGCGCGAAGCCCAACCCGCCCAGCAGCGACACCGCGCCGACCACGGCGGCCTTCGCGGCCAGCAGCATCCGGCGCTGCGGCACCGCCACCAGGGTCGGACCCATCGAGCCGCTGGTGAACTCCGTCGTGATCGACATAGCGCCGATCGCACCGACGAAGAACGCCACGAACGGCATGATCACCACGGTCGGGTCGGCGGTCTCGAAGTTCTCCTTGTCGGCCGGGGCAGCCGCGTCGTACGCCTGAATCACGAAGAACATGATGAGCAGTCCGACGGCTGTCGCCGCCAGGCCACCGGCGAGGAATCCGTACGTCGACCGGATGGTCCGCAGCTTGGCCCACTCTGCGGCGGCGGCGTCCCGGAATACCCGCGACCAGCTCGCCGGGTCGTTCGAAGCCTCGGTGCCGTCGGTCGTGGCCGGTCGGTTCTGCAATGTCGTCATGTCAGGCTGTCCCCTCCGTGGCGGCCCGGTACTCAATCGCCTCTCCGGTCAGCTCCAGGTAGACGTCTTCGAGGGTGGCACTGCGGGCCGTGAGCCCGTGAACAGGGATCGATGCCGCCAGAGCAGCGTCGCCGATGGCGGCGTTGTCCAGGCCGGTCACGATCAACCGACCGTCGGGTTCGCGCTTGACGGTCCCGCCGAGCTTGCCAAGGATCGTGGCCAGTTCGTCGGCCCGCGGGGATTCGACGAGCACGTCACGCTCGGACCGTTTCCGCATGTCGGCCATTGAGGACTCCTCGATGAGCCGGCCACGTCCGATGATCAGCACATGGTCGACCGTCACCGCCATCTCGCTCATCAGGTGGCTGGAGAGCAGCACCGTGCGTCCTTCGGCAGCCAGTGAGCGCAGGGTCGAGCGGATCCATCGGATGCCGGCCGCGTCCAGCCCGTTGACCGGCTCGTCGAGAAGGATCACCGCCGGGTCCCCAAGTAGCGCACCGGCGATGCCGAGGCGCTGCCGCATGCCCAACGAGAAGCCGCCCACTCGCTTGTGGGCCACGTCGGCCAGCCCGACCTGGTCGAGCACCGCGGCCACCCGGGCCCGGCCGATACCATTGCTGCGAGCCAGGCACCAGACATGCTGGTACGCGGTCCGGCCCGGGTGGGCGGCGTCGGCGTCCAGTACCGCACCCACCTCGTGCATCGGCCGACGGATCCGGTCATAGCGGCGCTCACCGATCAGCGCCTCACCGGAAGTGGGATGGTGCAGGCCAAGGATGATCCGAAGAGTCGTCGACTTGCCGGCGCCGTTGGGGCCCAGGAAGCCGGTCACGAGGCCGGGGCGGACCTCGAACGAGAGCCGGTCGAGAGCCAGCTTCGGTCCGTAACGCTTTGTCAGCTCGCGCACTGCGATCATTGGCCAATGGTTTCAGCGAGTCGGCGTCCGGTGCGTCTGACCACGGTACGGAACTTGAAGTCCGACCTGGGTCGTACACGGACGCACGCCCGCCGCTATAGCGTTTGAGCCATGCGTTCTGCCCATGACCGGGTTCCCAGGTGGGCCCTCGGGTTCGAGCCGCGCAGCGCCGCCGTGGACACCGCAGCCGCCGTTGCGCTGGCGTTGCTGGCGGCCAATGCGTCCCTCGACCCGCCCGGTCCGGCCTTCGCCGGACCTGCCTGGGTCGTCTGGCTGACCAGCGCCGCCCTCGCGCTTCCGGTGTCGGTCCGGGGACGCTGGCCGCTGCCGGTACTCGGCTGGGTGGTGCTGGTGGCCTTGGCGGCGACCGCGTTCGGCGTGGTCGGCGCCGGAGTGATCTGGGTGTCGTACGTCCCGGTCGCGGCGGTGCTCTACCGGGTGGCGGCCACGGTGCGCACCGGGCGCGCGGCGGCGGCCCTGGCCGGCAGTCTCGCCGCGCCGACCGCCGCCATCCCCTGGTTCTACCACTCCACCAGGATCAGCTCGGCCGACGCGGCGGGCAGCGAGGCGCCGCTGTGGTGGCAGGTGGAGCTCGGGGTGGTCGCGGTGATGATCACCGCAGTCTGGGCCGCCGGTTGGGTGGTCCGGTGGCGTCGAGTCGTGCGGGCCGACTACGCCGCAAGGCTGGCCCAGGATGCCGTGGCGGCGGAGCGGCTGCGGATCGCCCGGGAGCTGCACGACATAATCGGCCACAGCATGAGCCTGATCGCCGTCAAGGCCACCGTGGCCAACCACATCGCTCACGAGCGGCCCGCCGAGGCACAGGTCGCTCTCGCCACCATCGAGCGCACCAGCCGGGCCGCCCTCACCGAGATCCGTCGGTTGCTCAATGTCCTGCGGTCGGACACGGATCCGGCCGCCGATCTCAGCCCGTCGCCGGGTGCCGCTGAGCTGCCGGAGCTCGCCGACCGGCTGCGGTCCGCGGGCCTGCGGGTCGAGCTGACCGTAGACGGCGTCGACGACCTGCCCAAGGGCGTCGACCTGACCGTCTACCGGATCGTCCAGGAGGCACTCACCAACGTGATGAAGCATGCGGACGCCGCGCACTGCCGGGTCACCGTTCAGGCTGGCGACGGCGGCGTACACATCAGCGTCGTGGACGACGGCCGTGGACCACGGCCGTCCGGCCGGCGCCCCGAGGACCGGCAGGGACTCATCGGCATGCGCGAACGGGTGATGATGTACGGCGGCACGCTGACCACGGGACAGCGGCCGGAAGGCGGGTTCCAGGTGATCGTCGACATTCCGTACACCGCGAAGGAGACCGCATGACGGACGAGCCCTCCGCACCGTTCTCGTCGGACATCCGCGTACTCCTCGCGGAGGATCTCGCCCTCATGCGGGAGAGCTTCCGGGCCCTGTTCGACGCGTCGCCCGGCTTCGTCACGGTGGCCGAGGCCGGCACGGGGGCCGACGCTGTGCGGCTGGCTCGGGAGCACCAGCCGGACGTGGTGCTGATGGACGTCCGGATGCCCGTCATGGACGGCATCGAGGCGACCCGACAGATCTGCGCGGCACCGGAGACCGCCTCGGTGCGGGTGCTCATCCTGACCACGTTCGACCTCGACGAATACGTCTATGCGGCGTTGCAGGCAGGGGCCAGTGGGTTCCTCATCAAGGACGCCACCGCGGCCGAACTGCTGGCGGGCGTCCGGGTCGTCGCCTCCGGCGAGGCGCTGCTGGCACCGGGCGTGACCCGGCGGCTGATCGCCGCGTTCGCCAGGCAGACCCCACCGACGACCGCACCGCCCGGGCTGGAGGTCCTCACCGACCGGGAACGCGAGGTGCTGACCCTGATCGCACTGGGCCGGTCGAACACCGAGATCGCGCAGGAGCTGCACGTGTCACTCGGCACGGTCAAGACGCACATCGGCCGCATCCTCGGCAAGCTGGGCGCCCGAGACCGGGCGCAACTCGTCATCGCTGCCTACGAGACCGGCCTGGTGCGGCCGAAGCTGCGCTGAACTCCGCCGCCGGTGGATCTCAACCGGTGCTCCCCGTTGCGGTTCGGGAGGGCCGCGACGTGCCGGCGGCCAGTTCTTGCAACGCGTCCGCGGCATCCGATGCCGGGTTGTATCGCTTGATCGAATCGCTGAGCCGGGTGAGCGCGGCGCGCACCGACTCGTCCCCGACCAGGCGCTCGGCGGCCTCTCGGAACACCATTCCGTCGGCGGTCGGCTGGACCGTGACGCCCACGCCGAGTTCGGCCAGCTTGGCCGCGATCGCCTTCTGGTCGTACGCCCGGGGCACCGAGATCATCGGCACGCCCCGGACCACGGCCTCCATGGCGGAGTTCATACCGGTACGGGTCACGAAGACGTCGGTGCGGGCGAGCACCGGTGTCTGCGGGACGTACCGGCGCGCGATCACGTTCTCCGGCAGCTCGCCCAGTTCGGCCGGATCAACCTGCGCGGTCGCCATCACCACGTTCCAGGAGGTGCCGCCGAAGGCGTCGGCGATGCCGCGGAAGAACCGAGGGCTGGCACCCCACAGGGTGCCCGGGGAGACGAACAGCGTCCGAGCTCTCTCGAGGCGCTCCCACGGCAGATCGTCCGTGCCGTACCCGCTGGTGTCCTTCAGCAGCGGCCCGACGAACCGGAAGCGGTCGTCGAACGTCTCCCGGTCCGGCTGCACCTCGGGAGGCGTGTTCACCAGCGCCACCTCAGCCCGGTCCAGCAGCGCGGGATGCATCTGACGCAGCAACCCGAGCCGGTGCACCAACCCGGTGATCAATGGACCGCGCCGGCGGCGTGCGCTCTCCAGGACCATCTGCTCGCTGAGCGCGTAGGACGGACAGAACGATGCGAGTCGGGCGTGCTCCTTCCGGGCCGCTTTCGCACCCCACCTGGCCGACAGATCCGCGACGACCACGTCCGGACGCCACGAAGCCCAGTTGCGTCGCAACTCCTCGACGATCCGGGGTCGCTGGCGGATCATCGCGACGCCCAGCTGCCGCATCTGCTTCCGCTCTTCGTCCGTCGGATCTTCCGGAAACGTCTTCGGGACGATCATGTCCATCTGGGTAACGTCGCAGCCCGCTTCCCGAAACAGCTCCGCATACGGTGCGCTGATCGCCACGAACACCTTCTCACCGCGGCCGATCAGCTCGGTCACGAGCGGAATCAGTGGATTCACGTGCCCATGCAACGGAAACGGCAGAAATAGGTAACGAGCCATGACGGCCCCCCTCCAGGATACATCGACATGTGACGTTGTTTCGGACAAAGCAACACCGCACGCTGGAGCACCGGACTGCGATCCTAACGTCGGACCACTGGGCTGTCTCCGTGTTTCGGTACGGACTGAATAACGGTGACCCCATCCGCCGCCGATGCTATTGTTCGCTAACCGTCGTCCTGTCCAATTCGGGATGCGACGCGGTCAAGCCCCGAAAGGCGTACGGAATCATGGCGAAATTGAGCGGCAAGACCGCCCTGGTCACCGGCGGCAGCCGAGGCATCGGCCGGGCAATCGCCACCCGACTCGCGGCGGACGGCGCCCTAGTCGCCGTCCACTACGGAACCAACGAGGCAGCCGCGAAGGAGACAGTCGCGGCGATCACCGCAGCCGGCGGTCACGCGTTCAGCGTCGGTGCCGAGCTGGGTGTGCCCGGCGACGCCCAGACCCTGTGGTCCGCCTTCGACGCCGGCCTCGCCGAAACCGCAACCGAGCCCGGTGTCGACATCCTTGTCAACAACGCCGGCATCACCAACTCCAACAACCTGGCCAACACGGACGAAGCCGAGTTCGACAAGATCTTCGCGGTCAACGTGAAGGCACCGTTCTTCATCCTTCAACAGGCCCTGCACCGGCTGCGCGACAACGGCCGGGTCATCAACATCTCCTCCGCCACCACTCGCGTCGCCGCCCCCGGGATGGTCACCTACTCGCTGACCAAGGGCGCGATCAATACGCTCAGCTTCACGCTGGCCAAGCAACTCGGCGCGCGTGGGATCACGGTCAACTCGGTGGCGCCCGGCGTCACCGACGTCGACAGCAACGCGCGCTGGCTGCGGGACAACCCGAAACAACTCGCCTACTGGGGTTCATTCTCCCCGTTCGGTCGGGTCGGCCGGCCCACCGACATCGCCGACGTGGTGGCCTTCCTCGCCTGCGACGACGCCCGGTGGGTCACCGGTCAATGTCTCGACGCCACCGGCGGCGCCCGCTTGTGAGATTGCCCGAAAATAGGTACGGGGGCAGGTGCCTTCTCCGACCCAAATTCACCTCACGCGGGAATTCTCCACGCCATTGTTCCGATCGGCCGGGAGGAACGGTTTGACTATTTTTTCCTGGGCTACGCTCGGTGCCGCGGCACATATCGCCATGGCCATCGCGGTGATAATCGCGCTCGCCTGCGCCGGCCGGCGACTGGCGCTCCGGCTCCGGCAACCGCCGGTGATCGGTGAACTGACCGCCGGCCTCGCCGCAGTTCCCGTGCTCTTGGCCGCCACGGGCGACGCCCAGTTCGTCGGTATCCTCCTGCCGGACCATGTGTCGGACGCCCTCCACTGGACCGGCCATGTCGCGTTGATGCTGTTCCTGGTGGGCGTGGGGCACGAACTGTTGTCCCGCACCGGTTCGGTGGCCCACTCCGCCGTCGGCTGGGTGGCCGCCGGTTCGCTGGTCGTGCCGCTGGCATTCGGAAGCGCGTTCGCCGGCTGGGTGCTCCTCCGGGATGATCCCTCGCTGCGCGGCGAGGCTCATGCTGCGGCCCTGCTGCTGCTGCTCGCCGTCGCACTGTCCGTCTCCGCGGTGCCGGTGCTGGCCCGGATGCTCGCCGACCGGCAGGCGCTGGGCACACCGGTCGGGCGCCAGGCGATGACCGTGGCGGTGCTGCTCGACGGCGTCGCCTGGGTACTGCTGGCTGCCGCAGTGAGCCTCACCGACGGCCGGATGGAGCGGATCGTCGGGCCGGTAGCGCTGTTCGGCGCGGGGGTCATCGGGGCCCTGGTGCTGCGCCGGCTGTTGGACCGGGCCGCGCCGAGCCGGTTCGCCGCGCGCTATCCGTGGGCCACCACGGTCCTCATCGGGACAGTCGCGATCGTGGTCGCCAGCCAGCTGCGGGCCGGCGGTCTGTCCGAGATCGTGGGAGCGACGATCGTCGGTGTCGCGCTGCCCTCACGTCCCGAAGGCGGACCGCTCACCGAAGCGGTGCGGCGGGTGGCGCGGGCCGGCTGGGTCCTGCTGCCCGTCTTCTTCTTCACCACCGGGCTCACCGTCTTCGTCCAGGACTTCACGGGGGTTCCCTGGATGGCTACCGGGCTCGCCATCGTCTGCGCAGTCGTCGGCAAGCTGGGTGGGACCTACCTGGGCGCACGGCTGGGAGGGCTGCGCGCGGACACGGGCATCCGACTCGGCATCCTGCTCAACACCCGCGGTCTCACCGAGCTGGTGGTTCTCCAAGCCGGCTACACCGCCGGGATTCTGACCTCGGAACTCTTCCTGGCGCTGCTCATCATGGCGCTGTTCACGACGGCCCTGACCGGTCCGGCCTACACCCTCGTCGAGCGGCACGAACGCCGCCGCGCCAGTCGCCGTCCAAGGGAGGGCTCCGGCAGTACCGGCACCGCCGCAGGCGCACGGGCATCGCTACGAAAACGATATTGAGGATTCGGAGAAGCGGAGAATGGTGACAACACGGGATCCCGCTACGGACCACACGCCCACCGAGGTCGTCAAGAACGTCGTCATCGTGGGAGGCGGCACCTCCGGCTGGATGACCGCCTCCTACCTGCGCGCCGCGTTCGGCGACGCGGTGAATGTGACGCTGGTCGAGTCGAAGAACGTTCCCACCATCGGCGTCGGCGAGGCGACGTTCAGCACCGTCCGGCACTTTTTCGAGTATCTGGGCCTGCGCGAACGGGACTGGATGCCCGCCTGCCAGGCGACGTACAAACTCGCGATCCGGTTCGAGGACTGGCGTCGCCCGGGTCACCACTTCTACCACCCGTTCGAGCGGCTGCGGGTGGTCGACGGGTTCAACCTCACGGACTGGTGGATGCATCTGGGTAGCGGTGACCGGTTCGACCGCGACTGTTTCGTCATCGCCTCGCTGTGCGACAACCTCAAGTCGCCGCGGTACCTCGACCACACGATGTTCGAGCAGAGCTTCCGTGAGGAGCCGTACCGGCCGCAGTACCGCACCACGTTGTCCGAGCAGGACACTCAGTTCCCCTACGCGTACCATTTCGACGCCGCGATGCTCGCCGCCTACCTGACCCGCTACGGCACCGACCGTGGGGTGCGGCACGTGTTGGACGACGTGGTCGAGGTGGCTCTCGACGAGCGCGGCTGGATCAGCCACGTGAACACGCGGGAGCACGGGGCCCTGACCGGCGACCTGTTCATCGACTGCTCGGGCTTCCGGTCGATCCTGCTGGGCAAGGCGCTGGGTACCCCGTTCGTGTCCTATCAGGACAGTCTGCCGAACGACAGCGCCGTCGCCCTGCAGGTGCCGGTGGACATGGCACATCGGGGCATCCGCCCGTGCACCACGGCCACCGCCCGGGACGCCGGCTGGATCTGGACCATCCCGCTGTTCGGTCGGATCGGCACCGGATACGTCTACGCCCAGGACTATTGCACGGCGGAGGAGGCGGAACGCACGCTTCGGAGCTTCGTCGGGCCGGAGGCCGATGGCCTCACCGCCAACCACATCCGGATGCGGATCGGCCGCAGCTCGCAATCGTGGGTCAACAACTGTGTGGCGATCGGGCTGTCGAGCGGGTTCGTCGAGCCCCTGGAGTCGACCGGGATCTTCTTCATCCAGAACGCCGTGGAGCAGTTGGTGAAGCACTTCCCGGCCGCGAACTGGGACGATCGCCTGCGGACGGCCTACAACCGGCAGGTCGGCCAGGTGATGGACGGCGTCCGGGAGTTCCTGGTGCTGCATTACTACGCCGCGGCACGGCGGGACAACCAGTACTGGCGTGACGCCAAGACACGGACCATTCCGGACGGCCTCGCCGAGCGGCTGGAGCAGTGGCAGGTGCGGCTGCCCGACTCTGACAGTGTCTTCCCGTGGTACCACGGATTCGAGCCCTACTCGTACACCTCGATGCTGCTGGGTCTCGGTGGCGTACCGACACAGGCTCCGCCCGCGCTGCGGCTGCTTGATCCGGTCAATGCCCAGAAGGAACTCGACCGGGTGCGTGACCAAGCCAAGGATCTGGTCGCGCGGTTGCCAACGCAGTACGAGTACTTCGCCCACCTGCGCGGTCTGGAACCGGCAGGCTGAAGATCGTGCGCCTCGGGCGCGACGGCTGGTCACCCGCTGGACCGGCCGTCGCGCCCTCGCCCGTACGCGACCGCGTTCAGGCGCGGAGGTGCAGGGGTCGGGGTGGTTCAGAGCTCGGACAACGCGCCGACGGCAGTCAGCCGTTGCGCGGCGACCTGGGCACCGTCACGGCGGATCGTGGGCGCGATCGCCAGCGCACGGGCGGCCACATCCGGGTGAAGTACCCGGTCGAGCGCGCCCGTCAGCGAGCCCGCAGTCACCGACGTTCCGGACGCGTGCGCTGCTCCGATGCCGAGCTCATCAATCCGTTGCGCCCAGTAGTGCTGATCATACATCTGCGGGACGATCACATGTGGCACGCCGGCGAGCGCCACCGACGTGGTGGTGCCCGAGCCGCCATGGTGGACGACGGCAGCGACACGGTGAAACAGCGCCTGCTCGTTGACCTCGCCGATGGCGATGCAGTCGGATCCGTCGTCCGGCAGTTCCAGGCCGGCCCATCCGCGTGCGAGGACGGCGCGACGGCCCAGCGCGCGTGCGGTCTGGACCATCACCGCGCCGAGGCCGGGCGGCACGTGCATGCTGCCGAAGCCGAAGTAGATGGGCGGTTCGCCGTTGTCGAGGAACGTCGCCAGCTTCCGCGGGAGCGGCCGCTCGTCGGGCAGGATCCACGCGCCGGGCTGAAAGACCGCTGTTTCCGCCGGATCAGGCCATGGTCCCAGCGTCGGATCGGCGTGCAGCCATGGGAGGTCGGTGAAGACGTGGCTGCGCACGTCGTCGAGCGCTGCCAGGCCCACCGACGCCCGGCAGGAGTTCAGCGGACCACGGAACAAGTCGTTCAGGCGGGCCGCGTCTCGAGCCCAGAGCTTGCCGGGGTCGGCGGCCGCGGCGGCCGGCGCGTGTCCCGGCATCGGCAGCGGGGGCGGTGCGTGGTACGACGATGGCAGCATGTTGGGGCTGTAGACGGCGAAGACATAGGCGATTCCGAGCTGCTCCGCCACCGAGCGGGCGGCCAGCAACAAGGGAGTCGCCACGACGATCGCATCGCAGTCCTCGGCCGCCGCCGCGAGCTTGTCGAACTGGGCCGCGACCTGCGCTTCGGTGCGCTCCCGCAGCTCATCGGCGGAGAGCGCGACCTGCGGACCCGGCGCGCCGAGGGCCTTGCGCATCCGGGGACCGATGGTCGTCAGCTCGAAACCGAGCCGATCGATCCAGGCCTCGAAGTCGGGGGGTACGCACATGCGCACCGCATGGCCGAGAGCTCTCACCTGCATCGCCAGCGCCAGCAAGGGCTGAACGTCGCCTCGCGAGCCGATCGTCGTCAGCAACACACGCATGGGCACCCCTCTTTGTCAGGGCCTCAGGAGGACGGGGTGTGCGCGACGACGATGATCATCCCTTGTGCCTGTTCCTGGGCCAGCATCCGCCGCCAGCCCTGTTCGAGTTGCGCATCGGTGAGGCCCGGCGCCTCCGTGGTGCCGTTGAGGATCGGCCCGAAGACGCCGAGGATCTGCTCCACTTCCGGCGGCACCGGGTGTTCGCGGGCGTACCGCCGCAATTCGAGGTAGGTCCACATGCCGGTGTACTTCACGTGGTCGGTGATGTCGGTAAGTTCGTCGAGCACGATTCCGGCCTGCGACGCGAACGCCTCGTAGTCCGCGGCCCGGATCGGAGCGGCGGACCGCCAGGAGTCGTACACGTTGATCAAGGTCTGGTCAGGACGCCCGTGCGGCCCGTCCTTGGCCGTGAAGTCGGTCAGTACGATGCGCCCGCCGGGGCGTACCACCCGGGCGATCTCCCGCAGCGCCCCTACCCGGTCGTGCACGTGGACGATCGACTCCAGGGCCATAGCGTGGTCGAAGGAGTCGTCGGGGAACGGCATCACGAGCATGTCGGCCCGCTGGAAGCTCACCCGATCGGACACCGCCTCGACGCGGGCCCGGTCGTTGGCCAGACGCACGTCCTGCTCGCTGATCGAGACCCCGACGAGCTCGGCACCACTGACCTTGGCCAGTCGTACGCCCGGGCGGCCCGGACCGCAGCCGACGTCCAGCACCCGCTCGCCCGGGCTCGCGGCGACCCGCTCGATCATCATGTCGGTCAGTCGGACGCTGGCCGTCTCGAAGTCGCTGTCATCGTCCGGCCCGGTCCAGTAGCCGTAGTGCATCGCGCCACCCTGGACCTGGGCGAGGATAGCGTTCACCTGATCGTAGAACGCCCCGACGGACTCCGGCGTCGGCACCTTGAAGTCAACGCTCATCGCTGTTCACCGCTTCCTGCTCGTCGGGATCTGCCGTGCTCCGTGCGGCCCTCGCGCAGCGCAGGGCCAGTTCACCGGCTGCGCAGGCCGCCTTCAGTTCGTCGCGTGCTGGTGGGTCCAGCCGTCGCGCCGCCCCGGCGCGGGTGGCGTCGACGACTCCGCTGGCCTGGTCGAGCCACCGCCGGTCGGCCGCCACCCCGAGGTAGGACGCCAGCCTGCTGAACTCGGCACGGGGATCGGCGAGCAGGTGCTCATAGCGCACGTCGAGCCGATCCCTCTGATCTACCTCGGACAGTTCAAGGACGCCGTGTCGGATCATCTCGGACCAGAACTCGCCGAAGTCGCGCAGCGGCAGGTCCACGCTCATGATCGACTCGGGTCTGAAGTCTCTACGGAAGAACCGCTGATACTCAGGGGGCAACCGGGTGAGATGGTTCCTGACCAGACCGGGCACCGGCACTCCGGCCACCCGAGCGGCCACCCGGGGCAGCATCATCAAGCGGAATCCGTAGTGGCGACTCATGGACAGCGCGCAGTCTGCGCCGTCGCGGAACATGTGGACGAACCGAGCCTCCGGGAACATCGTCCGCATGCGGTGCACGTAGCGCAGTGAGGTGCCGGATCGCTCGACGACGACGCTGCGGCCGAACCGATCGGCGAGCCAGGCGAACAGGTCCCGGTAGTGCCGCACGACGGGACGTCGTGGCCAGGACGGAAGCTCGCTCTCCAGTTCGTCGAACAACAGGTCGGGCTCGTCGGTGAGCGCCGGTAGGGTCATGTGGCAGATGGCGGGCACGCCGGAAGCCGGGTCGAACCGCCCAGTCTCGTAGGGGTAGCGCTGCTCCGGCGTCCGCAACCCGTTCCGCACCATCGCGTCGACCTTGGGATCGGGTGCACTGAGCAGGTGCCAGAACTGACGTCCGTCGAGCGGTTCGGCCGGGAAGGCCCGGTTACTCAACGAGGCGAACAGCTCGCTGAGGCTCAGGACATCCGGATGGGCGCTCAAGGCCCCGCTCAGCATCGTCGAGCCGCATCGGCCGGTACCCACGACGAGGGTCAGGGACATCGTTCCTCCTCGGGGCTACGGTCGCTCATACGTCCGAGGTCGCCCATTGGTCTCCGACAGGTCGACGCTCGTCAGGCGGGCAGCAGCGACCTGAGCGCCGTCGCGGCGGACCACCGGGGCGAGGCATCGGGCACGCTCGGCCACCTCGGGCTGGAGGGCTCGGTCGAGCGCGCGCGTCAGCGAACCGGTGGTCATCGGCGTCCTGGACGCGTGCCCGGTTCCGACGCCGAGTTCGTCGACGCGTCGTGCCCAGTAGTGCTGGTCGTACATCTGCGGTACGACTACCTGAGGGGCGCCGGCCAGGGCGGCCAGAGTCGTGGTGCCCGCGCTGCCGACATGCACGACGGCCGCTACCCGCCGGAACAGTGCCTGCACGTTGGTTTCACCGATGGTCAGGTAGTCAGGCCCGCCATCCGGCAGCTCCAACCCGGCCCAGCCGCGCGAGACGACCGCGCGGCGGCCGAGCGCACAAGTGGTCTGGACGATCACCGGGCCGAGGTCGTCCTGGACACCGAGGCTGCTGCCGAAGCCGAAGTAGATGGGCGGTTCACCGGCGTCGAGGAACTCCTCCAGCTCAGCAGAGAGCGGACGCTCGTCCGGCAGGATCCACGCGCCGGGCTGAAACACCGTCTCGTCCGCAGGGTCGGGCCACGGCACCAGCGTCGGGTCAGCGGGCAACCAGGGCCGTGCGGTGAAGACATGGCTGCGTACGTCGTCCAGCGCAGCCAGCCCCGCTGCCGCCCGGTGGGAGTTCAGCACAGCGCGGTACATGTCGTTCAGGTGCTCCGCGTCACGAGCCCACAGCTCACGGGGGTCTGCCTCGGTATCCAGCGATACGTGGACTGGCAGTGGCTGTGGCGGCGGAGCGTGGTGCGGCGACGGCAGCATGTTGGGGCTGTACACCGCGAAGACGTAGGGAATTCCCACCATCTCCGCCACCGAGCTGACCGCCGTCAGCTGCGGGTTGGCCGAGACCACGATGTCACAGCCGCGAGCAGCCTCCGGCAGCTTCTCGAACTGGGCAGCCACCTGCGCCGCTGCCATTGGCCGCAGCTGCTCGACGGTGAAGGGGACCTGCGGTGGAACCATGGCCCTACGCATCGGAGGGCCGATGGGAGTGGCCTCGAAGCCGAGCTCACCGAGCCAGTCCTGGAAGTCGGGCGGCACACACATCCGTACCTCGTGACCAAGCGCCCTCACCTGCGTCGCCAGCGCCACCAACGGTTGGACGTCACCTCGCGATCCAATCGTCGTCAGCAGTACGCGCACGCGATTTCCCCATTCCGAGCGGAGCCGGCAAAGAAAAGAATCTCATTGACGATCGGCAGTGCCACGGTAACGAGACCGATTCATGAGGTCAAGCGCGGAGGCGGGAGGAGAAAGCGTACCTCCGTTTTGGGCTCCGGTTTAACATTGAGGTCCGGCGACGGCGAAGACCTTCGACGACTTCCGAGACCATCCCCGTCTTTTGGTTAGAGCTGAAAGTGGGTGCCACCCACCGGGGCCAATGCACCGGCACCCGGACCGCTCTTTTGGCCACCACTAAAAACGTCCGGTTCACCGTCGTTCGCCGAGTAGTGTCGGGAAACGCTGCATCCAGGTGCCGTGCCACAGTCAGGAGAAACCATGAGCACTGAGATACAGGTCCGGACCGAGGCCGCGGCATTTCAGGACGCGGCATACCAGAACGTAGACTTCGGCAAGCCAGACCTTCTGGCCCGCAGAATCCACCGGGAAGCTGTGGGCGGGTACTGGGACGAACTCGGTGAGCTTCAGCTCGAGTTCCTCAAGCAACAGGGGCTCAGATCAGATCACCGGTTCCTCGACGTGGGATGCGGCTCGTTGCGCGCCGGCCGCCTGATCGCCACCTATCTCGACCCGGGCAACTACTACGGCATCGACATCAACCGCAGCCTGCTTGTGGCGGGGTATGACCACGAACTCGACGACGCGGGCCGGACGCGGCTACCGAGGGCCAACCTTCGGGCCACGGACAGGTTCGACGCCGACTTCGGTGTCGAGTTCGACATGGCGATCGCCCAGTCGGTCTTCACCCACGTCTCGCTCAACTGGATGCGGCTGTGCCTGTACCGGATGGCGAAGGCCATGCGACCGGGTGGCCGCTTCTACGTGACGTTCTTCGAGCAACCCGAAACCTTCCCGCTCGACAAAGTCTCCTGGTCCGGCCGGCTGTTCACTGAGCGCAACGCCTACTGGTACTACCAGGACGATCTGCGCTGGGCGGCCAGCCGCGCCCCCTGGTCCTTCAGGTACATCGGCGACTGGGGGCATCCCCGAGGGCAACGGATGGTCGAGTACACTCGCCTCGGCCGCCAACCCAGCAGCTCAGCCGGTGCGGAATGACTTCCTCGCCGAGCCGATCGCCGATATGCGCCTGCAGACCGCGATCATCTCGGTGTTGAGGCTGACCCCAGTCCGCGTACTCGGCCCATAGGTCGAAGTGCTTCGCCAACCGGCCCGCCAGGTCGAAGACCAGATCATCAAGGTCCAGCCGGTATGCCTGCCGAACCGCCGCGCAGAGGGTGGCGCGTTCGGCGTGGAACCAGTCCAGAGCATCGATCTCCCCGAACTGGGCAAGCATCCAGTCCACCGGACCGCGGGGTGCGGGACCATCGGTCGGCTCACGACGGGAGCCTGGAATGCGTTCAGCCATCCGCTCGGCGAGGGCGAGCCAGCCACGGAGGCCCTGGGAAAGTGCGTGCATGCGGCGGTCCGCGGGCTCCTCGACCTGGGCGCGTTCGAGCGCGAACAGCCGTACCAGATCATGGAAGCGGTAACGGGCCTGCCCGATCGAGTCGGTGCCGGCGGTGGCCAGCAGTTGGGCGTCGACCAATGCCTCTGTCTGCTCGGCAGCGCGCTCGGGTGGGCAACCGAGCACAGTGGCGGCCACCCACACCGGGAAGTCGGGTACCTCCAAGAGGCCGAGCAGTCGGAACAGCTGTCCCTGCTCATCTTCAAGGTCTCGATAGCTCAACTCGAGCGACGATCGGACGGCGAGGTCACCAGCGGACAGCTGATCCAGCCGCTGGGCTTCATCGCCGAGCATCGCGGCGAGGTGCGCGAGCGGCCACGACGGTCGGGCCGCCAGCCGCGCAGCGGCGACGCGGACCGCAAGCGGCAGGTTCCCGCAGAGGTCGGCGATCTTGGTGGCCTCCCCGGACTGGCTGTCCACCCTGCGCTGGCCGCTGACACTGCCGAGCATGCGGAGCGCGTCCAGGCGCGAGAGCATGCCGAGCTCGACGTGCCGCGCGCCTTCGAGTCCGGCCAGCCGCGCGCGGCCCGTGACCACGACCGCGCATGTCCCGACACCGGGTAGCAGCGGCCGGACCTGCTCCTCGGACCGGGCGTTGTCGAGCACGACTAGGACCCGCCTCCCGGCTAGTCGCATCCGATACACCTCGGCTCGTTCGTCCGGGTCGTCGGGAATCGCCCGACCATGCATGCCGAGGGCACGCAGGAAGCGACTCAACACGTCGGCGGGATCAAGTGGGCTCGCCTCTGCACCACCCAGATTGACCCACAGTTGGCCGTCCGGATAGGACGGTGCGGCAAGGTGAGCGACGTGTGTGGCGAGCGCTGTCTTGCCGATTCCGGCCATGCCGCAGATCGCCAAGATCGGAAGCGGCCGGCCGGCTCCTTCGTGGTGCTCACCGCGGGTGAGATGGTCGGTCAGGAGACGCACCTCTGCCGTCCGGCCGGTGAAATCCGCAAGATCAAGCGGCAGCATGGTCGGAGTCGGCCAGTTGGCGAGCGGGTTGGGCCAGATCGCATCCTGCTCCGGCTGCACGAGCCGGTCCGTCGGGGCTGGCTGGCCCGGTTCATCGCCGGTGCTCGCCGTCCGCGCGGCCAGCGCGTCACGAGCCGCGGTCCACTCCCCGGCCTGTACGTCATCGAGTCCACAGGCGAGCACGAATGGTGCGACGAAATCCCGGCGTGGCAGCTTTGACCGGCTCAAAACGGAACCGATGGTGCTTGCTGGCAGTGGGCGCCCTGCCCGCACCGCGTTCGCGGCGAGTTGCCGGAAGGTCATTCCCGACCACAAACGCAGCGCCTTCAACGCGGCGACAAACTCGATCGGTGAGGTCGCTTCGTCCGGCGTCGGCGGGGCGCCACGAGCTTTCATGGCCGACCTCGAAGGCCCCGTGCGCCACCGCGTGTTTGGCATAACCCCGAACGCCGCGACGCCAGGTCATCGCGATCTACTGTCGCCCTGCGGCTCGCCTGCGCCATCCGCGCCCCCCGTCATTGACCGGCCCAGACCCCGACCTCGCCCTGACGACATCGATGCTACCCGATCACCCTGACTGTCGGGTCAGACCACTGTGGATGATCGCCGAAGCGTTGCGCTGCCATCCATCCCGCCCGACGCCCACCGCCGATGCAGAGCCCGGTCAGCGAACGCCTGTGTTCGAGTTTGTTCGGAACACACTGCCGTTCTTGAACGACGCCGCACACCGTGCTGACATTGGTCTATAGCTCCCAGCTTGTTCCTGCTCTTTCTGGACGTGCGAAGGGACGGCTCACCTGCCGGTGGCCGTCCGACCGCTTCATAGCAGACTGTGTTCGGCAAAGCCGGTTCGATATCAGCAGGCGGTATCGAGGACCACGATCAGTCACAACTGTGTGGTGGCCGCCGCCACCGTGCCCACGATCAGCGCGACGCAACGGGGGAAGCCATGCGAATTGTATTTTCGGCCAAGGGCTTAGCGCGCGTGCGGCTGCTCGGCGCCCACAGCCCTGTTTCCGAGACACTGTTCGCCGCGCGATTGTTCAATCGGCATGTCGAGGCCGCAGTATTTGACGTCTGGCGACGGTCGGTGCGGATCAAGGTTGGGCACCGCATGAACCTGGTCGGCTCGGTGGCGCATTCGATGCAACCGTCCGCCGAACTGTTTCGGCTGCCGGTCAACGAGTTCGATACGAGCGCCGCAGCCGTGCACCACCCAGGCGAGTCAGCCCCGGCGGTGAGCACCCTGCTGCGGCGATTCCACGACACAGCCATGGCCCCGTACCGGCAAGCCCTCTCCAGCTTCCTGGAGGACGACCGGGCGACCCGCGCAAGCATCATCCTCGGGCACGGTGTGGACGGCTTCCTCCGCAGCCTGCATCCACTCGTGTCCTGGCAGTTCCCCGTCCTCGAGATTCCCAACGGCTCCGACCGCACGATCCGGATCGACGAGCAGGGCCTCCTGGTGACGCCCTCGGTCTTCTACTTCGGTCGGCCTGATGTCTTCGAACCCAGTTCCATCGACGACCCCAGTCCGCCGGTGCTGGTCTACACGCCACCCATCTCGTCAGAGGTGGCCAACCGCTTGTGGGACACCGGGGCCCACAAGGAGCGCGCCCTGGCCGCGCTGCTTGGCCGGACGCGCAGCAAGCTTCTGGCGGCTCTGGCCGGCAGCCCGACCACCACCGAGCTCGGTCGGCGCCTCAGCGTGTCCGCTGCCTCGGTCAGCCAGCACACCGGTGTCCTGCGCGAGGCTGGCCTCATCACCACCCACCGGCGACAGAACACCGTGCGGCACACTCTGACCCCGCTGGGCGCGGCGCTCGTCAACCGCGGCTCGTCGCTCGAAAACGCTCCCGCCGGCCCCGCAGCCGTCACGATGTCGGTGCAACCACGGAACGGCCTTGCTTGAGAGCCTGCGTGAGAAGGCTCATCCGCAGCGAGGCGAGTCCCAGCACAGCATCCTGATATCACCCGTCACGCAAGGCCGTGAGGTCCGTGACGGGCAGGATCCGACAGCTGTGCCGGCAAGAGGTCCACATCAACCTGCCGCTCGACGTCCTGCTCCGCCGGCTCAACTCAGCGATCTGGGAGCAGGCGAAGGCCCGTGGCCTGAACCCGGCGATCCGGCCAGAACGGAACGTCGTCGCCGGGCTGCGTGATCTGACCAACGCGCTGGTCGAACAGGCAGACCAGGCCGATGCCGAAGCCGACGACGAGGACTGACACGGCAATGAGCCCCGGCCACGAACACGACGAGGCGATCCGGAAACTGATCGCCAGCACCGGGCAGGTCGGGCGGGTCTCCGGCAGCGAACCGTTCTGCTCCGGCTGCAGGCAACCGGTGGCCGCAGCGACGCGGTTGGCCGGTTGTGCCGCGGCTGGCTACGCCGTGGCAGGACACCGTCTCGGCGGAGCGGCCCGGCTGGCGGATGCGAGCGGCGAACCTACGCGGCCGCACCGACGACGGCCTCGATCGCGACGAATTCGCCTTCGCCGTCGACTACCAGCTGTGCCGTCGATGCCGGATCGGCTGGGTGGAGCAGCCCCACACCCAGCCCGCCTACCGGTGGCATGGCCTCTCCGCCGCAGGCATGGCAGCACTACGCGAGGAGAACCCCAGCTTCACCTGGCACACCCTGGGGCGGGCACATCGACGGCTCCCCGCCCTTCTGGAACACCATCGGCACCGACACTCCCGGCAGCTATCGGCCGCGCACCGTATGCGAGCACGTCACCGCAGGCGGCCAACGGCGCGCTCACCCACCCCACCGGCGACCCGACGCCCAGCTCCGGGCCGGTCGGCCGCTTTTCGGCGTAGCTAAGGCTCGCCCCATCCCGCAGGGACTGACTCAGGCCAGCACGCCCACGGCGGTCATGGTAAGCGCCGATCGAACTGCGCCGCAGATGGCCAATGTATCGATGCGGAACTCGGACCCACGGGTGCACGCCCAGCTGCCCGTACCAACAGGCTGCAGTATCAGCGCATGCGCACTCGATGGCGCACCGATGCGGAAAATCTGTGTCCGAGGATCGACACAAACCGATACTCAACGTGGGATTCGGCTTACCGGTGCTATCCCACTCGACTGAAGATCAGCCTACTGACGGGTCCCGAGCCAGGCGCTCGGGACCCGTCTTTACGCGCGAGCCCCCTCAGCCGGACGCACCTCCACGACCCGACGCGGTGCGCCCTCATGCCGATGACCGGATGTAGGGGATTCAACCGGACGGAAGTGCCGAGCAGCGACGGATGTACGGGCCGCTCGGCGATGCGGTTGTCGGTGCTTCGTCGCGACGAGGCAGCCGGTCAGGCTCAGGCAGGGAATGAAACAATGCCGGCAATGCGCCAAACACGAGCAGAAGGCCGCCCAACTCGCTGATCCCGACCCATGCGATGTCGTCATGCTCCTCAGGTGCGCGGTTGGTGGGAGAGCCGACCCAGTCTCTGATTTGCCAGACGCCCACGTGGACGGCGTCCTCGCCACTGCCGGCATGCAGGTCGCCCAACCGTGACGAGGACTCCGCCACAATGTGCACCCCTAGCTCCTCGTGCATCTCACGCGCGAGGGCCTGTAGTTCCGACTCACCCGCTTCGACGTGCCCCCCGGGCAGATCCCAGAGGTCCGGGTATGCCCGGCGGGTCGGGCTGCGGTGTACCAGCAGGACCACGCCGTTCTTCACGAGTGCGCCGCAAACGACGACATGCATGACGGGATTGGAGCACAGGGATAGGACAAGCTCGCTCCAGCCAGAGGGCACGCGCAGACATCCGGCTCTGCCGCCGTCCGGGCGTCACAGCACGTGACGAAGGAACGACGGACAGGGGGGCACGTTCGTGCCGATGAGCGTGCGTTGCGCCGAGGCAGGGGTGGTGCTGGCCGCGCGGTGAAGCGAGCTTCTACACGAGGCCGGGCTTGACCGCGATCCATTCGCGCAGTTGGTCGGCGAGCCGTTCATCCTGGACCTCGTCCAGATGCCATTGAGCAGCATTGACCAGGTTTTTCGCAAGGCGGGATAGGCGTATCTGCGTTGGGTCGAGTCCGTGTAGGTCTCGGCGGGCGTCGAGCATGGGCACCTGGTCCCGACCAACCGGGATGGCGTCAAGGCAGGCCCGGACGATGTCATCAGCGGACGGCAGCAGATCCGGAAAGTCGGCCCCCGCGCGTCGCATGTCAGCCGTGAAGTAGGCCACCTTCTCGGCGCTTTCGGCTCGGGTGAAGACACCCCGGGCCTGTCCCTGGCGCAGCAGCCATAGCCTCAGCTCCACCCAGTCGGCCCGGCGACCTGGTTGGTGGCGAAGGAGTTGGTCGATGACCAGCAGCAGATACAGCCACCAGTTGACCCGTGCGCTCGATGCCGGCTGGCGGCGGTCCAGCCAGTCCCTACGCTGGTTGTCGTCGAGCCGCAGCAGATGAGCCAGCCCATTAGTGATGGCCTGACGCTGCGCACCGAGACCCGCGGCCGCTACGGCCTCGGGAGGTTGCCGCCCACTGATCGACCAGACGTCGCCAGCGTCGATCACCTCCCCGTCTGGAGTGGGGGCGACCACGAGGGACACCCGCGACTCGGCAAGCCAGTACCGCCGGAAGTCGCCGTCAGACTCTTGAGTGATCTCGTCGAGTCGATAGCCGAGCCGCTCCAATTCGGCGTTCAGGCGCGCGAACCCCAGGTGTCGACCGAACGGCCCGTACCGTTGGACGAGGCCCCCGGTGACATCGACAGACGCCAAGCGGTGCACGTGCACGGTGAAGCCCGTCGCATGCCAGGGATCGGATCCGGACCGACGCGCCCAAGAGAACTCCACCAGACCGTAGTCACGCCGCATCACCGCGCGGCCGCGGTCCTCGACGAAGTCAGTACCGATCGCGTGAGCTACGCCGTCCGGCGAGTCGATCACGCCCACTCCGAGCACGGCGCCACTGACGACCACATCGACGAAGAAGTCCAGATCAGCCACCCGGCAAGCGTGACCAAGCAACCGCCGCGACGCAAACACCAAACGGCCACCCAACGACCGATCTCCGGCCCGTCACGCATGCGCATCCGCACATGCCGCCGTCAGGGCGTCGTACGGGGAACGGTGGCGACAGGCGTGGTCGTGCCGAAAGTAGTGCGCCGCTTCGGATGCCAACGTTCGAAGAGATCACTGCATGGCGGTGGTTGGTGGGTGATCGAACGAGACCGGGCAGCGGAAGATGTACAGGGCATAGCCCCGGCCGATGGAAACGTCGGTGGGGTTGGGTGAAGCCTGCGCCGGTTCTTCCATCGGCCGCCAGCTGCCGCCCGACCCGTGCCACTCGCTGGAGTCGACGGTGACCAGCAGCGTCATCGCGGTGCCACATTCCGTGCAGCTCACCGGATGCGGGTCGGTCAGCGACCAGTTCGCGAAGCCGCCCACCTTCCAGCCCGGCGCCAGTGACAGGTCGAACTGATAGTTGATTCCCTCCTGGTCGTCAGCTCCCTCTTCGGTCTCCTCCTCCCAGGTGGTGATTCGGGCGTCGAGTTCCTCGGGCAGCAGTCCGCCGTACTGGTACTCGCGAATCTGTTCCGGGTACACGTTGCAGGGAGTCGCCAGATAGGAGTCGTTGACGACGGGGGGTTCGGGAGCCGTGGCCAAGGGCCGTTTGACGTCGGCGCTGCGCCGCCAGTACAGCCGTACCCGCGGGTTGTAGCCCTCCTCGGGGTGGTCCAGCGGGCACCACAGCACCTGCAACAGATCGGCGTCGTCCGGGCCGGCGAAGTCGGGAACGTCCCGGCGGTACAGCTGCGTCACCGGAACCAGCGAGATCGGCTGGTCCACCAGGCTGTGCGGCTCGGAGGAGTCGAGTCCTGGCAGCTGAGCTCGCTCCTCGTCAGTCAGGGCGTAACGAGTGCCCGTCGCGTCGGCACGGGCCTGCGCTGCCGCGTAGATCTCCCGGCTGCGGCGGGTCGTCGACGGCGTCTGGAGCCGGAAAATGTAGTGGGCGTCGCCATCTGTGCACACTGGCCACGCCTCATCGGCCGGCCAGAGCAGCGGGCCACCCACCGAACTATCGGCGACCGTCGGCCTACCAGGCCGGGGATGCAGCCGCGTGGCCGTCGCCGAGTGCTCCTTCAACTCAGGGAAGAGCTCCGCAATGTCCAGCGGCCGCGGTGACGTAGTGCGAGTCATGGCCGATGATCGTAACGATCAGATACGACCGTTCATGTGGTCCGCCCAGCCTAGACTCGGCGTCCGCAGCTACCCGGATCTGCCGCCGATGGTGTGCCGTTGGCCGTTGCCCCTGTGGCGCTCGCTTAGGTGGTCGGGCTCCATACCCATGGGGTGGCGGTAGTGACCGGTTGTAGACCCAGACGCTGGAGGATGGGTCGGCTGTCCTTGGACGCGTCGACCAGGAGGTAGGTGATCCCCCGGTCGGCGGCGATCTGCGCGCGGCGGGCGACCAGAGCGCGGTAGATGCCCTTGCCTCGCCATTGTCTGAGCGTCGAGCCGCCCCACAGGGCGGCGAACTCCGTACCGGGAAAAATAACCAGCCAGGCCGCCGATACGACTTCGCCTGCGGCCTCTGCGAGGAGCACGACGATGTTCTCCGGGGTCGAGGAGATGCGGTCAGCCAGGTCATCGGCCAGCCAGGACCAGTCGGTGTCCCAGACCTCGGACTCCATGGCCGCGATCCGATGCAGGTCGGCCAGTTCCGTCGTCGCGCGGACCGTGATGCCGTCGGTGGCTTCACCGGCAGCAGTCAGGTTGGTTGTCACCCCGATGACGACGGTTTCCTCGTTCTCCGGCGCGAATCCGGCCAGTCGTAGCCGCTCGGTGAGATCCCGCCGGTCGTGGCCGTACGTCCGCCTGGCCGCGCGCGGCGCTGCGGTCGCGCACTCGACCGATGAGCGCCTCCAGTTCCTCGACAGTGAGTCCGTCGAGGTCCGCAGCGAAGGCGAACCCTCGGCCGGGGGTGGCGACCTGCAGGACCGGTCCGTCCCATGACGGCTTCCACCTGTTCGGCAGCCGCGAAGCGATGGTGCCCCGCACCTGCCGGTCATGCAAGGCGAGAAGTTCGCTACGAGTCAGCATCACGACGGACGATCTCATCGGCGCACCGTGTCCGACAAGCCGTTTTGCCCATCCTCATCCGCTGACCGGTCGCCACCGTACGTGGCCAGGGAGGGCAGAACCAGCGCTCAGCCGAGTTGTGGTGCGGTTGACGTCGGTCGCGCATTCCGTGTTGTAGTGCCGCCACGACTGCCGCCCTCTCCCGCCGGTTCGATTCGTTTCTCGGGACCTGGCCATGATCAAGGCCGGCTCAACCGTTGGCATCGTCCGGATGGAGGGCTCTGCGCAGCGGACTCAGGCAGCGGTTGCGGCGATGGCCGCGTACCTGCGGTCCGGGCGGTCCGGGAATTGCTGTTGCAGGCGCTGGAGTTCGGTGAAACCGGCCTTGGTCAGGCGGGCGGAGAACTCGTCAGCCGGCCAGCGGTACGCGGTGAGGACCTTGTGGTCGAACTCGGCCACCTCGTCGTCGCTGTCGAAGAAGCCGATCACCAACCTCCCGGACGGGGTCAGCATCCGACGGAACTCGGTCAGCACGCGGCCGAGTTCCGGTGGCGGCAGATGAATTGTCGAGTACCAGGAGAGGACGCCGGCCACCGAATGGTCGGGGACGTCCAGTTCGGTCATCGAGCCGAGCCGGAACGCCGCTCCGGGGAAGTTCGCGCGGGCGTGGTCGATGAACTCGGGGACCAGGTCGACGCCGGTCACGTCGGCGCCGAGCGAATGCAGGTAGGCGGCCCAGTGGCCAGGACCGCAACCGAGGTCGAGCACCGTGCCGTCCAGGCCGGCGAGGTGGCCCCGGATGAGCGCCGCGTCGCCGGGGGCCTGCCAGCCACCATCGAACAGCGCGATGTACCGGGCTGACATGGACGAATAGGCATCACGTACCGGCTGGTTGCTCACGGCGACACCTTAGGCCCGGCGCACCGATGCTCAAGCACGGTTGAGTACGGCACCTCGCGCGGAGGACGAGCCCGTACGAACTCGACCGACACCCCAGCTACTCCCCCGCCGCCTGCAGAACCCCTCGACGCACAGCCAGCGCTCGCGGCTTGCCGATGAGCGGGACGCAGCGGATTCAATCACACGAAATCACCGAGCCGCGATGCTCGACGGGCCGCTCGGCGATGCGGTTGTCCGTGCTTCGTCGCGACGAGGCAGCCGGTCAGGCTCAGGCGGGCAAGGAAGCAACGCCGTCAGGTCGCCGTTCACGAGCGGAAGGCCGCCCAGCTCGTTGATCCCGACCCATGCGATGTCGTCATGCTCGTCCGGTGCACGGTTGGTGGGAGAGCCAACCCAGTCTCTGATGTGCCAGACGCTGACGTGAACGGCGTCTGCACCGCTGCCGGCGTGCAGGTCGCCCAACCGTGACGAGGACTCCGCCACAATCCGGACACCGATTTCCTCGTGCATCTCACGTGCGAGGGCCTGTAGTTCCGACTCACCCGCTTCGACATGCCCCCCGGGCAGATCCCAGAGATCCGGGTATGCCCGGCGCATCGGACTGCGATGCACCAGCAGGACCGCGCGGTTCTCCACGAGCGCGCCGCAGACGACGACATGCATGCCGGGATTAGAGCACAAGGGGAGGACGAACCCGCTCCGGCCGAAGGGGATGCACACACGTCCGGATGTCTGCCGCTTCAAGCGTGTAGGCAGGCTGCGTACCGTCGCCACCGGTAACCGAGCCTCGCCGGGCGGACGTTCGGCTCTGCCGAGGAGGATGCGTCGATCTCGAGGTCGTTACGCTCCTGTGAGTGAGCTACGACCTGTACTTCTGGCCGTCCGGGGCGACAGAGAATCCCCGCCGGCTGGCTGATCGGCTCGCGGACGAGAAGGCCGACGCCCTGGTAGCGGACGAGCGCGTTCTGGCTTTCCGCGCCGAGCTGCTACGCCGCTGGCCGGACCTTGCCGACATGATCGCTCCATGGCACCACGACCTGGGTTGGCGGCAGCCATGGGGCCGTACTGACCTCGCCGATCGATTTGTCGGGGTGACTCTGCCCCACGGTTGGCACGGCACCAGCGCACTGCCGTTTCTGGCCGGTGCGTACGGGCTCGACTCGTACGACCCGCAATCGGAACAGTTGCTGACGGCGCGGCCGCTGCCGCAGGACAGCACGGTCCGAAACGAGGTTATGGCGCAGGTCGAGGGATGGGTGACCGAGGAACACGTCGTGCAACTGCTCCGGCAGATCAGCTCCTACATCGGCTACACATATGACGACCTGGACGAGGCAGCACTGACCGGCGCGCTCGATGACACGAACGACGAGGCGGCCGACGGCTGGTTCGACTACCCGCTGGCAGGCACGCCCCCGCTGGTCATCCGGCTGGCGCAGCCACCGGGTAGCGCAGTGGTCAGTGTCCGCATCGAAGGCACCATGGACCTGGTCCTGGCCACCCGGATAGAGACTCTGCTGGACCTGCTGTAACGACTCGCAGAGCAACAAGCCGTACAGGTCCGGATCTGCCGTCGTCGGGGTGTTCAGTGGGGGAACGCGCGGGGGACGCGCGCGCTGAGGAGTTCGTCGCGGAACGTTTGGATGCGCGTGATGACCTGTCGCCTGCCGACGGTGTTCTCGATGCGGTCGAGGTAGAGGCATCGGGCGGCGAGTTTGTCGAGGCTGACGGTGAAGTAGATCGCCATCAGCGGGTTGACGAACAGGTCGCCGCCGCCGGTGCGCCGGGTGAAGCGGACGTCTCCGAACGCGCCGCTGGTGGCGGCGGCGATCTGTCCTTGGACGATGCTGGGCCGGTCCGGGGTGGCGGCCTGGGCGTCGGCGACAGCATCGCGGTACAGCGTCGCCTCCCGGCTCGATCCGGGGATGGACAGGGCACCGAGGTAGCCGCCGTCACGGTCGAGTGCGGCGAGGTTCTCCAGCACTTGAACGTGGTTGACGCCGTCGTAGGCGTCGATACCGAAGCCGAGACTGGCCACCAGCTTGACCGGCACGTCCAGCGCGGCCACGGCGGCCAGACTGGTGATGTCCTCCACCGGGGTGCCGAGATCGCCCTCGTCGCCGCGTAGCAGGACATCGGTGCCGCCATCGACCAGCACCACCGCATCGATGTTGAGGTGTTCGACCAGGTATCGGTACGCCGCCCGCAACGGCTGGACACCGAGCGGCGGAAAGGCGTACACGGTCGACGGCAGCTCCTGAGCCGCCAGCCACCGGGCGAGCGTCCGTTCGGGGAAGTACCAGTCCGGGCTGGTGGTGTCCGGCTGCACTGCCGCGACGTGCTCCGCTACCCACGCGTCACGGTCGATCAACTCCAGCTGGGAGAAGGACAGGTTGGCCAGGTGCACCTGCGCGCCGCGGTGCCACAGAGCGAACGCCAAGGGCAGGCCGGCGTACACGTCGAACCCACCGCCCGCTCCGGCGATGAGGATGCTCCGCGCCGGAGCCAGGGCGGCAAACAGCGGCGGAACGGCCAACGAGAACACACCCGGGTCGCCCGGCAGCACGGCAGGGTTCAGCACCGCTCAATGATCAACCACGCCCGTACTGTCCAAGCCACCTGGCCCACCGCGACCGGCAACAGCGACCGGGTGCACGCACATGCCGCCATCCGCGTTCTGCGATCAGGGTGGTCGCTGCGGGCAGCTGGGCCGGGCGGAGCGGGCTCCCCGAGCGGTCCCCTTTGGATCTAATGGTGGTTGGTCATCTTCGGTTGCCGTGGACGGTTGTCGGCGCTTGGGCCAGCAGCCGGGGGGTCATCGTGTTTGGGATGATCTCGGCATGTCGCAGAGGTGGTCGACGCTTCGGGAAATCGAGGAAGCGCTGGTGCGATGTGAGCAGGATCTGGGCTGGGAGAGGCCGGTGCTGCATGGCGTCGGCTTCATTCCTCGCGTCATCGAGCACGGCTTGGACGCGACGATCGCCTCCGTCGTTCTAGAGCGGGAGATCGGGTTCGTGCGGGTCAACGCGCGAGAGGACGTGCTGTCGGCTGCAGTGCTGGCCACGGTCACGGGTTGGCGTGGTGGCAGCGGCTCGGTGCGGCTGGGGCAGGCGCAGCTTGCGGAGGCGATCGGGATGTTGGCGCCGGCCGAGGCATGCCGGGAGGTCGAGCATCCGAACCTGCGGATCTGGCGTGAGATCCAGGGCTGGGAGTGGGACGACGATCCGCTGATCGTGGTCTTCGACGCCGACCCGGATGCACCGAGCGACGATCCCTATGTGATCGCGTTGCGGGAGGTGGTCCTGTCGGGCCGGCAGTCGGTGCCCTCCGGCGAGGTCCGAGTGTGGCCCACACCAGGCACTGACGGGCATCGTCTGCAGCAGGTCTGGGAGACCCGTTGGCCGCAGGTCGCACCCATCAGTCATCACCTCAAGCGGCTGGATGACCAGTGGGTGCGATTGCATAGCCTGCCTGATTCAAAGCGCTACGCCGAAAGCGAGTCCGAGTACGCCACCATCCTGCACCGGCACAACACCATTCTCGATGAACTTCGCGGCGATACCACTGACCTGCTCGTGATCACGCTGGAAGTAGCGTTCACGCCAGTGCCACGACGTCGAACGCCGATCCTGCATGATCTGCTACCGGACGGCGAATGCTGGTCGGTGCTGTCCTGGCCAGACCTCGATCCCGAACTTGCCTTCGCCCACACCTACGTCAACCGCGTCGCCTGGAAGCCCGGTCGCCTCGATCGACTGCTTCGTGAAGTCGCTGACGACCGGATCGCTCATGTGATCATCGCGCCGCCCGACCTGGCCTGGCTCTACGCGCCCTACGACGGTGGCGCGGACGCGCTGCTGGCGAACACCGCACAACGCGACGTCCTACGTCACCGTCATCGCCAATGGCTGTCACGCCACCCCGCCGGACTCTGACCCCCACCAGCCGCTCGGCCACCCATCGGACGTATTGTCATGCCGCGAAAGCGCTCGTCACTAAAGGCGGCGGTGTGCGCCGGCCGCTGGTATCCAACGTCCATGAACACCTGATTGATCAGCCCATCCAGCAAGAGCCAGTCGATCAGGTGCCCCGCGACGCCTCCGACGTGCCGGGCCGGGGTACCAGGACCACAACCGCGGTTTCGGATGACCGCCGCGCTGCGTAGCCATCGAGGTTCTTGTCGATCTCACGCCAGCGGGCCCACAGCCGCGACCGTTCGTCGCCTGTCGCAGCACGCCCACGCACCGGCCGCGGCCCGTCGACCAGGTCAACGGTCGCGTCCGGGTGCGCCTGCAGATTGAGCCACCAGGCCGGCTCGGGCTCTCCCCACCCGTTCATGGCCAGCGAGACCAGATTCCCGTCGTCCTCGAAGTACCCGAGGATCACGCTGCGCTGCTGGCCGGTGCGACGCCCGACGGTGGTCAGGCGCAGCATCCCGTACCGGTTGCCGCGCGGACGCGACAGTCCGACCCGGCCGCCGGAACGCCGGAACACGCCCCGATGAGCCGACCAGAACAGCCGAATGAACCAACGGGGCGGCAACCACGGCTTCTTCGCAGGGCCCAGCTCCGACTCGGTCACTTGCCCATCGTATTGGCCGCTGTCACGCATGAACGGCAGCCAGCGGCAGGCCGGTAGCGCCGAACGGCTCTGCTGACAGCCGGCCTGCCCACCCTATCCAGTCAACGTCCGCTCGTAGCCGCGATCCGAGCGCATCGACTCGGGTCTACTTGATAGCCCAGCGTGAGCTGTGGCGAGAGGCCGCTGCGTCCGCAGCCGCCGACGGAGCCGAAGTGGCGGACATCCCGGCCTGTGTACGTCGGGCGTACCTGGCTCCGCGCGGGAACGAGGACACCGACACCAGCTGTTGGTGCTGCGCAACGTGCCGGAGGCCGGCGAGCTACGTCGACCGTTTGTCCGTTCGTGGTGATGTGGGGTGCAGCAGGCGGCGGGCCAGTCGGTGGGTTTCGTCGGACGGTTCTTCGTCGATGGTCTGTAGCGCCTGGGTGAGTGCGGTGAGTCGTGTTCGCACGGCTGCGGTGTCGCCGGTCTGGCCGTGGGCGGTCATCGCGAGGCGGGCGATCTCCTCGTTGATGGGGTCGATGGTGCATGCCGTGTCGAAGAGGTGGCGGGCGCGGGCGGGATCTGTGTCGGCGACCAGGACGGCGAGGCGGGCGTGGATGTTGACGCCGACTTGTCGGCAGGTGTGTTGCGGGCCGTCGGACCATTCGAAGTCGTGGTGGAGCAGGCCGCCCCAGTTGCTGACGGCTTCCTCGAGCGCCTCCCGTTGGGCTTGTGGGTCAGTGGTGCGTCCGGCGCGGCTGGTGGCGTCGAGGACTCGCCACCAGTCGATGTCGAGGAGTTGGGGGTCGAGGTAGTAGCGGCCGCCGGGGTTGACCACCGGTTTGAAGGTGTGGGTGTTGTCGCCTGGGGTGAGTCCGGCGGCGGTGGTGAGCCGGTTGCGAAGGTTGGCGACGTTGGTGGAGAGGCGGTCGCGGGCGCGGCGGGGTGTGACGTCGGGGGTCATGGCGACTTCGATGTCGGTGATGTCGGCGCCGTCGCGGTGGACCGCGAGGTAGGTGAGCAGTTCGTAGCTGGCCCGTCGGACGCCCGTTACCGGGGTTCCGTCGGCGCCGATGATCGCGGGGTTGCCGAGGATCCGGACGCGGACCTTCGGCTGCGTACGGGTCGCCGCGGGTTTGGCGACTCGGGGCTGTCGGTCGGCGGCTGGCGGGCAATGTCCGGCTGGTTGGTGCTGGTTTCAGCGGTGACGGGCGCTGCGTGGTCGGTGGCGGCTCCGGTTCCCGCCGCAGGGGCGGTCTGCTCGTGTTGCGGATTCGACGGGGGCGGTGGGTCGGCGGGGTCGCCGGTGTGGGCCTCTGTGAGGACGGTGAGCAGTTGCAGGGTGGTGTCGCTGTCCAGGACGGCCAGTTTGGGTCCGGGTCGGGTGTCCTTGTGTGTGGTGGTGCCGTCCGGGGCGACGGTGAGGGTGGTGCCGAGGGGCCAGTCGCCGGCGATGAGGGCGGTGATGCCGAGGGGGTGGCCCAGGTGCAGGGCGGTGCAGAGCCGGGCTCGGATCGCGGTGTCCGGCACATCGGTGATCAGGATGACCGGCGGGAGCGGTTCGTGGTGCGGGTCGGCTTGGTGGAGGTCGTCGAGGCTGGTGACGTCGGCGTCGGTGACGGCGCGGGTGCGGTGGATGATCTGGGCTTCGATGTAGGCGAGAGCGTGATCGAGGCCGGCGGCGACGTGGAGTCGGGGAATAACGCCGACGAGGTCGGTGATGGCGGTGCCGCCAAGCAGGTCGGCCAGCGCGGTGGCGGGGATGACGATGTGGCCGCGGGCGTCGGGGTCGTCGGGGCTGCCGGAGGACAGTGTGGCGACGAGCATCGCGCGGATCGCGTCGGGTCCGCCTGCTCCGGTGAGCCCGAGTCCGTCGGCGGGATGCTCTGGCAGGCCGGCGAGTTGCGGGCCGGACGGGCCGGTCGGGGTCGGCGTCGGTGGTGTGCCTTCGACGATGTCGCGGACGGTGGGCTGCGGGACCGGTGGGGTGACCAGGTCGGGTGCCTGCTCGCGGGCCACTCGGCGCAGCCGGCTGATGACGGCGGGCAAAGGTTGCAGGGTCGGATCGTTGGCCGGGTCGGGATCGGCGATGGGGTTGTAGCGGCTGCGGCGTCGCAGCCAGACCACGGATGCTGCGGCAGCCAGCGCCGTTGCCAGTCCGATGGGTGCCCAACCTCCGGGAAGGCTGACCCCGTGGGTGTCGTCGTTTGCCCGGTCCTCGGACGTTGGGGAGGCGGTCGGTGTGGTGTTGCTCGGGGCCGGTGTGGTCGTCGGGGAGGTCGTAGCGGCAGACGCGATGGTGGCTGGCGGAGGTTCGATGACGGAGTCGGGGTCGGGGGTGGCCGGCGTTGATGGCGCTACCGCAGATCCCGGAGCGGGTGATGCCGTACCTGGTGTGGCCTGAGGTTGGGCGGTGGACGTTGGTGCTGACTGGTTCGGCGTGTGTGGCTGGGTGGGTGATGGCGCGGCAGCACAGTGGTCACGCGGTGGTGGGTTGTCCGGAGTCGACGGGCTGGTCGGAGCCGGCCGGTCGGGCGGGCGCGGTGTGGATGGTGTTTCGGCCTCTGCTTCGGGTAGGTCGAGGGTCCAGCCGGGGCGGATCAGGTTCGGGTCTGTCAGGGTGCCGCCGATCTGGGGGTAGCGGGTGCCGCGGTTGAGGTTGTAGATCTCCGGCCACCGGTCCGGGTCGTCGAGGAAGCGGTCGGCGATGGCGGACAGGGTGTCACCCCGACGCACGGTGTACGTTGACGTCGCCGGTTCACCCGACTCCTCGTCTTCGAAAACCCTTTCGGCGGGCTGGGATGGAATGTCTGGTGGGACGGTGTCCGCGCTGGAGGTGGTGTGCGCGACCGCGGGCACGGCGGCGGTCGTGGTGACAGCGGTGGCGCCAAGAAACGCTGCCGTCAGGCCCTGCAGAGGGCTGGGCAACCGAAGAGCAAACCGCCACCGGATACGACGGGCCAGGTGGCGGTAGACGCGCCGGGACACGATGGCGGTGAGCAGTGTCCACAGCAGCCACGCGCTGAACTGGAAAAGCGCGGCCACGAAGCCGGTAGTGAGAGGCTGCTGCAGCCATGCGCGCAGCTGCTCCGGTGACGGTGCCGTGATGGACAGCCAGCCGGTCAGGAACAACGTGACCGGCGGTGCCGCCGCGATCAGGACAGCGCCGCCCGCGGCGACAACGGTTGCAGCAGCAGTTGATCGTGGCATGCCCTGGTCTCCTCGCCGTGCGGGTCCTGTGTGTGGAACCGACGGTAGGAGCGGAGGAACACGGAGGCGCCGGTGTCGATGCTGACAACACCTCACACGGCCTTACACACCCTTACAACCGCAGGTCACACCCAGTTCGGTGTCTGGGGCACGATGTCGGCGCACGAATTCCGTTGCAGCGCCGTGCACGCCAGCACGGACATGACAAACCACCACCATCGGCAGTACGTCTGGGCAATCGGCGACGGCAGAGACGCTCCGCGCCTGAATCTCGGCTACACCCGGCGACGGCGGGCATAACCCGTCGGGGACGCGCGCAGATCTGCCGAATTGAGTGCGCGCCTTACCGATGCGGATCTACTGTGTCGGCACTGTCCTGCTGGGGCCATGCGTACGATGCCGGAATTGCGGCCTCATGGGTTTAACCACTTTAGGAGCGCAGCAATCATGCCGACGAGCCCACCGAGCGAGGCTAGGATCAGGAATACTGTGCTGACTACGTCAAATTTGCTGACCGCCTTGTCTTCCAGCTTGCCGAGCGCCTTCTCGAAGCTGTCCGAACTGGACCGGAAGGCCGTATCGAGGGCCTCCAGTTTTACCTCCATTTTTGCCATTGTTATTGAGCCTTGAATCGCGTAACGCTCTCCCTGAATGGCTACGCCAAGCTCTTGCGATTCTTTCTCTATGCGTTGTGAAAATTCCCGCTGTTCGTCTTGCTGACGGTCCAAGATGCGGAGAAGGTTCTCTCGCATCGCAGAGTCATCGACAGACTTTGCGATCTGCTCTCGGAGCGATTCCAGCTGATCCTGTGGCTTGATTGTCTTGATGCGGTCCAAGACCAGCCTTTTGCGTTCCAGCAGGGTGGGAAGGATGCCGACTTCAATGATCGATTCAGACTTCGCCTGAACAACCACGACGCCACTCTCGGCGGTCACCTTGAGTCGGAGGACGCCGAATTGGTCGGGATGGCGAGCCGCATCGGCTATGCGCTCGAGCGCGTCCTCAAGTTCAGGAAGGGACTGCTTCTCGATTTCGGCGACGCCGAGACCAAGGGCTTTCAGTTTCGGCTCGAAGAACTCTCGCGCCCGTTGCTCCATCTGTCCAAAAGGATTACTCGTTACCGGATTTCCCACAGCCATTAGTGCTTCCTGTTCGGTTACTCATCATCAACTGCGGAGACTTGGTCCCAAACGCGCCTCGTAAGGGTGGGTCCGCCATCGTATCAACGCGATGCAAGGATCAGCTAATCGATCTTGATTGCTCGTGCGTATTTCCTTCATGCGATCAACGGTGAGTTCGGAACTACTTACTCACATGCCGCGATCCGTGCGCTACGGAACGTCATGACGAGTTCCGCCGCCCCGCTCCCGGAAATGCAGGTAAGCGGACGCCTGGGGTGAGGAGTGGTCCCCCGTGGCAGCACCATTCGGTTCTCGCAATAGAGCGCCACGACGATGATCTGTGCAAGGTTGCCGGTCATCGCGCTCTTAACGGCTGTCGAGCCACGTCGCAGATTGCCTTTGACAAGGCTGCGACAATGTATGCGTGAGCGCCCTGGATCCCCTTAATCGGAGTGCCCTAGCCCGTCGGGTTGAAGAACTCCGAGCCGAAGCAAGCAACAATATCGAAGAGCAACACGTTCTATCAAGAGTAATCTTGAAGCAGTTTACTGACGATAGACACCTCCTTCATGCGGTCAGTGTCATCGATCGCGACGCAAGGACCCTCATAAAAGGCCCCCGTGGCGTGGGCAAGGTGCCCAACTTCGTACCGCAGGCGTCGAGGTCGGCCGAGGAACTGTGGGGTAGGACCGAGAACCTTATACCGCGAGTTATCAAGCTATGCCAACAGGATCGCCTGCACGACGATCCAGCTGCGGTCGCGGTTGTCCGGGATGCAGTGGCGTTGCACTACGTCCGGAATCGCAGTCTGTTGACGATTCATAAGCGCGGGTATGAGCAGATCCGGGCGGAGCTACGGCGGAACGCCCGAAACATGTCAGGATATGAGCAGGGTTTTCGTCGTCAGTTCCACCGGGCGCTACGTGATGATGAAGACCATGATGCCTATTTTGAGGTGCTAGCCCGAAAGGCCGACTCGGATTTCCGCTCCGGCCTGCTGTTCAGGGCGAGTGTAGAGCGTATGTTCATGCGATGTCGTCAGTGGATGGTCGAGAAACCGGTGCAGTTGCTGCATCCGGAGGGCGGAATGTTCCTCATCGGTGATTCGCCGGTGATCTCCGTCGATCACCTCGGCCGACTCGGACCAGAGAATGGCGTAGCAATCGGTGACGCAATTCAGATACTCATGCCGTTGACCCCACGAACGCTGATCGCCTTCGGTCCTTCAGCCACCGGCGTGGTGCCTGCCGAGGTCGTGGCGGAGTTGAACGCCTTCCAGGTTCGTGCGGCCCACGAATACGTCTTCGTGCACCCCGCCAGTGGTCTTGAAGACTTTGTGCGGACCGTACGGTTCGGCGCAGACGTCGTTGGCGGCGAGTTGAGCAGTGAGTCGCTGTGACTGATCGGTCGTTGGTCACGCTCGCCGGACTGTGAAACTCTGTTGACAACGAAGCCGCCAGCGAACGACCGTGGACTCGGACATGCCGTAAACTGTGCGTGCCTGATGCTGCTGGCCGTCGGCCATAAGCGTCCGTATCTGATGGTCAGCGCGGCGGCGGCTCGCAATTTGCCCGACCTCATGTCCTCTCTCCTAGCGTCGGAGGTACACGCGGCAAGGGGGCCGACATGATGCGACAGCCGCCGTGTGGTCAGACTCATCGGCTTCCCGGCCGGTACCGATCTTGGATCGAGTCGTGGCACTCTCCCACGTCTACAGAGAGGATCTACCGTGCCGGTCATCGCACATCGCGTGGTGCTACGCGCCCGGCGACACAAGAACCAGGCCGACAAGATCCATTTTGTCGTGGCGCGAGCCGATGGCAGCACGCGCCGACTATGGGTTGGCAAGGATCATTTCATGTACGAGATCCTTGACAGCCACCTACTCGCGATGGGCTACACCGGCCCTGCGAGCGGACGGACCGATCCCGAGGAGACGCAGGATGATACCGAGGCGGCAGACTAGCGAGCGGCTGCATCGGCCCGACCGAAACGACGCGCTCGGGCGTGGACTCACCGCGAATTCGCGGCACGCCCGTTGCCGCATGCGGTAGCTGCTGTCGCGGCAGTCGACCACGACCGCAGCCAGATCCACGCACGTAGGTATCCGCTCATGCGCGGATCGGGCGCTACCCAACATGACGAAGACCGTGGATGCCCTGCGTCCGATCGCAGCCGATGTGCGGATGCTCGGTCAAGCAGCGGTAGCTGCCTTGGGCAGCCTTCTAGCTGCGGTCAGGCATGGTCCGCTTCGCCGGGTGGTGGTCAGTCGTGTGCCAGGCCGGCGAAGATGACCGCGAGCGTACGGGTCTGCAGCTGCTCGTCCCACCCACCATGCAGGGCTCCTTGGCACACGCTGGCAAGGAGTGCCATCACCTCGGGTAGTCGTACCGTCGCCCCGACGTCTCCGGCGGCTCGGGCTTGTTGCAGCAGCCTGTCGACTGCGTCCTCCACGTGGCTGACCGCGTCGGGCAGTCGGATGTCGACCCCGGAGCCGGCGAGCAGGTCGACGACTGTCTTCTTCGCTGCTGCCTGCGCCACCATGTGGGTGAAGAAATCGAACAGGTCCCGTTGTTCAGCCTCCTCGACAAGCTGCGCCAGCAACCGCTTCATGATCGCGGCGAGCAGGTCGTCCTTCGTGGGGAAGTGGCGAAAGACCGTGCCGATGGCGACACCGGCTCGCCGGGCGACCTCCTCAGTGGAGCCACGGGGGCCAAACTCGGCGAAGACCGCCTCGGCGGCGTCCAGAATGCGTGCGCGGTTGCGCTGCGCGTCGGCGCGCAGTGGCGTGCCCCCTACCAAAATGAGCCTCCACTCACTATCCTCGACGCAAGTCGAGTGCTGACTCATTATCGGGGAGGGGTCATCGTGACACCAAGAGCGGTCTTCGACAGCATGCGTGCCCAGTGGCTCGCGAACCAGCCCACCTACGAGGCTGATGTGCTCGCCGACGACGTCGTGATCGAGACGCCGTTCGCCGCGCCCGGCCGCCCGACACGCACGGAGGGCAAGCAGCGAGTTCTTGAGTACACGCGAGCCAGCCAGGCGGCGTTCCCCGTCCGATTCGACGACTGCCGCAACGTGGTCGTGCACGAGACCGCCGACCCCGAGACGATCGTGATCGAGTACGAACTGGTTGGCACGCACACCGCGACCGGGGTAACCGCCTCGGCGCCCTTCATCGCGGTGCTGCGGACGCGAGACGGCAAACTGGCCCACTGGCGCGAGTACCAGCACACTCTCGCCATCGCTCAGGCCGTCGGTCACGCCCAGGGCTCATGAGGGTCAGACCACCGATGGTGATGGCAACGAGGAACCAGCCGGCAGACCCAGCACTGCGACCATGCACCCGGCTTCGAAGATGGAAGTGACCGGCGATTCGCCGTGTGCGGGAGTCGGCGTTCAGGGGCTGCCCCGCTTCGCGGTCGGCCTTGATCGTGCGCACGCTTCTGGCTCCCCTCTGTGTCAAGACACCGCCGGGAGGAGAGTTCTATCCTGGGTGGCGGCGGGTCCGGGAAGTGACTTCTCCGAAGAGCCGGCTGGGGGATGCGAGTCGGTCGCGCTGGAGCCAGTTGCCGTTCCCCGTTGTCCTCCCGGGCTCGCCGCCGTGCCCACGGCGTCGTTGGTCATGTTGCGGTAGACGATGTCGGACAGGCGTCGTTTCAGCGCACGCATGGCTTCCATCGAGGTCTTGCCGCCGGCTTTCTTCCGGTCGAAGTAGGCGCGTCCTTCGGTGGGGTTGCGCAGCTGGACGGTGGCCATGATGTGCAGCACCCGGTTGATTTGCCGGTTGCCGGCTCGGGAGAGCCGGTGTCGCATCTGCTCGCCGGAGGAGGCGTCGATGGGGGCGGTGCCGTTCCAGGAGGCGAAGTGGGCCCGGTTCGGGAATCGGGTGATGTCGCCGACCTCGACGAGCAGCCGGGCGGCGCCGGATGGTCCGATGCCGTGCAGGTCCATCAGCGTGGTGCCGGTGGAGGCGAGGAGTTCCTTGAGTTCCTTGTCGGCTTCCTTGGAGCGTCGGTAGATGCGTTCGAGGTCGGCGATCAGTTCCGCGGCGACCCGGCGTCGGGCCTTGCCGACCGCGTCTCGGGGCCGGACGGTGGCCAGCAACGTCTTGGCTTGGGCGGCGGAAAGGCTCTTCTTCGCTCCACCGGGGATCAGTTCCAGCAGCAGTTGGTGCAGCTGGGAGACCATCCGGGTGTGGTCCTCGCCGAGGGAGCGGCGCCGGTCGACCAGAATTCGCAGCAGGGCCAACTGTTCGTCGTTGACCACCGGGCGAAGTCCGGTCATGCGGGTGCCGACCAGGGCGATGGAGTGGGCGTCGGTGGCGTCGGTCTTGCGGCCCTGCCCGGTGGCGAACACCCGCGCCCTGGCGGACAGCTTCGGTGGCACGTCGACGACCTGTTCACCGTCGGCCAGGAGCCGGTTGGCGATGTGCCGGCCTATCCCTTGGCAGCCCTCGATCGCCCAGACCCGGTTCGGCCACTGGTTGGCGTACCTTCGCATCGCCGTGTAGCCGTCGCGGTCGGTGTCGAACCGGCCGCCGCCGACGACGGTCTCGTCGCCGGCCATGACCTCGATCGTTGCCGAGCGCTTGTGCGGGTCCATCCCGATGACCACACGATCCGGCGTGATGCTCAACAAGTCCTCCGATGCTCGATCTACCTGGTTCATCGAGCCGGGAGGGCAACGCTACTTCGAGCCGAGCAAACCCCTCTTGAGCCTCTCCCCGCCCTAGGCGACGCCCGGGCCGCGCAGGCCAGATGAGAGCCACACGACCAGCGTGGGCAGCCGCAAAGAGAGCGACAGCCCGGGCGCCTCGACCGAAGCCTGGCCGGGCAACGGTCGCAGGTCAATGAAACAAGTAGCCGCCGACCGCGCGTTGCGTCGTGTCGGTGACCGTCCCCTTCTGTATATCGGTCCTTCTGCCCGCCTTGGCTCGCTCCCCGCCCGTCTGCCGAACCCTGGATGCTCAGGCACCCGGGTCTGCGGGTGTAGATCGGTGATGGCTGCAGATCGCGTTCTCTAGGCTGACGCCATGTGGGCGGAGCACGAGGTAATTGACCTGGGTGACCACGATCACCGATCGGTGCCCTCGGGCAGTTCCGCTCCTGACCGCGTTATGGCCAGACGGAAAGTGCACGTGCGGCTCGTCGCTGCCTTTGTGGTCGGCGTGGCGCTTGGCGGTGTTGCGGTCAGCGAGCTGAGGGATGCACGGGAGGAACGAGAGCGAGGTAGGTCGATCTCCCTCGTGGCCTTCGTTGCGTCCGGCGGCAGCGGGGGCGGGGGCAGCGGGGGCGTCTATCAATTGGCAGGACAACTGGCGGTGATCAATGCTGGGCCGGCACCGGTCACTGCCAGTGCGGCGACCGGTCAGCTGCCGGGTATCCGGGTCCGGGGTACCGGACAGTCTCGGCTGCTGCGTCCCGGCGGCACCGGCTGGATCGACGTCGAGGTCCGCATCGACTGCTCGATCCCGTTCGACAGCGAGCCGTTGCCGATGCGGTTTGCGGTGGAGACTGCTGACGGGAGGGTCAGGGAGGTCAGCTACCTCGTAGCCGTGATCGGCAGCGCCTGGCATCGTGAGGTCGAGCGGCCCTGTGCGCACCTTGCTGACCTGGTGAAGGGTGAAGGCTGAGGGGGCAGCCGCAGACGCACCAGGGGCCTCGGGTCGCCGCCACTTGCGGATTCTGCCCAGAACCGCCTACCGGGACATGCCGTGAGCCGCGCGCTGCGCAGCGTCCACCGAGCCGGCACAGGTGCCGTCCGGACGTGCCGAGTTGCGGATGCTGGACGGGGCCTTCGGCAGGCGAGGCTTAGACCTGCTGAAGCACTCGTGATCGCCGCGTTTCCGAGTACTGGCCGTGGATGGCCCGGCGCAGCCTCGGACTTGTAGAGGTGACGGCTGCCCTGCGTTGGCGATTGCTGCTTCCTCGTATCCTGCGGGCCATGCCCGATGGTCCGCTCAGCTCGCGCCCACCACTCAGGCCAACGACCCGTACGTTGATCGCCGCGCTGCTGGTGTTCGGCGTGGTGGTGCCATCCGTCATCATCCGTGAACTGATCGAGGGCGCGATGGGCAGTGGCCCGCTCGCGGATCTCGGCTGGATCGCAGTTCCGATGGCGGCCACGGCCTGGCTTGCGCCGCGTGCCTCCTACCGTCGCCGCGACGCACTGTGGTGGCTCGCTGGCGGCTTCGGCCTCTACATCTTCGTGGTGATCGCATGGCGGGTAGCCTTCCTGCCCTACCGCGATTGGCCGCCTCGACCCGATGAGGCATCCCGGGTCAGCTGGCTGCGCGACGGTCAACAGTCCGGGTTGTGGTACCTGCCGGGGGTAGCAAAGTAGGCGTTGGCGGCCGCTTGGTTGAAGGCGGATCTCCTCGTCGGGCAGTCGCAGACCGTCCAGCCTCTCCGGACGGGACAAAGCTCCCTACGCGGCTGACTTGCGGCGATAGGGCCCGCCGGTGCCCTGGCCCGTACGCCGATAGCCGGCGAAGCAGCGTTTACTTTCGATCCGACGCCGGACTGTGTTTGGGCTGCCCGCGGTGCACGGATTTAACGCGTTCCGCGTGCTGTGCGGCATACGCCGGTTGTCTGAATGTCCGTCTGGCTGGTACGCACGATCGGGCCGATGAAGGTGCAGTTGAACAGCGCCTCTGAGTCCGGTCAGCTGGGCGTGTAGCACAACCGGTCCGTGAGCTCGATCATTAAGTTCTTCGTTGCTGCCGATAGTGCCGCTGCAGCCGGCGTAGCGGATAGCAGTCCTGGGCCAGCCTTTGCCTCGGCGACGTACGGCAACTTTGACGTCTGGTCGGCGCTTGAGGAGTGGGAGGGCCTCCTGACCGATCGCGACGTCGATGAACTCGCAGCCGGCAGCGGCCCCGACGTCGTCAGCGGCGCCGACGCCCCTCTGGTCCCGCTCGTCCCTTCCGAACTCACGAAGGCACTGGCCGACGCTGGTGACGAGACGCTGGACAGGGCTACCGAGCGATGGATCGAGACGCGATCCCAGGAAGGCGAAGCCATCGACAACGACCTCGCCCGTGAACTTGTCGGTGAGATCGCCGCCTTGGCAGCGAACACAGCACGAACAAAGAGCTCGCTCTACTGTTGGATCTGCTGAAACCTGGCGGGAGCGCATAGTCGGCCGACAGCCATGAATCAAACCAAGACGGCACCCGGATTTGCCGGACCCATCCCCCACCACCGCCGACGGCCCCGCCCTTCCCAACGGCTCCGCGTCTGCCCGACCGCCCTCTCGCGATTGCGACGACGCGTGCAGCGTTGGGGTTCGAGTCGCCTCGAAGGTCACCACCTCGAAATCGAGCTTGACCTGGCGTGTTGGCATCGGGTGTGTGTCGGGGGCAACACAAACCAAAACCCAACCGGGTCCGACGCTGTCAGCGTCAATCCCGTTGCTATAGCGGCTGATCGTTCGGCGGTGCTCCACTCTCGACACCTACGTGGTGGAGCAGTTCGTGGGGCGCCGCCTTCTCAGCGTTTTGCGGATTCTGGTTCTGCTTCCCTCTCTCTTCATCCCTGCGCATAGCCTACGTTGAGGTGCGCGCGATGTCCGTTTGGCCGCTACGTGATAGAGGCGTCCTGCACAGCCATGAAGCGATGGCGCTGTAGTCCGCGTCGGTGAGGCCACGGCGTGGGTCGACACGATGCAGGAGCGCGGGAGCGCTGCGGTCTGCCGCTACCCAGGTCCGGTCGGCGTCGGTGATCTCGTCGTCGACCCAGAGAAACCGGCGTCCCGCGGCCAACTCAACGAGGTGGCGCATCTTCCAGTGCAGCCGCCCGTCGCCCTGGTCCGCGCCGGCGCGTGCTTCGAACGCGGCAAGCTCGTCGAACAACCGGCACCCGACCCCGCCACCCACATCACCACCACCGCCACCCAACCAAGATCGTTCAGCCACAAGTCCGACTATTGCTCCGGCTCGACCCAGTTGACGTTCAAGGCCGTTGAGCGGTTGTGCGCCGTTCAGATCATCTCATTGCTCCCAATCCGATCACCCACCATGAGCTGGGGCGGCAAGGATGGAGTGCGGGCTGCCGTTCTAGGCGGAGCGTTCGAATCCGGGCGTACGGCGGAGGGTACGCTCCCAACGGAGGAGCCCCAAACGGTGATCCACTCGCAATACTCCGAGTCATGAGATCGCGGCGTGTCCGCCTCACCTCCGGCGGCCTGACCTGGGACCTGCGTCCACCGCGCAGCCCTCTTGGTAACCCGGCCTCTCGTACCCCTCTGCCCACCAACGAACGCGATATCCGGAATCGCTTGGAATCGAACCTAGCAAGGCTGCTCGTCGCGATGCGCAAGGGCAGAGAGTCGAGTGCGCTGGAACTGCTGCGGGAGTCGCGGGCATTGGTGGCTCGACTACCGCGCGGCTCATGCGACGAGCAACGCCGCAAGATCGAGGCCGCAGCCATCGTGCTTCGTTCCGCCGCATGGCGGCAGCAGGCGGCCACCACACGGCATAGCGAGCAGAAGCGGCGGAAAAACTAACCCTGCCCTTCAGGATGGGGGTGACTGGGGCGTGGGGTCGAGTTGATGCCGGGGTCTGCATGCCGACACAATGCACCATCATCCCAAATCCGACTGGCCGCGTTGTCGCCGCTGGTCAACGCCACACGGAAGTACGGATCCCCTACAGGCCCTTCACGCGCCAGGCAGCGGCTTGGGGTCGCCCCTTCAGCCGGCTCGCCGAGCACGCCACCGGCATGCAGTGCCGTCCAACCGTCAGGCGCGGCACCGAGCGCACTGCTGTCCCCGAGCAGGATCTACCATCGCCACAGGGCCAGCCCATTTCCGGTGCGCGTCCACGACACCCAGTGCGAGACCGCCGGGAAAGGACTTCGGCTTCGATGACGCTGTACTCGGTTCATGCGGGGACGCGTTTCCGGACTCCAATGAGCGCTTTCCATCTGGGGTAGCGCGAGCGGGTCAGGCGTTGGGTGTCACTCGCGGGTGAGTCCCGGTGGCAGCGCGTCTTCGTCGGGTCGGACCCGG
>NZ_JAXCFK010000019.1:0-75757 GCF_056150025.1 Micromonospora aridisoli | reverse complement strand
CGTGTGGGGCATCCGCGACAGCGACTCGTGGCGCTCCTACGGCACCCCGCTGCTGTTCGACAACAACGGCAACAAGAAGCCCGCGTACAACGCCACCCTCGACGCGCTGAACAGCGCCGGCCCCGCGCCCACGCCCACGACCACCACGCCCGGGCCGACCCCGACCACGCCGGGGCCCACCCCGACCACGCCTGCACCCGGCTCCGCGAGCGAGATCGTCGGAAGCCAGTCGGGCCGCTGTATCGATGTACCCAACGCCTCCCGCAACAACGGCACCCGGGTCCAGCTCTACGACTGCAACAAGCAGACCAACCAGGCCTGGACCTACACCGCCGACCGGCAACTACGGGTGTACGGCGACATGTGCCTCGACGCCGCAGGCTCCGGCAACGGCGCCGCAGTCCAGATCTACAGCTGCCACAACCAGACCAACCAGCAGTGGAACGTCAACTCGAACGGCACCATCAGCGGAGTCCAGTCCGGACGCTGCCTCGACGTCTGGAGCACCGCGAACGGCGCCCAGGTCCAGCTCTACGACTGCCACGGACAACCCAACCAGCAGTTCAGGCTGGTTTCCCTGGGCGGTCCCACCCAGTCGCCGACGCCGACGATCAGTCCGACGCCGACGACTCCGCCGCCGGGTGGTACCTGCAACCTGCCCTCGTCGTACCGGTGGTCCTCCACGGGCGCGTTGGCGCAGCCCCGGTCGGGGTGGGTGTCGTTGAAGGACTTCACGCACGCGCCGTACAACGGTCAACACCTGGTCTACGCCACCACCCACGACACCGGCACCACGTGGGGGTCGATGAACTTCGGCCTGTTCTCCAACTGGAACCAGATGGGTTCGGCGAGTCAGAACCAGATGCCGTTCGCCGCGGTCGCGCCGTCGTTGTTCTACTTCGCGCCCCGCAACATCTGGGTCCTGGCCTACCAGTGGGGCGGACCGGCGTTCTCCTACCGCACCTCCACCAACCCGGCCAACGTCAACAGCTGGTCGGCGCATCAGACCCTGTTCACCGGGTCGATCTCCAACTCCTCCACCGGCCCGATCGACCAGGCACTCATCGGTGACGACCAGAACATGTACCTGTTCTTCGCCGGAGACAACGGCCGCATCTACCGGGCGAGCATGCCGATCGGGAACTTCCCGGGCAGTTTCGGATCGAACTACACGACGATCATGACGGACACCACGAACAACCTGTTCGAGGGTGTGCAGGTGTACAAGCTCCAGGGGCAGCAGCGATACCTCATGCTCGTCGAGGCCATCGGCTCACAAGGCCGCTACTTCCGCTCCTTCACCGCCACCAGCCTCGGCGGCACCTGGACCCCACAAGCGGCCACCGAGAGCAACCCCTTCGCCGGTAAGGCCAACAGCGGCGCCACCTGGACCAACGACATCAGCCACGGCGAGTTGATCCGCACCAACGCCGACCAGACCATGACCGTCGACCCCTGCAACCTCCAACTGCTCTACCAAGGCCGCTCCCCCAACTCCGGCGGCGACTACGGCCTCCTGCCCTACCGCCCCGGCCTACTCACCCTCCAACGCTGACCAACAGACACACCGGCACGGGCACAGCCGGAACCGGGCGGGCTCGGCACCAACCGAGCCCGCCCGGTCTGTCGTCGGTGCCGTTTGCCAGGGCCGCGATGGGGAAATCCCGCCGTGCGGCGGCGGTGACCGTCGCCGGCAGGAGGGGATGCCGACGATGATGAATCACCCGTCCGCCGCACGACCCGTGCGTGCCGTGGACGCGCCAGCGCGCCTGACCCTCGGTGTGGAGGAGGAGTTCCTGCTGCTGGACCCGGTGACCGGGGAAAGCCTGCCGGTCGCCGACCGGGTGCTGACGGCCCTGCACGGCACCGCCCGGAACCAGAGCCGACAGGAGTTCCGGCACAGCATGGTGGAGATGGTCACCCCCGTCTGTGCCGACCTCGCCGACCTCCGGACACACCTGGTGACGCTGCGACGGGCCGCCGCGGAAGCGGCGCGGTCGGCGGGAGCGCAGCTGGTCGCGGTGGGAGCCACTCCGGTGCACGAGTCCCACCGGACAGTCCCGGACGAACCGCGCTACCACGCCATGTCCCGCCGATTCGGCCCGGTTGCGCACGATCCAGCCGTCTGCGGCTGCCATGTGCACGTGGGCCTGCCCGATCGGGAACTGGCGGTGCAGGTCTGCAACCATCTGCGGCCCTGGTTGCCGGTCGTGCAGGCACTCACCGCCAACTCGCCGCTGCATGACGGCGCGGACACCGGGCATGCGAGCTGGCGCTCCATGCAACTGGAGCGCTGGCCCAGCATCGGGCCCACCCCCTACTTCGCCTCCGTCGCCGATTACGACGCGACGGTGACGGAACTGGTCGATGCCGGGATCATGCTCGACGCGGGGATGGTCTACTGGTACGCGCGACCGTCCGCCAGCTATCCGACCGTGGAGATCCGGGTGGGTGACGTCTGCCCGGGAGTGGACGACACCGTGCTGGTCGCCGCCCTGGTGCGAGCCCTGGTCGCCACCATGGTCGACGAGGTGCGTGCCGGAGTGTCGGCACCTCGCCTGCGCAGCAGTCTGCTCGCGGCGGCCCACTGGCGGGCCGCTCACGAAGGGATGGACGGTCGGCTGATCGACCTGCGTGGTGGCGGTGCGCGCCCGGCATGGGACCTCGTGGAGGACCTGTTCACCACGACCGCGCCCGCGCTGGTCCGGCACGGGGATCTGTCGTACGTCATGAAGCAGTTGGCCCGGCTGCGTCGGGACGGCACCGGCGCGGCCCGGCAGCGGCGGGTCATCGCACGCACCGGCGGAGACGTGCGCGCGGTCCTCGACCACCTTGCCACGGAGACCACCGCCGGCTGAACCGGCAGCCTGTTCAGCGGATGTGGTGGGTCTGGAGCCAGAGTTCAAGCAGGCCCAGCTGCCACAGCTTGTTGCTGCCCGCAGTGGCCTGCGCCTGTTCGGGGTCGGCGAGCAGCGCGTCCACGTACGCCTGCCGGAAAAGTCCGCGCTCCCGAGCGGCCGGTGCCCGCAACGCCTCGACGACGAGGTCGCGAACCGGGCCGTCGACGTTACGCAGTGCCGGCACCGGGAAGTAGCCCTTCGGCCGATCGATCACCTCGGCGGGCAGGACCTGCCGGGCAATCTCCTTGAGCACGCCCTTGCCGCCGCTGGCGACCTTGTGCTCCGGCGGGCAGGCCGCCGCGAGTGCGACCAGGTCCTGGTCGAGGAACGGGGTACGCACCTCCAACCCCCACGCCATGCTCATGCTGTCCACCCGTTTGACCGGGTCGTCGGGAAGCATCAGATGGGTGTCCAGGCGCAGCACCGCGTCCAGGGCGGTGTCCGCGCCCGGGGCGACCAACTCCGCGGTGACCAGGTCCCGGCTGGCATCGACGTCGATGGCGTGTGCGGCACCGACTATGTTGATCAACTCGGCGTGGTCCCGGTCGAAGAAGGCGGCGGTGAAGGCCCGCGACGCGTCGGCGCGGGGCACCTCGGCAAGGGGCTGGTGGTAGCCGTACCCGGCGAACACCTCGTCGGCGCCCTGTCCGGACTGTGCCACCTTGACATGGGCCGCGACCTGCTCGGAGAGCAGATGGAAGGCGACCACGTCGTGGCTGCCCATCGGCTCGGTCATCGCCTCGACCGTGCGGCGCACGGCGGGTACGAGGTCGTCGTTGGAGAGCTGGATGCGGAGGTGGTCGGTGTCGTAGGTGCGGGCGACCAGGTCCGAATAGTGAAACTCGTCGCCGGCCTCACCGTGGCGGCTGTCGAAGCCGATGCTGAAGGTGCGCAGGTGCTGCTGACCGGCCTCGGCGAGCAGGGCGACGATGAGGCTCGAGTCGAGTCCGCCGGAGAGCAGCACACCGACCGGTACGTCGGCGACGAGCCGTCGTCGTACGGCGGTGCGCAGCGCGTCGCCGATCGCGGCCCGCCAGTCCCGGTCGTCCCAACCGGCGTGGGCGGGATTCCGGACGTAGTCGGGCCGCCAGTAGACGCGATCGCGGCTGCTCCCGTCGGCCTCGACGACCCGTACGGTCGCCGGCGGCAGCTTCCGGACACCACGGAGGATGGTGCGGGGCGCGGGCACGATCGAGTGCCACGACAGGTAGTGGTGCAGCGCGACCGGGTCGACGCTGGTGTCCACGCCGCCCGCCTTGAGCAGCGCCGGCAGCGTCGAGGCGAATCGCAGGCGACCCGGCGTCTCGGCGAGGTAGAGAGGCTTGATACCGAGCCGGTCCCGGGCCAGCACGAGCCGACGCCGGCCGCGGTCGACCAGGCCAACGGCGAACATGCCGACCAGATGGTCGACGAAGTCCTCACCCCACTGCGCGTACGCCACCAGGATCACCTCGGTGTCGCTGGTGGAGCGGAAGGTGTGGCCGGCGTCGCGCAGTTCCTCGCGCAGTTCCGGGTAGTTGTACACGCAGCCGTTGAAGACCAGGGCGAGGCCGAGGTCCTCGCGCACCATGGGTTGGCCGCCCGCGCCGGACAGGTCGATGATGGTCAGCCGGCGGTGCCCGAGGGTCACCCAGCCGTCGCTCCAGAGGCCCTCGCCGTCCGGGCCCCGGGACCGCATCGCCTCGGTCATCCGGGTCACCGCGTCCGCGTCCGGCGTGGTGCCGTCGAACCTCGCCTCACCGCTGATGCCGCACATCACGTTCCGCTGTCATGCCTCTTCCTCGTGTCCGGGTGATGGCATCCGACCGGCCTGCTCCGGCTGGTTGCCATGGTTGCCGCTCCAGCGACCACCGTCCGCCGGGACGTCGGTCCGGATGGCGTCGTGGTTGCCGTCCAGGTCGTTGTCGAGGACGCGGCAGTTGACACAACTGCCCCGCTCGGTGACCCAGATCCCGTGGGTCTGGGTGCCCGAGCCGCTGTCGCGGATCAGATTGCCGCGGATCGTGACCGAATCGGCGGTGGCGTCGATGGTGATGCCGGCACGGATGGAGGGGGCGGGGGGCAACTCGTACGGGGTTCCGGGCGGCGGCGTGTCGGCACTCCAACTGCTGGCGTCGTCGGGGCGGATCGGGGCGAGGGTGAGGGTGGTGGCGTCGTTGGCGGCCACCACGGCGTACCGCTGGCCGACCCGGAGAACCTTGCCGCGGTGACCGTCGGCCGGCCAGTCCGCACCCTGGTCGGTGAGGGTGTTCCGGGTGTAGCGGACGGACTCGCCGCCCCCGGAGGTGGCCGGGGCGCACTGGCGGCCGTTGTTGCGGATCCGGTTGTTGATGATGACGGCGTCGCGGAGGGGCCGGTCGAACCGGATACCGTCTCGGCTGTTGCCCCAGATGTCGTTGCTCTCGATGACGATCTCCTCGGCCGCGGCCTGGCTGCCTTTGCCGAGGTCCTGGTGGTGATAGCCGTGTCGGCCGTTGCCGGTGATCCGGTTGCCCCGCACCGTGTAGGGGCCGGCGGTGTTGCCGATGTTCACGCCGTCGCGGAGGTTGCCGTCGATGACGCAGTCGGTGAGCAGGCCGCCCTTGCCGGGGACCCCGGTGGTGCCCTTCGCCGACACCTGGAAGCCGGCCTCCAGGTTTCCGGTCATCGTGCAACCGGTGACGATGAGCCCGTCGGCACCCCAGTCGGAGATGCCGAACCGGTTGCTCTCCGCGTGGCAGCTGATGATCCGGATGCCCCGCGGCTGAGGTCGGTCGGGGTACTGCATCTCCAGAAAGATGCCGTTGGTCGCGTTACCGACCGCGACGCAGTTGGTGATGGTCAGCCGCTCCATCGGCCCCCACCCGCCGATACCGACACCGATGCCTGCCCCGCCCATCTCCATGCCGTTGTCCATCCGGCCACAGGCCAGTACCCGGACCGCCTCGATCAGGGTGTCCTGGAGAAAATCGCAACCGAAACCGGTGGCGGCGGTGTGGTGGATGAAGAGGTTCCGAAACAGGCCACCGCTCACGTACTGCAACCCGAGCCCCTTGGACAGCGGGTTGTACTGCGCCGACGCCACGCCCGAACCGTCGATCTCGAAGTCGGTGAACATGCAGTACGCCAGGTATCTGTCGGGCCCCGCACCGTGCTGTTGAGCGGTGTAGAAGGCCAGCGGCACCGCCTGGGACCGGTTGCCGTCATTGCTCAGGGCAAACCGGGTAGCGCCCGGCCCCGCGCCCATCAGCGACACCCCGCTGCGCCAGACGGTGCCGGCGTCGCGGATGGCGTACACCCCCGGCGGGCAGTAGATCACCCGTGCCCGTCCGTCCGCGGCGAACGCGTCGCCGAGCCGATCCACCAGCGCGGCCAGCGCCGGCTGGTCGTTGGTGGTGCCGTCACCGGTCAGGCCGTGTTCCCGGGCGTCGCAGAGCAACGGCGACCCCGCCACTGCGTACGGCCGCACACCGGAGGCGGTGATTGCCACCTGACCTGACACAGGACCTCACCCTCCCCGTGACGGCAGGTCGACCGGTTCTCCGGCCCTCGCCCGACCATCGGGCCCCGTGTGACGGCCGGCCTGCCTCGACGGTACGTGGGTAACGTCCGCGGCGAGGACGGATCGGGGAGAAGCGGTGCGCTGACGGGACTCCGCCAGAGCAGCGAGCAGGGGGTGGCGCTGGTCTGCGCCACCCCCTGCCCGGTCGTCGTCAGCGGGCGGTGCAGGAAAGGGTGGGTGTGCCGTTGGTCCCGTTCCAGGAACCGTTGAATCCGAACGTGGTGCTGCCGTTGGCACTCAAGGAGCCGTTGTGGCCGACGTTCGAGGCGGTCACGGAGGACCCGCTGGAGGTGATCGACGCGTTCCATGAGTTGGTGATGCTCTGGCCGTTGGGCCAGGTCCAGCTGACCGTCCACCCGGAGATGGCGGTGTTGCCCGCCCGCACGGTGACCTCGCCGCCGAAGCCACCGGGCCACTCGTTGGTCGTGCGGTAGGTGGCCGTGCAGGCGCCGTTGCCGGCCGGCGGCGGCGTGGTGGGCGGCGGGTTGGTGGGCGGCGGGGTGGTCGGCGGCGGGTTGGTGGGCGGCGGGGTGGTCGGCGGCGGGTTGCTGCCGCCGCCGAAGGTCACGTCACTGCAGATGTAGTACGGCTGGTCGAGGTGGGACGCCTGCCAGATCGTGTAGACGACGTGCCGCCCGGTGCGGTTGCCGGCGTTCACCTGGGCCTCGTAGATCCCGGTGGTGGTCGGGTACCTGCCGGTCCGGAGCACCAGTTCCAGGCTGTTCCAGGTGAGGGGCTGAGTGGTCGGGTCGAAGCCCTGCCTGGTGATGTAGATGAGCATGTAGTCGGCACCGTGCCGGGCACCGTCGGTCAGCGTCAGGGTGAAGTTGTTGGGCATCGGCTTGGCGGTCCAGGCGCCGACCGTGTCGAGCGAGGCGTACAGCCCGCCCTGGGTACGACCGCCGCTGCACAGCTGCCCGTCGGGGATCACGGCCTGGTGGTTGCCGCCGACGTTCTCACGGAACAGACCGTTCCAGTTCCACATGGTGTTCGGGTTGGCCTGGAAGGCCTGCCAGCACATCGGGTCCTGCTGTGCCATCGCGGGGTTGAGGTGGTCGCCGCCCCAGCGCTCCCAGCATCCGTAGTTGCGGGACGGAGGGTTGGTGACCGACCCGTGCGCCGAGGCCGGGCCGGGCTGGTTCACCACGACCATGGTGAACGCGGCGACGAGGACGGAGGCGGCGCCGAGTCCCAGACGACGGGCTGTTCGTGCGAGTTTCATCAAAGCTCCAGTTGATCCGCCGACGCTGTCACTCGCCGGGATGCCCAACCCCGGGAGGAATGCGCGTCGAACGTCGTGACGATCTCAAATGCGCAGGCGGTGCGACGGTGCTGCCTGCGGTCACTACGACGGCTCCCGACCGAGATAGTACTGACCGCATCCACCTGTGTGAATCTTTTCCGGAAGCGATCGCCTATCGGCCCGGCACCCCGCCGTTGAGGGCCGCCTGGCACGCCCGGGCGAGCCGTCGCTGGCGGGTCAGTCGATGCCACAGGCCGAGCGGCGGCGCGAGGGTGGTGCGGGCAGGTGTCTCCGTCGCGAACAGGGTGCCGTCGGTCATCCGGCCCCGAGTCGTCCACGGGGTCCAGCGTTCGAGGTCGGGGGCGGAGAAGTCGTGACCCAGCAGTACCGCCGGACCGTTCACCGGCAGCCGTCCCGCGAGGCTGTCCGCCCGGATCTGCACAGGCTCCTCGTCGTTGAACCGGGTCACCGTGTCCACGTACAGGTGCCGCGCGTCGCCGGCGACCGCCAGCACCTCGCCGGCCCCGCCGACCCGGGCGCCGACCGGGGTCGTCACGTCGACGTCCAACACCACGATCAGCCGGGGCAGGTACCACCAGTGCTCCCGGCATAGCAACGGCGAGTCGATCAACGCGCGTGCCGGCGGGTACTTGCGCAGTTCCTGGTCGAGCAGCTGCGCCGAGAACAGCGCGCCGTCGCGATCCTCGGTCAGGCGAGGTCGGCCGGTCACCGCGACCGGTCGCCAGCCACGCCCGGTCAGTCGGTCGTCGGAGACGACCAGCGCCGCGACGGGCGCAGCGGCCAACCCGCGGGCAAGGCCGGCCTCGGCGTACGGGAAGGCGAGGGCGGGCCGGTTGCCGAGCAGCAGCGGCGTGACCGGTCGAGCGTGTGGCAGGCCGTCCCGATCGAGCCAGGCCAGCTCGCCGACGGTGGCGGCTTGGATCGCGCGACTGATGTCTGAACCCACGTCCATGTGATCCGAGCCGTTCGGTTGACCTTGCAATGTGATCCCCGTTACATTACCGCCAGGTTTCGGGATCTGCACACGAGCGCTCGCCCAGGTGGGCCGCAAGGAGGCAGCCGTATGCCCGCCATCGTCGTCGTCATCGCGGTCATGGCGATGTTCGCCCTCGGCTACCGCTACTACTCGCGCTACCTGGCCGACCGGGTGTACGGGTTGGACCCGGCCTACGTGACCCCGGCGCACCGCTTCGCCGACGGAGTGGACTTCGTTCCCACGAACAAGCATGTGCTCTTCGGTCACCACTTCACCTCGATCGCCGGTGCCGCCCCGATCGTCGGCCCGGCGATCGCCGTGTTCTGGGGGTGGGGTCCCGCGTTGGCCTGGGTGGTGCTCGGCACCATCTTCGCGGCCGGCGTACACGACTTCGGCGCACTCGCGGTCTCGGTTCGGCACCGGGCACGCAACATCGGCACCCTGGCCGCGGATGTGATCAGCAAGCGCGCCCGGACGCTCTTTCTACTGATCATCTTCTTCCTGCTCACTCTGGTGAACGCGGTCTTCGCCGTGGTGATCGGCAACCTGCTCGTGGCGTACCCGGGCGCGGTCATCCCGATCTTCGTGGAGATTCCCCTCGCGATCGCCATCGGCCAGTACATCTACCGCACCCGCAGCGCGGCGCTGGTGCCGTCGATCATCGGCGTGGTCGCGCTCTACTTCCTGATCTGGGTGGGCAACCTCTACCCCATCGAGATCACCGGGCTGGCCGAGGCACTGGGCTTCGAGCAGACGCGCAACCTGTGGGTGATCATCCTCTTCGCGTACACCTTCGTCGCCTCGCGTCTGCCGGTATGGCTGCTGTTGCAGCCGCGCGACTACATCAACTCCCACCAGCTGTTCATCGCGATCGCGGTGATCTTCGCGGGGGTGCTGGTCGGGATGGACCGGATCGTGGCGCCGATGTTCAACGACGTGCCGGCCGGCTCGCCGAGCATCTTCCCGTTCCTGTTCATCACCGTCGCGTGCGGAGCGATCTCCGGTTTCCACTCGCTGGTGGCGTCCGGCACCACGTCCAAGCAACTGGACAAGGAGACCGACGCCCGGTACGTGGGGTACGCCGGGGCGATCGGCGAGGGCAGCCTCGCACTCGGGTCGATCATCGCGGTCACGGCCGGGGTCGCCGCCACCCGGGCCGAGTGGGACGGCTTGTACGCCAGCTACGCCGACGCGTCGGGCGGGGCCACCCGCAACTTCGTCAACGGCATCGCCAGCTTTGCCACGAACCTGGGCATCGAGTTCCAGCTCGCGACCGTCTTCGCGGCGGTGGTGGTGATCTCGTTCGCGGCCACCACCATGGACACGGGGATCCGGTTGCAGCGCTACATCGTGCAGGAGATCGCCGAACTCGTCGGGTGGCGGCGACTGTCGCGTCACCTCACCCTGGCCGGCTTGCTGGCCATCGCCGCACCGCTCACCCTCGCGTTGCTGCCCGGCGGAGGAGACGCCGGCTACACCTTCGGCGTGCTGTGGCGACTCTTCGGCACCACCAACCAGCTCACCGCCGGTCTGGCCCTGGCCGTCATCGCGGTCTGGGTGCTGCGCCGTCGGCGCAACCCGGTCGCCGTCATCGTGCCGCTGGTCTTCCTGCTGGTGATGACGACCTGGGCGCTGATCGTGCAGTTGCGTGAGTTCGTGGAGGCCGGCGAGTGGGTGCTGGCACCGTTGGACGCCATCATCTTCGTCCTCGCGCTCTGGCTGATCGTGGAGGCGGTGCTCGCACTGCGTCGTGCCAGTGGCCAGTCCGCCGCATCGGAAGCGGACTCCGGGCCGGACCCGGACGCCGGAGCAGGCGCCACCGAGCCCGACCCGGTCGACGAGTCGCCGCAGGTGGTCGAGGCCGCCGGTGCCGGCGACGATCGCCGCTGATGGCCCGGCACCGCGTCCTGCTGATCCGACCCTGGGACGCGGCCCGGGCCGGCTCCGGCTGCTGCAGCGGCGATGCCGGCATCTGCGGCGAAGGCCGGCACGCGGATCCCACGCTGACCCGCCAGCGCGCCGACCAGCGGCCGCTGGGCGAGGTCTACCTGGCGGTGCGAGCCGGTCTACCACCCGAGATCGCGGTGGAGATCGTCGATCCCCGTAACACGCTGTTCCTCCTGCCGGCGATCGTGCGCGACGGTCGCCGGCACCGGCGGCCCTGGCGGGCCCTACTGCGGGACCTGGTCCGAGGCACCGGGTACGGAGCGATCATCGTGGACGGCCGGGTGGTCAGCGAGGCCGGTCTGCCCCCGGCGGAGCAGGCACTCCAGATCATCCGCCGGGCACTCGACTCATCGGCGGCGCTCAGCCGCCGCAACAGCCTCCGGTCCGGTCACCAGCCGGTGCGTCGGTGCTGACCGGGCTCAGTGGTGTGGCGAGCAGGCCGCCGCTGATACCGGTGGCGAGGCCCTTACCGGTCGGCTCGGTGGCCGGGCCGCAGCAGTTGTCGCCGTCGACCGACTCGGCGGGGTTGCTGTTGCAGACTCCGGTTTCAGGCAGGTCGAGCTGCACGTCGCGAGCAGCCTGCCAGTCGCCGGCGAGGGCGGCGACCACGGACCGGGTCTGTTCGTAGCCGGTGGCCATGAGGAAGGTGGGCGCGCGACCGTAGCTCTTCATGCCGACGGCGTAGTAGCCGGGCTCCGGGTGGGCGAGTTCGTCGACGCCGTGCGGGGGGACGGTGCCGCAGGAGTGTTCGTTGGGGTCGATCAGCGGTGCCAGAGCGCGGGTGGCGCCCATGACCGGATCGAGGTCCAGGCGGAGTTCGGCGGCGATGGAGTGGTCGGGTCGGAAGCCGGTGGCGGCCACGATCCGATCCACCGTGACCTGCTCCTGAGCGCCGTCGGTGCGTCGGACGGCCACCGCCACCCGGCCATCGACCGGAGTGATGGCGTGCACGGAGAACCCGGTCAGCAGGCGGATGCGCCCGGCGTCGACATGCCCGCGCAGGCGGGAACCGAGTGCGCCACGGGCGGGTAGCGCATCGGCGTCCCCGCCGCCGTAGGTACGGGTGGGTGACAGCGATCGGATGGCCCACGTGACCTCGGTGCCGGGCGCGGTGGTGGCGAGTTCGGCCAGCGACAGCAGGGTGTTGGCGGCGGAGTGCCCGGCGCCGACGACCAGCGTGTGTCGGCCGGCGAAACGTTCCCGGTCGGTGCCGAGGACGTCCGGCAGCGCATGCTCCAGGTGGGTGGTGGCTCCGGCCTCGCCGTGTGCGGGCAGGCCGGAGGCGCCGAGCACGTTCGGGGTGCCCCAGGTGCCGGAGGCGTCGATGACGGCTCGGGCGAGGACCTCGCGGCCGTCGGTGAGGCGCAGCAGGAAGGGAGCGGCTTCGCGGCCGGCGGTACGCAGCCGGTCGTACCCGAGCCGGCTGATCCCCGCGACCCGGGCGCCGTAGCGCAGGTGTGGCTTGAGTTGCGGCAGGTCCGCGAGGGGCTGCAGATAACTCTCGACGAGATCGGCGCCGGTCGGCAGGGCGTCCGGATCGGGCGCGACCCAGCCGGCCTCGTCGAGGAGGCGGCGGGCCGCCGGATCGACGTTGTACCGCCAGGGGGAGAAGACGCGGACGTGGGCCCACTGCCGCACGGAGGTTCCGGCGCCGTCCCCCGCCTCCAGGACGGTGAACGGTAGGGCGCGCTCGTGCAGGTGGGCAGCGGCGGCAAGGCCGACCGGCCCGGCCCCGATGACGGCGACGGGCAGCTGGTCCAGATCGCTCATCACGTACTCCTCGCGTTCGATGGTTGTCGAAACAGCCGGGCGTGCCGGCCCCTCGGTGGGTGACGTCGAGGCGCTGTCTCGATGCTCTTCGAAACAGAGACTTGCACGCTGCTTAGACAAATGTCAACCTAGAGTCATGTCGAAGCGGGCGGTGCCACTTTCCATCGATCTCACCGCTGCCCCGTGCTGCCCGCCCCTGGCGCAGCAGCGGGTCTCAAGTGAGACCGCCGCGGCGCTCGCGCCCGCGTTCAAGGCCCTCGGTGACCCGGTCCGGCTGCAACTGATGTCGATGATCGCCTCCGCCGAGGACGGCGAGGTGTGCGTCTGCGACCTGACCCCGGCCTTCGACCTGACCGGGCCGACGATCTCGCACCACCTGCGCACGTTGCGCGAGGCGGGTCTCGTCGACGCCGAACGGCGGGGTACCTGGGTCTACTACCGGGCCCGGCCCCAGGTCCTGCGGCAACTCGCCGCCCTGCTGGCGATCGAACCGATGCCCACAGCCGGCCGGTAGCGTCGGCGCGAGGGCCTGTCTGGTGGCCGGACGTAGAGTGGGCAGACGATGGCGGGAAAGTCGCACCCGGTGTTCGCCCGGGTCTACCAGAAGCTCAGCGTCGCGATGGACTGTGCCGGCACCGCCGAGCACCGGCGCTCGCTCGCGGCCGGCCTGCACGGCCGAGTGATCGAGATCGGGGCGGGCAACGGGCGCATGTTCCCCCACTACCCGCCCCAGGTCACCGAGGTGCTTGCGGTGGAGCCCGAGCCCCGTCTGCGCGCCGCCGCTGAGGCCGCCGCAGGCCGGGCTCCCGTGCCGATCCGCGTGGTCGACGGGCTCGCCGAGGCGCTGCCCGCCGCAGACGGAGAGTTCGACGCCGCCGTCGCGGCGCTCGTGCTGTGCAGCGTGGTCGACCAGACGAGGGCGTTGACCGAGATACGCCGCGTGCTGCGCCCCGGCGGCCAGTTGCGTTTCCTGGAGCACGTCATCGCCGAGCGACCCGGCCTGCTGCGCCGGACGCAGCGCCTCGCCGACGCCACCCTCTGGCCTCGACTCTTCGGCGGCTGTCACACCGGCCGCGACACCGTCGCGGCCATCGTCTCCGCCGGGTTCGCGGTCGAACACCTCGATCATTTCCGTTTTCCCCCGAACGGCCCGACCAGCCCGGCCGCACCGCACGTCAGGGGCACCGCCGTGCGGCCGCCCATCCGGGAGGAACCCGCGTGAACGCCGACGGACGCGGTCAGTTGGCGGTCACCGTCTACGCCCGGCCCGGCTGCCCCTACTGTTTCCTGCTGCGCCGCGGGCTGCGTCGCCGGAAGGTGACCTTCACCGAGATCGACATCTGGGCCGATCCCGAGGCCGCTGCCGCCGTACGGGCCGTCGCGGACGGCAACGAAACGGTGCCCACCGTGCACGTCGCCGGCCAGTGGCTGGTCAACCCGCGCGCCGCCCGGGTCGCCGAACTCGCCCGGCCGTGAGGGGCGCGGGTCGACCGCGCCGGGGACCGGGAATCCCACCATCGAGGTCGACGTTCTCTCCTGCGTACGGCACGAGTTCCAGCCGAGCCGAGGAGGAAAACGGACATGAAGGTACGCAGCTCCCTCCGGTCGATGAAGCGGAAGCCGGGCTCAACCGTGGTGCGCCGACGCGGCCGGGTGGTCGTGGTGAACCGGGTGAACCCGCAGTGGAAGAGCCGCCAGGGCTGAGCAGGTCGAGCGAGCCCGTGGTCGGCCTCACCGATTCGGACCGCCGGCCGGTACCGGACCGGACACCCCCTCATCGGTCCGGCTGGGCGGCTGCCGGTCGTCGGGCGGCTGCGGCGGGGAGATCCAGGTGACCAGCACCACCGAAATGATCATCAAGAGGAACCACGACGTCAGTTTCGTCAGCGACACCGGGTGCCAACCGTCCGCCTGGCTCGGGTAGAGCCAGGCGTTCGACCAGGTGGCGATGTTCTCCGCGAGCCAGATGAAGAAGGCGACGAGGAGGAAGGCCACCAGCAGCGGCATCCGCCACCGGGCCCGGAATATGCGGAAGTGCATGACGCAGCGCCCGAACACGAGCGCGACGACCGCGACGAGCAGCCACCGCACGTCCTGCACGTAGTGGTTGGCGAAGAAGTTGAGGTAGATCGCCACCGCCACCACGGCCGTCAGCCAGCGTTTCGGATACCGGGTGAAGCGCAGGTCGAACAACCGGTGCACGCGGACCAGGTACGAGCCGACAGCGGCGTACATGAACCCGCTGAACAGGGGCACCCCACCGAGCCGGAGCAGCCCGTCGGGATCGTAGGTCCACGAACCGATGTGGGTCTTGAACAGCTCCATGACCGTGCCGACGAGGTGGAACAGGATGATCACCCGCAGCTCGCGCAGGGTCTCCAGACGCCCGGCCACCATCGCGACCTGGATGGCGACGGCAGCGACGGTGAGGACATCGTTGCGGGCGAAGGCGGCGTCGTCCGGATACCACAGGTGCGCCGCGCAGATGACCGCCAGCATGGCCGCACCGAACACGCAGGCCCATGCCTGCTTGAGCCCGAAGACCAGAAACTCGGTCAGCCACCCGGCCGGCCCGCGACGCGGTAGCCGGGCCAGCCACGCCTGGAAGCGGAGATCGATCGCGCGTTCGGCCGTGGTGAGCGTGGCCCGCCCGGCGGGGAGGTGCTGCATCGGCCCGAGGTTAATGCGCCTGGCCCGGTGGGGTCTGCCCGCGGTCGGCCAACCCGGGCGGTGACGCCGCTTCGACCTCGCTGTTCGCCTCCAGAGCGGCACCTGCCGGTGGTACGACTGAGGCGGTCACCGGAAGCGGGGGGCGAGGATGTCCAGCTCTGGGTGATGTTCGGCGGGATGCTGATGGCCGCCACGGCGCCGACCGCGTACGCCGGACACGCGCTGGTGTTCGCCGGTGCGTACGTGGCGATCCATCTGGGGCGGGCCGCACTGCTGCTGCCGGCCCTGCGTGGCCACCCGGTGCAACTGCGGACGCTGCGGGTGGCGATCTGGTTCGGTGTCTCCGGGGTGTTGTGGATCGTGGGTGCGTTCGGCGGGCCGACCCAGGTGGCCCTCTGGACGGCGGCGGTGGTGCTGGACTTCTCGATTGCGCGCCTGCGTTGGCCGACGCCCGCGCTCGGTCGCACCAGTTGGGAGGACCTGCGGATCATCGGGGAACACCTGTCCGAGCGTTACCAGCAGATCTTCATCATCGCCCTCGGCGAACTGATCCTGACCGCCGGCATCACGTACAGCGAACAAGGGTTCGACCTCGGCCGCAGCCTGGCGTTCGCGCTGATGTTCGTCAACGCGGTCAGCCTCGGCCGGCTGTACCTGGTACCGGGGGGGGAATGCGGCTGGGTTCCGCGATCGAAGCTCTCGGACCACCCGGCAGCCGGCTTGGTCTGTACGCCGGCTACCTGCACCTGGTGATGGTGGCCGGCGTCGTGGCCACCGGGGTCGGCTCGCGGCTGATGATCATGGAGCCCTTCGACCATGACCCGGTCGCCATCGTGACGATGGGCGCCGGGCCGACGCTCTTCCTGGCCGGCTGGATCCTGTTGGCGCTGGCGGTGCACGGCCGGATTTCCTGGCAGCGGCTGGTCGGGCTGGTCGCGATCGTGATGGCTGCCGCCGCGGCTCGTGATCAATCGCTGCTGGTCAACTCCGCGATCATCGCCGGCCTGCTGATCCTGATCGCCCACAGCGACACGCTGACCGCCCGCGCGCGCCGACGAGGGCGACCGTGACCCGTCGCTGGTCCCGCCGGGTAGCGGCGACCGCGCGCCGATTCAGCGGTTGAGGCCGACCGGTTCGGACGAGCGGGCGCGGACGAGGGCGGCGAGTTCCGCCCGGTTGGCCACGCCCAGCAGTCGGTAGGCGTTCGCCAGGTGATATTCCACCGTGCGTACCGAGAGGGAGAGGCGCTCGGCGACCTCCCGGTTGCTCAGGTTGTCGGCCACGGCGCGGGCGACGCTCCACTGGCCGGGGGTGAGGACGCCCGCCAGCCCCACCCGCCCGGCCCGGCGTCGACCGCAGGCGGCCAGCTCCGTCTCGGTCGCGGCCACCCAGGGTGTGGCACCGAGCGACCGGAAGAGGGCGAGCGCCGTGTCCAGGTGTTCGCGGGCGAGTCCCTTGCGGCGGCGGCGGCGCAGCACGATCCCGTAGCAGAGCAGCGTCCTGGCTCGGGCGAGCACGTTCGATCCCCGGGCGTGCAGGCGCAGAGCCACCTCGAACGCCTGCCGCGCCGGGGCTTCGGCGTCGGCGGTGAGGCCCCGGCAGCGCCACGCTGCGGCCCGTACGTCCGGACCGGGGTCGGACCGGGTGCGTTGCCAGAACTCGTCCGCGGCGGCGCGGGCCTCCTCGAAGCGGCGCTGTCGCCAGAGCGCCTCCACCAGGTCGCTTCCGACGGTCGTGGTGCCACGCAGGGCGGTACCGAGGGAGCGTGCGACGCGCTCGCCCTCGGCCAGCGACGTGACGGCCTCCGTCAACCGACCCTGAAGCAGATCCTGGAGGCCGGCGGCCGACGTGGCCATCAGGGCGATGGTGGGTATCCGGGCGGCGACCCCGCGAACCAGGTCGAGCCGTCGGGTGGCCTCGGCGTACCGCCCTCGGTGCACGAGCAGAGCGGCGAAGCGCACCTGCAGGTGGGCGATCGGCACGACGAATTCGCCGCTTCCGTACAGGTCCTCGGCGATGGCGATGATGCGGGCCGCGTCGTCCCAGGCACCTCGCTCGATGTTCAGTACGCACCGCAGGGTGGTCGGCACCACGTCGAGGCCGGCGGCGCCGCCCGCTCGGCAGACCCGCTCCAAGCGTTCCACCAGCTCCTCGGCCGCAGCCACGGCGCCGGCTGCGAGGAGGGTCGCGACCGCCGGCATGAGCAGGTACGCCGAGCGGAGCAGTCGTTCGTCGTCCAGCGCCCGCCACCACGGCTCCGCGAGCGCCCGCACGCTCTGCAGGTCGGCGCGGGAGGCCCGGACGATGTCGCGCAGCAACGTCGTCTCCCAGGTCGTCCGCGCGCCGCCGGCGGCCTCGACCAGCTCCGTGAGGCGAGCGAGGCGCAGTTCGGCCTCGGTGAGACGGCCGAGGCTGTACAGGCATCCGGCCTCCGCGCCCAGCAGTTCGGCGGCGAGGACGGGATCGTTTGTCGCCAACTCGTCGACGACCTCGGCACAGGACGCCAGGCTGTCCGTCGAACCGGTGAGGAAGTCCCGGGCCAGCAGTACCCGGAGCCAGCCCGCCCGCTCGGCCGGCGTCCGCGCCTCGGTGGCCATCGCGTACGCCACGGCACCGGCGATCTCCAGGCGGCCCTGTCGCGAGGCGAGTTCCGCCGTCCGAGCGGCTCGGTCGCGTCGCGTGTCCGGTTCGGCGGAGACCGACCAGGCCGCCGCGAGCGCCTGCACCGCCTCGAAGACGGCACCGCCGTCGAGCGCGTTACCGGCGGCCACCTCCAGGGCCGTGGCGAGCGGCTCGTCGGGTGTCCCGTCCCCGGCGGCGAAGCGGTGCCAGGCGGCGCGTGCCGGGTCGCTCCCGGCGAACGTCCGGGCGAGGCCGAGGTGCGCGGTGCGCAGCTCGGATCGTGCGGCCCGGGCACCCACCGCCGCGCGCACGAGCGGATGCCGGAACCTGACCCGGTCGCCGCCGGCCAGCCGCAGCAGCCCGCCCTCCTCGGCCGGTGCCACGTCCGCCAGCCCGAGCCCGACCGAGGTCAGGGCCGTTTCGGCGAGGTTCAGCGGCAGGTCGTCGAGGCTGAGCACCAACAGGGCCAGCCGTTGACGCCGATCGAGAGCCTCCAGCCGGAGGCCGAAGTAGGCCTCCATCCGACGGCCCAGGCTCGGCAGCACCATCGTGGACGGCGGTGCCGCGGCGGCACCCTCGTGCAGCAGAGCCGCGCCGAGTTCGACCAGCGCGAGGGGCGTACCCTCACCGAGTCGGACGACCCGGTCGACGGCGGTACGGGTCAGGCCGGGGTAGAGCTCGCGGAGCAGCGCCCGCGACTCCGCCTCGGACCATTCACCGACCTGGTGCAGCCGGGTGGCGACGCCGGCCAGCCGTTCGAGCAGCGCCGCCGAGTCCGGGCCAGCGTCGGTACGCGCGGCGAGCACCGTGACGATCCGCTCGCCGTGCAGTCGGCGAAGGGCGAAGACGAGGCAGGACACGCTGGCTTCGTCGAGCCACTGCACGTCGTCGACGACGAGGGTGGCGCCGCCGGCCCGGGACAGCCCGCGCAGCAGGTCGAGCAGTGCGGTGGCGACGGCGATGGGCCGCAGGGTCGCCGACCCGCCGCGATCCATCCGCAGCGCCGCCCGCAGCGTCACCACCGCCGGACCCGACCGGTCGAGCACGGGTGCGACAAGTTCGTGCAGACCCGCGTACGCGATCCGCGCCTCCGCCTCGTGCCCGGTGGCGCGGAGCACCGGAGCGGGCAGGTCCCGCTCCGTCAGGCGGTCCAGCAGCCAGGTCTTGCCCGCGCCGACGCAGCCGTGCAGGACGACCACCGGGGACCGCTCGTCGTCTCGGGCGGGGTGGGCGAGCACCTTGGCCACGGCGTCGTACGTCTCGCGCCAGCCCACGCCCCACCTCGCTCCCTCGCAGGAACCCTCGCACGGTGCCCGTCGGGCGGCAAGGAGGCCGAAGGGAGGACGGTGGTGGGCGATCAGGACCGTCGGGTGAGCACGATCGTCGGTTTCTTGCCGTCCGGTGCGGCGAAGGAGTACGTCAGGGTGTCGCCGTCGATCACGTAGTCGGCCGTGTTTCCGAGTGCGGTCCGGAACCCGTCGACGCCGGGCAGGGGTGTGGTGCGACCGCCGAGCGTCATCGAGCCGTCCCCCTCGATGTCCGACACGGTGAACGTGAGCCCGGTGTCGGTGTAGCGTCCGGTGAACCGCGCGGTCGCCCGGCCCGTCACGTCGGCAACCCGGCAGGTGGCCTGGTAACCGGCGGAGAACCCACCCTCCGCCGTGAACGTGACCACCCAGGGCCCGTTGCAGGAGGGCATCGTGCCGTACTCCGCCGACATCGCCCGCATCACGTTCGCGACGTCGGTGACCCACTCGCCGACGAGCCCGCCCGACTCGCACAACTCCTCGACGGTGAGCAGTTCGGCCACCACGGCGACCTCACCGGCGGCGGTCGCCCCCACGGCTGCGGCACCCTCTCCCGGTCCGGCCTGGGGCACCCCCGGCCGTGCCGCCCCACCTGGGCAGGCGCATCCCCCCTCGGTTAGGCAGAACAGTGCGTCGCCACCGGGTGCCAGCTCGACCGTGCCGGCGAGCGGCATGGCGACGGCCCCCGCCGCACCGCCCTCGACGGTGACGCGTAGCACCTCGCCACCGGACGCGGCGATCCGTACCGGCAGCGCGCCGAAGGCGGGCACCCGCATGCGGGCCTCGACGGGGACGGCCGCGACGGTCAGGACCGGAGCGACGCGGGAGTCGGTGATCCCCGGACCACGGGACTCCCAGACCTCACCGAGCTCGGGTGAACGGACGAGCGAGGTCGCGACGCGGCGTACCGCCTGGACTGCGGTGCGGTCGAAGAGCGTCTCGACCGCCCGGGCGCCCCGGCGACCCAGCATGGGCAGCATCGTCCGCCACGGATCAGCCCCGGCCGCGTCGGCCACCGCGTACAGACCGATGGCGTCGTAGCTGCGCGTGGTCAGGGCCTTCGCCGGCTGCAACAGCCAGGTGTCCCAGCGCGCCGCGCTCGATCCGGAGCCGCCCACGTAGGCTTCGCCCGCCCACTCGGCCTGACCCTCGACGATCCACAGTGGTGCGCCGTCGAGGTTGCGCCGCGGCGCGGCGTCGTACTGGAAGCAGTGCCAGACCTCGTGCGCGACGGTGCTCGTGATCGAGTCGTCGTCGTCGGAGAAGAGCGTGCGCGGCAGCGCGATGCGACAGGCCTGCGCCCTGCCACCGGCGTCGACCACCGGGGTCATCAGGGCGTCGCCGCCGGTCCTCGCGTCCGCCACCGTGCGTACCCGCACCGGCAGCCGCAGCCGGTGCCCGGTCCGCCCCTCGAGGTCCGCGACGACCCCCGCCACCAGGCCGGTCAGTTCCTCGTTCGACGGCACCGTGGCGGGCGCCACCGTGGTCGACCCGCGACGTGCGGGCGCCTGACCCGGTTGGAGGACGAGTTCCTCCTCGTCGGCGGAGGGCTCGACGATCGTCCTGATCCGCTCGGCGACCGGTGGTTCGAGAGCGGGCAGTGCCTGCGCGACCGTACGCAGGGCCAGTGCCGCCAGCGGCGGCGCGGTCGATCCCGCCTCCGTCCAGGGCTCGACGCCCGGCAGCGGTTCGACGAGGCCGGCCACCATCCGCTGTGCCTGGTCGACCGGTAGCGCGCCGTCCTTGTCCAGCAGCTCACCGAGCGCCAGCAGCGCCGGATCGGGCCGCGCCTCGACCGCGTCGCCGTCGGACTGCGCCGGCTTCTTCTCGGCTCCGGTGCATCCGGAGGTCGCCACGAGCAGGACGGCGAGCAGGAGCGCGGGCAGCGGGCCTCGGCGACCGCGTCGTGACAAGGAGACCTCCGCTTGCTGTCCTGGTCCCGGGTCTGGCGGTCCGCCGCCGCCTGGGCGAGCGGGTAGCCGAGCCGGATGTGCGTCGGTAGACGGTACGGACAACGGGTCACCGGTACATCCGTGACGAGCGCCGGAGTGCAGGGTCGGTTGCCACCCGGACCGGCCGACGGCGGATGCTGGTTCCTCGGGAAACCGGGGTGACCGGAAATGTTGGTCGCGGGTTGTCCGCTCACCCGACCGCCGTTCGTCACGCAGATGAACAGTCGACACGACGAGGTAGAGGGAGACCTGACGTGAAGTACCTGATGTTGGTCTGCACCGATCCGGAGCCCGATCCGGAGCCGCGCAACCACCCCGACGTCGAGGTGTGGGTGGCGGAGAACGACGCCGCCGGCCGGCGCTTGCAGGGCGCGCAGCTGGCACCGGCCTCGGCCGCCACCACGGTCCGCGTCCGCGGCGGCCAGCTGCTGGTCTCCGACGGGCCGTTCGCCGAGGTCAAGGAGATGATCGTCGGCTTCGACCTGCTGGAGTGCGCCGACCTGGACGAGGCGATCGAGGTCGCCCGGGCCCATCCGATGGCCTGGGCGGGTCGCATCGAGCTTCGCCCGTTCGCCGACTTCGAGCAGTGACTGAGCACGCCGCCGTGGATGCGGCACCGCCGGCACCGGCCGGAACCGACGGCACGGCGGCGGGTCGGGAGGCCGGCAACGGGGGTACGGCGGCGGGTCGGGCCGCGGCGGCGGAGGCCGTCGCGGCCACGGCCGTTGAGGCGTACCCGCAGATCGTGGCGGCCCTGATCCGGATCACCGGCGACTGGACGCTGGCCGAGGACTGCACGCAGGAGGCGCTGGCCCGGGCGTTGGCCCGCTGGCCGGTCGACGGGGTACCGGCCAATCCGGCGGGCTGGCTCATGACTGTCGCTCGTAACCAACTTCTCGACGTGCTGCGGCGGGCGTCGGTCGAGCGGCGAAAGCTGCGTGACGTGGCGGTGCTGGCGCTGACCGCCGCGACCGAGGAACCGGTACCCGACGAGGAGGTGGTGGACGACCGGCTACGGCTGATCTTCACGTGCTGCCATCCGGCCCTCGCGCCGCAGGCGCGGGTCGCGCTGACCCTACGGACCATCTGCGCGGTGCCGACCGCCGACATCGCCCGGGCCTTCCTGGTCAGCGAGTCGACCATGACCCGACGGCTCACCCGGGCCAAGGCGAGGATCGTCGACGCGGGCATCCCGTACCGGGTACCGCGTGGTCACGCCCTGACCGAGCGGCTGCCCGGGGTGCTGGGTGTGCTCTACCTGCTGTTCACCCAGGGGTATGACGCGGACGGCGAACCGGCCTTCGCCGCCGAGGCGATCCGGTTGGCCCGGTTGCTGGTCCGGCTCATGCCGGAGCAGCAGGAGGCGGTGGCGTTGCTGGCGCTGTTCCGGTTGCAGCACTCCCGCCGTACCGCCCGGCGGGACACCGACGGCAACCTGATCCCGCTCGACCGGCAGGACCGGTCCCGCTGGGACCACGCGGCGATCGCCGAGGGTGTCCGCCTGCTCGCCGGGTTGACGCAGCCCGGCCCGTACGCGTGGCAGGCCCGGATCGCCGCCTGCCACGCCACCGCGCCCAGCGCCGAGGCGACCGACTGGCGGCGGATCGCCGACTGTTACGACCAGCTGTTTCTGCTCCAGCCGACACCGGTGGTCGCCCTGAACCGCGCGGTGGCACACGGGTACGCGTACGGTCCCGCGGTGGGGTTGGCCCTGCTCGCCGAGGCGCGGGCCGGTGGCGGGCTCGACGGGTATCCGCTGACCCTCGCGGTGGAGGCGGATCTCACCGCCCGGCAGGGTGATCGTGATCGGGCGGCGGCGTTGTTCCGCGAGGCGGCGGAACGGGTGCACGGCGACGCCGAGCGACGGGCGCTGCTCGACCGGGCCCGATCCGGGTGATCGGTTCAGGTTCGAACCGGCGGCCCCGAGGCGCGAAGCCGCATGTCCCGGTCGAGCCGGGCGGCGGCGACGACGGGATCGGTCGATACTGCGAGGGTGACGAGGATGACCTGTGTGGTGGCGGTCGTGGTGCTCGCGTCGGCGGCGGCCTGCGACAGCGGACCGCCGCAGGTCACCCCGGCGGTGTCGACACCCGCGTCCACGACCTCGCCGGGGGAGTTCTCGGCGCCACCGCTCGCGCTGCCCACCGCGGGGCCCGGCGACGCCTGCCCGGTCACCGAGCCCCGGCCCTGGTCCGACAGCGACCAGGCGCACCGGGTGCTCGGCCCCGGCCCGCTGTATCCGGTGGCCGACTATTTCCCGGGCGGCGTCCTGCAACTGCGCGACGAGGACCGGGAGCAGAACGGCACGTACACGAAGAAGGTCCGGTGGATCGGTTCCGGCTACACCGGGCCGGTGCTGGTACGGGCGGCGCGGATCGACGCGCCGGGCGATGCGACGGTGACGTTCTCCTACCTCGGTGAGTCGCGCGACGACGGGCACCACGCCGTGCTGAGCCACCCGGACAGCGACCTGCCGGCCACCACGACGGTCAGCGGCCCGGGTTGCTACGCGTACCAGGTCGACGGGGTGTCGTTCAGCGTGACGGTCGTCTTCCGCGCCGTCCCGGCATCCTGAGCGCAGCTACCAGTCCGGTCGGCTTCCGTCGTGTATGGACGTCCTCACGGATGGCGGAAAAACCGTAGGCGGTGATTGGCCGTGCGGGGGAGGGCTTCCAACGCGCCGTGGCGCAGAGTGACGGTACGGATCCGCTACGGAAGGGGAAGCGTGTGCGGTTCGTTCGGCTGAGCTTGGCGGGAGTCCTCGTCGGTGCGCTGGTCGCGCCGGGGGTGGCCGTCGCGGCGACTCCGTCACCGGCCGGTGTGCCGGTCACGGTCGCCTGGCGGGATCTTGGCACGCTGGGCGGTGCGTGGAGCACGCCCACCGATGTGAACGACGCCGGCCAGGTGGTCGGCTACAGCGAGACCGCCGACGGGGGTAACCGGGCCTTCCTGTGGCATCGGGGCGTCCTCACCGACCTGGGGACCCTGGGCGGCAGAAGTGCGGCGTTCGCGGTCAACAGCCACGGGGAGGTGGTCGGCAGCAGTGACGGCCGTCCGGTCCGGTGGCGTGACGGCGTACCGACCGAACTGGTCGCGGTGCGCGGCCAGGCTGGGGCGGGGGACATCAACGACCGGGGCGAGGTGATCGGCACCCGGGACACCCCGACCAGCGGCATGTACGGCCAAGGGTTCCTCTGGCGCCACGGGCGCAGCGTGGACCTGCCCGGACTCGGCGGCGACACCTACCCAGTGAAGATCAACAATCGGGGTGAGGTGGCCGGTTTCGCCACCACCGCCACCAGCAGTGAGGCGGTCCTCTGGCGAGCCGGTCGGCTGATCCGCCTGACCCCGCCGACCATGCAGGCCAGCATGGCTCACCACGTCGACGACCGGGGCCAGGTGCTCGGCTCGATGAAGATCGACAGCGGCGCCTGGCACGGGTTCATCTGGCGGGACGGAGTCCTCACCGACCTGGGCGAAATCACGCTGGTGGGCGTCAACCTCCGCGGTGAGGTGGTCGGCAACCCGACCGCGGGTCCACATCCGCTGCGTTGGTACCGGGGCACGTTCAGCGAGGTGCATTTCGGCGGCCAGAGCGGTACGGCGATAGCCATCAACAACAGCGGTGGCATCGCCGGTCAGGTCTACGCTCCAGGCCAGGATGTCCGCGGCGTGGTCTGGACCCGGGATCGACTCATCGATCTCGGTCCGCTGCGGTACGGGATCTCCACCGGCAACATCCAGTTCATGAACGATCGCGGACTCGTCGTCGGCGTGCTCAACCACACCGGCGAGGGATACCGCGCCGTGGTCTGGGACACCGCCCGCCGTTAGGGCCGGTGTCGAAGTCTACCGGCCCGGCCCTGCCGCCCACCTCCGCTCGGAGGTCGACCGGCGGGCCACCGGGGCCGTTGTCTTCGGCAACAGCGGTGGAACCCGGACGTGGTTTCATGGGCCCATGGCGAACCCCGTGATCCTTTCCGTCGACGACGACCCGGCGGTCTCCCGGGCGGTCGCACGGGACATCCGGCGCCGATACGGCGACCGGTACCGGGTGGTTCGTGCTGCTTCCGGGCCCGAGGCGTTGGAGGCGCTGCGCGAGGTGAAACTACGCGGCGAGCAGGTGGCGCTGCTGCTGGCCGACTACCGGATGCCGGAGATGACCGGCATCGAGTTCCTGGAAGCCGCGATGGACCTGTTTCCGGCCGCGCGCCGGGTGCTGCTGACCGCGTACGCGGACACCGGTGCGGCGATCGACGCGATCAACCTGGTCGACCTCGATCATTACCTGCTCAAACCCTGGCATCCGCCGGAAGAGAAGCTCTACCCGGTGGTCGACTCGCTGCTGGAGGCGTGGGCGGCCAGCCCGGCCGCCGGGGCGAACGAGATCCGGGTGGTCGGGCACCGCTGGTCCGCCGAGTCCTTCGCGGTCCGTGACTTCCTCGCCCGCAACCTGGTCCCGTACCGGTGGTTCCTGACCGACGACCCCGAGGGCGGCCGGCTGCTCGCGGCGGCCGGGGTCACCCCGGCCGACGTCCCGCTGGTGGTCACCGCCGACGGCAAGGCGCTGGTGGCGCCCTCGGAGGCGGAGCTGGCCGGCCTCGTGGGTCTTGACGTCAGTCCGGCGGCGGATTTCTACGACCTGGTGGTGGTCGGCGGTGGGCCGGCCGGGCTGGGTGCCGCCGTGTACGGGGCGTCCGAAGGACTGCGCACCGTGCTGGTGGAGCGGCTGGCCACCGGTGGGCAGGCGGGGCAGAGCAGCCGGATCGAGAACTATCTCGGCTTTCCCGACGGGGTCTCCGGAGCACAGCTCACCGACCGGGCCCGCCGGCAGGCGTTGAAGTTCGGCGCGGAACTGCTCAGCGCGCGGGAGGTGGTGGGCCTGGAGGAGGCCGGGTCGGCGCGGCTGCTGCGGTTCAGCGACGGCCAGACGCTCGCCGCCCACTCGGTGGTGCTGGCGACCGGTGTGTCGTACCGGATGCTCGGCGCGCCGGGTCTGGCCGAGTTCACCGGCCGGGGCGTCTTCTACGGTTCGGCGGCCAGCGAGGCGCCGAGTTGCGTGGGTGAGGACGTCTACATCGTGGGCGGGGCCAACTCGGCAGGTCAGGCAGCGGTGTACTTCTCCCGCTACGCGGAGCGGGTGCACCTGCTGATCCGGGGCGCGGACCTGACCGCGTCGATGTCCCGGTACCTCATCGACCAACTGGGCCGCATCGCCCAGGTGACCGTGCACCCGCACACCGAGGTGGTGGGGGCAGCCGGCGGCGAGCATCTGCAACGACTGACGCTGCGGGACACCCGGACCGGCGATCAGCGGGACGTCGAGACCTCCTGGCTGTTCGTCTTCATCGGGGCCGAGCCGCGCACCGGGTGGCTGGACGGCACGCTGGTGCGGGACGAGCGGGGCTTCGTGGTCACCGGGCCGGATCTGGTCGCCGGAGGAGGCCGGCCGCCGGGCTGGTCGCTGCCGCGCGATCCGTACCATCTCGAATCGAGCGTGCCCGGCGTGTTCGCCGCCGGTGACGTCCGTGCGGCGTCGGTGAAGCGGGTGGCCTCCGCCGTCGGCGAGGGCGCGATGGCCGTGTCGCTGGTGCACCGCTACCTGGAGGCACAGTGACCAGCGGGGATCCCGACACCGGACCGCGTCGGTTGACCGCCGACGACCTGCGGACGCTGTTCCTGTTCGAGTCGCTCGACGACGGGCAGCTGAGCTGGCTGGCCGACCAGGGCCGGGTCGAGCGGCGGGACACCGGGGCCCTGGTCTACGCCGAGGGCGATCCGGCGGAGTGCTTCTTCGTCCTGCTCGACGGCACGGTACGGCTCTGCCGCACGGTGCACGGCGACCAGGTGGAGATCAGCCGCACCGCGCAGCGCGGCGTGTACGGCGGTGCCACCCAGGCGTACCTGGGTGAGGACCGGCAGTACCGCAACAGCATGTGGGCGCTCACCGACGCGGAGTTCTTCGTGCTGCCGGCGGAGCAGTTCGGCCACGCGGTGCGTACCTGGTTCCCGATGGCCATGCACCTGCTGGAGGGCATGTTCATCGGCATGCGGGACACCCAGACGCTGGTCGGCGAGCGGGAGCGGCTGCTGGCCCTGGGCTCCCTGTCGGCCGGCCTGACCCACGAGCTGAACAATCCGGCGAGCGCGGCGGTCCGGGCCACCGACAGCCTGCGGGAACGGATCGCTGGGATGCGGCACAAGCTTGCCATGATCGCCGACGGCCGGATCGACGGCCGGCGGCTGCACTCCCTGGTGGGCCTCCAGGAGGAGGCGGTCGACCGGGTGGCCAAGGCGCCGACGCTGTCACCGCTGGCGACCAGCGACGCCGAGGACGAGCTGACCGACTGGCTGGACGATCAGGGCCTGACCGGCGGCTGGGAGCTGGCACCAACGCTGATCAGCGGCGGGCTGGACGTCGACTGGCTGGAGCGGGTACGCGTGGCGGTCGGCGCCGAGGATCTGGAACCGGCGGTGCGCTGGCTCACCTACACCGTCGAGACCGAACTGCTGATGCGCGAGATCGCGGACGCGGCGGTTCGGATCTCCACCCTGGTCGGCGCCGCCAAGCAGTACTCCCAGCTCGACCGGGCGCCGTACCAGGTGGTGGACGTGCACGAACTGCTCGACGCCACGCTGGTCATGTTCAAGGGAAAGCTGGCCACCGGGGTCCGGCTGGTCCGGGAGTACGACCGGAGTCTGCCGCCCGTGCCGGCGTACGCCGCCGAGCTGAACCAGGTGTGGAGCAACCTGATCGACAACTCGCTCGGTGCGATGGGCGGCGACGGTGTGCTGACCGTCCGCACCATGCGCCAGGACGACCGGTTGATCGTCGAGATCGCCGACACCGGCCCGGGCATCCCGGAACAGATCCGTCCCCGCATCTTCGAGCCGTTCTTCACCACCAAACCGGTCGGTGAGGGCACCGGTCTCGGCCTGGACATCTCCTACCGGATCGTGGTCAACAAGCATCACGGCGACATCCGGGTGACGAGCGTGCCCGGCAGCACGGTGTTCCGCGTCCTGCTGCCGATCAGTCCGCCGGAGCCGCCGGCCGGTTGACCCGGCTCCGGGCGGCTCGCGATCACCAACGCCGTCGGGCGGCGACGGTGCGGTCAGGTGTCGCGGGCCAGCCGCACGCCGGCCTGCTCGGCATGGTCGAAGAGATCGTTGACGAGCACCGTTTCGCGGCCGGCGTTGGCCAGCAGGGAGGCGGCCAGGGCGGCCCGGTAACCGGACCCGCAGTGCACCCAGACCGTCCCGGCCGGGATGTCGGTCAGCCGGCGGGGCAGCTCGGGGAGCGGCACGTGCACGGCACCCTCGACGTGGCCGTCCCGCCACTCGTTGCCCAGCCGGACATCGAGCACGACCTGCGGGGCGGGCAGACCGGCCGGGGGGTTCCCGGCCTGTGAGGCGGCCAGCGCCGGGAAGTCGGCGACGAGCAGTTCCCGCAGCTCGGTGGGGTCGTCCACCCACTGCTGCGGAGCACCGGTGGCCTGGGCCGCGGGTCGGTCGATGCCGATGCGGACCAGCTCGCGCTGGGCGTCGGCGACCTGCTCGGGCGTCTCGGCCAGCAACGTGACCGGGGTGCCCCGGTCGATCAGCCAGCCGAGCCAGGTCGACATCGGCCCGTCGAGGCCGAGGCTCACGGTGCCGGCCAGGTGCGCGACGGCGTACGCCTTGCGGTGTCGCAGGTCGACCACCCACTCGCCGGCGGCGGTCCGATCCCGCAGCTGCGCGGCGTCCGCGCGGGCCACCGGGGTGAGGTCCACCGGCGCTGGCCCGGCGATGTTGACCACCCCCATGTGCGCGTAGTACGCCGGGTAGGCGTCCAGACCGGCCAGGGTTTCGGTGACGAATTCCGTCGCGGCCAGCCGGAACACCGGGTTGACCTGCTTCTCCCGGTGGATGGTCGAGTCCGGGGCGTCGGCCTGACTGGCCGAGCAGAAGCTGCCGAAGCCGTGGGTGGGCCACACCTGTGCTCCGTCGGGCAGCAGGTCGGCGAGCCGCTTCGCCGAGGCGTACTGGCGGTGGGCCAGCTCGTGCGCGTGTTCCGCACCGAGGAGATCGGTGCGGCCGGTGGTGCCGAACAGCAGCGACCCGCCGGTGAAGACGCCAACTGGGCGCCAGCCGCCCTCGACGGCCTCGTCGACCACGTATGAGAGGTGGTGGAAGGTGTGGCCCGGGGTGGCCACGGCCCGCATCCGCAGCGTCTCCGACACCTCGACGACGTCGCCGTCGACCACCGGAACCCGGTCGAACCCGACCTCGTCGTCGGCGGCCACCAGGTAGTGCGCGCCGGTCACCCGGGCCAGTGCCAGCCCACCGGAGACGTAGTCGTTGTGGACGTGCGTCTCGACCACGTGGGTGATCCGCACGCCGGCCGCACCGGCGAGGTACAGCACCCGGTCGATGTCGCGCTGTGGGTCCACCACGACCGCGACCCGGCCGTCACTGGCCAGGTAGCTGCGGTCGCCGAGGGACGAGGTCGTGATGACCGACACCTGCACCGTCATGCGCAGCTCCTCAACGCCCTGCGGGTTCCGTCTGCCTTCTGCATACCCGGCCGGGGTGCGGAGATGCGGTCCCGATCGGGTAGCTGCATCGACTATACCCAGGGGGGTATGCGACGGACGGTCGGGTGGGACGACCGGGTCGACCGGTGGCCGGTCCGCGGCCGGACTGTTCCGACCGCGGACCAGCGGTTTCACCTACCGGTCACAGGCGCGCGCACTGGCCCGACGCCGGGCCCCGCACCGTGTTCGCCCGGCCCTCGTTCACCGGAGCCGGGGTGTTGCCCGAGCAGGCCAGCGGGCCGCTGATGGTGTTCGCGGCGACGACCACCGGCTGGCTGCCGGAGTTGCCGGTCACGCTCACCGGGCCGCTGACGGCGGCCTCGTCGACCCGTACGCCACCGAGGTTGGCCACCAGCGACAGCGGCCCGTTGATCCGAGCCTTGCTGATCTTCAGGTCGCCGGTGGTGCCGGCCACCGTGACCGGGCCGGAGACCGTGACGCCGGAGAGCTCGAACAGCACCGGCCGGGTGGCGGACACCGGGCCGTTGATGGTGCCGCCGGAGACCCGCAGCGAGGCTCCCGCGGCGATCGACACCGGGCCGGCGATGGTGGCGTTCTCCACGCAGGTCAGGCCGGTGGTCACGATCAGCGGCCGGTTGTACTTGCCGGTGATCGTGGTGGTGCACTCCGGCCCGCCCTGGCCGATCGACGAGCGGGGCTCGGTGTCGGCGGTCACCGGCGAATTCGCGGCGAAGTAGCTCACCAGCATGGTGAGGTCGTTGTCGCCGGTGGTCACCGGGTTGGTGCCGCCGCCGAGGGTGGTGAAGTTGTCCCCGCCGGAGGCGAGGAACGAGTTCACCGTCACCCGGTAGCTGCCCGCCGGGTCGATCGGCGTGCCGTTCAACCGCATTGAGGTGATCCGCGAGCCCTGCGCGGCCTGCGGGTCGTACGTGTAGCTGAAGCCCTTCGACACGCCCAGCCAGAGCACCGGACGGGACGCGCCCGCCGGCTGCCACTGCTGCTCCAGCACCTGCTTGATCTCGGCGCCGGTGTAGGTCTTGGTGACCACGTCGTTGGCGAACGGCTGCACGGCGAAGGCGTCGGCGTAGGTCACCGTGCCGTCGGTCCGGTACAGCAGGTCGGCTCGCAGACCGCCCGGGTTCATGAACGCGATCTGCGCCCCGCCCCGACCGGCATCGCTGGTGCCGGCGAGCTGCACGTCGGCGATGAAGTTGCCCAGCGCCGACTCCTTGCCCCGGTCCTCGTTGCCGTCGGTGTAGGCCCGCCGGATGTCGGCGGTGATCTCACCGAGCTTCCGCTGACCCAACTCCTGGGCCCGCACCTTGGCCGCAGCGACGATCTCGGCCACCGCCGGGTCCTGCGGCGCACCGACGACGTCCACCAGGGACGCGTCAGCGGAGGTCACGGTGTCGGCCTCCGGGTCGAAGGTCAGCGTCACCTTGCCCAGGCGCTTGCCGTAGTCCTCGGCCTGGACGATCGGCCGCAGCTTGTCGGTGCCGGGGACCGGCACCTCGAAGGCGTACGGCTGGTGGGTGTGACCGCTGAAGATCACGTCGATGGTGGCGTCGGCCCGGGTGAACTTGCCGAAGACCGGGTCGCTCGCCAGCGCCTCGGGGGAATCGATGTTCTCCGTCGCGGCTCCCTCGTGGGTGAGCAGCACCACCACGTCGGCCTCGCCGTTGGCCGGGTCGCCGTCCTTGAGCTGACCGGCGACGGCGTTGGCCTCGGCGACCGGCTCACGGAAGGTGATGCCGGCGATGCCGCCCGGAGAGACCAGCGAACCGGTCTGCTCGGTGACCACGCCGATGAAGCCGACCTGCACGCCTCCGATGTTGTGCACCGAGTACGCCGGCAGGGCCCGCTCGTCCCCCCGGTACACGTTGGCACCCAGGTGCGGGAAGTCGGCCCGGGGGATCACCCGGTCGGTGAGGTCCGCCATGCCCTTGTCGAACTCGTGGTTGCCCACCGCCGAGACGAGCAGGCCCATCTGGTTCAGCGCGTCGATCGTCGGGTTGTCGTCGTCGATCGCCGAGATGAAGGTGGAGGCGCCGATGTTGTCACCGGCGGAGACGAACGCGGTGTTCGGGTTCTCCGCCCGCAACTGGTTCACCAGGCCGGCGACCTGAGCGGCGCCGCCGACCGGCTGGCCGCCCACGGTGGCCGGGGACTCCAGCCGGCCGTGGAAGTCGTTGATGCTCAGCAGTTGCAGGTCCACCGGGCCGGTGCCGGCCCCGGTGTCGATGCCCACCACCACCGGGTTGTGGTCGCTGGCGCGGTACGGGTCCGGCGCGTAGAAGGCGGCCAGCCCGTCGTACTGGAAGGCGTACGACTCGACCGCGTTGATCTGCCAGACGTCGACCCCGGTGACCCGCGACGCCAGCGACGGCGAGGCGAGCGCGTGGTCGAGTGAGCCGGACTCACCGTTGAAGACGTAGCTGGCCTTCCCGGTGTCGTTGAGGTTGCGGTACTCCTTGCCGTAGAGGACCTGCATCGGGTCCTCCTGGGTGTACGAGTTGAAGTCACCCAGCAGGATCACGTCGGAGGTGCCGCTGTCGGCCTTCACCTGGTCGACGAAGGCGGCCAGCGCGGTCGCCTGCCGGACCCGGTCGCCGTTCCAGCCGCCCTGACCGTCCCCGGAGTCGGCGTTGTCGCCGCTGCCCGCCCCGCTCTTGGACTTGAAGTGGTTGGTCACCACCACGAAGTCGATCGAGCCGGCGGTGAAGGTCTGCGCGATCGGCTCGCGGGCGTTGAACCAGACGCTCTCGTCGTTCACCGACCGCGACGCGCCCTTCGGCTGCGCCTTGGCCGGCTTGAAGATGATCGCCCCGGTGATGACGTCCTGCTGGGTCGGGGCGGGCAGCTCGGCCGGGTTGCGCACGTAGTCCCAGGTGCCCGCGCCGTCCTTGGTGTTCAGGGCGGCGACCAGGCGCTTGAGCGCCTGGTGCGGGTCCGCCGTGTTGAACCGGACCGAGTTCTCGATCTCCTGAAGCGCGACCACGTCGGCGTCGAGCGCGCTGATCGCCGAGACGATCTTCGCCTCCTGCTTCGCCAGCGCTGCCTCGTCCGCGGCACCCCGGGCGTCGCCACCGAAGTGGACGAAGTAGTTCAGCACGTTGAAGCTGGCCACCCGCAGGTCGCCGCCGACGTCAACGGGGCCGGCGGTACGCGGGTTGGTGGCCTTGAAGGTGGTCCGGGCGGCCGACGAGGTGTCCGCGTCGACCGGGCGGGTCGGCTGGAGACGCCACTCGTTGAAGCCGTACGACAGCACCGACGGGCCGAACGCCTCCACCGAGTCACCGACCCGCAGTGGGCTGCTCGGCGAGACGTACGGCGGCAGCAGACCGGCGGTGGCCAGGTTCGTCGTCCTGCCGTCGTCCACCAGCAGGCGGCGCAGCTTGTTCTCGACGGCCAGGGCCTGGGCGGTGTCGGAGCCGGGGCGGGCCACGTCCGTCGGAGTACGCGCCGGCTTGTCACCGGCGGCGAGCGCCACCTCGCCGTACCGGTTGGTGTTGTACACCTCCGAGACGGTGTAGGCACCGACCGGCGCCACCAGCATCGACTCGACCGACTCGCGGGCGGCCTCGTCGAGCGGGAACTCGACCGGAACCGGGGCGGGCAGCGGTGCGCCCTGCTCGCAGACCTGGACGTCGGTCCGGGCCGCGATGGTGAGCTGGGTGAGGCCGTTGAACTCGCTCGCCGTGCCGCTCACCCGGACCCGGTCGCCGATCGCGACCGACGGGTGGTTCGCGGTGTTGGTGGTGAGGTAGACGAAGATGCCGTCGGAGGCGGTGCCGGCGGCGACGGGGCGCTCCCCACCGCTGCCCGCAGTCTGCACGTACACCCCGTTGTAGCCGCCGCTGCGGTGGTCGGCGGTGACGATGCCCTCGACGGTCACCCGGGTGCCGGCGACCGGCGTGGCGGCACCGGTGCCCTGCACCTGGGCGATGCTGTGGTCGACGGTGACGGTGCAGCCGGTCGGGTCGGGATCGGGATCCGGATCAGGGTCCGACGCGGCGTTGCGCACCCCGAAGGTGTGCGGGGCCGGGGCCTGCCAGCTGCCGTCGATCTTCTGGAGCGAGTGACCCACCGGGGTCGAGGTGGTCTCCTGCACGCCGATGTCGACGCCGGTCCGTCCGTTGGCGGGACCGCCGACGGCGGTGAAGGTGCCCTCGTAGGTCAGGAACTCGGCGACGTCACCGCCGGGGGCGACGAGCGCGACGCCGTCGGGGGACCCGTTCTGGATGCCGTCCGTCGGGTACGTCTCGACGACCACGCCCGCGGCCGGCACCACACCGCTCAACGTCCGGGTGCCGTACGCGGCGCCGTTGGCGCCGTTGTAGAGGACGATCTGCCAGCCGGTCAGGTCGAAGCCGACCGGCGCCTCGATCTCGATCGCCTCGCCGGTGTCCGTGCCGACGTTGTCGTAGTGGATCTCACTGATGAACGGCGTCGTGGACACCGGATCCGCGTAGGCGGTGGTGCCACTGGACAGGATGAGCGCGGTGGCGGTGGCCAGTACGCCCGGAATTGTGAGTAGTCGTGTACTTCTGCTGCGCTGCATGTAAGCGGCCTCCGAGGGAGTAGACCGTCGGAGGATAAGGCGCGCCGGTGTCCAGGCGGGAGCCACCGGGTGTACCAATGCGGCAAAGACCGTGACGTGCCCGCCGGCTCAACGACCGACCCGACGGTCTCAGCCGCCCCGGGCGACCGGGCCGATCAGCTGCCGCTCGGTGCCGGTCATGCTCAGCATCACCCACTGCACCTTGCCCTTGGTGATCAGGCCGACCATCTCCGGATGCAGTTGGGTGAACCAGCTCTGCACGCTCACCAGGCCGAGGGCGTTCGCGGCCGTGGCGGCCTCGGCCTCGGTGAGCCGCTGGAGCACCACGATGTCACTGCGCACCAGGACCTCGACGTCCCAGCCGGCGAGGTCGTCCCGGACCACCAGAGTGGCCCGCCAGGGAGCGCTGAGATTGGTGTCCGGCCCGGTCACCGGGCCGGTGTCGATGACCACGAGCTGCGGTTCTGTCGGCGTCGCGGGCACCGGAGGGGCGACACCGGGCGGCAGGAACGAGGCGATCTCCCGGCCGATGACGCAACGCCGCAGGAAGGCGTCCCACTCCTGCTCCCGCGCGGTCTGGATGAACAGCCGGGCGCCCAGCGCCAGCGACCGGAAGGCGAGCAACTCGGCGGCGCGTACCCCACCGGTCAACATCAGCCGGGTCGGCTCGGCCCGGAACACCCGCAACCCCACCGGCTCCTGCTGCCGGTTGCGGCCGACGACCAGCCCGCCGCCGCCGGCCACCAGCCGCAGGCCGGCCACGGTCGCCCCGTCGGCCACGTGCAGCCCCATCCGGCTGCCGGGAAAAGCGACGCTGTTCACCGCAGGAAGCCTCCCAACGGCAGGGTGGCGGCCACGCCGTGGGCGTGCTCACCGTCGAGTCGTTGCAGACGCCCACCGTGATCACGGATCGCCTGATCGAGCGCTCGGTCGGCGGCGGCCAGCGCGGCCGGATCGGCACCGATGAGCCGGAACGCCACCTCCACCAGGGCGCCGCCGGCACCCGGACGGCCGTTCTCGCGGGCCACCGAGATGGACACCACGCCGGCCGCGGCGGGCAGCCCACGCAGCAGCGGATCCAGCTCCCACGCCCGACCCGGCCAGTCGAGCAGACGGTGGCAACTCTGCGGCACGCCCTGGGCCGACCAGTTTCGCCAGCTCTCCCGGGCCAGCGGACGGTCACCGCCCACCCCGTCGCCGGTGAGATGGGTCAGCTGGGCGATGGCGGCGAGCACCTCGTCCCGATTGAGCAGGCGGGCCGTCGCGCGTTCCTGGCGCAGTTGGCGTCGGGTCCGCCGGATCGCCGCGGTGAGCGCCGGCCGCAGGTCACGGTCGGCGTGGAAATCGGGGGTACGCGGGGCCTGGAGCACCACCCAGGCCTGCCGACTGGCGGGGACGGCACCGTTGGTCAGTTCGCGGTACGCGCGGTCGACCGCCGCCGCCCGGGTACGCGGTGCCGGGGTCACCTGGATCAACATCTGCACCGTCACCGGCGGCGTCTTCGGATCGACCGCCGGCAGCAACGCCACCGGCGACGGAAGGGCCTGGGGCGCACCCATGAGCAGTGCCCCCTCGGTCGGATCGACCTCCAGCACGGCACTGAGCCCACCCCGGTGGGTCAGCAGCACGGCGGGCTGGTCGTCGATCTCAACCTGATCCAGCTCGACGGTGCCCTCCAGATGGCTCAGCAGGTGCCAGGGGGCGTCGGACCCGGTGCCGACCAGGTGCCGGCGTCGCCCCCGGTACGACCACCAGACCGCCAACCACTGGTGAAGCCATCGGCCCCGGTGTCGCAGCATCGTGGGGGAGAGCACGAGCACGGTGACGGCGGCCACGGCGACGGTCAACGGAATGCCGTGCGGTGTGGCCGCCAGCACCGCCGCCGCGCCGGCCTGCCAGGCCACGAGTTGGGCCACGTGGATCCCGCCGACGCGAGGCTGCCGGCGGTGCGGACGTACCACCGGCATCGCGGCGGCGTCCCCGGCCGCGTCCTCGGCGACGGTCTGTCGCACCGGGGCGGCGGGAGACTGCGCCACGGCCCGGCTCTCCGCCGCGGGCGCCGCCGGCGCGGCCACCGCGACCTGGGCCGTGGCGGCGGTCCGGCTGGTGTACGCCGTACCGACGGCGGCCCGCCCCTGCCCGCGCTGGGCGGCCCAGTTGTGGCCGGGCCCGGTGCCGCCGAGCGTCGGTGCCGGCGGCACTCCACCCTGCTGCTGGGGCTGCGCCGCCCGCTGCTGTGGTGCCGCCCCCGGGTGGTGCTGCCAACCCGGCTCGCCCGGCTGTGCCGCACCCGGATGCGTCACCGCACGTCCCTCCCTGACCGGCGCGGCATCGTCAACGACCGATCGCGGCGCGCACGTCGGCGACGGTCACGGTTCTCAATTCGTCGAGGCTCGGGCGCTGCCCGGACTGCCGCAACCGCTGCGCCTGCGTCTTGCGGACACCCTCGAACAGCTTGCGCGCCTCGCGCGCGTTGCCGAAGTTCTGGTCCCGCTCGATGGTCCCGAAGTGTTCCCGGAGCACCTCGGAGACGCCGTCGGCGAGCAGGTACTCGTCGCCGCCGGCCATCCGCTCGACGATGACGACCAACTGTTCCGGCGAGTAGTTGCCGAACTCCACCGTCTTGGCGAACCGGGAGGCCAGGCCGGGGTTGGCGTCGAGAAACTGCATCATTTCGCCGGTGTAGCCGGCGGCGATAACCGCGATCTCGTCGCGATGGTCCTCCATCAGCTTGACCAGCGTGTCGATGGCCTCCTGCCCGAAGTCACCGCCGGTGCCCGACGACCGGGAGAGGGTGTACGCCTCGTCGATGAAGAGCACGCCGCCGCGCGCCAGCTCGAACGCCGCGGCGGTCTTCTCGGCGGTGTGGCCGATGTACTGGCCGACCAGGTCGCGCCGGGAGACCTCGCGGAAGGCGCCACCGGGCAGTGCCCCCAACGCCGCCAGCAGGTCGCCGTAGATGCGTGCCACCGTCGTCTTACCGGTGCCGGGAGCACCCGCGAAGATCAGGTGATGGCTGACCGCGCCGACCGGCAGCCCGGCGCTGCGCCGCCACTCGTTGACCTGGATCTCGTCGATGAGGGCGCGGACCTCCTCCTTCACCGACTCCAGGCCGACCATCGCCGCCAGCTCGGCGAGCAGCTTCTCCACCCGGGCGGTGTCCTGATCGGCACCGGCGCGGGCGGCATCTGCCCCGAAGGCGGCCCTACGGTTGACGGCGCCCTCGACGATGGTCGGGTCGGCACCCTCAGCGATCTCGATCGCCGGTTGGGCCGTGTTCTCCGTGGTGCACTCCTCGACGGTGCCGCGGCAACCCCGGGCGAAGGAGACCGCCGGGCCGCGGGTGTCGCGGATCCGGCACCGGCGCAGCACCGGTGCGCTCTGGTGGACCACCGCCACCCCGGCATGGCCGGTCTGCGAGATGTCGCAGGTCTCGATGGTGGGCCGGCCGTACTGGTACACGTAGATGCCACGGTTGCCGCAGCGGGTCACGGTGCTGGTGCGAATGGTCGGGGCGGCCCCGATCCGCACGATGATGCCGTCCTCGCTGAGATCGGTGAACTCACATCCCTCGACGCTGCCGTCGGAGTCCTCCACCACCAGCCCGTATCGTCCGCCGGTCACCCGACAACGGCTCAGCGCGAACTCCGAACGGCCGGCCACCTGGATCGCCGCGCCGAAGCCCGCACTCAGCTCGCACCCGGTCATGGTGAGCCTCGCCCGATCGGCCACCACGACCGGCGCGTCGCCCGCCTTGAGCACCAGGTCACGCAGCTCCAGCCGCCCCGAGTTGCAGGAGACCGTCGGGTACGTTCCGGCGGACGCGTCGATGGTGACGGTTCCCGGGCCCTGTGCGGCGACCACGGTGACGCCACGGTCGTTGACGAACAGTGCCTCGTGGTAGGTGCCGGGGCTGACCGAGACGACGGTGTCGTCGCTGGCCACCGCCAGCGCCTCCCCGATGGACGGGTAGGCGCCGGGCTGATCCGGGGAGACGAGAAGGGTGCGCGTCATGGCTCCGGCTCTGGACGGCGAAGAGGGGGCTGGACCGACGATATCCCAGGCGGTCGACGCGGTGTGAGCCCCTCGATGCCTGTGGTACCCACACACCGTCCCCGCCGGACCGACGGTGACGGTTAGGCTCGCTGGCGGACCGGCCGAGACCTGGCCGGGAATCCCCTGTCGACATGCGGGAGGACGGATGGGGCAGCCGCGGATGCTGCCGTTGGCAGCAGGTGCGCTGCTGGTCGACGGCACCGTTCACACGCACACGTCGGTACGCGGCGACCTGGCACCCGACCTGCATCCGGTGGTCCGGCGCTTCCTGCACGGACTGCCGTCCGCCCAACGGGAGCGGTACGCCGATCGGTGCGCCGAGGCGGTGCTGGTCTCGGACCGGTTGTACGCCGCCGAGGCCGACGGACCACCGCTCGACGCCGCCCGGGCCCGCGCGCTGCTGTGGGGCGCGAAGGTCCGGGTCAGTCGGGTGCGGGAGGAGGGCGACCCGCGCCACGGCGAGGTCCAGCCGCCCTGCCGCTCCTGCGGCGCTCTGCTCGAATGGTTCGGTGTGGAGGCGCTGACGTGAGTGGACGTTTTCCGCCCCTGGTGGCGCAGACCCTTGCCGCCGCCGGCTGGTCGCCCGACTGGTTCGACGAGGGCCGGGGCCGCGAGTGGGGGCTGCGTATCGCGGCCCACGCCACGCCCGGCGGTCGCCAGCACACCGTGACCACCCGGGCGATCGAGGCGTACGCCGAGTTCGGTGGGCTGCGGGTCCGCCCGCAGGGCGAGGGTGAGCAGGTCGCGGCGAGCGACTTCCACCTCGACCCGTTCCCGGTACGGCACTCGGTGGAGACCCTCGCGGAGCTTGCCGAGGCGATCGGCGCACCGCTGAGCCCGCTCGGCGAGGAGGGGGACGGAACCGGCATCCTGGCCGTCGACGAGCAGGGCCGGGTGTTCGCGCTGGACCACACCGGGGACTGGTTCCTCGGCCCGAACCTCGACGAGGCACTCACCACGCTGGTGCTCGGTCGCCGGCCCGGGCGAGTACGCGCGGACGGCACCTGGTGACCGGCTGGCAGCCGACCACCGCCACCGAGCGCGCCCTGCTGTCCGCCGTCGAGGCAGACGACCAGGAGAGCTTCCTCACCGAACTCGTCACCGGTCCGCTGCTGCTGCCCGTCTCGCCCGGCGCGGCGGCCGGGCGGGAACCGGTGGCGTGGCCCACCGGCCAGCATGACGGCATCACCCACGTGCTCGCGTACACCTCGCCCTCGGCGATCGCCGCCGGGGTGCCCGGCCGATCGGTCAGCTACCGGGTGTCAGGCCTGGTCGACCTCGCCGTCGACTGGCCAGACGACGGATGGATGCTGGCGATCGACGCCGGCCTGCCGATCGGCATCCGACTGACCGCTGACGACCTTCGTGCCCTGACCGCGCCGGCTGTGGAGGCCGAGCGACCGCTTCGCGAGGCGATCCGGCGGCAGGACCCGAACGCCCTGATGGCCGCTCTGCTCCGGACCGAGCTGGTGCTGCCGGTGGATCCGGACGGTTCGGCGACGCGGGACCTGTCCGATCCAGACTTCCCCTGGTGGACGCTCCCCGACGAGCAGGGTCGGGTCAGCCTCCCCGTGTTCACCTCGGAGGCCCGACTGCGGCAGGCGCTGGGTGAGCGTGACCTGGTCGTGGTCAGCAGCCTTCAGCTCACCGACCACTGGCCGGACCTTTCCTGGCAGTTGCTGCTCAACCCGGAGACGCCACTGGCGGCGGCGCTGCCCGGCGAGGCGCTGTTGACCCTGCGCGACTGGCTCGGCGAGCTGCGACAGGTGATCACCGAGGCGGCCGAGCAGGAGCAGCGGCGCCGGGAGACGGCCGCGTACGCCGACCCGTCGACGGTGGGCGTACCGGTGTCCCTTCCGGCACCCGAGCCCGCCGAGGACGACGGGCCCGACCCTGACGCGCCGCTGCTGCTGCAACTGGTCATTCCGCACCGTTACCTGACGTCCTATCTGGACGACGGGTACGACCGCGCGGCGGGGCTGGTGCACGCCTGGCACGGTCCGGGGCGGGACACCCCGGTCCGGCTCTACCGGCGACTGGGACTGCTCGGTGAGGGCTCGCCGTTCGAGGAGGCGGACGAATGGGTGGCGGTGCTGCGCTGGCCGCCCGGCGGGGCCACCCCCGAAGAGTGGGGCCGGGGACAGCCACGGATGGAGTCGCTGGTCGTGCCGGGCGGAACCGAGCTGCGCTGCCTGCACGCCGACGGTCGCGACGAGCTGCTCGCCCGCTACGACGCCACCGCCCGTCGCTGGTCCCCGGCCTGAAATCGGTCGCGGACGCCGGCCGGGTCAGCGACCGCGGCGGGCGAACCAGGCGCGTGCCGGCGGGCTCTTGATCAGGATGAGCGACACACCGGCCAGCCCACCCACGACCAGCGGCGTGACCATCGTCGGTTGGTAGCTCAGTTTGCCCTGCGCCAGCAGCGTGACGATGACGACGACGAAGAGTCCGAAGGTGAAGCCGGCCGGTACGGCCAGCCCTGCCGCGTTGTCGCCGGTCCAGGCCATCAGGATCCCGAGCGCGGCGAGCAGCACCACCAGCAGCGCGATCGCGAGTACGCCCGCGCCGATGCCCACCACCAGGATCTTGCCCAGCCCGTCACCCTCGGTACGCAGCATCGCCCGGAAGAAGGCGATTCCGGCGATCAGCCAGACGACGATCGAGGGCACCATCAGCAGGACGGCGAGGATGACGACGACTGGTCGGCGGCGTGGCGTCGGCCTCGGACCGCTGGAAGGTGTACCCGGGGCCGGGCCGAGGTTGGGTGACTCGCCGGCTGGCGCGGCGGACGACATGGATGCCTCCTCGGAGCGATCGCGATCGGCTCAGCCGGGCGGGCGTTGCCAGACCGCGGCGTCGGTGCGGTCCGCGGGCTGACCGATGCCGACGGCCGGCGTCGCCGGACTTTCTGCCTCCGACGCAGCATCTCCGGAAGCCGACAGGTCCTCCAGCGGCTCCTCGTCGGCCGACTCCGCCTGACGTCGGCGTGCGCGGTCCCGCAGCAGCATGACGGTGCCCACGATCCCGCCGACGATGAGCAGGAACACAGCAATGATCACCGCCCACACGAAGACCAGGATGCCGTCCTCGCGCTCGCGGGGATCGGCCTGCCACGGCTCCAGACCACGATCGCCCGGCGCAGCGCCGGTGGGGCGGGTGCCCCGGCCGTCCGGCTCACCTGTCAACGCCTGCCGGATGTCGAGGGCACCCCACCCGTAGTGCAGGTCGTGGCCGGGTTCACCCTCATCACGAGTGGTCTCCAGCAAGCGCTGGAACATCTGGTAGCCGTTCAGGTCCGGATATTTGGCCCTCACCAGCGCCAGCGCGCCGGAGACGATGGCCGCGCTGTTGCTGCTGCCGAGCCCGGTTTCGTAGCTGTTGCCGGGGAGGGCAGAGACGATCTCTTCGCCCGGCGCGGCGATGTCGACCTCTTCGGCCGGTAGGGAAGCCTCTTTGCTGATCGTGCCGTTGCGGGCGGTGCCGTTGACAGCCATGGCGCTCCGGTGTGAGGCCGGGTTGCCAATTATCGAATCCTTACGATTGCCGACGGACGCGACGACGATCACGTTTCGCTGGTAGGCCCGTTCGACGGCTCGGTTCAGTTCGTCGTTGAAGCTGCTGGACAGCGAGACGTTGATGATGTCGGCCCCGTGGTCGACCGCCCAGTTGATCCCTGCGGCGATGGCGGTCGGCTGGATCAGCGGGCTCCGCTCGCTCTTGATGGTCACCGGGAGGATCTTGGCCTTCGGGGCGATGCCGAGCACGCCGTCGCGCTTGCCCGGCCCGTGCCCGTGACCGGCGATCAACGAGGCCATGGCGGTGCCGTGGCCCACTCGGTCGACCCGGCCCTTGGCGTCGTCGTCGTAGAAGTCGACTCCGGGCAGTACGTTGTCCTTGAGGTCCTGGTGCTTCGCGTCCACCCCGGTGTCGATTACCGCCACCACGACACCCTCACCCTGAGTGATTTTGTGTAGCTCGGGTATCTCCAGGGCCTTCAGGTGCCACGATTTGTCCCTCGTGGAATCGGCCATTGCGGGTGCCGCAGGCAGCCCCACGGTCGCCAAGACACTCGCGGCGGCGATCGCCAAGATGGCTGCCGGTCGGGCGAGGACACGCATGCCCGTCTACCTTCCTCTGTCGGGCCATAGCCGGGACGGCCAGGTCGGACGGTCACTGCATGGTACGGGTCGGTCACCCATCGCTGGGTGACCGACCCGTACCACATATCAGCCTTGGCCGAGGGTCTTGCCCTGCTCGCGGGGACGGTGCTCGGTCGGGGCCTCCACGACGCCGACGGCTGACGATTCGGTCACCCAGAGTTCGTCGTCGCCGTCGCCGTACTCCCAGGTCTCCTGGTCTGCATCGCGTGGCGCACCCTTACGCGGAGCCGGGGTGGTCGGCCCGCCCCGCCGGCCACCCAGCGAGGGAGCCGGCCCGGTCGTCGGCGCGGGTCGGCCGGTGCCCGCTCCGGCGCGTCCGCTCAGGTCGGGCCGAGCACCTGTGGTGCCCCCGCCGGTCGTGGGCTTGCCGGTCAGCGGTGAACCGGCGCGCGGCGGCGTGCCCGGAGCAGCACCGCGCTGGCCGCCGAGGTTCGGTGGGGGTACGGCAGGTCGACCCGGGGCGGCACCGCGCTGACTGGGGCGGGCGGTGGAGCCGGGCAGACGTGGGCTCGACGGTGGTGGGGTGGCCGCAGTGCCCGGTCGTCCTCCCAGACCCGGCCGGCCCCGGCCGCCACCGGGGGCGCCGCTGCCGGTGGTGCCGGGCAGGGTCGGGCGGTTCGGAGCCGTACCCCGTCGGCCACCGCCGGGTGCCCCGGAACCGCTGCCCGGGCCGCCGGCACCGGGAAGGGTGGGCCGGTTGGGCCCCGGCCCGCGGCCACCGGGCGCGCCGGGGCCACCCGCACCCGGCAGGGTGGTCCGTGGCGCGTTCGGTCGCGCTGAGTTCGGTGCGGACAGGCCGGGATTGACCGGTCGCGGCCCGGGTGGCGCCACCGGCGGCACCACCGGGCCCGGCGTCACCGGGGCGGTGGGCGCGGTGGTCACCGGCGGGGCGGTCGGCGGTGGGGTGACCGGCGCGGCGGCGCCGCCGGCCAGACCGACGCCCTCCGGAAGGTTGGGTGGCGGTGGTGGCGCCGAACCGGCCGGCGCGTCGCCCCCACCGGGCCGAGCTGGCAGATCGGGACGGTTGGGCATGTCGGGCCGGTTCGGCGCCGGCCCGGGCGTTCCGGGTGCTGCCGGTGGCGCTCCCGGCGCTCCCGGCCCGCCCGGCATCCCCGGCTTGTTGATGACCGCGTCGGTCGGGCCCTTGAACTTCCCGCCACGGGAGATGTTCGAGATGTAGACATCGATGTAGAGGTCGGCCAGCGGCTTGGCGATGTCCCTGGCGCGTTCGTGGAACTCCTGCTGGACCTGCTCGTGCGACTTGTGCCGGTCGCCGAAGATGTCGCCGAAGGTGACCTTGGCCTTGTCCTCGTCGTAGATCTGCTGTTGCCGTCGCTGCTCCGCCTGGTACTCCTGCCAGAGCCTCTTCATGTCCTGCTGAGCAGTCCCGATCTTGCTGGCGAGCTGGTCCAGGCCGATGGCGTTGTTGCTGGCCACGTCCTTCCACTCGTCGAGCGAGTGCAACGTGGCGCCGACCCGGGACATGAAGACCCGGGCGGCCGGTGAACTCCACTTCGCGTGGAGAGAGTCGGCGTGGCGTTGAAGATTGTCCCGGGTGACCTGCAGCAGGCTGGCTGCCCGCCGCCACATGTCGGCCAGCGCCGTGGTGCGCTCGTCGCTCTCCTTGCGGACGTACTCCCACATCTGCTCGATGGTGACGTCGCCCCAGACCGTGGGCTCGTACGGCGTGGCCTGGGCAGCCCGATCGGCCGCGTAGTCATCCGACACGCCGGAGTACATGTGGTAGCTGGGCGGCTGCCAGCCGTAGTAATCGCTCATCCCCGCTCCTCAGCTTCCGCGCCCGAGCCGACCATCACCGCCTGCTCGTCTGGTCCAGCGCGAGGTGATCACCGTGCATCTGCTCCGAATCGCCCTGAATCACGTACGCACCGGAACCCTCACCGACGACCTCTCGCTGGGCCCACTGAGGGGTTTCCTCGCGCTCGTCACCGGTGGGGCAGGAGTCCATGCCCTCGTAGGGCGACATGGGCGTCGGGTTGACGGCCTCCTCGGGGAGGCTATTCGTTGGATCCCCCTCGCCCTGCTGCCAGAGACCGCTGAGCGTCTCCTGGCCATCCACCGCAGAGAATGCGTTGTATACGTCCTCGTTCGTGGCCTCGGCGAGCGCATCCCCGGTGAGGTACTCCGCCGAGATGGACATGGCGGCCGTACTGAGGGCGACGAGCCCCTTCATCACGTCGCCCATCAGCTGGGAGACGGCCATCCGGCTCTCGTCGTGCCGCCCTCGGAAGAACGCGGCCTCCTTCATCCCGCCGCCACCGAACGGGGCCTGCACGGTGAGCATGGGACGCAGGCCATTGTCAAAACTGGGCTGGAAGTTCTGCTCCATTTCCTTCTGGATGGCCAGCGCGAAATCCTTCAGCTGCTGGATGTCGACGTCGATCTGTTCGTCGACGAGCCACTCGTCGCCCATGTTCCCTCCCCCGTTCGCTCACACGATGCCGGCGCGGCTGCTTCCCCCTCCGACGTGTCGGGGGTCATGCAGCCGCGCACCGTAAGTCCACTCTGGCCGACAGTAGCCTGATCGGGCAACCCCGTACCGGGCTCAGGAGCGCGGCGGCAGGTGCACCAGTTGCACCAGCCGGGTGCCACCACGCCGGGACACCAGCCAGCCCCGGCCCGGCGGCAGCGGTCCAGGCCGGACGGTGCCGAGCAGCACCCCCTCGTCCCGGTTGCCGGACATCACGATGCCCGGCGTGCTGATCTCGCGCAGCCGCATCAGCACCGGTTCGTAGAGCGCCCGACTCGCCCCACCGGTACGGCGGGCGATGACCAGGTGCAAACCGATGTCCCGGGCCTGCGGGAGGAACTCCAGCAGCGGCGTTAGCGGGTTGCTGCCGGCACCGGCCACCAGGTCGTAGTCGTCGACCAGCACGTACAGGTCCGGACCCTTCCACCAGTCGCGGGCCCGCAACCGCTCGGCGTTGATGTCCGGCGGGGGCAGTCGGTCGCGCATCACCCCGGCCACCTCGGTCACGATGCCCTCGGTGACCTGCGCGGTCGAGCCGTACCCGATCAGGTGCGGTGTGTCGATGTCGCCGAGCAGGCTACGCCGGTAGTCGACGATGACCAGCCGGGCCTCGGTCAGCTCGTTGCGGTCGACGATGGTCTGCGCGAGGGCACGCAGGAAGGTGCTCTTACCCGACTCACCGTCGCCGAACAGGATGAAGTGCGGGTCGGCGGCGAAGTCCACGTGCACCGGCTGGAGATCCACCTCGGCGATGCCGATGGGCACACCCGGGCGGCCGGTGCTCGGCAGGCTTCCGTACGGCACCACGGGCGGCAGCAGCCGGATCGGCGGGGCGCCCGGTCCCTGCCAGGCGGCGGCCAGATCGGTGACCAGCTTGCGGGCGCCCTCGGAGAGGTTCTCCGTCTCCTGGGCACTGTCCGCGCGGGGCAACGCCGCCAGGAACTGCTGCCCGTCCGGCGTGATGCCCCGGCCCGGCGACTTCTCCGGCACGTTCATCGCCGCCCGCCGGTCCAGGTTGGAGTCGCTGGCGTCGGCCAGCCGCAATTCCAGCCGGGTGCCGAAGACGTCCCGGACAGCCGGACGCAGGTCCATCCAGCGGCTGGCGGTCACGATGAGGTGGATGCCGAAGGACAGGCCACGATTGGCGATGTCGTTGATCGTGGGTTCCAGGTCCTCGAACTCGGCCCGCAGGGTCGCCCAGCCGTCGATGATCAGGAAGACGTCGCCGAACGGGTCGTCGTCGTGCTGGCCGTGCCGCCTGGCCCGCCGGTACTCGGCCATCGAGTCCACGCCGCGTTCGGCGAACCGCCGCTCCCGCTCGCCCATCAGCAGTTGCAGCTCCGCCACCGTACGCCGGACCAGGCCGGCGTCGAGGCGCGTCGCCACCGAGCCCACGTGCGGCAGGTCGCGTAGCGACGACAGCGCGCTGCTGCCCAGGTCGAGGCAGTAGACCTGCGCCTCCCGGGGAGTGTGGGTCAGCGCCAGCGACGTGACGACGGTCCGTAGCAGGGTGCTCTTGCCGCTCTGCGGGCCGCCGACGATCACCGCGTGACCCGCCGAACCGGCCAGGTCGAACCAGAGCACGTCGCGGCGCTGCTCGAACGGCTTGTCGACGATGCCGACCGCCACCTGCAACTCACCGAGCAGGCCGGCGTGCGCGACGGTGACGCCCCGGGCCGGATCGGCGGTCATCGGTGGCAGCAACTGGTCCAGCGTCGGCGGCTCGGCCAGCGGCGGCAGCCACACCTGGTGCGCGGGCTTGCCCCGACCGGCGAGCCGACCGACCAGAATGTCCAGCACGCTCTCGCCCACGCCGTCGGCCGGTTCGGGTGTCACCTCCTCCCTGGGAGCGCGGGCCACCGGCGGGGCGACGTAGGCGGTGGTGTACTCGCGTACCCGGTCCTCGCCGTCGCCGGCCGCGACCGCCGCCGCGGTCTTGCTCCGGTAGGTGCCGGAGACGTACGCCGCCTTGAACCGGACCAGCGGCTCGGTGCCGAAACGCAGGTAGCCGTGCCCTGGCGAGCGGGGCAGCTCGTACGCGTCGGTCGCGCCCAGCACCACCCGGGACTCCATGGCGGAGAAGGTCCGCAGACCGATCCGGTACGACAGGTGGGTGTCGAGCCCTCGGAGCCGCCCCTCCTCCAGGCGCTGGCTCGCCAGCAGCAGATGCACGCCGAGCGAACGACCGACCCGGCCGATCTGCACGAACATGTCGATGAAGTCCGGCTTGGCGGTCAGCAGCTCGGAGAACTCGTCGCAGATGATGAGCAGGCTCGGCAGCGGGGACAACGGTGCGCCCGCCGCCCGGGCCTTCTCGTAGTCGCGCTGCGAGGCGTAGTTGCCCGCCGCGCGTAGCAGCTCCTGCCGACGGACCAGCTCTCCGTTGATGGAGTCGGTCATCCGGTCCACCAGCGGCAGCTCGTCGGCCAGGTTGGTGATCACGGCACTGGTGTGCGGGAGGCCGTCCAACCGGGTGAAGGTGGCGCCACCCTTGAAGTCGACCAGCACGAAATTGAGGCTCTCCGAGGAGTGCGTGGCCGCCAACGCCAGCACCAGGGTGCGCAGCAGCTCGGACTTGCCGGAGCCGGTCGCGCCGATGAGCAGCCCGTGCGGCCCCATGCCGTCCTGTGCGGACTCCTTGAGGTCCAGCTCCACCGGCCCGCCGTCGGTGCCCACCCCGATCGGCACCCGCAGCTTGTCGCGGTTGGGACGGGGCTGCCACGCCCGGTCGACGTCGAATTCGTACGGGTCGCCGATGTCGAGCAGTTCGGCCAGGCCCAGCTCCGTGGTGAGCGGAGTGTCACCGCTGCCCCGGGACGCGGCGGAGAGGCGCAGCGGCGCCAGTTGCATGGCCAACGCCTCAAGCTCCGCCACCCGGCAGTCGTCGGCCCGACCGATCTCGGCCGGGCCGTCAACGGTGATGCTGTGCAGCTGGCGATCCGCGGTCACCTCGAGCACCAGGCGTGCCCGGTCGAGCAGGCGCGGTGCCGGAGTGGACAGGTCGAGCAGGGTGACGCCCTCCACGCCGCCCTCGGTCATCAGATGATCCGAGCCGGCGGTGTCGCCACCGTCGATGACCACCAGTACGTGCGGCCCGGCGACCTGCGGCGTCCCGCCGCTGGGGTTGAACCGTGGGCGGCTGGCCAGCACGTCGTCGAGCATCGCCTCCAGGCCGGTCACCGAAGGCGCCACCAGTCGCAGCTGACCGAGGGCGTCGGTGCGCGACGGATGCAGCGCGTGCGGCAGCCACTTCGTCCACTCCCAGTCGGCCCGCCGGTCCGGTGCCACGCAGATCGCGATGAGCAGGTCGTCCGGTGCGTGGAATGCGGTCGCCTGGGCGAGCACCGCCCGGACCATGCCCCGGGCGGCGTCGGTGTCGCCACGCAGGTGTACTCGCGCGAAACCGTTGAGCGCCATGGTCACCGGCAGGTCCGGCACCTCGCCGTACGTGGTGAGGAAGCGGCGCAACGCGAGCGCGCACATGGGTTCCAGCTTTTCCAGCGACGTGGCCGGTGGCGGCACCAGTGGGGTCGCCAGCTCCTGGGGACCCAGGCCGATGCGGACGGTGGCGAAATCGACGTCGCCGCGACGCCGCTCCCACAGCCGGGGCCCCAGCGGCAGAGACCAGAGCGAGTCGGGATCCGGGTGCCGATAGAAGGCGGCCTCGCGCTGCTTACGAATCGTCTTGAGGACGCGCCGCCGCTGGCGGGACAGGTGCGTCATGTACTCGCGGCGCTTCTGCAGCATCTCCTGTTTGCCCGGCCCGCCGGAGTTGTTCGTCAGCTGCGACGCGAGCATGCCGATGGCGGAGAGTCCGAACAGGCCGCCGGTGACGTAGCCGAGGGTGGAGCCGCCCCGGCCGGCGAACATCAGCGCCATCGCGAAGGAGCCGGCGAGCATCGGCAGCAGCATCAGCATCTGCCCCCACGCCTTACCGCTCGGCGCGGGCACCTCGGGCGGCGCGTCCAGCAGCACCTCGCCGGAGGGGTACTCCGGCTCCGGCTGGCGGGCGGGTCGTTTGACGACCACCGTGCTCACGTGGCAGACCTCCGTCGCCTCTCCTGGGTCTGGTGCGCCGCGCGGTGAACCGCCCCCCGCGTCACCGGCACATGGTAGGTAGCCTTTGCCCGTCAGGACAGCCGCGGGCCGTCGGCCCGCTCCTCGTACCGAGGGGTCGTCAGTGGTCACCCAGGCCGGAACCGGACTCGCGCGCATCGCCGTCGTCGCCCCCAACCGACGGTTGGATCTCGCCCTGCCCGAGCATCTGCCGCTCGTCGGGCTGCTACCCGCGGTGCTGCGGCAGGCCGACGAGGAACCCTCGGACGGCACCAGCCACGGTGGCTGGATGCTGCGCCGCAGCGACGGCACCGCAGTGGACCTGACCCGTACGCTGGCCGCCCAGAACGTCCGCGACGGCGAGACGCTGCACCTGGTGCCGCGGCGTACCGAGTGGCCGGAGCTGGCGTACGACGATCTGATGGAGGCCGTCGCTGACGGTGCCCGACGGCGCGGGGTGGTCTGGAGCCCGTTCGCGACCCGGCTGACCGGCCTGATCGTGGCCGGAGTGCTGCTCCTGCTCGGCCTTGTCGTGATCGTCACCTCCGAGGAACCCGGCTGGCTCGGCGGCGCGGTAGCCCTCGGCGCGGCCGGTCTGCTGCTGGTCTGCGGGATCGTGCTGTCCCGGGCGATGGCCGACTCCCTCGCCGGTGCGGTGGTCGCCGCCGCCGGCCTGCCCTACGCCTTCGTCGGCGGCGTGCTGGTGATTGGCACAGGCGAGTCGGTCTGGGCGCTCGGCGCCCCGCACGTGCTGCTCGGCTCCGCCGTGCTGCTGCTCTCCGGGCTGCTCGGGCTGCTCGGTGTGGGCGATGCGACCCGGGTCTTCGTGGCCGCGGTGTTCGTCGGTTTCTGGGGCATGGTCGGCGGGTTGATCGCCCTCGGCGCCATGGACGCCGCACAGGGCAGCGCGATCGTGGTCGGCGCGGTGACGTTGCTGCTGCCGGCCATGCCGCTGCTCTCCGTCCGGCTCGGGAAGATGCCGATGCCGGCGTTGCCGCGTACCGCCGAGGACCTGCTGCGCGACGAGCCGCAACCCAAGCGGGAGGTGATCTACCAGGCCACCGCCCGGGCCGACGAGGTCTTCACCGGCATGATCTTCGGGGCGTTCGTCGTCACCATCGCCGGCCTGCTCGTCCTCACCGCGACCGGCACGCTCTCCGCGCTGCTGCTCGCCGGCATCATCTCGCTGGGCTACCTGCTGCGGGCCCGGCTGGTGTCGACGGTCCGGCACCGGGTGCCGATGCTCGCCGTCGGGCTGGTGGGCCTGGGCCTGCTGCCCCTGGTCGGCGCGAGCGACGCGTCCACCGGAGCCCGGGTGCTCGCGGTGCTGCCGGTGGCCCTGGTAGCCGCCGCGCTGTCGGCCGCGGCCGGCCTCGCCTACAGCCGCCGTCCCCCGTCGCCCCGACTGGCCCGCCTCGGTGACATGTTCGACATCCTGCTCCAGCTCGCCGTGGTGCCGGTCGCCTGCAGCGTCCTCGGCCTGTACGCGTTCATGCGCGCCCTCAACGGCTGACGTCCGCCTCACCAGTCACGGTCGCTGGCCTCTGGCATGTCGTTGCCCCGGATCAGGTTGACGATGGCGGTGTCGATGTCGGGGCCGACGAAGAAGTCGTCGGCCCAGTGCAGCATGAAGACCCGTCCTTGGGCGTCGGCGACCAGTTCGGACGGCCCGTCCTCGTTGTTGCCGATCGGGTAGACCGGGTTGTCGAACTCCTCGGCGAATTCGCGCGCCGCCTCTGTCACCACCCCACCCTCCGTGGGGTGGATATAACTGGTGAAGCCGCCGCCCATGTCGCCATCGTTGCCGAACTGAGGCAGATGCAGGCCACCGAATTCGACCAGCGCGGCGCGTACGACCGGTGGGCATTCGAGACCGGCCAGTTCGTCGGCGAAGCGGACCATCCAGTGGTCGACCGCGGCACCGACGTCGCGGCCGGGAAACCATCCGGCCTGCTCCAGCACGTATCGCACGTCGGGCGGGAAGCGGCCCTCGGCAGCCCGCCGCTGGGCGTACCGCTCGGCGATGGTCTGCCACGGCAGCGAGGGCCACTGGGACACCTCGCCGCTCTCGTGATCGATGACCGCTCGGGGGTATCCCGTGGCCGGAGGAGGCAGCGGCGGACCGTCGGACGCGACGGCGACCGGTTCGACCAGGCAGGCCACATAACCGAGGTTGAACTCGTACAGCTTCACCTCGGGTGCCGGCTCCGGCTTGCCGGCGCTGGCCCATTCGCGGGCGATGGCCAGGGCCTCGTCGCGGCTGATCATCGAAGGACTCCTCGGGCTGCCGTCGTCGGTTCCGTTGGCCGGCGCCGGATGCGGGCACCGGGCGCCTCGACGCCGTGCCTATGGTAGGCACCGCGGTCCGGAGTTCGTGACCGTGCCGGCGTACGCCAGGGGAGGGGTGCCATGCCGTCGCGGCGGGACCAGGTCCAGTCGTACCAGTTCTTCGTCCAGCGGATGACCTCCGCGCTGGTGGCGCGCGAGCCCGATCCGGAGGCGGCGCCGTTCCGCCGGTTGGGTGGCGCCGGCTTCGCGAGCGTCATGGTGGCCGTGCTCTGTCTGGCTGCGGTGGGGGTGTACGGCCTGCTGCGGCCGGGCGGCGCGACCAAGTGGAAGGAGGGCGGTGCGGTCATCCTGGAGAAGGAGACCGGCACCCGCTACCTCTACCGTGAGGGCCGGCTGCATCCGGTGCTCAACTACGCCTCCGCCCTGCTCGCCATGGAGACGGCGGCACCGACCATCTCGGTCTCCCGCAACTCCCTGCTCGGCACCCCGCGCGGGCCGCGAATCGGCATCCCGTTCGCCCCGGACGCGCTGCCGCCGCCCGGCCGTATCCTGGACGGCCCCTGGACGCTCTGCACCCAGCCGGCACGGGACGCGGCCGGCGGGACCGTCGCCACCACCGTGCTCACCGTGGGACGGGCACCGGAGGGCGGACGGGAGCCGGGAGACACCGCCCTGCTGGTTCGCGATCGCAAGACGAGCCGGCTGCACCTGGTCTGGCGGGACCACCGGTACGAGATCCGCAACGAGAAGGTCGTGCTGGAAGGTCTGACCATGAGCGCCGAGCCGGTGGTCGAGGTCGGTGGAGCGTGGTTGAACGCGTTGCCCGCCGGCGAACCGATCGCACCCCGTCGGGTGGCCGACCGAGGGACGCCCTCGACCGCGTTGTCGGACGCCCGCATCGGTCAGGTCTTCGTGGTCGAGAGCCAGGGCGGCAGCCGCCAGTACTACCTGGCCGAGCGGACGAGGCTGCTTCCGATCACCCCGGTTCAGGCGGATGTGCTGATGGCCGACGGCGAGACGCAGTTGGCGTACCCGGGAGAGGCGAGGCCGTACCCGATCGAACTGGCCGCCGGCACCGCCGCCGCGGCGCCGAAGGCGGCGGCGCCGGCCCCCGGGCGGCACCGGGCGCCGGAACAACGGCCGGAGATCGCCCGGTTGGCCGGCGACCAGCCGGCGATCTGCGCGGCCTACCAGCCAGGTGCGGACGAGCCGACGCTGCTGCTCGACGCGCAGGTCCAAGCGGTGCGCGAGCCGGTACGCACCGGTGAGCAGACCGGTGACGGCATCCCGCTGGCCGACCGGGTCGTCATCGAGCCGGGACACGGTGTCCTGGTGGCTGCGGTGTCCTCGCCCGACCAGGAGGCGGGCACCCTCAACCTGGTCACGGACCTGGGCCACCGCTATCCCCTGGCCTCCGAGGGGGTACCCGCCATCCTGGGTTACGCGGGAGTGCAACCGGTCCGGCTGCCCGCCAGCCTGGTGGTCCGGCTGCCCGCCGGGCCGGCACTCGATCCGACGACGGCGAAACTCGCCCTCGACCCGGAGTGACGTGACCAGCCACAATGGAGGTACGGGACGAGCCGCGGTCTAGCGCGGGCTGGACACGACCCGTTACCGTTCGTACGACGATGGTGCGCCAGCACCGACTGACAGGACGCCCCCGACGAAGCGGGGCGATCAATTGAGGACGGGGGTGACTTCCGCCATGTCGATGAATACCGACACCGGCTTGATGCTGAAGACCGAAGGTGACGTCGATGCCGTCGCCGATCGGCTCACCGGCAACCTCAACTCGCTGATGGACCAGCTCGCGCCGCTGTACGACCAGTGGAAGGGCGCTGGTGCCGGTTCCTTCCAGCAGGTGCGTGAGCGGTTCGACCAGGACATGGCCCGACTCAACGTCGCGCTGCGGGCGATCGCCGAAGCGGTCGGCTCCGCTGGTAAGGACTACGACGTCAGCGACGAGGAGATCCGGGCCGACATGGACGGTGCGGGTGCCACCGCCGGCCAGATCACCGCGGCGCTGAAGCTCTGACGGGGGGACGTTTCATGACGGAGATTCGGTACAACTTCGCCGGGCTGAACGCGGCGGCGGACAGCTGCAGCGGCGCGGTCCGGAACATGACCGGAGAGCTCGACGGGCTCAAGTCCGGTATCGCTCCGCTGCTGGCCACCTGGGACGGCGACGCCCGCGAGGCGTACTTCCAGCGGCAGACCGAGTGGGAGTCGGCCGCCAACGACCTTCGTGACCTGCTCGGTCGGATCGAGAAGGCGCTGCGCGAGTCGGCCGCGAAGATGCAGGCCCGCGAGGCGGCGAACCGCGCCAAGTTCGGCGGCTGACACCAGACCGCAGCATTCGATGGCCCGGCCCGCGCCGGGCCATCGTCGTCTGCACGGGACGCCACCCGTCGACGCGCGCCGTCAGCCGCGCGGCATCGAGTTCGGTACCCGAAAGAAGATCTCCTCGGGCTCGTCGATCTCCGGCCCGGCCGGTGGCGGAGCCGACGGTCGGGTGGGCCGCCACCGCGTCCGCCGGCCGCGTGGCAGCAGCGTCGCCAGCACCGCCACCCCTACCGCGACCGTGGCCAGCGTGAGGCCGATCCAGAGCCCGAGCCGTCCGAAGACCGCCCAGCGCTCCGCCCGAGCCTGCGCCGCCGCGTCGTACGGCACGTCAGGCAGTGGAGGCTGGGTCACCGGCGCTCCGGAGGTGAGCCGCTCGGTGACCGCCCGGTACGGATTGACCACCCCGCTGCCGTACCCGCGCGAGGCGTCGCCACGGGCCGGATCGGCAGTGGCCAGGATCCGTCTGGCGACATCCCGGGCCGACAGGTTGGGTTCTGCCGCCCGGATCAGCGCGGCGGTCGCGCTCACCATCGGGGTGGCGAAACTGGTTCCGTCGTAGACGTTGTGCCCGGCCAGCCGAGTGGCGGCCACCACGGCTCCGCCCGGGGCGGTGATGTCCACGTACGGCCCGATCTGGGACTGCCGGAGCCGGGCGCCGTACTGGTCGATGGCCCCCACGCCGATCACGCCCTCGTAGGCGGCGGGGTAGGGCACCGGATCGGGGCGGGCACCGTCCTGATGCTTATTACCGGCGGCGGCGACCAGCACGACGTCCTTCTCCAGCGCGTACCGGACGGCCTGCTCCACATCCGGATCCGGCTGGTAGAGCGTCACCGACAGATTGATCACGTCGGCACCGTCGTCGACCGCGCGTCGGATGGCCTGCGCGAAGACGGTGCCGGTGACGGTGTCACCACCGGCACCCGGGCCCTCGTTGGCGTTGCGTTCGCTCACCCGGATCGGCACGATCGTGACGTCCGGCGCCAGGCCATGGAAGCCCACGCCGTCCTGCCGGCGGGCGGCGATGATGCTGGCGACGGCGGTGCCGTGCGAGACGCAGTCGACGTCGCCCCCGGGGGTGCCGCGCAGGGCGTCGAAGCCGGTGGTCACCCGACCGGTCATCTGGGGATGACTGCCGTCGGTGCCGGAGTCGACGACCGCGACCCGGACTCCTGCGCCGGTGCTGAGTGGCCAGACCCGTTGTGGGGCGAGCCACCGCTGATGCCAGGGCGTCTCGGTGTTGACCTCTCCCGGATCGCTCGGATTATCGCAAATCGCCGGGGCGGCAGCCGCCGAGCCTGCCCCGGGAAACGTCAGCGTCGCGGCCAGTAGCGTTCCCAGCAGCACGAACGTCGCTACAGGACGGTCCCGGAACATTCTTGCGCGCCTCCCGTCAACCGGTCCCGCTGCATCCTAACGGCGGGCGGCTGCCGGACCGGGCACGCCGATGTCGCTCCCATTCAGTATGGTCGAGTCGTCACGCCCGGGCGTGGGCGACGGATGGACGTGCGCGGGGAGGAACACGCCATGGACGTACAGGCGCTGCGCGCCCGTGCCGACGAGCTGATGGCGCAGTTCGAGCGGATGCGCTCCGGCGTCGGCGACCTGCAGCAACAGCTGAAGGCGGTGAAGGCCACCGTCACCTCCGACGACGGCCTGGTCACCGTGACGGTCGGGCCACGCGGACAGGTGACGAAGGTCGAGTTGGACCCGCGCATCTACCGGCGGCCGAACTCGAAGGAGCTTTCCGCCACCGTCACCGAGACGATCCACCGGGCGACCGAGCAGGCCATGGCCGAGGTCGAGAAGCTGGTCCGACCGTTCGTACCGGACAGCCAGTTCCAAGCCTACATCGATCACGATCTCGACGGCATCTTCCGTCAGCTGGACAGCGACCTGCCCGGGGAGGAACGACGATGAGCGAGCTGCGGGAAACCTTCGTCAAGCCCGACGCCGCCCTGGAGGGCGCCAACGAGCTCGGCGCGGCCGGTGCTCGGCTGGCCATGACCTGGCAGAACCTCGCCGCGACCATCGGCACGTTGAACGGCGGCCGGCCGTGGGGCGACGACGAGCCGGGTAACGAGTTCAACAAGAACTACCTCGGCGGTGACGACCAGCCGGCGCAGCGGGTCCTCGACCTCGCTGCGGATCTCGTACCGCTGGTCGAGGTGCTGGGGCCCACTGTCAAGGGGGCGGTCGAGGGCACCGTCGACACCGACGAGATGGTCAAGACCCTGTTCGGCGGCGACGACAAGTAGCAGCTCACCGGCTACGGGTCGACATCGGACAGAGGAGCTTTCGGGGTGGCGGTACCCAATCCCAGGAACTCGCTGGGCGAGTACGCATGGGTCTGGGACGCCATCTGCTGGGTCAGCGCGGGGGAGGCGTGGCCCAGCGGCGACGAGGATCGGATGCGGGAACTGGCCGACGCCTGGCAGGCGTTGGCGGACACGGTCAGCGAGACGCTCGGTCAGGCCGACCCGGCGGTGATGAAGATCCTGCAGAGCTGGGGCGGTGGTGCCGGCGAGGCGTTCGGCGGGTTGTGGAACCAGATCGGTGTCGATCCGAACACCGGCCTGCCGCTGATCCAGGAAATCTCCGCCGCGTACGCCGCCGGCTGTGACCAGGCTGCCCTGGAGATCGAGTACGCGAAGCTGACCGTGCTGATCGCGGTCATCATCACCGTCATCGCGGTCTTCGTCGCGCTTCTGATGGCCTGGTTGGGCGGGGTCTCGGCCGGTGCCATCCCGGGCATCCTGGCCGGTGGTCGGCAGGCGGTGACGATCGCCTTCCGGCGGTTGATCGCCCAGATGGGCCGGCAACTGCTCACCCGGGCCGGCATGCGGGCGGCCCTGCGGCTGGCCGGCACCCGGATCGGACAGGCGGTCACCAGCCAGGGCTTCCGGCAGGGTCTGAACCGTCTCGGCCGCGAACTGCTGGAAGAGATCGGCGAAGAGCTGATCATCGACGTCGGTGCCCAGGCATACCAGATGCACAAGGGCGAGCGACGGCAGTGGGACGGCGCCCGGACTCTCACCGCCGGCGTGGGCGGTGCCTACGGCGCGGTGCTCGGTACCGGCATGAACTGGGCCGGTCGGCGGGCGGCACCCCGCATGCCGTTCTCGTTCAGCCCGTCGCAGCTCTCGTTCCGAGGCAGCGGCATGGTTCGCTGGGGCAGCAGGAGCCTCACCTCCGGTGCCCAGAACGCGATCATCTCTCCGGCCGCCAGCGTCCTCGCCAACGGCACGGTCAACGGGCAGTGGGCCATGCCGGGCGCGGATGCCTTCCTGGGCGGGTTCGCCAGCGGTGCCGGCCGCACCGGCGCGACCCTCGCCGGCGGCGCCACCGGCAATCTGATGGCTCGGGGCACCAACCTGGCCCTCGGCGGGATGGGGATCGACCTCGCGCCCGGTGCCGGGCCCGCTGCGGGAGGGCTCGGCCCGGGCCTCGGTGCCGGGGGTGCGAACGGCCTCGGCGACCTCGGCGGTACCAATGGCGCAGGTGCCGGCGCGACCGGTGGTTCCACGTCCGGTGCCGGCTCGGCCGGTGGCGGTGCGGGCTCGGCGTCCAGTGGGGGTTCGGCCGCCTCCGGTGGCGACAGCGGGACGAGCGCTGGCGGGTCCGGTTCGGACGGTGCCGGAAACACGGGCGGGGCGGGCGGTACCTCCGGTGCCGGCACGACCGATACGGGTGGTGGCACCACGCAGAACGGCACCGGCACGGTCCCGGGCAGCGGAGCCGGCTCGATCAGCCTCACGCCTCCGTCGGTGGATGCTCCGGTGTCCCCGACCGGCGACGCTGCCGCCACACCGACCGTGGATGGTGCTACCCCCACCGGTGAGCCGGCCACGACCGACGGCGTGTCGCGCGCTGACGGCACCACGGGGAGTCTGGCGGGTGTGCCGGCCGACGTGGTGGGCACGGACCCGAACGGCTTGCCGAGCGACGGCACCCGGGTCGGAGATGCCGACAGCAACGGCCAGGCCGGCGCGCCGGAGGGCCGGGGTGCACCGGTCACCGACGCGCCGGGCACCGTCCGGACCGCCGTCGACACCGAAGCCAGCGCCAGCGACCGGACGACGAGCGGGGCGACGGACCAGACCGGCGGCGGACAGGTTGCCGGACCGCGAACGGAAGCCACCACGACCCCGCCCGGCGGCGTCACCACGAGCCCGCCGGGCGACGCCACCACTGGGCCTGGCCGCACGGTGACCGACACCCCGATGCGTGACGGCACCGACGCCGGTCCGGTCGACACGGGAAGTCCGTCCGTCACCGCGGACGCGCCACCCGCCGTGCTGCCCGGGATGACCCCGGTGGCCGCGCCGCCCGCCGCACCTGTGGTCGGGGCGCCGGTCGGCAACACGACGCCGACCGGCCCTACCGCCCCGGCGAACCCGGTGCCCGCGACCGGCACACCCGCCGCGACCGGCCCGCAGCCTGCGAGCACTCCCAACGCCGCGACGTCGACCGCCACCGGCACGCCGACGACCGGCACGAACACCACGCCCGCCACCGGGAACACCACCACGCAGCCCACCGCCGGCCGAGGAACAACCGTCGGGCCCGTCGTCAATCCCGCGGCGGCGAACACGGCAGGCTCGATCTCGCTCGCTCCGGCTGCCAACCCGACCACGGCCAACCCCGCCCAGCCCGCCAGTTCCACCACCCAGCAGGTCGGGTCCCCCCAACAGCCAGGCGTACCGGCGAACACGCAGGACAGCCAGGCCCAGCCAGCGCCGTCCCCCGGCCGACCGGACCCGCGTACCCCGGTCGACGCGCTCGCCCCGACGGTGCCGGCACAGACGGCGGGCATCGAGCCGACGACGGCCTCTCCGGACGCCACTCCCGCTCCCGACACCGAGATTGATCCGAACTCGGACCGGGCCGATCCCGCTCAGCGGACCGCCGACGGACCGGTCGTGGTCCCGGTGCCCACCAGTACCGGGACCCTGCACGGCGATCCGACCACGCCGCGCGCCGAGACGGGTCGGGTCGACCCGCAGACCCTCAAGCGTTCGGAGGGGCCGACCGGCCGCGGTACCCACAGCTGGCACCTGAACCCGACGTCGGTGGACGGCGACCCCAACGGTCCAGAGGCGGAACGCGTCCTGATCGAGGCGTCACGGACGCTGGCCGAGACCGTCCGCAGAGAGGTCAAGGCGGGGACGGTATCCAAGGGCAAGCAGCCCGGCATGGCCGGCGCGTTGCTGATGCCCAACGGCGACATCACGACGCACACCAGCATGACCGCCGACAAGAGCACCAACCCGGCCACCCAACCGGCCGTCCATCCGCTCGCCCAGGCCGCGCTCGATCGAACGGCAGCCGCACTTGGTAAGGGTGCAGGGAAAGGACACGGCAAGTGCGCCGAGGTGGCCCTGGTCTCCGATCAGCTCTACCTGCTTGAGCAGCAGTGGCGGGAGGCGGGCGAACCAGGCAGTTTCGAGCAGTATGCGCTGGACGCTCTCCAAGGCGCCAAGATCGTCACGCACCAGATCAAGCCCGCTTTCTCCAATAAGGTTGCCTACGACCTCGGGCACTATCGGCCACCGTGCAGCTCCTGTGCGCATGTCCTGCCGCAGCTGAACGTTGAACCGATTACCGACCCGGAACGGGACGTCAGCGTCTACCAGCCGTCTGTACCGGGCATGGTGGGAAATGGGCCGCCGTTGAGCCAGTTCCGGCCATACGGTCGGCCGGATGGCCTGGTGCCTCCGGATCAGGCTGATCAGGACGCCCTCGACTCAGCCGTTCCTCGGGACGCAGGCACGGGGCGTCCGGTCGTCCACCCTGATCCTCGCGTCGGCCGGTGGGCGAATTTGATCAATGACGGTGGGCCAACCGTGGCCGGCCGGGACAACAACTGCGCCGACGTCGGACTCTCCGTCCTGTCCGCCTGGTTCGGTCGGCCCGAGGTCGCGGCACCAGCCGCGCCCTCGGCCAGGGTCGAGACCGGCAGCACGGCCCGGCAGGAGCAAGCACTCGGGGCGCCCTTCACCCATCAGGGCACCGGAACAACCGCGCTGGACGCCGTCGCCGAGGCTCTCCGGGCGGCGGGTCCGGGATCCGCCGCGTTGATTGTCACCAGTTGGGCTGACGGAACTGGCGCACACACCTGGAACGCCGTCAACCATGAAGGCACGATCATCTGGCTTGACGGCCAGAATCAATTGATTTCCGACAGCGTGCCGCCACATGCCGCACGGGTGGATGGCGTCTGGTCGATCGTGCTGGATGCCGAGGGCGATCCGGTGCACAGGTCCGCGCCCGAAGTCAGCCCACCGGCTCCGGTTCCGCCGGCCTCGACCGCGGACCCATCGGCGGACGGACGGGACCGGAACACCGACCCGGCCGGCCGTCCCGTTGCCGACGTCGACCCGAGCCGCTCGGACCCCACGCCGGGTAGTCCGACACCTGAAGGCGACCTGGGGTCGATGGAGGTGCAGCCCGCCCATGCCGATGAGCAGGGAGGAAGCCCGGCAGCTGATGACCAGGCTGCTGGGGACGGACAACCCGGTGGCGGTGTTCCCGTTCGAGTTCGGCTGGGCAGCCCAGGAGACGCTCTCCCCGCAGCAGCGGACGCAGGGCCGGCAACTGGGCCAGGGGGTCTTCATCATCGATCAGACGGGAGTGGTGACCGTGCATCCCAGCCTGCCGCCACCGCTGATCATGAAACGGTACGCGGCGGCCCGACGGAAGGGCCGGACCACCGGCCGGCAGGTCTGGCCGACCCCGGACCCGACGGACTGAACGACTCCGACGCCGCACCCGATGGTGATCCCGCCGGAAGTCCCTACCTGGACGGGCTCCCGGACACCGACCGGGCCACCCTGCTCGACGTCCTGACCGAGGCGCGGACGGACGCCGACCAGATCCTGGCCGACCTGCACAGCGTGAACGCCGAGGTGAACGCGCAGCTCGGACTGACCGGTGCGGACGCGTTGAGCACGCTCGGCGAACAGCACCGCGTCAAGGGTGCCGAGTCTCTGGCCCGCAAGTACCGCACCGAGCTGGAACCACTCGGGTACGACATCGGTTCGGCCCTGGACACCGTCAACGACGTGGTGCGGTTCTCGGTGCGGGGACCGGAGTCCGAGGCGTACGGGCCGGCGGTGGACGCGCTGCTGTCCACCTTGGAGGCGCAGGGCTACCAGGTCACCGACCTGAAGAACTTCTGGCATCCGGGAAACCGGTTCTTCGGCTTGAACTGCACGCTGACGGCACCGTCCGGGCGTACCTTCGAGCTGCAGTTCCCGACCGCGACCAGCTACAACGTCGGCAAGCAGACGCACGACCAGTACGAGGTGATGCGCGATCCGGCACAGTCGCCGGCCGCCCGCGTCCACGCGTTCCTCGACATCCTGGCCGTCAACAGGGCCTACGGCATCGCGGCGAGCATGCCGGGGGGCATGGACAGCGCCCGGTTCGACACGCCGAAGGACACCAGCTTCGCAAAGTGGATGGGCTCGCCGCGTCAGGCGAGTATTCGGGAGTCGTACCTCGACTGGCTCGGACAGCAGGGGCTCACGTTCGCCGACGTGCTCGCCGCGCGAGGATTGGCCGTGTCCGACCTGCCGGGTCTGGACCCTGACCTGATGGGGGGCGTGCATGGCACCGCTGACGTTCGGCTACTTCCTCCTTCGGAGACCGGACAATCCGGCCGGCCCGCCGGTAAACCTGATCGCGGAGGCGAACAGCGCGGGCCCGACCCAGGCGGTGACCTGGGACCGGCAGCGGCAGGCGTGGACGTTCCGTCCGGACGTGGCGGCGGCGATCCTGTGGGCGAATCCGGAACGCCACGAGATCGAGGAGGTCGACCGGGCGACGGCCGAGCGCCAGGTGGCGCACTTCGCGACGGAGCCGTTGCCGACGGAGGTCGAGTTGACGGAGATCTGCCGCTCGGCGGCCTGACCGTCGATCCGTCCTCGTCGGTGCCGCTCGACACCGACCACGGGCTGGCGCAGACCCGGCGGCTCGGGCCGGGTGAACTGGCGCCGTTGGAGGATCCGAGCCACCAGTGGGACGTCGAACGGAGCCTGCGCACCCCCGACGGGTACGCGGTGTTCGCGGACCCCTCGACGCATCCGTACGGCCAACTGGTCAACGACGGCGGGACGAACCAGCCCGGTCGCGCCAACAACTGCCTGGACTGCTCGCTCTCGGCGCTGTCCAGCTTCTACGGCGACCCCCGGGTCTCCTTCCCCCGCTGGGCGGACATCCGCCCGGACGGCTCGATCGAGACCGTGACCGGTGAGGCGAGTGGACTCGACCGAGCCGAGGAGTGGCTCGGCGTCGAATGGTCAGGTGGGTCGGAGGGGCTGCCCACCACACCGGCCGAGCACGCGGCGGCGGTGGCCGACCAGTACGCGCAGCTTCATCAGCGTGTCGCGGCGGCCGGTCCCGGCTCGGCGGCCCTCGTCGTGGCCGAATGGGTCAGGACGGATCCCCGCACCGGTGAACTCGTCCTGGACCGGGGACACGTGCAGGTTCAGGATTCGCACGCCTTCGTCCTGGTGTACCCGGAGGGGGCCGACGGGCCGGTCTGGTGGGATCCGCAACGGGGGACGACGTGGCCGCAGCCCCCGGCCGCGTACCTGGCTCAGACGTATGCGCTGTGGTCGATGGAGATCACGGCGGAAAGGGTTTCCGATGACGGAGGACGAGGCGCTGACGTTGATCAGACGCCTGCTGGGCACGGCGAACGAGATCGAGCTGCACCCGTTCGAGTTCGGCTGGCTGGCGAAGGAGCAGCTGTCACCACAGGAACGGGCGGAGGGCAGGCAACTGGGCCACGGGAGCTACATCATCGACCGGACGGGAGTGATCACCGCTCAGATGAGTTTGCCGGTACCGCTGCTGATCACGGAGTACACGCAGGCCCGCCGGGAGGGCCGGATGACGGGTCGACAGGTCTGGCCGACGGAGGAACCGACGGCCTGACGGCGCCGGACGAAACGGCCGCGGGGGTCGGGCCACCGCCGGTGGCGGGCCACTCCAGTCCCGTGGCCGACCCCGACGGTCCCGACCTGCGGCAGGCAGCATCCGGTACGACCTTCGGTGGCGCGCTGCTCGACCCCGACCCCGGGCGTACCGCGACCGCCGTCGAGGCGGCACTGTCCGCAGGACCACTGCCCGACGGGGCCGGTGCCGACCCGGCCACCGCCACGGTCACCCTGGCCACCCTCGACGGCCCCTATCCGGTGCGCGTCGAACTGACCCCGGCTGCGGCCGACGCGTCGGTCGTGCCGGTGGCCACCATCCGCTACACCTCCGACGGGGCCGTCGTGGAGGTGTCGACGAGCGCCCACCCGGACCACGTCCGGCGGGCGGTGGCGGCGGCGCTCGCCGAGGTGGACACCGTCGCCCAGCAACGGTCCGAAGGGCTGCGGTTCGACGCCACCACCGCACTCGCCGAAGGGGCCCGGCCGGAGGGCGACGGCACCCGCGTACTGACCGCGCGGGACATCGGCCGGCTGGCCGAGCTGCGGGTGGTGCTCGCCGACAGCGCCACCGTCACGGATCCGGGAACCGCCGGTCAGCTACGCGCCGAGGCGTTGAGCCTGCTCGTCGCCTCCGGCCTGCTCGAACAGGAACCGGCGCACCTCGTGCACGGGCTCGGCAGCAACACGCCGGTCGTCGGGCCGGAGGCGGCCCGCGCCCGCCTCGACCTGATCCGCCACCACCTGGGTCCGATCGCCGCCGAGATCGACAGCCTGATCGGGCTCGCGCAGAGCGACGGGCGGCAGCTCGTGGCGGACATCCGAGCGGCCCAGTCGGCGGTCCGGGCCGAGGCTCGGGCCTGGGCACAGCAGGCCACCGAACTGCGCGACCAGGCCGACCTCGCGCTGACCACCCGGGTGGACGCGACCCTGGGCGTGGCACCCGACCACGTCTTCGACCGACTCGTCATCGGTGGTGGCTGGGCCGCGACCGCCGACTTCGTCACCATGGGGGCTTCCGCCGACGCCGGCCACGGCCTGCCGCCGGTGCTCTGCATCTCGCAGGGACACGACCCGTGGGCGGAACGCCAGGCGCTGCTGATGGGACAGGTCCCGTCGGAACTGGAGATCCCCGGCCTGCCGTTCCAGCCGGGTGACCTGGCCGAGGAGGGCACCCAGTTCACCCCCTCCGACGTGTTCGCCGACGCGGTGGGCGCGGCGCGTGCGCTCTCCGGCATGCCGACCTACCAGGGCACCGCGACCTCGATCACGCCCCGACCGGCCGACGCCACGGGCTGGCCCGACGGCGCCAACTTCCGAGTGACCGTCAACGGCCGGGCCTTCTACACCACCTCCGTCGACATCGCCAGTGGGCCGGGGCCGTCCCGGGTACCGAGTGTCCCGGCCAACGCCACCGGCAGCTACGTCGACCCGACCACCGGCTACCGCGTCGAACGATCCGCCAGCGCGGCGGCGTTCCATGACCCGGACGGCAACCCGATCGCACCGGAGACCCTGCCGCCGGCCGTACGAGCGGTCCTGGGTGGACCGGGCACGAACCGGTCGGACCTGCCGCTGCTCGCGGATCTGAGCGGGCGGCCCACCGATCCGCTGGTGGTCGATCCGACCTCCGGGTACACCGTGGACGTCACGACCGGCCAGGTTTCCGACCCCGACGGCACGCCCGTGGACGTTGGTGCCGTGCCGGCCGAGGTCGGGGCCCGGTTGGGCTTCGCTCCGGACGGTTCCTTCCGTGATCCCCGGCCGTCCGCGCCGCCGGTCGACTTCGGCGGGCAGAACCTCGCCGACGCCTACCGTCCCGGGGACCGGGTGCTCGTCTTCGGTGCGGGCGCGTCCGGTGCGTGGGACATCGAGCAGGCCGTGGCCTCGGCCGCCGCGAGCGTCGACTGGTCGGCCCGCGCGATGGATCCGCCGCCCGACCAGCTCACCGGTGATCCCGTCCAGGACGCGGAGGCACGCCTGCGGCACAGCTTCGGGGGTGGCTACAACCGGCGGAACACGCTGCCCGATGTGGGTGCCTACGCCGACACGGTGCAGAGCCAGGTCGACCGTTCGTTGCGGGAGATCGTCAGCCTCCGGCACACCGTCGACGGTGGCTTCCAGGTGGAGTTCACCGACGGCAGCCGACAGACGTACGACCGGGTGGTGCTCTCGATCGGCCAGGCAGCCGAGTTCCCCGGCGGTGTCGCCGACCTGCTGCCCGACATGGACCTCGCCCCCATCGAAGGGCTGGCCACCGAACCGGTAGGACCCGCCGACGTGCTGGGACTGCGAGACGACAGTGGTCAGCTGCGCGTTCTCGGGGCGGCGAGCGTGGCCGGCCCGGTCATCAGCAGGGTCGACGAGACGGTGGAGGGGGCGATCCGCCGCCAGGCGGCGGCCCTACCGGCCGATTCCCGGGGCATCGCACCCAGCATCCGGTTCCATGCTCAGCGGATCGCCGAGGCCAACCGACCGGGACCGCCGGCAGCCACGAGCGACGGCCCGACCCTGCCCGGTCCCCCGGCCGGCCCGGACGCCTCAGACGTCGTCGTATCTCGGGGGACCCTCCCAGGCCCAGCGGACGTCGAGCCAGGGCAGCGGTCCGTACCGGTCGAGGAGACGCTGCCCGAGAGCGGGCACCTCGACCCAGGTCGGCCTGCCGTCGATGTCCTGGCCGATGCCGTACGGCAGGATCTCGGCCCGGTTGCGGTCCAACTGGACGTAGCGCAGCCGGGGGAGGTTGCGGCTGGCCGCCAGCGCCTCGACCCCCTCGGCACCGATGTCGCAACGGGACAGGCCGAGCCAGCGCAGCCGGCCCAGGCAACCGGAACCGGCGAGGTGCCGCACACCGGCGTCGCCGATGGGATTTCCGCCCAGGTCCAGTCCGACCAGCGTCCCCAGCAGGGGCAAGGCGGCGATGTCGGCGGTGTGTCCGGCGACATCGGTCAGCACCAGGTGACGGACGGGAACGGTACGCCAGACCTCGATCCCGTGGTCGAGGAAGGCGCCGGCGCGCATGGTGACCGACTCGACGAAGCCGCGCCGCAGCCGCCAGCCGTCGACCAGATGCGCGACCGGCCGGGCGAGCCGTGGCCCGACTCTTTGCCGGAGCAGCAGACGTCGTGGGGTACTCCCGCCGGCGAGGTCGAGGCGGATCAGCTCGGCGTGCTCGGGGTCGGAGGCTTCGACGGCGTCGGCGTAGCGTCGCCGCAGGTCGAGGTCGTCGGGGTCGACGAGGATGGCGGCGTAGAGGTCGGCGGACGTGGCCATGACGGCAGCGTATCGACGGACGGCCCGGTCACCGCCGGTGCCGATCCGACCTCGACGTCCCCTCAATCCCGGTCCGAGCCGTCCTCAGACCTCCTCCCAGCCGACACCGAGCCAGTGCCATCCCCATTGGACGTCGAGCCAGGGCAGGGCTCCGTACCGGGCGATCAGTTCCTGCCCGAGCGGGGGCATCTCGACCGACATGGGCTTCCCGTCGATGTCCTGTCCGTGGCCCCGGGCAGTGACCTCGACGGGGTTGCGTCGCAGGTCGACGTAGCGCAGGGCGGGCAGGTTGCGGGAGGCGGCCAGGGCCTCGGCTCCGGCCGCACTGATGCCGCAACGGGCCAGGCCCAGCCAGCGCAACCGGCCCAGGTGCGGGGAGCCGACCAGCGTGGCGAGCCCGTCGTCGCCGATCGGGTTTCCGCGCAGGTCGAGGGCGACCAGCCGGTTGAGACAGGTGACCTGGGCGACGTCCGGCATGAGTCCGGCGGCTTCGACCAGGACCAGGTGGCGGACGGGGTGGTGGGCCCAGATCTCGTCGCCGTGGTCGATGAAGGTGCGGGCGGCCATGGTGACCGACTCGATCAGGCCATTGCGGATCCGCCAGTCGACGAGCAGGTGGGCGACGGGATCGGCGAGGCGCGGGTGGATCCGCCGGTGCAGCAGCATGATCTCTCGGGTATTGCGGATTCCGGCGAGGTCGAGGCGGATCAGCGCGGCGTGTTCGGGGTCGGCGGTTTCGATGGCGTCGGCGTAGCGCCTTCGCAGGTCGAGGTCGTCGGGGTCGGCGAGGATGGCGGCGTAGAGGTCGGCGGGCGTGGCCATGACGGCAGCGTATCGACGGACGGCTCGATCACCGCCGCCGCTGGCCCGTCGTTGCCGGAGAGCCGACGGTTCGGCCCGGGTGAGCTGGCACCGCTGGAGGACCCACGCTTCCAGGACGATCTCGCGGCGAGCCTCGCCACCCCGCAGGGGTACGCGGTCTTCGCGGATCCGTCGACTCACCCGTACGGACTGCTGGTGAACGACGGCGGACCGGAGCAGCCCGGTCGCGCCAACAACTGCCTCGACTCGTCGCTGGCGGCACTGGCCAGCTTCCACGGCGACCCGCAGGTGTCCGTGCCGCGCTGGGCGGACCGATTCGAGGACGGCTCGATCGACCGCGTCTCCGGTGAGCGGGGTGGGCTGGAGCGCGCCGAAGCCTGGATCGGCGGGCAGTGGCTCGGCGGTACCGGCAATCTGCCGACGGACCTGTCCGCCCGTACCGACGCGGTGGCCGCCCAGTACGCGGACCTCTACCGGCAGGTGGCGGAGGCCGGCCCGGGAGCCTCCGCGCTGGTGGTGGCGGACTGGCTGCTCCTCGACCCGGCCGGGAACGTGGTCCTCGACGAGGCCGGCCAACCCGAGGTCGACGGCTCACACGCCTTCGTGATCGTCTTTCCGGCAGGCGCCGACGCCCCGGTGTGGTGGGATCCGCAGACCGGGACGACGTCGACGGAGATGCCGGCCGCCGATGTGCGGGAAACCCACGCCCTCTGGGCGATGATGGTGCCTGACGGAGAGGGGCGAGTTGACCGAGGACGAGGCGCTGACATTGATCAGCCGGCTGCTGCGGACCCGGAATCCGATAGTGCTTCGGGAGTTCGAGTTCGGCTGGCTGGCCCGGGAGAGACTCTCGGAGCAGGAGCGGGCCTCGGGGATGCACGTGGGCCAGGGGAGCTACATCATCGACCGGTCGGGAGTGATCACAGCGCACACCAGCCTGCCACCGCGTCGGGTGATGGAGGAGTACGCGCAGGCGCGACGCGAGGGCAGGATCAAGGGTCGCCAGGTGTGGCCCGAGGTGGATCCGACGGTCTGACCCGGTCCGAGGGCACTCCGGCCGCGCCTTCGCCGGACGGCGGCGGTTCCGCACCGCTGGACTCGCCGTCAGACGTAACGCAGCGCGGGCAGGTTGTGGGTGGCGGCGAGGGCCTCGGCCCCGACCGGGCCGATGCCGCGGGTGACTCGATTACTGCCGGTGCGGTTCCGGGCTCCACCTTCCACGGTCTGGGCCGACCGGTCGCCGACCCGGCGGCGGTGCTGGATCTGGCCCGGTCCGCGCTGCCGCAGATCGCCCCGTACGCCCAGGTGGACGCGGTGGTCGCGGTCGGACCGGATCTGTTCGAGATCCGCTCGGCCGGGCAGCACCCGCTGACCGTACGGCTCACCAGTGGCCCGTTGGGCGACGGTCTGGTGGCCCGGTCGAGCCGTGACCCGGACGGCGCCTTCACCGTCACCGTTTCCGACCGGGCCGCCGACCAGGTGGTGGCGCGGGCGCTCGCGCACGAGGTCGCCGAACTGGTGGCGCTGCACGAGTCCGGTCGGGCGCTGGTCGGCCCGTTGGACCCGGGCAATGTCCAGGGCCCGATCGATCCGGCCGGACTGACCGCCCACGATCGAGGGCGGATGGCGGAGATCCGGCTACTCGCCGCCACGTACGCCGACGTCGACCCGGCCGCCCGACCGGCCGTACGCGCCGAGATCGACGCCCTCGCCGGTCACCTCGGCCTACGCGTCGGCGACCCGGACGTCCGGTCGCGGTGGGCACTCATCCCACGCGACGTGCTGGCGCACCTGATGCAGCTCAGTGTCCCTTCGATCACGCCCGAAACGGTCTCCACGGTGCTGGCGGGTGCCGCCACCCTCACCGAGGTCGAGCGGATCAGGATGATCGACTACCGGGCCCGGCTGGCGCCGGACTTCCAGGTGCCCCAGCAGGCTGACCTGGACACCCGGCTGCGGGAACTGGCGACCGAGGCCGAACACGCGCAGTCTGGTATGCCGCGGATGCCCGCCTTCGCCGGGCAGATCGTCGGCATCCCGCAGGCCCAGCTCAACCGGATCCGGGCGGTGGATCCGCAACTCGCCGACCGGCTCACCACCGAGGGCATCTACGTCGACCTCACCGGCCGTTACGACCTGCGCCCGTACATGGTGCCGGGCGTGCCCGCCGTCGATCTCGGCGCCGCGCGCCCGGCGTTCGACCTGACCGGCGAGGCCGGGCGGCGCGCCCAACTGCACGAGGACCGGCAGCGCGCTCGGGCCGCGCTGCGCAGCCTCCGTGGTGACCAGGCGGCGGCCCTGCTCGCCGGACACGACTTCCACTACCAGGGAACCGCCAGGTGGATGGGCCTGGTGCCGGACGTCCTGACCGAGGCCCTGCGCAGCATCACTCCGGCGCCCACGACCACCGCCGCCACCGTGGAGAACTCCGCGACCCAGGAGTCGTCCGCAGAGATCCGGGTCGCGGCCGACCGGGTGACCCTGCCGCCGGAGTCGGCCAGCCAGCCTGGTCCGGTCTACGGGCCGGCGTTGGACGCTCGCACCGGGCAGCCGCCGCCACTGTTCGACGGGCCACCGAAGCGGGAGGACGTGCAGCAGGGCGCGCTCGGCGACTGCGGCATGATCGCCGTGATCGGTTCGGTCGCCGGTCACCTGCCGGACACCGTCGCGCGGATGTTCCACCCGAATCCGGACGGCTCGGTCGACGTGGTGCTGCACGAAACAAGTGGACCCGGCCGCACGATCACGCCGACCGGCCGTCAGCTGCGGGTGACCGTCTTCCCCGACGTGCCGTTGCACCCGAACTCGAACGGCCACAGCGCGTACGCCGACCAGTCCACGGTCGGCGCGTCCTGGGCGTCGCTGCTGGAGAAGGCGATCGCGGCGATCGACCGTACCTGGACGCAGCAACGGCACGACCAGTGGCAGCAGCAATGGACCGCCCGACCGGGCGTGGACGCCGCCCAGGCGGCTCCGCTCGGCTACGCCCGACTGGACAACGGCAGCAGCCGCCTGGTGCAGGCGGAGTTGCTCAGCCAGCTCACCGGCCTGCCGACCGGCGTCAGTGAACTCGACCCGACACCGGGTCGGGAGGCCGACGCCGAGGCGCGGCTGGCGGCCCTGCTGGCCGCCGGCAGCCCGCTGATCACCGGCACCCGGCCGGCCGCCGCCTACGCGGCCCAACCGGGCGGCAAGCCGCCGTACGGGCTGGTCGCGGGGCACGCGTACGAGATCGTTTCGGTGGCGAACGGCGAGGTGCAGCTGCGCAACCCGTGGAATTCGAGCCATCCGTCGCCGATGCCGCTGCGCGCCTTCCTCGACCTGATGAGCCCCTGGTACGCCCACGTCGAGTTGGCGCGTAGCACCGTGACGGCGCTGCCCGGCTCGGCGTTCCACGGTCAGGGTCGACCGGCCGCCGACATGCCGGCCGTGGTGGACCGGGCCCGAACGGTGCTACCGACCCTGGCGGAGCAGATCGGAGCGGAACAGGTCGTGGCGGTCGGGCCCGAGGCCTTCGAGCTGCGCGCGACCGGTACGGAGCCACTGCGAGTCCGGGTCACCGCCGCCCCGTTGGCCGACGGCGTCGTGGCGCAGACCATCCGCAACCTGGACGGCACCTTCACCCTCACCGTCTCCGACCGCGCCGGAGACATGGCGGTCGACCGCGCGGTGGCGCACGAGACCGCGGAGCTGCTGGCCCGGCACGAGAACAACGAGGCCAGGGCCGGGCTCTTCGACCAGGGCGCCGCCGAGGCACCGATCGATCCGGGCGGCCTGTCGGTCCGGGACCGGGGCAGGGTGGCCGAGCTGCGCCTGATGGCCGCCTGGTACGCGCAGGCCGACACCGCCGCCCGGCTCGCCCTGCGAGCCGAGATCGACACCCTGGTCGACCGGCTGGGCCTCCGCTGGGGTACGCCCGACGCAGCCGCCCGCCTCGCGGTCCTGCCCACTGACGTGTGGACCCACGTGATGCAGCTGAGCCTGCCGGTGATCACACCGGAGGCGGTGGCGGATGCCCTGGCCTTCAAACCCGACCAGACGGCGGTCGAGCGGTTCCGTGCGATCGACTATCGCGCCCGGCTCGCTCCCGACTTCCAACCGCCGCCCGCCGCCGAGCTGGCCGCGAAGCTGCGTGAGCTGGCCGTTCACGGGGAGCGTAGCCAGTCCTCCCTGCCCCGAATGCCCGCCCTGGCCGGGCAGGTCATCGGTCTGCCGCCGAACCTGCTGGACCAGGTCCGTCAGGTCGACCCACGACTCGCCGACCGACTCGCCACCGAGGGTGTGTACGTCGACCTGACCGGCCGCTTCGACCTGCGCCCCTACACCCTCGACGGCGCCCCCGAGTTCACTCTCGAGAGGTCGGCGCCCGCGTACGACCTGAACACCCCGGCCGGCCGGAAGGCGTTGCTGGACGAGGACCGGACGCGGACTTACGCCGCGTTCAACGTCGAGTACGGGTCGAATCCTGCCGCCGTGGCCGTGCTCGCCACGCACAGCTTCCACTACCTGTCCGACGCACGGCGGATGGGACTGGTGCCGACGGCGCTGACCGAGGCGCTGCAGGCGATGATGCCACCCGACCCGGCCGCCGAGGCCGAGGTCACCCCGACGGTGACGGCGGGCGAGGTCGCCGTGATGGCCGACCGGGTGACCCTGCCCGACCCAGACCCCGATTATCCGATCGAGTACGGTCGCCCCCTGCTCCCCGCAACGGGCCAGCCGGCACCGCTCTTCGACGGCCCGCCCGGACAGAATCAGGTGCAGCAGGGCGTACTGGGCGACTGCGGGATGCTGGCCACGATGGCGGCCCTCGCCGGACATCGACCGCAGAGCATCCCCCAGCTGTTCGAGCCGAAACCGGACGGCACCGTGGATGTCCTGCTGCATGAGAGCGTGTTGCGCGGAGACGAGTCGGCGGCGACCGGGCGGCGCATCCGAATCAATGTGCGACCCGACGTCCCAGTTCATGCCGGCAGTTCCTGGGCCGCGTACGCCGACCAGTCAGAAGTCGGCGTCGGGTGGGTGGCGGTGTTGGAGAAGGCGCTCGCTGCGGTGGATCGAACCTGGACCAAGGAGCGGCACGAGCAGTGGCAGCGCGAGTGGCGGGGGTGGGAGAGCAAGGACGACCCGCACCGTGCCGCTCCGATGGGCTACGGGCGGCTCAACGTGGGCAGTACCACTCTGATGCAGGCCGAGCTGCTCACCCAGCTCACCGGCCTGCCGGCCCGGCAGACGCTCCTCGATGGCACGCCGGGGCGAGAGGCGGCGGTCGAGCGTCAACTGGCGGCCCTGCTCGCGGCCGGCAGCCCGATCACCATCGCGACGTGGCCGATGGACAGCTATCCCGGGCGTACCACCTTGCCCTACGGACTTGAAGAAAAACACGTCTACGAGATCCTCGCGGTGCGGGACGGCCAGGTGCAGCTACGTAACCCCTGGAACCGGAAGCACCCACCACCGATGCCGGTGCGTGCATTTCTTGACCTGATGCAGCACTGGTGCGCGCACCTGGAGCAGTCACCGCCTGGCGGTCCGCCGTCCCCTTCGGCGGCCGGTGGCCCCGCAGCGAACGTCCAGCCGTCCGTGCCGTCGCCCCGATCGTCCGCCGAGGAAATCGTCAACCCGCCGCTGGCCGTTCCGAGCCCGGGCTCCCCGCTGATCGATCAGCCCGTCTCGTTGGCTAAGCCCGTGTCACCACCGCGCACTCTTGGTCGCACTCACCTCGATGACGAACGGTACGCGATCAGCTACTTCGCGTTGCTCGCCGGGGACGGTAGCGTGGCTGGCCTGATGGTGTCCGAGGTCGGCGGCCCGGGACGCGCGCTGCACTGGACTGCCAGCGGCCTGGTGCCGGGGCAAGCGACGCCGGCACCGGTGGATCGTGCGGAGGCCGAACGGATCGCCCGCGACGTGCTCGGTTTCGCGCTTCCCGCCGAGCCGGTGCTGTACGACATGCTGGACACCTGATCGTGCCTGAGGGAGCCGGGAGAGAACTGGTGCGCTCGTTTACTCATGTGGCCTCCGTCCGAAATAACACGACGACGCCTGTCGGGCCGGCGCGGTTCGGGGTGCGCTGGGTGGATGTCGGGCCGCCGGTGCGTGCCGAGATCATCGTCATGCCATTCCAGCGCGACGAGAGCTTCGCCCACGAGGTCACGCTCGGCGAGACCTTTCCGGTGGGCGAGGAAACCTGGCGCTTCGCGGATCTGGACATGTCCAGCGCTCACGACTGGAAGGTCACCGTCCGCCGGGTGGACGAGGACGAGGTGATGGAGTCGCCGACCGGCCGGCTGTGGAAACACGCTCGGCTGCGGCCCTACGGCCAACTGGACGAGAACCAGCTCCAGTCCTTGGAGGCCGCGCTCGGGGCCCAGTTGCCGCGGGGCTACCGCATCTGGCTGGGACGTAACAACGGGGCGCAGCCCGAGGTGCCGCACCACATTCCCGGGATGCCGATCGCGCTGCTTCCGCCGGGTCCGCTGTTCGGCGTCCACCCTGAATATCCCCCGTTCGACCTGGTGCACGCCCAGCGTCGACACCGGGACCGCTGGCTGTCACCGGCCTGGCTGGTCATCGCGAAGGCGGTTAGTGGGTTGCTGGTCGTCTCGGCGGAGTTGGGCAACGAGAGCGTCTACTTCGTGCATGATTTCGACCTGGTCGGCCCGGCTGGCCCGGCCGCGACGGCCGCCCGGGAACGGAAGCTCAGGGCGGTGGCCTGGTCGATGCCCGAGTTCATCGGCCGGTTGACCCCGATGGAGCTGGACCACCTGCCTCCGGCGCAGATCCACCCGCCCGGCACGTTCACGGACCCCCGAAACTACGAGAACGGGCAACCATGAGCCCGCCCGCCGGGCCGGCGCTGGGCGAGTTGCTGACCAACTGATCGTGGTGACCAAAGAGCCGGGAGGGCAGTTGCGCTCGTTCACTCATGTGGCCGTCGTCCGGAACAACGCGACGGCGCCTGTCGGGCCGGCCGGGTTCGGGGTGCGCTGGGTGGATGTCGGGCCGCCGGTGCGTGCCGAGATCATCGTCATGCCGATTCGGAGCCAGGACTCCTCGCACCATGAGGTGACTCTCGGCGAGACGTTTCCGGTTGGCGAAGAGACCTGGCGCTTCGCGGACCTGGACATGGCCAGTGCGGACGAGTGGAAGGTCACCGTCCGCCGGGTGGACGAGAACGAGGTGCTGGATCCGCCCACCGGTCGGCTCTGGAAGCCGGCCCGGCTGCGCCCGTACGGGGAACTCGATGAGGCGCAGCTCCAGTCGCTGGAAGCTGCGCTGGGGGTGCGGCTGCCGCCGAGCTACCGGGACTGGCTGCGCCGGACCAACGGGGCGCAGCCGGAGGTGGAGCATCACATCCCCGGCGTGCCGTTCGGTCTGTTGCCGGAGTGTCCGTTGCTCGGGGTGCATCCGGAGTATCCGCCGTTCGACCTGGTGCACGCCCAACGCGTACACCGGGATCCCTGGCTGTCGCCGAACTGGCTGGTGATCGCCCGCCCTTCGGGTGGCCTTCTGGTCATCTCGACGCAGTCGAGTGACGGGGGTATCTACTTCGTGCACGAGATGGATCTGGTCGGGCCGCCCGGCCCACCCGCGTCGGCCGCCCGGGAACGGAAGCTGCAAGGGGTGGCGCGATCGATGGGGTACCTCCTCGGCCGGCTGACCCCGGTGGAGCTGGACCACCTACCGCCAGCCCAGATGGTGCCGCCGGGAACCTTCACCGACCCTCGCAATTACGAGGACGGGCCGAGGTAGCCGGAGAGTGAGGCGCTTCAGCCAAGCCGCGGGAGCATCCCCGCGTACGCGTCACGAACGGCGGTGAGTCGATCCCGCCGGAACCGTCCGGGCTCGCGCTGGTGCAGCTGCCGGCCCCGGTCGGTGGTGAAGGCGTCCGCGGGGACGCTGTCGCCGCCCGACGGGATGAACTTGACGACCTCATCGAGTGCGGCCACGGCCCGGGTCAGCGCGGCCCGCGCCCGCTGCCCGGCCTCGCCGCTCGCGGGTTCCGCCGGGACCTGACCGGCGTACGCGTCGGACACCAGCAGCCACTCTCCCGGGTCGAGCAGCTGTGACGGTTCGTCACCCCCGTAGCGGAACCCGCCGCCGGCCGTGGCAGCCAGGGGCGGCAATCGAAAGACGAACTCCCGAGGCTGGCCGCACTCCGGGCAGGCGCCCGTGTACCGGCTGGCCAGATCACCGTCATCGAGCGCCACGACCGCGCTGTCCCGGGGGAAACGGGCCTCCCCGCAGGCGCACGGGTGCAGGTCCATGTAGAGATGCGCCTCCGCGTTGGTGCGGCTCAGCAGCGGGGTCATGCGCCCACCGTACCGATCGGACACTAATGTCGGCGTCCCCGTCCGGCCGCTGGCATACTCGCCGACCATGGTGTTGTCACGCGGCTGGGCGGTCTTCCTCACCGGGGTCGGGATCTGGACCTGGGTGATCTGGCCGAGGTTCGCGGTGGCCATCTGGAATGACCCCAGGTCGTGGTCAAGCGGTGTTGTCGGAGCCTGGCCGGCGACCAACTTCCTCTGGATACACGCCCTCCTCATCGCGGCGTCGCTGGCCATCGGCACGGCCGTGGGCATGCTGGGCCTTCGCGGATGGCGGGCGTCCCGCCGCGGTACGCGCTGAGCCGATGCCCAAGGACGGTGCAGGCCCGGTGCTGGTTTGGAGGACCTCCGAGGTGTCGGTGCGAAGCCTGGGAGCAGAGTGTGACCGGGACCGCATCGCGCGGATTTGACGATCAACTCGGTGGACGCGTAACTTTCTCTCTGCCAGCGAGGAACGGGCAAACAGGGCGAAAGTCCTAGGGGTCAGGTCCGAGTTGGCACCGGGTTCGCGAGGATCGCTCCTCTGTGGACGCGGCCGGGTGGGGCTCGATCGAACCGCCGAGGGGCGGATTTGGTGGAGCGGAACCGACCGGGTATGGTTGACGACCGGCAGGGCCCCAGGCGCGCTAACGGGTAACCGCAGCGGCTGGCCTGCCAAATCCGATGATCGAGTCAAGCGGGAAGCCGCTGCGCTCGATCGCGGACGCCGAACCGCCTGAAGCGTGACAGACCGGGACAACCCAGTTTGACTCGCCGCAGAGGGTGAGGTAACGTAGTAAAAGTGCCCGGTGCGGTTTGGTCGGGTGTGGTGCCCCGGATGGTGGCCTGCTGTGGTGGGTTGTCTGGTGGTGTGTGGTTGTTCTTTGAGAACTCAACAGGGTGCTTGATAAGCCAGTGCCAAGTTTGTTTCTCGGGCTGGCCAGTTTTTCTGGTTGGTTTGGGGTT